>NZ_NEKA01000002.1:0-571277 GCF_002113205.1 Pseudomonas sp. B16(2017)
ATGGGGAAACCCCACACTACCATCGGCGATGCATCGTTTCACTTCTGAGTTCGGGATGGGATCAGGTGGTTCCAACGCTCTATGGTCGTCAAGAAATTCGGGTACTGACTCGTGACCGGATGGTCTCGCTTCAGCAAATTGGGTATGTGACAGCTGTCGGTGTTTTGTGAGCGTCGAACTTTCGGTTCATTTTCGTCTTCACACACCGCAATCTGGTCTCTTTCGAGTCTACAGATTGCTTGGGTGTTATATGGTCAAGCCTCACGGGCAATTAGTATTGGTTAGCTCAACGCCTCACAGCGCTTACACACCCAACCTATCAACGTCGTAGTCTTCGACGGCCCTTCAGGGAACTCAAGGTTCCAGTGAGATCTCATCTTGAGGCAAGTTTCCCGCTTAGATGCTTTCAGCGGTTATCTTTCCCGAACATAGCTACCCGGCAATGCCACTGGCGTGACAACCGGAACACCAGAGGTTCGTCCACTCCGGTCCTCTCGTACTAGGAGCAGCCCCTCTCAAATCTCAAACGTCCACGGCAGATAGGGACCGAACTGTCTCACGACGTTCTAAACCCAGCTCGCGTACCACTTTAAATGGCGAACAGCCATACCCTTGGGACCGGCTTCAGCCCCAGGATGTGATGAGCCGACATCGAGGTGCCAAACACCGCCGTCGATATGAACTCTTGGGCGGTATCAGCCTGTTATCCCCGGAGTACCTTTTATCCGTTGAGCGATGGCCCTTCCATACAGAACCACCGGATCACTAAGACCTACTTTCGTACCTGCTCGACGTGTCTGTCTCGCAGTCAAGCGCGCTTTTGCCTTTATACTCTACGACCGATTTCCGACCGGTCTGAGCGCACCTTCGTACTCCTCCGTTACTCTTTAGGAGGAGACCGCCCCAGTCAAACTACCCACCATACACTGTCCTCGATCCGGATAACGGACCTGAGTTAGAACCTCAAAGTTGCCAGGGTGGTATTTCAAGGATGGCTCCACGCGAACTGGCGTCCACGCTTCAAAGCCTCCCACCTATCCTACACAAGCAAATTCAAAGTCCAGTGCAAAGCTATAGTAAAGGTTCACGGGGTCTTTCCGTCTAGCCGCGGATACACTGCATCTTCACAGCGATTTCAATTTCACTGAGTCTCGGGTGGAGACAGCGCCGCCATCGTTACGCCATTCGTGCAGGTCGGAACTTACCCGACAAGGAATTTCGCTACCTTAGGACCGTTATAGTTACGGCCGCCGTTTACCGGGGCTTCGATCAAGAGCTTCGCGTTAGCTAACCCCATCAATTAACCTTCCGGCACCGGGCAGGCGTCACACCCTATACGTCCACTTTCGTGTTTGCAGAGTGCTGTGTTTTTAATAAACAGTCGCAGCGGCCTGGTATCTTCGACCGGCGTGGGCTTACGCAGCAAGTGCTTCACCCTCACCGGCGCACCTTCTCCCGAAGTTACGGTGCCATTTTGCCTAGTTCCTTCACCCGAGTTCTCTCAAGCGCCTTGGTATTCTCTACCCAACCACCTGTGTCGGTTTGGGGTACGGTTCCTGGTTATCTGAAGCTTAGAAGCTTTTCTTGGAAGCATGGCATCAACCACTTCGTCGCCTAAAGGCAACTCGTCATCAGCTCTCGGCCTTGAAACCCCGGATTTACCTAAGATTTCAGCCTACCACCTTAAACTTGGACAACCAACGCCAAGCTGGCCTAGCCTTCTCCGTCCCTCCATCGCAATAACCAGAAGTACAGGAATATTAACCTGTTTTCCATCGACTACGCTTTTCAGCCTCGCCTTAGGGACCGACTAACCCTGCGTCGATTAACGTTGCGCAGGAAACCTTGGTCTTTCGGCGTGGGTGTTTTTCACACCCATTGTCGTTACTCATGTCAGCATTCGCACTTCTGATACCTCCAGCAAGCTTCTCAACTCACCTTCACAGGCTTACAGAACGCTCCTCTACCGCATCACTTGCGTGATACCCGTAGCTTCGGTGTATGGTTTGAGCCCCGTTACATCTTCCGCGCAGGCCGACTCGACTAGTGAGCTATTACGCTTTCTTTAAAGGGTGGCTGCTTCTAAGCCAACCTCCTAGCTGTCTAAGCCTTCCCACATCGTTTCCCACTTAACCATAACTTTGGGACCTTAGCTGACGGTCTGGGTTGTTTCCCTTTTCACGACGGACGTTAGCACCCGCCGTGTGTCTCCCATGCTCGGCACTTGTAGGTATTCGGAGTTTGCATCGGTTTGGTAAGTCGGGATGACCCCCTAGCCGAAACAGTGCTCTACCCCCTACAGTGATACATGAGGCGCTACCTAAATAGCTTTCGAGGAGAACCAGCTATCTCCGAGCTTGATTAGCCTTTCACTCCGATCCACAGGTCATCCGCTAACTTTTCAACGGTAGTCGGTTCGGTCCTCCAGTCAGTGTTACCTAACCTTCAACCTGCCCATGGATAGATCGCCCGGTTTCGGGTCTATTCCCAGCGACTAGACGCCCTATTAAGACTCGCTTTCGCTACGCCTCCCCTATTCGGTTAAGCTCGCCACTGAAAATAAGTCGCTGACCCATTATACAAAAGGTACGCAGTCACAGAACAAAGTCTGCTCCCACTGCTTGTACGCATACGGTTTCAGGATCTATTTCACTCCCCTCTCCGGGGTTCTTTTCGCCTTTCCCTCACGGTACTAGTTCACTATCGGTCAGTCAGTAGTATTTAGCCTTGGAGGATGGTCCCCCCATATTCAGACAAAGTTTCTCGTGCTCCGTCCTACTCGATTTCATGACTAAGAGACTTTCGCGTACAGGGCTATCACCCACTATGGCCGCACTTTCCAGAGCGTTCCGCTAATCTCAAAGCCACTTAAGGGCTAGTCCCCGTTCGCTCGCCACTACTAAGGGAATCTCGGTTGATTTCTTTTCCTCAGGGTACTTAGATGTTTCAGTTCCCCTGGTTCGCCTCTTGCACCTATGTATTCAGTACAAGATAACCATCTTGTGATGGCTGGGTTCCCCCATTCAGACATCTCCGGATCAAAGTCTGTTTGCCGACTCCCCGAAGCTTTTCGCAGGCTACCACGTCTTTCATCGCCTCTGACTGCCAAGGCATCCACCGTATGCGCTTCTTCACTTGACCATATAACCCCAAGCAATCTGGTTATACTGTGAAGACGACATTCGCCGAAAATTCGAATTTCTCAACTAAGAGAACTCACAAATTTTACCTTAGCCTGATCACCACCAGTGAAAGTGGCCATCAGTCTATCTTTCTATCACATACCCAAATTTTTAAAGAACGAACTAGTCAAAGACTAGAAATCAACATTCACCATCACAACGATGGAATGCTCATTTCTAAGCTCTTACTTCAGAAGCAGTAGTGGTGGAGCCAAGCGGGATCGAACCGCTGACCTCCTGCGTGCAAGGCAGGCGCTCTCCCAGCTGAGCTATGGCCCCGTATTTCTACAGGCGTTTCCCACACAAAATTGGTGGGTCTGGGCAGATTCGAACTGCCGACCTCACCCTTATCAGGGGTGCGCTCTAACCAACTGAGCTACAGACCCAATTTCGGGCTGCTTCTTTCGTCTTCTTCAATGAATCAAGCAATTCGTGTGGGAACTTATGGAGCAGCTGATGTCGTCGATTAAGGAGGTGATCCAGCCGCAGGTTCCCCTACGGCTACCTTGTTACGACTTCACCCCAGTCATGAATCACACCGTGGTAACCGTCCTCCCGAAGGTTAGACTAGCTACTTCTGGTGCAACCCACTCCCATGGTGTGACGGGCGGTGTGTACAAGGCCCGGGAACGTATTCACCGCGACATTCTGATTCGCGATTACTAGCGATTCCGACTTCACGCAGTCGAGTTGCAGACTGCGATCCGGACTACGATCGGTTTTATGGGATTAGCTCCACCTCGCGGCTTGGCAACCCTTTGTACCGACCATTGTAGCACGTGTGTAGCCCAGGCCGTAAGGGCCATGATGACTTGACGTCATCCCCACCTTCCTCCGGTTTGTCACCGGCAGTCTCCTTAGAGTGCCCACCATTACGTGCTGGTAACTAAGGACAAGGGTTGCGCTCGTTACGGGACTTAACCCAACATCTCACGACACGAGCTGACGACAGCCATGCAGCACCTGTCTCAATGTTCCCGAAGGCACCAATCCATCTCTGGAAAGTTCATTGGATGTCAAGGCCTGGTAAGGTTCTTCGCGTTGCTTCGAATTAAACCACATGCTCCACCGCTTGTGCGGGCCCCCGTCAATTCATTTGAGTTTTAACCTTGCGGCCGTACTCCCCAGGCGGTCAACTTAATGCGTTAGCTGCGCCACTAAGAGCTCAAGGCTCCCAACGGCTAGTTGACATCGTTTACGGCGTGGACTACCAGGGTATCTAATCCTGTTTGCTCCCCACGCTTTCGCACCTCAGTGTCAGTATCAGTCCAGGTGGTCGCCTTCGCCACTGGTGTTCCTTCCTATATCTACGCATTTCACCGCTACACAGGAAATTCCACCACCCTCTACCATACTCTAGCTCGCCAGTTTTGGATGCAGTTCCCAGGTTGAGCCCGGGGATTTCACATCCAACTTAACGAACCACCTACGCGCGCTTTACGCCCAGTAATTCCGATTAACGCTTGCACCCTCTGTATTACCGCGGCTGCTGGCACAGAGTTAGCCGGTGCTTATTCTGTCGGTAACGTCAAAATTGCAGAGTATTAATCTACAACCCTTCCTCCCAACTTAAAGTGCTTTACAATCCGAAGACCTTCTTCACACACGCGGCATGGCTGGATCAGGCTTTCGCCCATTGTCCAATATTCCCCACTGCTGCCTCCCGTAGGAGTCTGGACCGTGTCTCAGTTCCAGTGTGACTGATCATCCTCTCAGACCAGTTACGGATCGTCGCCTTGGTGAGCCATTACCTCACCAACTAGCTAATCCGACCTAGGCTCATCTGATAGCGCAAGGCCCGAAGGTCCCCTGCTTTCTCCCGTAGGACGTATGCGGTATTAGCGTTCCTTTCGAAACGTTGTCCCCCACTACCAGGCAGATTCCTAGGCATTACTCACCCGTCCGCCGCTGAATCCAGGAGCAAGCTCCCTTCATCCGCTCGACTTGCATGTGTTAGGCCTGCCGCCAGCGTTCAATCTGAGCCATGATCAAACTCTTCAGTTCAAACATCTTTGGGTTTTGAGAAAACCCTAAACTTGGCTCAGCAATCGTTGGTTACATCTTTGATTTCTCGCGGAGTAACTTGTGATGCTGATAATCTTTCTGACTATCAGTCTGACTCCACAAGCACCCACACGAATTGCTTGATTCAGTTGTTAAAGAGCGGTTGGTTAAGATCTTTCGTCTCAACCGAGGCGCGCATTCTACAGCAGCCTCATTTGCTGTCAAGTGATTATTTTCAGAAGTTTTCGAAGATTTCTTCAACAACTTCAACCACTTGCGCTTCCGATCTCTCGTTAGCGGGAGGCGAATTCTACAGCGTTACACGCTGCTGTCAACACCTCTTTTCTCCGCTTTCGACCGAGAAGATCGAACCGTTGAAAGCACCAGAAAAACCGGCATTTCCAACTGCCTCCAGGCTTCGATGAACTGAAGCGATCTACTATCGAAACCTACTTAACTCATTGAATCTCAAGGAGTTTTCCGTTTCGACTGCGCCGGAAGTGGGGCGAATTATAGACCTCTGGAATTCGCCGTCAACCCTTATTTTCATAAATCTGTCATATCGGTCAAAAATGCCTCGAAACGCGAAGGCCGACCTTAAAAGGTCGGCCTTCTTTGCACTGCCCTTCTACTTACAAGCTAGGGAATGCGAACTGCGACGCCTCATGGCTCGCACGCTGTGGCCAGCGCTGGGTGATCGCCTTGCGACGGGTATAGAAGCGCACACCATCCGGACCGTAAGCATGCAGGTCGCCGAACAGCGAGCGCTTCCAGCCGCCGAAGCTGTGGTAAGCCACCGGCACCGGCAATGGAACGTTGACGCCGACCATGCCGACTTCGATCTCGTCGCAGAACAGACGCGCCGCTTCACCGTCACGAGTGAAGATGCAGGTGCCGTTGCCGTATTCGTGATCGTTGATCAGTTGCATCGCCTCTTCCAGGCTGTTCACCCGGACGACGCACAGCACCGGCCCGAAGATCTCTTCTTTATAGATGCGCATCTCAGGCGTGACGTTGTCGAACAGGCAGCCACCCAGGAAGAAACCTTCTTCATGACCGGCAACGCTCAGACCACGACCGTCGACCACCAGAGTCGCGCCCGCCGCCACGCCGTCCTCCACATAACCGCTGACCTTGTCACGCGCCTGACCGGTTACGAGCGGCCCCATATCCAGACCACACGAAGTGCCGGCACCGATTTTCAGCGCCTTGATCTGTGGAACCAGTTTGGCCACCAGTGCATCCGCTACCTGGTCGCCCACACACACAGCTACCGAAATCGCCATGCAGCGTTCGCCGCAGGAACCGTAAGCCGCGCCCATCAGTGCGCTGACCGCGTTGTCCAGATCCGCATCCGGCATCAGCACCGCATGGTTCTTCGCGCCGCCCAGTGCCTGTACGCGCTTGCCGCGCTTGGTGCCTTCGGCATAGATGTACTCGGCAATCGGCGTCGAACCCACGAAGCTCAGCGCTTTGACTTCCGGCGCTTCAATCAGCGCGTCCACCGCAGTCTTGTCACCGTGCACCACGCTCAACACGCCTTTTGGCAGGCCGGCTTCCAGCAACAGTTGCGCGATCAGCAGGGTCGAACTCGGATCACGCTCGGATGGTTTGAGGATGAAGCAGTTGCCGCAGACGATCGCCAGCGGATACATCCACAGCGGCACCATCGCCGGGAAGTTGAACGGGGTGATGCCGGCCACCACGCCCAGCGGCTGGAAGTCCGACCAGGCATCAATGTTCGGGCCGACGTTGCGGCTGTACTCGCCCTTGAGGATTTCCGGCGCTGCGCAGGCGAACTCGACGTTCTCGATGCCACGCTTCAGTTCACCGGCAGCATCTTCCAGAGTCTTGCCGTGTTCTTCGCTGATCAATTGCGCGATGCGTGCTTCGTTCTGCTCCAGCAGTTGCTTGAAACGGAACATCACCTGGGCACGTTTGGCCGGTGGCGTGTTGCGCCAGGCCGGGAACGCAGCCTTGGCGGCATCGATGGCGTGCTGGATGGTTTCGCGGCTGGCCAGCGGCAGCTTGTGGATAGCCTGGCCGGTGGACGGATTGAACACATCGACCGCGCGACCGTTCTCGGTCACCAGTTCGCCATTGATCAAATGCGGGATAACGCTCATCGGGGAACTCCTGAATTCTTGTGCGCAGACGCCCGCAAGGGCGCCTGCCATTGGCGTATCTATATAGAAGGAAAAATCAGTCGAGCTTGTTCAGCACTTCGCCGACCGCGTCGAACAGACGATCAAGGTCCTGCGGCTTGCTGTTGAAGGTTGGGCCGAACTGCAGGGTGTCGCCGCCGAAGCGCACGTAGAACCCGGCTTTCCACAATGCCATGCCGGCTTCGAACGGACGCACGATGGCGTCGCCGTCACGGCCCGCGATCTGGATTGCACCGGCCAGACCGAAGTTGCGAATGTCGATGACGTTCTTCGCGCCTTTCAGGCCATGCAGGGCATTTTCGAAATGCGGTGCAACTTCAGCCACGCTCTGCACCAGGTTTTCCTTTTGCAGCAGGTCGAGTGCCGCCAGGCCAGCGGCGCAAGCCACCGGGTGCGCCGAGTAGGTGTAGCCGTGCGGAAATTCCACGGCGTATTCCGGGGTCGGCTGGTTCATGAAGGTCTGGTAGATCTCGGAGCTGGCAATCACCGCGCCCATCGGGATCGCGCCGTTGGTGACTTGCTTGGCGATGCACATCAGGTCCGGGGTCACACCGAAGGTGGTGGCGCCGAACATGGTGCCGGTACGGCCGAAACCGGTGATCACTTCGTCGAACACCAGCAGGATGTTGTGCTGGTCGCAGATTTCACGCAGACGCTTCAGGTAGCCCTGCGGCGGAACCAGCACGCCAGCGGAACCGGCCATCGGCTCAACGAACACCGCAGCGATGTTCGAAGCATCGTGCAGCTCGATCAGCTTCAGCAGCTCATCGGCCAGGGCGATACCACCCTGCTCCGGCATGCCTCGGGAGAAAGCATTGCTCGCCAGCAAAGTGTGCGGCAGGTGATCGACATCCATCATCGCCTGACCGAACAGCTTGCGGTTGCCATTAACGCCACCGAGGCTGGTGCCGGCGATGTTCACACCGTGATAGCCACGGGCGCGGCCGATCATTTTGGTCTTGGTCGACTGGCCTTTCAGGCGCCAGTAGGCGCGGACCATTTTCACCGCGGTATCGGCGCACTCAGAACCGGAGTCGGTGAAGAACACATGATTCAGGTTGCCCGGCGTCAGATCAGTGATTTTCTCCGCCAGCTGGAACGACAGCGGGTGGCCGTACTGGAAGCCCGGGGAGTAATCGAGAGTGCCTAATTGCCTGGCCACCGCTTCCTGGATTTCCTTGCGGGTATGCCCGGCGCCGCAGGTCCACAGACCGGACAGCGAGTCGTACACCTTGCGGCCCTTGTCGTCGATCAGCCAGCTGCCTTCGGCACCGACGATCAGGCGCGGGTCGCGCTGAAAGTTGCGGTTGGCGGTGTACGGCATCCAGTGCGCGTCCAGCTTCAGTTGGCTGGCCAGTGGCGACGGCGCGTTTTCAGGCATGTTCATCGGGCAAAACCTCGCAGGGCAATAAGCTTCAGAGAGATAGAAAGCGTTGTTGCAGCTAAATTGCCACGGGGATAAAGTCGGTGAAATTCAACTCTTCTAACCTTCAGTTAGAACTCTGCTAAACAATGAGAACACCAGCATGAGCAGCCGCCGCCCCGATCCACTGGCCCAGGTCAGTGACTTTGACATTCGCCTGCTGCGGATTTTTCGCAGCGTGGTGGAGTGCGGTGGCTTCTCGGCGGCGGAAACCGTACTCGGCATCGGTCGCTCGGCGATCAGCCAGCAGATGAGTGATCTGGAACAACGTCTCGGCCTGCGTCTGTGCCAACGCGGGCGCGCCGGTTTCTCCCTGACCGAAGAAGGCCGCGAGGTCTATCAATCGGCGTTACAGCTACTAAGTGCACTGGAAAGTTTTCGCACCGAGGTCAACGGCCTGCACCAGCACTTGCGCGGTGAGCTGATCATCGGCCTGACCGACAACCTCGTCACCCTGCCCCACATGCGCATCACCCACGCACTGGCGCAATTGAAGGAACGCGGGCCAGACGTGCAAATCCAGATCCGCATGATCGCCCCCAACGAAGTCGAACAAGGTGTGCTCGACGGTCGCCTGCATGTCGGCGTGGTGCCGCAGGCCAGTGCGTTGTCGGGACTGGAATATCAGCCGTTGTACAGCGAGCGCTCGTTGCTCTACTGCGCAGTTGGTCATCCGCTGTTTTACGTCGACGATAAACAGTTGGATGACGAGCGCCTCAACAGTCAGGACGCCATCGCCCCGACTTTCCGTTTGCCGGCGGAGATCCAGGAGCACTATCAGGCGCTCAACTGCACCGCCAGCGCTTCCGACCGCGAAGGCATGGCGTTCCTGATTCTGACCGGGCGCTACATCGGCTACCTGCCGGATCACTACGCCAGTCTCTGGGTTCAACAAGGTCGCTTGCGCGCACTCAAGGCCAGTACCCGCTTCTATGATTTGAGCCTGGCCTCGGTCACCCGCAAGGGTCGCCGCCCTCATCTGGTACTGGAAAGCTTTCTCGAAAGCCTGGCCGCCACCCGCTGACGACCGTGGTTTTATTCGCCCGGGGCTTGTCCCGCGCCGGTGGTTGCGCTATCAACGCAACTGGTTGCACCCCACAGACAAACCCGGAAGTGCCTATGACCTTTGAAGTCCCAGCCCACGGCGGCAAACCCGCCAGCCGCATTCGTCAGAAGAACGAAGAGACCATCATCAAAGCCGCCGAAGACGAGTTCGCCCGTCACGGGTACAAAGGCACGAGTATGAACACCATCGCCACCAAGGCCGGACTGCCCAAGGCGAACCTGCATTACTACTTCACCAACAAGCTCGGGTTGTACGTGGCGGTGCTGAGCAACATCCTTCAATTGTGGGACAGCACCTTCAATACCCTGACGGCCGAGGACGATCCGGCCGAAGCGCTGACCCGCTACATCCGCGCGAAAATGGAATTCTCCCGTCGCCAGCCGCAAGCGTCGCGGATCTTCGCGATGGAAGTGATCAGCGGCGGCGAATGCCTGACCGAATATTTCAATCAGGATTACCGCGCCTGGTTCCAGGGCCGCGCCGGCGTGTTCCAGGCCTGGATCGACGCGGGCAAAATGGATCCGGTCGACCCGGTGCACCTGATCTTCCTGTTGTGGGGCAGCACCCAGCATTACGCCGACTTCGCCACCCAGATCTGCCGGGTGACCGGTCGCAGCAAGTTGACCAAACAGGACATGGAAGACGCCGGCAACAACCTGATCCGCATCATCCTCAAAGGCTGCGGCCTCACTTCTTCTATATAAGTCGTTTTATGCCATTCACCCTCAGCGGCTTTTGCGAGTTCCGCGAAGAAATCCGCAAAAGCCGTTTCATCACCTTCGCCGCGCCGATCGGCAGCCCCGCTGAGGCGCAAGCCTTCATCGAGCAACACAGCGACTTGAACGCTTCGCACAATTGCTGGGCGTGGAAGCTCGGCGATCAATACCGCAGCAATGACGACGGCGAACCCGGTGGCACTGCCGGGCGGCCGATCCTCGCGGCCATCGAAGCGCAGGACTGCGATCAGGTCGCGGTGCTGGTGATCCGCTGGTACGGCGGCATTCAACTGGGCACCGGCGGTCTGGCCCGGGCCTATGGCGGCGGCGCCAACAAATGCCTGCAAGCCGCGCCGAAGATCGAGTTGATCAGTCGCGTGCCCGTGCGTTGCGCTTGCGCCTTTGGCGAACTGGCGCTGGTGAAACTGCGGGTCGCGGATCTGGGCGGATTGGTGATCGAAGAAAACTTCACCGCCAACGGCGTCGAATTGCAACTGGCCGTGGGCGAAGCACACATCGAGCTGTTGCAGAATCAGTTGGCCGATCTGAGCCGCGGGCGAATCCTGCTGCAGCGTTGAAGCCCCGCCATGTTTTGGGGCACCAGCCCGTTTGCTTATGCCCGAGACTTGCCCACATCCGCTGTGCACCCGGCTGTGGATAACCTGAGCACAGGAGGCTGTAACCCTTCTGTCACGTGGCTTTGCGGGATTTGCTCACTTTTCGTCCAATCGCCCATCGCAATGAACAATTTCACGTAAAAACAATCGCTTAGCGTTGTTTATCGCCTTTAGAAGAAAGCCCGGCAGTGCTTATGCCCGGGATTTTGTCTTGCGCACAAATACTGTGGAGCAACCTGTGGATAAGCCGTTCATGGCTGGCGCAGTCGCAGGTTCTGCATGGCTTCGGCGGGGTTGCTCGTTTTTTGATCAGCCAGTTGCGGGCAAAACTGGAGCCTGATCAAAGGCTTTGCCCTCAAGTGGTGCCGTGCAGGCAACCGAATTCGATTCACAGGCTCTGCGCCACAGGCTGGCAAACAGCAGCCACCTGCGTTCCTGACTCAATGGCCAGGAAATTGCTTTATCCACAGGCACAACTCCAAGCAACCCGAGCCTGTCATGCCAAACCCCACGTCCACACCGCAGCTGCAACTGCGCCAAATCAGCAAACGTTATCCCGGTTGCCTTGCCAATGACGCCATCGACCTGAGCATCGTCCCCGGTGAAATCCACGCGCTGCTCGGTGAAAACGGTGCAGGCAAAAGCACGTTGATGAAGATCATCTACGGCGTCACCCAGGCCGATTCGGGTGAGATGCTGTGGCAGGGTCAACCGGTGACTATGCGCAACCCGGCCCAGGCGCGGCAGTTGGGCATCGGCATGGTGTTCCAGCATTTCTCGCTGTTCGAGACCTTGAGCGTGGCGCAGAACATTGCATTGGCGATGGGTGCAGCGGCCGGTTCGCCGAAACAGCTTGAGGCGAAAATCCGTGAAGTGTCGCGCCGATATGGCATGGCGCTGGAACCTCAGCGACTTGTCCACAGCCTGTCGATCGGCGAGCGGCAACGGGTCGAGATCGTGCGTTGCCTGATGCAGGACATTCGCCTGCTGATTCTCGACGAACCGACCTCGGTGCTCACGCCGCAGGAAGCCGAAGAGTTGTTCATCACCCTGCGCCGGCTCGCGGCCGAAGGCTGCAGCGTTCTGTTCATCAGCCACAAACTTGGCGAGGTCCGCGCCTTGTGCCACAGCGCCACAGTGTTGCGTGGTGGTCGGGTGGCCGGGCATTGCGTGCCCGCAGACTGCACTGATCGGCAACTGGCGCAATTGATGGTGGGCGACGCCGCGACATCGATCGGCGAGTTCACGAAGGTCACCGGTGGCGCGGCGTTCTTGCAGGTCAGCGGTCTGAACTGGCACAACCCGGATCCGTTCGGTTGCTCCCTGAGCGACATCGATCTGCAGGTGCGCAGCGGTGAAATCGTCGGCATCGCCGGCGTGGCGGGCAACGGGCAGGACGAGCTTCTGGCATTGCTCAGCGGCGAACAGACATTACCCCGCGACGCAGCGCAAACCATCTGCTTCCAGGAACACCTCGTCGCCGATCAGCGCCCGGATGCCCGACGCAAACTCGGCCTGGCGTTCGTCCCCGCCGAACGCCTCGGGCATGGCGCGGTGCCGGACATGAGCCTGGCGGACAACGCCCTGCTCACCGCCTTTCAACAAGGCCTGGTCAGCCACGGCTTGATCGAGCGCGGCAAGGTCGAAGCCCTCGCCCAAACGATCATCCAGCGCTTCGGCGTGAAAACCCCGGACACCCAGACCGCCGCCCGCAGCCTGTCCGGCGGCAACCTGCAGAAATTCATCCTCGGCCGGGAAATCCTCCAGCAACCGAAACTGCTGATCGCCGCGCACCCGACCTGGGGCGTGGATGTCGGCGCGGCGGCCACCATTCACCGGGCGCTGATTGCCCTGCGCGATGCCGGGGCGGCGATTCTGGTGATCTCCGAAGACCTCGACGAACTGTTCCAGATCAGCGACCGCCTCGGCGCGCTGTGCGGCGGGCGCCTGTCGGGGTTGCAGGACACGGCGCAAACCCGCCTCAGCGACGTCGGCGGCTGGATGGCCGGCCAGTTCGACACCCCTCAATCACAACCGGCCACGGTTTAACGGAGTTTTCCCATGTTGCTTTCCCTCGAACCCCGTGGCCGGCAATCACGGCTGATGCTGTGGTGCTCGCCGGTGCTGGCGGCGGTGCTGACGCTGGTCTGCGGATCGTTGCTGTTCATCGCCCTCGGTCACGACCCGCTGAAAACCCTGCACACGTTATTGATCGCCCCGGTCAGCGACCTGTATGGCGTCTCCGAGCTGCTGGTCAAAACCCTGCCGATTCTGCTGTGTGCACTGGGCCTCGCGGTGGCCTATCAGGCGCGGATCTGGAACATCGGTGCCGAAGGCCAGTTGCTGCTCGGCGCGCTGGCCGGCAGTGCGCTGGCGGTGAACATCATCGACATGCAAAGCCGCTGGGCGCTGGTGCTGATCCTGCTGACCGGCACGTTCGCCGGCGCCGCCTGGGCCGGGCTCACCGCCTGGTTGCGTACCCGCTTCAACGCCAACGAAATCCTCACCAGCATCATGCTCAACTACATCGCGCTGAACCTGTTGCTGTTCTGCGTACACGGGCCGCTGAAGGATCCGGCCGGATTCAATTTTCCCGAATCGGCAATGTTCAGCGACGCCAGCCGCCTGCCGCTGTTAATGGAGGACGGTCGGGCACACATCGGCGTGTATTTCGCCTTGCTCGCGCTGGTCGCGGTGTGGGTGTTGCTGCAGAAAAGCTTCGTCGGTTTCCAGATCAAGGTGCTGGGGCTGGACAAGCGTGCAGCAGGATTTGTCGGGTTTCGCGAGAAGCGTCTGATCTGGCTCGCACTGCTGATCAGCGGAGGATTGGCGGGACTGGCCGGTGTCTGCGAAGTCACCGGACCGATCGGCCAACTGGTGCCGCAGGTCTCGCCGGGCTACGGCTACGCGGCGATCACCGTGGCATTTCTCGGCAGGCTCAATCCTATCGGCATTCTGTTTTCCAGCCTGTTGATGGCACTGCTGTACATCGGCGGAGAGAGCGCGCAGATGACACTGAATCTGCCGCAGGCGATCACTCAGCTGTTCCAGGGAATGATGCTGTTTTTCCTGCTGGCCTGTGACGTGCTGATCCTCTATCGGCCACGCCTGAACCTGCGCTGGGTGCGGCGCACTTCTACCACCGCCGTAGCCGCCGGAGCGCTGTGATGGATATCGATCTGTTGAGCAATATTTTCTACGCCATGGTGCGCTGCGGTACGCCACTGCTGCTGGTGGCGTTGGGTGAATTGATCTGCGAGAAGAGCGGCGTACTCAACCTCGGCCAGGAAGGCATGATGCTGTTTGGCGCGGTGATCGGTTTCATCGTCGCGTTCAACAGCGGCAACCTGTGGCTCGGCGTGGTGCTGGCGATGCTCGCCGGGATGTTGCTGTCGTCGCTGTTTGCTCTGGTGGCGCTGGTGTTCAACGCCAATCAGGTGGCGACCGGGCTGGCGCTGACAATTTTTGGCGTCGGCCTGTCGACCTTTGTCGGCGCGGCGTGGGTCGGCAAACCGCTGGCGGGATTCGAGCCGCTGGCGATTCCCTACCTGAGCGAAATCCCGTTGATCGGCCGCATGCTGTTTGCCCAGGATCTGCTGGTGTACCTGTCGTTCGTACTGTTTGCGCTGGTGGCGTGGGTGATCGTGAAAAGCCGTGTCGGGCTGATCATTCAAGCGGTCGGTGAGAACCCGGATGCGGCCAGTGCCATGGGATTGCCGGTGCTGACCGTACGCACACTGGCGGTGCTGTTCGGCGGCGCGATGGCCGGACTGGCCGGCGCATATCTGTCACTGGCGTATACGCCGATGTGGGCCGAGAATATGACCGCCGGACGCGGCTGGATCGCGCTGGCGCTGGTGGTGTTCGCCAGTTGGCGGGTGTGGCGCTTGCTGCTCGGTGCGTATCTGTTCGGACTCGCCAGCATCCTGCACCTGGTGGCGCAGGGGTTGGGGCTGGCGATTCCTTCGAGTCTGCTGGCGATGCTGCCGTATGTCGCGACGATTCTGGTGCTGGTGTTGTTGTCGCGGGATGCGCTGCGTACACGGTTGTACGCGCCGGTATCACTGGGGCAGCCGTGGCAGGCCGGGCACTAAGCCGTGACGGCTCGCGACAGCGGCCGGACCGGCAACGCCTGAGCGATGCCCCACGCCACTTCGAGAACCAGGAATCCCACCACCAACGAACTGGCGCCGTGGGCCAGGGCATACGTCATCCACGCGGCGAACAGAAACCGCGTCACCGCGTCATAGCGCCCATAAACCGGCTGCGGATCACGAATCCGCAGCACTGCCCACATGCACACCACCGAACCGAACAAATTGGCTATCAACAGGTGCGCAGGTTCGAACGGCGGCAGCTCGCCGGGCAGCTCCAGCGCCTGACTCAGCGCCGTCAGCAACCCGTGCAACACAGCAAAACTCCACGGTGTGACAAACGCCGCCGTCACGATCAAGTCATACCAGGCACTGCCGCGCACCAACTGCCGATATTGCGTTGAAGTCCACATCATCCTTGCTCCGAAAATTCAGGGAGCAACCACGGTAAAGCCTGGAGTATGCTCCAGGGTCAAACACTTTCGAGACCTGCAAGATGCGCATCGGTGAGTTGGCCCAGGCCTGCGATGTCAGCCGTGACACGCTGCGTTTTTACGAGGAGCGCGGATTGATCGCGGCGCAACGCAGCGCCAACGGTTATCGCGACTATCCGCCGGAGATGGTGCAATTGGTGCTCTACATCAAAACGGCGCAGCGTCTGGGCTTTACTCTCGGCGAGATCGGCAGCAGCGTTGGCGCGCTGTGGCAATCGCCAAATCCTGACACCACCGTCACGCAACTGCTGCAAGACAAACTCAAGCTGGTCGAAACCCGCATGGCCGAACTCGGTGAGTTGCGCCAGGAGTTGCAGCATCGGCTCGGTCAACGTTGTCCATTGAACCCGTGATCTTTCAACTTTCAAGGAAAGCCAATCATGTCCGCACTTAATCCTGCCAAGCACGCATTGATCATCGGCGCCTCCCGGGGCCTGGGCCTGGGACTGGTGAAAACCCTGCTGGCCGACGGCTGGCAAGTCACCGCCACGGTTCGCAATCCTTCCAACGCCGAGGCTCTCGAAGCACTGGGCAACGTGCAAATCGAAAAACTCGACATGGACGACCAGCAAGCGGTGATCGCCCTGAGCCAGAAGTTCAAGGGCGAGACCTTCGACCTGCTGTTCGTCAACGCAGGGGTCAAAGGCCCCGAAGTGCAGACCCCGGGCGGCGCGACGCTGGCGGAAGTCGGTCAGTTGTTCTTCACCAACGCGGTGGCACCGATCAATCTGGCCCAGCGCTTTGTCGGGCAGATCCGCGACGGCAGCGGCGTGCTGGCGTTCATGAGTTCGGTGCTCGGCAGCGTGACCATGCCCGACGCGCCGGAACTGGCACTGTACAAGGCCAGCAAAGCGGCGCTGAACTCGATGACCAACAGCTTCGTCACGCAGTTGGGCGAGCAGAAACTTACGGTGCTGTCGCTGCATCCGGGCTGGGTGAAAACCGACATGGGCGGCGAAGGTGCCGACATCGACGTGGAGACCAGCACCCGTGGCCTGGTGGATCAGGTGGATGCGTTCGCCGGCAAGGGCGGCCATCACTTCGTGAACTACAAGGGTGAAACCATTCCCTGGTAATCACTGGACCCTGTGGGGGCTCACCCCCACAGGGTTATCCCGGTGTCTGGTCGGGTTGGGCTTGCCCGTCGCAACATTTTGTTCGAAACTCCGCACCTCGTCCTTCGCGGCGACCCTGGATCAGCAGACAGGGCAACACTGAGCTGGCAACCCTGAACCCAACTTTCAGAGGAGCCGGCCACAATGCCTGCGACCCGTATCTGGTTAAAAAATCCCCTCGCCATTTTCACGGCCAACGGTCTCGATGCCCGTGGCGGTCTGGTCCTGCAAGACGGTGTGATCACCGAAGTGCTCGGCGCCGGCCAGCAGCCATCGACCCCATGCAACGAAGTGTTCGACGCCCGTGAACACGTGATCCTGCCGGGCCTGATCAACACCCATCACCACTTCTATCAGACCCTGACCCGTGCCTGGGCGCCGGTGGTCAATCAGCCGTTGTTTCCGTGGCTGAAAACCCTGTACCCGGTCTGGGCGCGCCTGACGCCGGAAAAACTCGCCCTCGCCAGCAAAGTTGCGCTGGCCGAGTTGCTGTTGTCGGGTTGCACCACCGCCGCCGACCATCACTACCTGTTCCCGGATGGCCTGGAAAACGCCATCGACGTGCAAGTCGAAACCGTGCGCGAACTGGGCATGCGCGCCATGCTCACCCGTGGTTCGATGAGCCTCGGCGAGAAGGACGGCGGCCTGCCTCCGCAGCAGACCGTGCAGGAAGGCCAGGTGATTCTCGACGACAGTCAGCGCCTGATCCACGAGTACCACGAACGTGGCGACGGCGCGCAGATCCAGATCGCTCTGGCGCCGTGCTCGCCGTTCTCGGTGACCCCGGAAATCATGTCCGCCAGCGCCGAACTGGCGAACAAACTCGATGTGCGCTTGCACACTCACCTCGCCGAAACCCTCGACGAAGAAGACTTCTGCCTGCAACGCTTCGGCCTGCGCACGGTGGATTATCTGGACAGCGTCGGCTGGCTCGGCCCGCGCACGTGGCTGGCCCACGGCATCCATTTCAACCCCGACGAAATCGCCCGTCTCGGCGCGGCGGGCACCGGTATCTGTCATTGCCCGAGCTCGAACATGCGTCTGGCGTCCGGCATCTGCCCGAGCATCGAACTGACCGATGCCGGCGCGTTGTTCGGTCTCGGCGTGGATGGCTCGGCGTCCAACGATGCGTCGAACATGATCCTCGAAGCGCGTCAGGCCCTGTACATCCAGCGCTTGCGTTACGGCGCCGAGAAGATCACTCCGGAACGTGTGCTGGGCTGGGCGACCAAGGGTTCGGCGAGCCTGCTGGGTCGCACCGACATCGGTGAACTGGCGGTCGGCAAGCAGGCGGATCTGGCGTTGTTCAAGCTCGATGAACTGCGCTTCTCCGGCAGCCATGACCCGATTTCGGCGTTGCTGCTGTGCGGCGCGGACCGGGCGGATCGGGTGATGGTCGGTGGCAAATGGCGAGTGGTTGACGGGCAGGTTGAAGGGCTGGATCTCAAAGGCCTGATTGCCGATCACAGCCAGGCGGCTCGGCAGTTGATTGCCGGTAACTGATCCAAGCGGAAGTCTGAATGTGGGAGCGGGCTTGCTCCCACATTTGGTTTTGTGATCGGCTCAGAGACCAAGCAGCGACAACATGATGAACGTCGCAAACAGCACAAAGTGAGTCATGCCCTCGATGGCGTTGGTCTCGCCGTCATTGAGGTTGATCGCGCTGACGATCAGCGTGATGAAGATCATCACCGTCTGCACCGGCGTCATCGCCATCTGAAACGGCTGCCCGGTGTAGAGCGCCATCGCCTCCATCACCGGCACCGTCAGGATCACCGTCGACAACGAAGCCCCCATCGCAATGTTGACCACCGACTGCATACGGTTGGCCAACGCCGCGCGCAACGCGGTCAGAATCTCCGGCGCCGCGGAAATCGCTGCCACCAGAATCGCCGTGATCACTGGTGGTGCGCCCGTCCCTTCCAGGCCCAGATCGAGGGTCTTGGACATCACCTCGGCCAGTGCGCCGATCACCACCACACCGAACACCAGAATGCCGATCGACAGCGCCAGGCTGACCGGTTTCGGCTCTTGTTCCACCGGCTCTTTCTTGCGGCGTTTGTCCGGGTAGCTGTAGCTGAAAAAGTAACTGTGCGGCCCGACCTGCATGCGCAGGAACAACGCATAAAGCACCACCATCGCGCCGATGGTGAAGGCCGAATAGATTTTCCAGTTGGCCTCGGGAATGAACTCCGGCACCACCATCGACACGCCCATGGCGGTGAGAATCATCACGCTGTAACTGCGGGCCGAATCGTCGTTGTAGGACTGCTCGCCATGCTTGATCCCGCCCATCAGCGCGGCGAGGCCGAGGATGCCGTTGATGTCGAGCATCACCGCCGAATAGATCGTGTCGCGTACCAGTGTGGCCGAAGCTTCGTTGCTCATCATGATCGCCAGGATCACCACTTCCACCAGCACGGCGGCGAGGGTCAGGATCATCGTGCCGTACGGATCGCCGACTTTTTCCGCGAGCAGTTCAGCCTGATGGGCAACGCGCATCGAGGCGGCGACGATGAAGGCGATCAGCACCAGCCCGGCCGTCAGCGCGACAAACTGGCCACTGTGCAGCAGCCAGTGCTCCAGCGGATACGCAACACAGGTGGCGATGACGGCCAACAGCAGAAAGCTTTCTTGCTTGAGGATGGTGAACATGACGGGCCTTTTTGCCGAAGAGTGCGAATGAGCTACTGACTGCGGGGTGGCGCTAACGTTTCGTTACACCTTAGCGCACCAGTGGATGGCAGCTTTATCTACGCCTGCACTTTTATTGGACTTTACGGCCTCTTCGCGAGCAAGCCCGCTCCCACAGGGATCGCGGTGCTTTTGTGGGAGCGGGCTTGCTCGCGAAGGCCTCGCCGCGATTTCGACTCGATTTGTTGTCCGCTTGGTCAGCCTTTTGCATTGCCCTCCCCACACACAACAAAAGGGAGTTCGCGTTCATGCAAAAACGTCCACTGCAAACACTGCTGTGCATCGCCATGGGCCTTGGCCTCAGCCTGAGCGCCAGTGCCGCCGATCCACTGAAAGTCGGCTTCGTCTACATCGGCCCCATCGGCGACCACGGCTGGACGTATCAGCATGAACAGGGGCGCAAGGCGCTGGCGGAAAAACTCGGCACGCAGATCACCACCAATTACGTGGAAAACGTCGCCGAAGGCGCCGACGCCGAGCGGGTGATCCGCAACATGGCCAAGGACAATTACGACCTGATCTTCACCACCTCTTTCGGCTACATGAACCCGACGGTGAAAGTCGCCAAACAGTTTCCCAAAGTGACCTTCGAACATGCCACGGGCTACAAGCAGGACAAGAATCTCGGCACCTATCTCGCGCGTACGTATGAGGGCCGTTACGTCGGTGGTTTCCTCGCGGCGAAGATGACCAAGAGCAAAAAAATCGGCTACGTCGCCTCGTTCCCGATCCCCGAAGTGATCCGTGACATCAACGCCATTCAACTGGCCTTGAACAAGTACAACCCCGGCACCGAAATCAAAGTGGTGTGGGTCAACTCGTGGTTCGACCCAGGCAAGGAGGCCGACGCGGCCAACGCGCTGATCGATCAGGGCGTGGACGTGGTGTTCCAGCACACCGACAGCCCGGCGCCGATCCAGGCCGCCGAGCGACGCGGCGTGTACGCCGTGGGCTACGCTTCGGACATGGCGCACTTCGGGCCGAAAGCGGTGCTGACCTCGATCGTCAACGACTGGGCGCCGCACTACATTCAAGCGACCCAGAGCGTGATCGACCACAACTGGAAATCCCAGGACTACTGGGGCGGATTGAAGGAAGGCACGGTCGAACTGCCGATCAGCGACCTGGTGCCGGCACCGGTGAAGGCCGAAGCCGAGCAGATCATCGCCGACATCAAGAGCGGCGCCCTGCAACCGTTCACCGGGCCGATCAAGGATCAGGCCGGCGTCGAGAAAATCCCGGCGGGGGTCAGCGCCACCAACGCCGAACTGGCGTCGATGAATTACTACGTCGAAGGCATGAAGGCCGAGATGCCGAAGTAATCCACCTGCCCCTGACCGCTCCTCTGCATGGGAGCGGTCGCTAACGAGCATTCGAAATGAACCAACTCCCGATCATCGACATCTCGCCGCTCTACTCCGACGACCAGAACGCCTGGCCGGCCGTCGCCGAACAGATCGACCACGCTTGCCGCGAATGGGGATTTTTCTACATCAAGGGTCACCCGATTTCTGCGCAGCGCATCGAATCCCTGCTCGATCACGCCCGGCACTTCTTCGCGCTGCCGAGCGCGGAAAAACTCAAGATCGACATCACCCAGACCGTCCATCATCGCGGCTACGGCGCCATCGCCACCGAACAGCTCGACCCGGACAAACCCAGCGATCTCAAGGAAACCTTCGACATGGGCCTGCACCTGCCGGCCGATCATCCCGAGGTGCTGGCAGGAAAACCGTTACGTGGCCCCAACCGTCATCCGGCCATCCCTGGCTGGGAGGCGCTGATGGAGCAGCACTACCTCGACATGCAGGCCCTGGCGCAAACCCTGTTGCGGGCCATGACGTTAGCGCTGGGCATCGAGCGCGACTTCTTCGATACACGCTTCAACGAACCGGTCAGCGTGCTGCGGATGATCCATTACCCACCGCGCCACACCGCCAGTTCCGCCGAACAGCAAGGTGCCGGCGCGCACACCGATTACGGCTGCATCACGCTGCTGTATCAGGACAGCGCCGGCGGCCTGCAGGTGAAGAACGTCAACGGCCAGTGGATCGACGCACCGCCCATCGACGGCACCTTCGTGGTCAACCTCGGCGACATGATGGCGCGCTGGAGCAATGACCGTTATCGCTCGACCCCGCACCGGGTGATCAGCCCTCTCGGGGTGGATCGCTACTCGATGCCGTTCTTCGCCGAGCCGCACCCGGACACCCGTATCGAATGCCTGCCCGGTTGCCAGGACGCACAGCATCCTGCGAAATATCCGACCACCACCTGCGCCGAATTCCTGCTGTCGCGCTTCGCCGATACCTACGCCTATCGACGGGAGCAGGAAGCGGTGTGATGGATCGGTTGGTCAGGTTTTGCCAATTGTTTCGGCGGGCATCTGTAGAATGCCCGCCATTGCAACTGATGAGAAAAGAATATGTACGACTGGCTCAACGCCCTGCCCAAGGCTGAACTGCACCTGCACCTCGAGGGCTCGCTGGAGCCCGAGCTGTTGTTCGCCCTGGCCGAGCGCAACAAGATCGCCCTGCCGTGGAGCAACGTCGAAACCCTGCGCAAGGCTTACGCCTTCAACAACCTGCAGGAATTCCTCGACCTGTATTACCAGGGCGCCGACGTGCTGCGCACCTCCCAGGACTTCTACGACCTGACCTGGGCCTACCTGCTGCGCTGCAAAGAGCAGAACGTGATTCACACCGAACCGTTCTTCGATCCGCAAACCCACACCGACCGTGGCATCCCGTTCGAAGTGGTGCTCAACGGCATCGCCGCCGCGCTGAAGGATGGCGAGCAGCAACTGGGAATCACCAGCGGTTTGATCCTGAGTTTCCTGCGCCACCTGAGCGAAGACGAAGCACAGAAAACCCTAGACCAGGCACTGCCGTTCCGTGATGCATTTGTCGCCGTAGGTCTGGACAGCTCCGAGATGGGTCACCCGCCGAGCAAATTCCAACGCGTGTTCGATCGTGCCCGCCACGAAGGTTTCCTGACCGTTGCCCACGCCGGTGAAGAAGGCCCGCCGGAATACATCTGGGAAGCCATCGACCTGCTGAAAATCCAGCGTATCGACCATGGCGTGCGCGCCATCGAAGACGAGCGCCTGATGCAGCGGATCATCGACGAGCAGATCCCGCTGACCGTGTGCCCGCTGTCGAACACCAAGCTCTGCGTGTTCGATCACATGTCCCAGCACAACATCCTCGACATGCTCGAGCGCGGCGTGAAAGTTACGGTGAACTCCGATGACCCGGCGTACTTCGGTGGTTACGTGACCGAGAACTTCCATGCGCTGCACACCCACCTGGGCATGACCCAGGATCAGGCCAAGCGTCTGGCGCAGAACAGCCTGGATGCGCGCCTGGTAAAACCATAAAGAGCAATACAAAAACTGTGGGAGCGGGCTTGCCCGCGATGAGGCCATCACTTCCAACATCAATGTTGACTGACGGTCCGCCATCGCGGGCAAGCCCGCTCCCACAGGGTGCTGTATTTAGCTGAGCATCTCGGTTTCAGTCAGCTCTTCCAGCGTCTTGCCCCGCGTCTCCATCCCGAACAGCCACACCACCCCCGCCGCAATCGCAAAGCACAGCGCCCCCAGCGCAAATACCCCGCCCTGCCCGGTGATCGGGAACACCAGCCCGGTGACCAACGGCCCGAGCAGCGAACCCACGCGCCCGATGGCCGAGGCGAACCCCGAGCCCGTCGCCCGCGCCGAGGTCGGGTACAGTTCCGGCGTGTAGGTGTAGAGCACCGCCCACATGCCGAACAGGAAAAACTGCATCAACAGCCCCGTGCCGATCAGCAGCGCCACGTTGCCGCCGAACACTGCGCTCTGCCCGTACAGAAACGCCATCACCCCGCCGCCGAGTAGCGTGACAATGCACACCGGCTTGCGTCCCCAGCGCTCGACCAGCCACGCCGCCATCAGAAACCCGGGAATCCCGCCGAGGGAAATCAGCACCGTGTAATACACCGACTGAGTCACGGCGAAACCCGACTGTTGCAGCAGCGCGCTGAGCCAGGAGGTCAGGCCGTAGAAGCCGAGCAGCGCGAAGAACCAAAGGCTCCAGATCATCGTCGTACGCCGGCGATACTGTGGAGACCAGATCTGTTTGAGCGCCGAAAGGAAATGGCCCGGCGGGGTCACGCTACGTGGCAGACGAACCGGCGCCGGCAATGCAGCACCGCCCAGCGATGCCCGTACCCGCGCCTCGATGCCGCACAAAACCTTGTCCGCTGCGTCATGTTTGCCGGCCTGTTCCAACCAGCGCGGCGACTCGGGAATGAAAAAGCGGATCGCCAGCACGAACACCGCCGGCAGCGCCAGTACCAGAAAGATGTCGCGCCAGCCAATCAACGGCAGCAGGAAATACGACAGCACGCCCGCCGCGACAAAACCCAGCGGCCAGAAACCGTCCATCAAGGCGATATAGCGACCCCGACGCTGGGCGGGGATCAACTCCGACAACATCGACTGAGCAATCGGAAACTCCATGCCCATGCCGATTCCCAGCAGGATGCGAAACAGCGTCAGGCTTTCGACCGTCTGCGCCGTGGAGCACAGGTAACTGGCCAGCCCCCACAGGACGATGCTCCACTGGAACACCGGTTTTCGGCCGAATCGATCAGCCAGCATCCCGGACAGCGACGCCCCCAGCACCATGCCGAAAAAGCTCGAACTGGCCAGCAGACCAGCCTCGGCGCTGCTCAGGCCGAACTCGGCTTTGATCGAACCGAGCAGGAAGGTCATCATCGCCAGATCCATGGAGTCGAAGAAAAACGCCAGGGCGATGATGATGAAGATGATCCGGTGATAACCGCTGACTGGCAGGCGCTCCAGTCGATCTGCCGCGCTGTAGTTTCCCGTGTCCATGCCACCTCCTCAATCCGAAAAGTCCCCGGATCGAGTGTGCGCGATAGCGGTTGCGCGCCTGTGCCAGATGCGACTTGTTCGCAGCCGTTGGCGACGTTCAGGAGTACATCCGTGGAAGAAAGCGCTCTATAACGCCATTTCCAGCTCGGTTTCACAGGCAAATCGATGAATTTCCCGCTGGCCCGCCGCCGTCAGTTGCAAAGCACGGGAGTCCTTGGGCAGCACCAGCCAGCCCGACTGCATGAACAGCTGCAACAACGCCGCCCCCAGCGAGCCTCCCATGTGCGGACGACGCTCGCTCCAGTCCGGGCAGGCACACGCCACCTGGGCGTTGCGGTGAGCCAGGGCCTGGATGTAAACGCCGCGCCCGGCCAGTTGTGTCGAGCCTTTGTGCGTCACGACCACCCGGTTTTCAAGCTGCTCGATCCAGCCGGCGTCAAGCAGCCGCTGGTACAGATCGGCGGCCAGCGTGCCCCCGAGATGGTCGTCGCAAAACCGCGCGCGCAGCAGTGACGACGGCGCGGCCTGGGGTCTGACGACCGGCGAGGCACGCTTGAACACGTCGGGGATTTCTCGCGGGGCGCTGGCCAGGGTGGCACTGGCCAGCGCCTCGATGGCCGCACCGATTTCAGGAGCCGCCAGACGAAAGAAGCGTTTGCGTCCGCGCGCCTCGACCTTCAACAGACCGCCAGCGGACAAGCGCCCCAGATGCGCACTGGCTGACGAAGGCGAAAGCCCGGCCAGCAACGCCAGCTCCTCGGTCTGCCGCGCCGAGCCATCCATCAACGCCCACATCATTGCGCTGCGTTTGGGATCGGCCAGCAACGTGGCGATCTGGCTGATGCAAGGTGCATGTTCCATGTATTCACTCCCTGTTGAATCGTATCGTCTACTGCTCATAGACATCTTGACCAGTAATCAGTCGTCGGCCAAGACGCGCAAAGTGCCTTGAGCCGAGGCACTTTGCGCGCCGCAGCGAGGAAACCGCAGTACTGTCGCGACCCTCGTTCCTGCCCCGCCGGTTCCGGTCTGATCGTTCTCTTGCCGGCCTGTCGGTGCGGGCTTCAGGCGGTCGCTAGTATAAGCGGGTTGCTCGCTGCGTCCTGCGCCGGAGTGGCCGTGGCTGGTGATTGTTCCTGAGAGAAATTTCGCTATTTACCTGCGACTAATGATCGGTCTCCAAGAAAACGGGAAATCGGCTACTCAATTCAGCGCAACGACTGGCGAGCATTTCCCTCAGAAGGTTCACTGGCTTACTCAATTGTGCGCGATGGGCGCACAGCAGATTCAGCGGAGCGCGTTCACAGAGCAGCTCCGGCAACAGCACTTTCAGTCGCCCCGCCAGTACATCACCGGCCACATCAAGCCACGACTTATATGCGATCCCCGCGCCAGCCACCGCCCACAGACGCACCACATCGGCATCATCACTGAAGCGATCGCCACTGACGGTCAGGCTGACCTCGCGCTTGCCATCATGAAAACTCCAGTGGTCATGCACCCGGCCACCGAGCATGTACAGCAGGCAGTTGTGCTGCGCGAGCTGTTCCAGATGCAGCGGCTCGCCGTGCCGCGCCAGGTAGAGCGGCGAAGCGCACAGTACCCGTCGGTTGTGCGGGGCAATCGGCAATGCCACCAGACTCGAATCCTCCGGCTCGCCGTAGCGCAAGGCGATGTCCACCGGCTGGCGAAACAGGTCGGCGATGCGGTCACCCAGCAGCAGTCGCACCGTCAGCTTCGGATGTTCGCGTTGAAATTCATCGAGCCACGGCAACAGCAGGTTGCGACCGAAGTCCGAAGGCGCCGACAGTTGCAGAATGCCGCTGACCTGGTCCTGCCCGCTGGCCAGCAGGCGGCGCCCCTCATCCAGGTTGCTCAACGCAGCGCGGGCGTATTCGAGAAACCCTTCACCTTCGGCCGTCAGCCGCAGACTGCGGGTGGAACGTGCCAACAGGCGCGCGCCCAGTTGCTGCTCGATCCGCTTGAGCGCGGCACTGGCCACCGCGGCGGACAGGTCCATCACCCGCGCCGCCGCCGACAGGCTGCCCAGATCCGCCGCCCGGACAAACAACTGCAAGTCATCGAAACGCAGCATCCTCAGCCTCGATTATCAAAAAAACATTGAAAGAGACTGCTCTTTTAGCCGGTTTTATCTCGGGCAGAAATAGCCAATCATGCCTTCCATCGAATTCATCCCGTCCCGGAGTCGAACATGTCCCAGCCTTTCACCGCTATTGCCACCCTGATCGCCCGACCTGGCCAGCAGGACGCTCTCGAACAGCACCTGTGCGCCCTGATCGAACCGACCCGCGCCGAAGCGGGTTGCGGTCAGTACGAACTGCATCAGGACCTGGCCAATCCACTGGCCTTCTACATGATCGAACAGTGGGCCAGCGACGAAGCCCTGCAAGCCCACGATGCCAGCGCGCATATCCAGCATTTCCGCAGCCAGGCCGAGGCGTTCCTCGAACACTTCGAACTCAAGCGCCTGCGCGTCATCGCCTGAAACCTTCCTTTATTCACTTTCGGAGTTCTCCATGAAAGCCATCGCCTATTACGCCTCGCTCCCGATCAGCGACGAAAAATCCCTGCAAGACATCGAACTGCCAGAACCGGTAGCCGGCCCCCGCGACCTGCTGGTGGAAGTCAAAGCGATTTCGGTCAACCCGGTCGACACCAAGGTTCGCCAGAACGTCGCGCCGGAAGGCGGCGCCGCCAAGGTACTGGGCTGGGACGTGGCCGGTGTGGTCAAGGCCGTCGGAAGTGAAGTGACCCTGTTCAAGGCCGGCGACAAGGTGTTCTACGCCGGCTCCATTGCCCGGGCCGGTGGCAACAGCGAATTGCACGTTGTCGATGAGCGGATTGTCGGCCACATGCCGAAAACCCTCGGCTTCGCCGAAGCTGCCGCCTTGCCGCTGACCGCCATTACGGCGTGGGAATTGTTGTTCGAACGTCTGCAGATTCGCGAAGGCAACACTGACGAAGGCCAGAGCCTGCTGATCGTCGGCGCGGCCGGCGGCGTCGGTTCGATCCTCACCCAACTGGCCAGCCAGTTGACCGGACTCAAGGTCATCGGCACCGCCTCCCGCCCGGAGACTCGCGACTGGGTGACCGAGCTGGGCGCCGACGTGGTGATCGATCACAGCCAGCCGTTGAGCGAAGAACTGAAACGCGCCGGTGTGGCCCACGTGACCCACGTCGCCAGCCTGACCCAGACCGAACAGCACCTGGACCAACTGGTCGAGGCTCTGGCGCCGCAAGGCAAACTGGCGCTGATCGACGATCCGAAAGCGCTGGACGTAACCAAGCTCAAGCGCAAGAGCCTGTCGCTGCACTGGGAGTTCATGTACACCCGCTCGCTGTTCGAAACGCCGGACATGATCGAGCAGCACAAACTGCTCAATCGAGTGGCCGGGCTGATCGACAGCGGCACCTTGAAAACCACGGTCGGCGAGCACTTCGGCACGATCAACGCGAGCAACCTGCGCCGCGCCCATGAATTGCTCGAAAGCGGCAAGGCCAAGGGGAAAATTGTTTTAGAAGGTTTCTAAAACTCGCAAGACCGCAGCCTTCGCCAGGGCCAAAAATGTCTGGCTCGGGGGCTGCGGCGCTTTTTTGCCGTCAGTCAGATGCTTGACCCTTGTCACAATTGCGATCGTATTCAGGACTACAATCGAAACCTCTGCGATGCAATCTTTTACGTACGGGAGGTCAGCAATGAAGATCCTGATAAAAGAAGTGGCAAAGTCCCAATGGCAAGTTCGTCTCGACCAGCACGCCGTGACCTTCCGCAGTGAGGCCGAAGCGCTGGCCTTCACCCGCACCCTCGAAGCGCGTCTGCACGCTCCCCATCAGATTCCCGATCCCGGCCAGCAGCGCGCTGTCGGCTGAGGCTTTCGTTTCAGTTTTCAGCCTGCGCCTTTGCCAGCGCCCGGGCATTCTGGATGCGCCGGGTGAGTGTTGCTGCGCACACCACCAGCAAACCACACAGGCTGATGACCATGGCCATCGGCACGGCGGTGCCGTCGTGCAGGATCCCCACCAGCGCCGAGGCCCCGGCAGCGACGCTGAACTGCAGGCTACCGAGCAACGCTGAAGCACTGCCGGCGCGACCGCCCTGCCCGTTCATCGCACACGCCGCCGCATTGGGGCTGATGCAGCCAAGGCTGGCAACGCAAATGAACAAAGGAATCAGCAGTGGCCACAGGGACTCGGTGTGCAAGGCGCTGACCGCGAGCAGCGTCAGCCCGGCACCCAGGTAAACCCAGACCGCCCGTGACAGCAGAAAGGCCGGACCGCGCTTGGCCAGCAGGCGCGCATTGACTTGTGCGACCAGAATGAACCCGGCCGCGTTGGTGCCGAACAGCCAGCCGAAATGCTCGGCCGGCACGCCGTACAGTTTGATGAATATGAAAGGGGAACCGGCGATGTAGGCAAACATCCCGGCGATGGCGATACCGCCGGTCAGGGCATGGCCCATGTAGACCGGATCCGCCAGTAGCCGACCGTACTGACGCAGGGCACCGGACAACGGCTGGCGCGGAACATGCGCCGGCAGACTTTCCGGCAGGCCGAGGGCCACGGCCAGTCCGGCCAAGGCACTGAATCCGGTCAGCACCAGGAAAATCGACTGCCACCCCGTGGTGTTGACCAGCAGGCCGCCGAGCATCGGCGCCAGAATCGGTGCCAACCCCATCACCAGCATCAGCTGCGAGAACACTTTCGCCGAACCCACCGCGTCGCACTTGTCGCTGACCACCGCCCGGGCAATCACCATCCCCGCACAACCGCCCAGCGCCTGCACCAGCCGTGCCGCGATGAGCCACTCCAGATTCGGCGCATAGGCGCAGGCAACTGACGCCAGCGTGAACAGCGTCAGACCGATCAGCAACGGAATCCGCCGGCCGAAGCGATCCGCCAACGGCCCGTAAGCCAGTTGACCGATGGACAGGCCGAAGAAGTAAGCCGACAGCGTCAGCTGGACGTGTTTCTCGTCGGTGCCGAACGCCAGCGCCATGGTGGGAAACGCGGGCAGATAGAAGTCGATCGCCAACGGACCGAAAGCGGTCAGGGCACCGAGAATCAGAAGGGTACGGAAGTTCATCAGGCGTCCAGGTCGGGCGGGCAGTTGAGTTGAGTGCAGCCCGACAGTCTAGCTGCGCGAGGACGCCTTGAACATTCCGGTAGCTCGCTAACTATTAAAAAGATCAGGCGAGTTTGATGGCGTAGCCTTCTTCGCTGATCGCCTCGATCACCTGCTCGGCGCTCAGCGCACTTTCGACGCCGACTTCCTTCGCCGCCAGATCGACCCGCACGCTGGCGGCCGGATCCTTGCTCTGCACCGCCTGGGTGACGGCCTTGACACAGTGACCGCAGGACATGCCTTCAACAGTGAACACTTGCATGGAATGACTCCTTTGAGTGAGGTTGCCGGCAGTTTCAGGCTTGCCACGATGGCAAGGTCAAGTTCTGCAAAAAACTGCCGGGCTGGCAATCGGCGCCGCGCTCGGCCAAGCTGCACGCATCAATGACATGAATTCAGGAGATTCAGCCATGCGCTGGTCAGCTTTCAGCCTGTTTGGCTTACTCAGCCTCTTTGCCGCGATCCCTTCGGTGCAAGCCGCCGGGGAAGATTACGGGGTGCTGATCATTTCCCGCGAGCGCCTGGAAGTGGCGACCTCCTGCGAAATCGGCGTGTACATCCAGGATCAGCTGTCGGCGCGCCTGTTTCAGGAGCAAAGCACATCGTTCAACCTGCCGCCGGGCAATGTCTCGCTGCGCCTGAAGCTGCTGCCGGGGCAAATGCCGGGTTGCAACCCGGGCATGCTCGCGCCGGGCTCGCAGGAGATCAGACTGCATGCCGGCGACATCCTGAAATTCCGCATCGCGATGAACCAGGAAGGCATGTACCTCAAGCCGACCGGCCTCGGCTACTGACGCTTTCGGATTGGCGCTTGACCTTGCCAGCATGGCAAGGTTGATCCTGTAGGCATCTTCTACAGGGAGTACGACCGATGTCCGATTCCATCACCTTCGATCTGCCCATCAGCGGCATGACCTGCGCCAGTTGCGCCGGCCGTGTCGAGCGGGCGTTGAGCAAAGTCAGCGGCGCCAGTGCCGTCAGCGTCAACCTCGCCACCGAACAGGCCCGGGTGCAGGCCCCCGGCGACAGCCTGCCGGCGCTGATGGAAGCAGTCGAACGCGCCGGTTACAGCGTGCCGCAGCAGACCGTGGAATTGAACATCGACGGCATGACCTGCGCCTCCTGCGTCGGTCGCGTCGAACGCGCCCTGAACAAGGTTGCGGGGGTGAAAAGCGTCAGCGTCAACCTCGCCAATGAACGCGCTCATCTCGAATTGCTCGGCGCGGTCGACCCGCAAACCCTGATCGCCGCCGTGAGCAAGGCCGGTTATTCGGCCAGCCTCTTCGAACTCGAAAATCCGCAATCCGACAATCGTCAACAGCGCCTGGACCATGAGCGCTGGGCACTGATCTGCGCCATCGCCCTCGCCTTGCCGCTGGTGCTGCCGATGCTGCTGCAACCGTTCGGCATTCACTGGATGCTGCCGGCCTGGGCGCAATTCGCCCTCGCGACCCCGGTGCAATTCATTTTCGGTGCGCGGTTTTATCTGGCGGCGTGGAAAGCCGTACGCGCCGGGGCCGGCAACATGGATTTGCTGGTGGCATTGGGCACGAGCGCCGGTTATGGCTTGAGTCTCTACGAATGGGCCACCGCCGACGGGCGCATGCCGCATCTGTATTTCGAGGCCTCGGCGGTGGTCATCGCTCTGGTGCTGCTCGGCAAATACCTGGAAAGCCGTGCCAAACGCCAGACCGCCAGCGCCATCCGCGCACTGGAAGCGTTGCGCCCGGAGCGGGCAATTCAAGTCATCGATGGCCGCGAACAGGACGTCGCCATCAGCGCCCTGCGTCTTGGCGATCGGGTTTTGGTCAAACCCGGTGAGCGTTTCCCGGTGGACGGCGAAGTGCTGGAAGGCCAGAGCCACGCCGACGAAGCACTGATCAGCGGCGAGAGCCTGCCGGTGCCCAAGCAACCGGGCGACAGGGTCACCGGCGGCGCGATCAACGGCGAAGGCCGCTTGCTGGTAAGCACTACGGCGCTCGGTGCGGAAAGCGTGCTGGCGCGGATCATCCGTCTGGTGGAGGACGCCCAGGCTGCGAAGGCACCGATCCAGAAACTGGTGGATAAAGTCAGTCAGGTGTTCGTGCCGACGGTTCTGCTACTGGCCCTGGCTACACTGATCGGCTGGTGGCTGTACGGCGCGCCGCTGGAAACCGCGTTGATCAACGCCGTCGCGGTACTGGTGATCGCCTGCCCGTGTGCCCTCGGTCTGGCGACACCGACCGCGATCATGGCCGGCACCGGCGTGGCCGCCCGCCACGGGATTCTGATCAAGGATGCCGAAGCACTGGAGCGTGCCCATGAAGTCAGCGCCGTGGTGTTCGACAAGACCGGCACCCTGACCTCCGGCACGCCGCGCATCGCGCATTTCAGCGCGATCGAGGGTGATGAAAACGCCCTACTGACAGCGGCCGGCGCACTGCAACGCGGCAGCGAACATCCGCTGGCCAAAGCGGTGCTGGATGCCTGTGCCGAACGCCATCTGAGCGTGCCGGATGTCAGCGACAGCCAGTCCCTGACCGGGCGCGGCATCGCCGGCAGCCTCGACGGCCGGCGCCTGGCGCTGGGCAACCGGCGCTTGCTGGAAGAAAGCGGTTTGAACGCCGCAACCCTGAGCGAATCCGCCAAGGCCTGGGAAACCGAGGGCCGCACGCTGTCCTGGCTGATCGAGCAAAGCCCGGAACCTCGCGTGCTCGGTCTGTTCGCCTTCGGCGACACCCTCAAGCCAGGCGCGCTGCACGCGGTGCAACAACTGGCCGCGCAGCACATCCACAGCCACCTGCTGACCGGCGACAACCGCGGCAGCGCCCGGGTGGTGGCCGAAGCGCTGGGCATCGAAAATGTCCACGCCGAAGTGCTGCCGGCGGAAAAAGCCGCCACTGTCGCCGAGCTGAAAAAAACCGGGGTCGTGGCCATGGTCGGTGACGGCATCAACGACGCACCGGCGCTGGCCGCGGCCGACATCGGCATCGCCATGGGCGGCGGCACCGACGTGGCCATGCACGCCGCCGGCATCACCCTGATGCGCGGCGATCCACGGCTGGTGCCGGCCGCACTGGAAATCAGCCGCAAGACCTACGCGAAGATCCGCCAGAACCTGTTCTGGGCCTTCGTCTACAACCTGATCGGCATTCCGCTGGCGGCGTTCGGCTTCCTCAATCCGGTGCTGGCTGGTGCGGCGATGGCCCTGTCGAGCGTCAGCGTGGTGAGCAATGCGCTACTGTTGAAAACCTGGAAACCCGAGGATCTGGAGGACAACCGATGAACATCGGCCAAGCGGCCCGCCACAGTGGCCTGAGCGCGAAGATGATCCGTTATTACGAGTCGATCGGTCTGCTCAAGGCTGCCCATCGCACCGACAGCGGCTATCGCGTCTACGGTGACGATGACCTGCACACGCTGGCATTCATCAAGCGTTCGCGGGACCTGGGCTTTTCGCTGGAGGAAGTCGGCAAGCTGCTGACCCTCTGGCAGGATCGCCAGCGCGCCAGCGCCGATGTGAAGGCCCTGGCCCGCCAGCACATCGACGAGCTGAATCAGAAGATCCGCGAACTCGGCGAACTGCGCGACACTCTGCAGGATCTGGTCGAGCACTGCCACGGCGACCATCGCCCGGACTGTCCGATCCTCAAGGAACTGGCGTCGGGCTGCTGCGCGCAACCCGCGCGCGCCTGAGCAGCAGGATTTTCATCGACAGCACTGTGGCGAGGGGAATGCCGTGGAACAGCAGCACCACGGCACCCGGCGCCCACCACGCATAGAACGGTGCGGCGATCAGCATGCCGACGCCGAACCCGGTCATCTGCAACAGCGTCAGGAAGCTGAAGATCGGCAGGCGCAAAGGCTCCGGTTCCCGTTGCAGACGTGACATCAAGCCGGCTTCCGAGAAACCGTCGCCCAACCCGGCCGGCAGCGAAAACAGCAACAGACCGACGACGCTGTGCTGCTGGAACATCAGGATGAAGCCGCAGGACATCAGCAGCACGCCACCGAAATAGCGGCGCTCCAGATGAATGTTTTCCGAGCCGTTGAGGCGACTGGCGATCCGCGCGCCGAGCAGTTTGCCGACGGCCCACACTGCGAGCATCAGGCCCAGCGTGGTGCTGGCCGAGTCCGGTGTCAGCAGTTTGGAAATGATCGGAAAACCGACGTTGTGCGCAGCGCTGCCAAGGGTGTCGGCCATAGTCACCGCCAGCATCGCCGCAACCACCGGAGCGCTGCGCAAGCCTTGCAACAATGCCGACCACTCACCCTGTTTAGCGCTGGATTCGGCCACTGGCTCCGGTGCGCTGAACCGCAGCGGCGCAATCAACACTGCCGCCAACAGATAGGTCACCGCGTTCAGCGCAAACACCGTTTCAAAACCAAATCCCGCGACCAGCAACCCGGATACCAGACTGCCGCCGACCATCGCCATGGACGAGGCGGACGTGATCCAGGCATTGGTCTTGAGCAACTGCGCCGGCTCGATCAAGCGCGGCAACTGACTGTTGAGGCCGATGGCGAACATTGAATTGCCAAAGCCCAGACCGAACGCGATCAGCGGCAGCAACAACGCCTGCTGACTGACCGGCACGATCAGCAACAAACCGAGCACTGTGGCGCGCAATAGATCGAAGGCAATCAACGGCAAGCGACCGCTGCATCGACGATAAAACGCGGTGCCGATCAGGCTGGCGAAAATCCCGCCGCCCACGCGACTGGCGAGAAAGATCCCCACGCTCATCGCGCTGTTGCTCAGCAGGTAGACATAAGTGGCCAGCGCAACCATGTTGAGGAACGCGCCGAAATCGGAGATCAGCCGCGCCGTGATGATCAGCCGGGCATTGCGGGAAGTGCTGGTCACAATCAATCCTTGAATGTGTAAAACCCGGCCGAAGCCGGGTTTTGTTTTTCAGATGCTCACTGCATCCACGGTGGCGGAGGCGGTTCGTCGGACTTGCCCTTGGGCTCGTCGTCCGCCGCGCGGATGGCTTGCTTGCGCTCCTCATCCAGACGTGCCGCTTCGATCTCGCGCAGCACCCCGCCGACATCGGCCAGGTCCTCGGGATCGTCGAACTCGCCGGTCAGCACGCTGGCCGGGTGCAACGTACCCGCTTCGTACAACGCCCACATTTCCTTGGCGTACTTGGTTTTCTTCAACTCTGGGGCGAATCGGCCGAAGTACGACGCCATGTTGCCGACGTCACGCTCGAGCATGCTGAACGCGTGGTTGTTGCCGGCGGCGTCCACCGCTTGCGGCAGGTCGATGATGACCGGCCCCGTCGGCGTCAGCAGCACGTTGAACTCCGAAAGGTCACCGTGCACCAGGCCGGTACACAACATCAGTACGATCTGCGAGATCAGGAACGCGTGATATTCGCGGGCCTGATCCGGCTCCAGCACCACGTCGTTCAGACGCGGCGCGGCATCCCCGTATTCATCGGCCACCAGTTCCATCAGCAGCACGCCTTCGAGGAAGTCGTACGGCTTGGGCACCCGCACCCCGGCGTTGGCCAGGCGGAACAGCGCCGCGACTTCGGCGTTCTGCCAGGCGTCTTCGGCTTCCTTGCGCCCGAACTTGGAACCCTTGGCCATCGCCCGGGCCTGTCGGCTGTTGCGAACCTTGCGGCCTTCCTGATACTCGGCCGCCTGGCGGAAACTGCGTTTGTTCGCCTCCTTGTAGACCTTTGCGCAACGTAACTGATTGCCGCAGCGCACCACATAAACAGCTGCTTCTTTGCCACTCATGAGTGGACGCAGCACTTCGTCGACCAGACCGTCCTCGATCAGGGGTTCAATGCGTTTTGGAGTCTTCATCAGCTTTTATTGTGGGTCCTTTATTACCAAACACGCGAATGTCATTCGTTATACGGCAATCCTCGCATCGCGGGGAGGGGTTGCCGACCTGTGAACTTGTGGATGCACACACTGTGCCGGATAAATCAGGTCAATTCGCCTCTTTATCGACCGCTTCGAATCATAGCCGAGGCCGGCGAATTTATAGGCGCCAGGACTTGAGGGCATTTGCGACAGAATCTGACATCCAACTGAACAGATCTCGTAAGAATTTTCTCCCAAGACCTCAATTTCCCCCTTCATCAGCCGAATTCCTCTGAGACAGAGGAACTTGTCCGACAATCGTTCCAAAAAAAACTTCGATGTCGCACCCAGGGAAACGGGTGAGAAATAGGTTTTTCGGCTGCCAATAACCGCGAGTCATCTGCACTGCGTGGGCCTACAAGAAAATCTGGAGCGCGGATGAACATCAAACAGAAGTTGACCTGGGCGTTTGCAATCATCGCCTGCTTGCCCGTGGTGCTGGTCGCCACGCTGGTGGTACTCAACCTGCGCAGCGATGCCCGGGACGATTTTGTCGACAGCAGCGGGCGCGAGATCCGTCAGGTCAGCAATGCCATGCAGCTGTTTTTCGACGGCATCAGCCAGAACGTCGATTACCTGGCGGCGCAGCCGCTGGTGCGGAACGCCGATGGCAGCGTTCGCAGCCGCATGAGCGCCAACGCCGCCGATACCTCCGATGGCGAGATCGACAAGCAACTGTTTGCACTGTTCGAGGGGCTGGCCAAATCCCACCCGGCCTACTCCTACGTCTCCTATGGATTGAACAGCGGCGGCTATGCCTTCTGGCCGGGCGATCCGAAGATGGCCAACTACGACCCGCGCACCCGCCCCTGGTACAAGACGGCCATGGCCAACCCGGGCAAGACCCTGCGCACCGAGGCCTATTACTGGGCCGGCGACGACGCGGTTCTGGTCAGCACCGTGCGCGCGGTCGCCAACCAGTTGGGCGCCCAGGGTGGCGTGGTCAACATTGACGTGTCGCTCAAGCAACTGACCGAGATCGTCAAACAGATCAAGCTCGGCGAAAGCGGTTATCTGATGCTGATGGAAAACACCGGCACGGTGCTGGTCGATCCGAAGCAACCGGAGCACAACTTCAAACGACTCGACAGCCTCGGCGACGGCTACGCGCAACTGGCCAAGGCCGGCAAAGGCCTGGTTGACATCGAGCTCAACGGCGAACGCTACATGGCCAATGTCTGGCCCTCGGAGCAACTGGGCTGGACCTTCATCGGCCTGATCAAACAGAACGACGTAATGAGTTCGGCCACTAAACTCACCTGGCTGATCGCAATCATCGCTGCGGTGCTGGCGGTGATCTTCGCGGTGGTCGGCGCCAGTTTCGCCAGCCTGATCGTGCGGCCGATCCGCAGCGTGGCCAGCGGTCTGGAAGGCATCGCCCAGGGCGAAGGCGACCTGACCAAGAGCCTCGATATCCGTGGCAGCGACGAAACCGCGCAACTGGCCAACTGGTTCAACCAGTTCCTCACCGCGATCCGCAGCCTGATTCAGCATATCGGTGGCGCGGCCGGAAAAATCCTCGCCACTTCGCAGAGCTCGACCCGGGTATCCGGCGACATGGCGGAAGCCGCCGGGCGCCAGCGCGAAGCGGTGGACATGGTCTCGACCGCGTTCCACGAAATGGTCGCCACCGCCAACGAAGTCGCCCGCTCGTGCAGCCAGGCGGCGGAGTCTGCCGACAGCGGCCAGCGCCAGGCCCGCGAAGGTCAGCAGCAGATCGATGCGGCGGTGCACAGCGTCGATCAACTGAGCCAGGAGCTGGAGCAATCGGCGCAGTCGATGCAACAACTGGAACGCGACAGCAACGACATCCAGTCGATCCTCGGCACCATCCGCTCCATCGCCGAACAGACCAACCTGCTGGCGCTCAACGCGGCCATCGAAGCGGCGCGGGCCGGTGAGCAGGGTCGTGGTTTTGCGGTGGTGGCCGATGAGGTTCGCGCACTGGCCAAACGCACGGCGGATTCGACGGCGGAAATCGACGGGCTGCTGGGCAACCTGGCCAAACGCACCAGCGCGGTGACTCAGCAGATGCGCGCCAGCCTCGATGTGTCTCAGCAATCGGTGGCACGCATCGGCGAAGCGCGAGAAAGCTTCGGTCAGATCCGTGAGTCGGTGGATGTGATTCGCGACATGAACACGCAGATCGCCACGGCCGCTGAAGAGCAGCATCAGGTGGCTGAGGACATCAATCGGCATATCAGCCAGATTCATGGTGATGCGCAGTTGGTGGCGGAGCTGGCGAATTCGGCGCGGCTGGATTCACAGAGTCTGGCGGGGTTGTCGAATGAGCTGGACGGGTTGGTGCGCAGGTTCCGTACCTGAGTAACCTTTGTAATCCCCTCTCCCTTGGGAGAGGGGGCTTCTTGTTCCTTCAGCGCTCGACGATGGCAGTCACCCCCTGCCCCCCCGCCGCACAAATCGAAATCAACCCCCGCCCCTGCCCCGCCGCATCCAGCAACTTCGCCAGATTCGCCACAATTCGCCCGCCCGTCGCGGCGAACGGATGCCCCGCCGCCAGCGAGCTGCCCTTGACGTTCAAGCGGCTGCGATCAATCGAGCCCAGCGGCGCGTCCAGCCCGAGCCGGGTCTTGCAGTAGTCCGGATCCTCCCAGGCCTTCAACGTGCACAACACTTGCGCGGCGAAGGCCTCGTGAATTTCGTAGTAGTCGAAGTCCTGCAAGGTCAGCCCATTGCGCGCCAGCAAGCGTGGCACGGCATAGACCGGCGCCATCAGCAGCCCTTCGGCGCCGTTGACGAAATCCACCGCCGCCGCTTCGCCGTCACGCAAGTAAGCGAGGATCGGCAAGCCGCGTTCCTTCGCCCACTCCTCGCTACCCAGCAGCACCACCGACGCGCCATCGGTCAGCGGCGTCGAGTTGCCGGCAGTCAGCGTGCCTTTGGCGCTTTTCTCGAAGGCCGGTTTCAGGGTCGCGAGTTTTTCCAGGGTCAGGTCCGGGCGCAGGTTGTTGTCGCGGGTCAGGCCGAGGAATGGGGTCATCAGGTCGTTGTGCCAGCCTTCGCTGTAGGAAGCCGCCAGTTTGTGGTGGCTTTCGAAGGCCAGTTGATCCTGTTCCTCGCGGGGGATGTTCCAGGTCTGCGCCATCAATTCGCAGTGCTCGCCCATCGACAGGCCGGTGCGCGGTTCGCCGTTGCGCGGGAAGTCGGGGATCAGGTGTTTCGGGCGTAATTGCAGAAAGGTCTTGAGCTTGTCGCCGGTGGTCTTGGCGCGGTTGGCTTGCAGAAGGATCTTGCGCAGGCCTTCGCTGACGCTGATCGGCGCATCCGACGTGGTGTCGACGCCGCCGGCAATGCCGCAATCGATCTGGCCGAGGGCGATCTTGTTCGCCACCAGCAGCGCCGCTTCCAGGCCAGTGCCGCAGGCCTGCTGAATGTCGTAGGCCGGGGTGGCCGGTGACAGGCGTGAGCCAAGCACGCATTCGCGGGTCAGGTTCATATCCCGTGACAATTTCAGCACCGCCCCTGCGACCACTTCGCCGATGCGCTGGCCGTGCAGGTTGTAGCGTTCGATCAGGCCTTCGAGAGCGGCGGTGAGCATCACCTGATTGCTGGCGGTGGCGTAGGGCCCGTTGGAACGGGCGAACGGAATGCGGTTGCCACCAATGATCGCGACGCGGCGCAGCTGACTCATGAAATGCTCCTTGTGAAATATCCGGTCTGAAAATCGAGCGCTGAAAACCCGGTCGGGCCACAAAAGCGCCGAGGGCAAACTACTCTGCTGTTCTAGCGTAGGCCTTATTGCGTGGATCGAACGATTGATTGCCCTTCGCAGTCCACACTTTGAACCCCATCTTCTGGAGAGCGTTCCATGTCTGACCGCTATATCGACTTCGCCAACTCGTCCATCGGCCACCGTCTGGTCGGAGCCCTGGGCCTGCCGTCGCCGGTGCGGCTGGAACGATGGCAGGCGGGGCGCCTGCGGCCAGTGGACGGTGCGCTGCTGATCGGCGGTGGTCCGCTGGCCGAGCAGGTCAGCGCCTTTGCCAACCGGTTGACCGATGCCATTTATCGCTACGGCGATCAGCCGGCCAGCGCCACCCAATGGATTCCCGGCCATGGCCCGAAACTCAAGGCCGTGGTGTTCGACGCCAGCGATTTGCAGCACACCGACCAGCTGAAGCAGCTGCGTGAGTTCTTCCAGCCGTTGATGAAAAACCTCGACAGCAGCGCGCATCTGGTGATCCTCGGCCGCGCCCCGGAAACCCTGCGTGAACCGTTTGCCGCCAGCGCACAGCGAGCCCTTGAAGGCTTCTCTCGCTCGCTGGCCAAGGAGCTGCGCAGCGGCGGCACGCTGCAATTGATCTACGTGGGCGAAGGCGCCGAGGATCAGCTCGAAGGGCCGCTGCGGTTTTTCCTTTCGCCGAAAAGTGCATTCGTCTCCGGGCAGGTGATCCGGCTGACAGCCTGCGCCACCCAGGTCACCGACTGGACGCGCCCGTTGGCCGGACGTAAGGCACTGGTCACCGGTGCGGCGCGCGGCATCGGCGCCTCCATCGCCGAAACTTTGGCCCGTGACGGCGCCGAGGTGATCCTGCTCGACGTGCCGCCCGCGAAAACCGATCTGGAAGCCCTGGCCGCGCGCCTCGGCGGGCGCGCCATCACCCTCGACATCTGCGCCGAAGATGCTGCCGCGCAACTGATCGAACAGCTGCCGGACGGCCTCGACATTCTGGTGCACAACGCCGGCATCACCCGTGACAAGACCCTGGCCAACATGACGCCGGAATTCTGGGACGCGGTGTTGGCGGTCAACCTCAACGCACCGCAAGTGCTGACCAAAGCCCTGCTCGACAGCGGCACGTTGCGCGATAACGCCCGGGTCATTCTGCTGGCCTCGATCAGCGGCATCGCCGGCAATCGCGGGCAGACCAACTACGCGGCAAGCAAGGCCGGGCTGATCGGACTGGCCCAGGCCTGGGCGCCGACCCTGCTGGAACGCGGCATCAGCATCAATGCCGTGGCGCCGGGATTCATCGAGACCCAGATGACTGCGCACATTCCGTTCGGCCTGCGTGAAGCCGGGCGGCGCATGAGTTCGCTGGGCCAGGGCGGCCTGCCGCAAGACGTCGCCGAAGCCGTGGCCTGGCTGGCCCAACCGGGCACCGGCGCGTTCACCGGACAAGCGCTGCGGGTGTGCGGCCAAAGCGTTCTGGGAGCCTGACCATGACCATCGAATGGCATACGCTGCACCACGAGCCGAGCCTGCCGGGGCTGTATGCCCGGGCGGCGACCCGACGCAAAATCACCGGCACCACCCTGCCCGCCAGCGGCCTGCGCTGCGCCGTCGAGGTCGATGGCAAACGTCTGGCGGCCTATCGCAAGGTCTGCGGTTTCGCCGATGACGGCCTGCTGCCGCCGACCTATCCGCATATCCTGGCGTTCGCCCTGCAGATGCAATTGCTGACGGCCAAAGACTTTCCGTTCCCGCTGCTGGGGCTGATTCATCTGCGCAACCGCATCCGCGTATTGCGGCCAATGGGCGGGATCAGTCGCGCGCAAGTCAGTGTCCGGGTGCATAACCTGCAACCGCATCCAAAGGGCGCGACCTTCGATCTGCTGACCACCCTCGACGATCAACTCGGCCCGTTGTGGGAAGCCGAAAGCCAAATGCTCTGTCGCGGCGTGAAGCTTGAAGGCGAACCGGTCGAACAGGCCTGGGAGCCGGCGCTGCCGCTGATGCAAGTGGCGCAATGGAAGGCGCCGGCGGACATCGGCCGGCAGTACGCGAAAGTCTCCGGCGACTACAACCCGATCCACCTGAGCGCCGCCAGTGCCAAGCTGTTCGGTTTCCCCACAGCCATCGCCCACGGGTTATGGAACAAGGCCCGCACGCTGGCAGCTCTGGCAGATCATCTGCCCAAGGCCAACCTTGAGGTCACCGTGCATTTTCGCAAACCGGTGCGCCTGCCGAGCGAGGTGAGCCTGTTCGCCAGCGCTGCCGGCTCCAGCGGTGAGTTGCGCCTGATTGGCGCCGGGGATCTGGAGCACATGGTGGGCAACTGGCAGCCGGTAGCCTGACATCGAGGCCGGGAAAACCTGCTCAATTGTGTATATATCACTTAAGTTTTCCCGCGCCGCACAAACATCCCTCGCCGAAACCCAGCCTTGATTTTCAAGGCTTTTTTTTGCGCGCCTATATCCTCGGTATTAGTCGTTAGGCGGCACTCGCATCCCCCTGCATAAAGGCGTTAATACCAACTTGAGAATGGCGTGGATCCGCCCTTGCGACTGATATGAGCACAACGGACGAAGGCACTGCCGGCAACAGAATCGGCGGGCCATCGAAAACAACAAACGTTGTGACAGGTGCAAGGAATAACGCTCATGAAAACTCAGATGAAAGCTCAGGCGGCATGGTGCAAATCGGCAACGGCACTGGCCCTCATTCTCTCCCTCGGTCTGGCCGGTTGCAGCAGTGGCGGCGGCGGTCATCACAGCAGTTCCGGCAGTTCTTCCCCCGACAGCTCGACTGCGGGTACTGGCGGCACCGGTGGCACGGGTGGAACCGGAGACACCGCGGGCACTGGCGGCACTGGCGGTACCGGTGGCACTGGCGGAACGGGAGGGACAACGGATCCGACCAATCCGACCAATCCCTCCAATCCCACCAATCCGACGGACCCGACGAACCCGACCAATCCCACGACGCCTTCGCTGGTGACGACCACCCTGGTGCAGGACGTCGGTAATACCGTCAGCGGCGTCGGCGATGGCGTCGGCCAGGTCGGTGACTCCCTGAGCGGCGTGCCTGTCGTTGGCGGCGTGGTGCAAAGCGCCGCCAAAACCGCCGGCAACGTAGTGACCACGCTGGGTGACGGCGTAGCCAACGGCATCGGCAAACTGGCAACCACCGACAATGGTCTGGGCGTCACCGCTTCGGCGGTCGGCGGCGTGGTGCAGGATGTGGGCAACGGCGTGTCCGACCTGAGCGGCAAACTGGCCACTGCCACGGGCAGCGTTCCCGTGGTCGGCGGTGTGGTAACCAAGGTCGCCCCAGTGCTAAACGGGGTCGGCGAAAAGGTCACCATGCTCGGCGACACCCTCAGCACCGCCACCACCACCGGCCCGCTCGGCTCGGTGACCAAAGAAGTCGGCAGCAAACTGGTGCCGGTGATTGCCATGGTCGAAAGCACCACGGACAAACTCGGTACGGCTACAGGACTGGGCGCGCCGTTGAACGGTTTGGTCCAGAAGGTCGGCAGCACGGTTGACGGCGTGGGTGACAAGGTCACTGTCGCCGGCAACGGCAACGCCCTGACCAACACCGTCGGCGGCGCCCTGAGCAATGTCGGCACCGCGGTCGGCAAGGCCGGTGGGCTGGTGGACAACGGCACCGGTTCGGGAACAGGCGTCGGTGGCGGTCTGGGCAGCAATGGCTTGCTGCAAACCGTCGGCGGCGCCGTGGTCAACGTCGGCGCCGGCTTGAGCAGCGGCAATGGCACTCTCGCCGCACCCGGTGGCGTGCTGGCGGCGGCCGGCAAAACCGTGGCCTCGCTCAACACCGTGCTCGGCGGTTCGGGCTCGCCGATCACCAGCCCGACCACTCCCCTGGCAACCCTGGGCAACAACGTGGGTGCCGGACTTGCGCCAGTCACCACGGCGGTCACCAGCCTGACCCAGAACGTCGGCGCCGCCACCGGGCTCGGCACTCCGGTCGCCGGTCTCACCGGTCAGGTCGGCGGTGCCGTCGGCAATCTCGGCAACACGATTGCCAGCACCAACAGCAACCCTGTAGTGACGGCGGTCGGCAACACCGTCACCACGGTGGGCAATACGGTCACTGCGGTCGGCGGACTGGTCAACGGTGGCACCGCCACCGGGACTGGCGGCGGACTGGGTGGCGCCCTCGGCGGTCTTACCGGCGCCCTGGGCGGCAACAAACGCTGAATTGCACCTGGCCGATTCGACGGCCGAACCTACAGCGCCTACGCTTGGTTGAGGGCGGAAGATTCCCACGAGTCTTCCGCTTTTTTCTTAGGAGAAAACCCGCCCGGTGCTGGGGTTTGAACATGGAGTGTCCTATGCGCGTTATGGCATCCCTGCTGTTTCTCGGTCTCAGTTGCACAACCCTCGCCGACACCCTGCCCAGCTTTCTCAACAGCAACGAAACCATTCGCAACCTGCCGGTGCCGAACCTGCCCGCCGACGCCTACCGGCCGAACGCCGCGCCGCTGCAAGTGCCGGAGCCCGGCGCCACCGCCGCGCAGCCGTTGTTGATGGGCACGAAGATCAACCTCAGGACCGTGCAGATCGAAGGCGGCACGCTCTACCCGCTGAACGAACTGGCCGAAATCTACAAGCCCCTGATCGGTCGCGAGAGCAGCCTTGCCGACCTGATCGAAGCCACCCGCAACATCACCCGTCGCTACCAGCAGGACGGTTATCTGCTGTCCTACGCCTTCCTGCCACAACAGAACTTCGACGACGGCGTGGCGCGCGTCGTGCTGGTGGAAGGCTACGTGCGGGACGTGCAGATCGCGGGCGACGTCGGGCGGGTCAAAGCCCTGCTCGAGCGACTGGCGGCCAAGCTTCAGGCTGAGCGCCCTCTCACACGCAAGACGTTCGAGCGCTACACCACACTGATGACCCGCATTCCCGGCGTGACGATCCAGGCCCAGGTGCCGCCACCCGGCACCACCGACGGTGCAACGACGCTGGTGGCCCAGGCCAGCCGCAAACCGTTCACCAGCACCCTGAGCACCACCGAAGACAACCGCAACGGCACTCAGGCCCTGCTCGGTATCAGCAGCAATTCACAAACCTCGATGGGCGAACAGCTGAGCCTCAGCGGCCTGTTTCCACCGGGGGATGATCACGAGCGTTACTACCGGCTGGACTACAACCAGTTCGTCAACGACGAAGGTGCGCAACTGAGCCTGTCGGCCTCACGCTACCGGGCCGATCCCGGCACCAACGTAGTGCTGAACAACGGTCTGGAACTCAAGCCGCATCGCGAAAACGACCGTTACTCGCTCGGCTTCAGCCTGCCGCTGATTGCCGCCTCGGATGAACTGCTGACCGCCGGATCGCGCCTGTACGCCGTCAACGACAAGACCCGCTACAACGTGATCGGCTACCCGCTGAGCGTCGAAGAACGCACCGACATCCGCGCCCTCGCCTTCGAAAGCGACTGGCGCAAGGCCGATGCCCGGCAACTGCGCATTCTAAGCGGCGGCGTGTACCAGGGCTTCGACAGCCTGGGCGCGCACACGAACAACAGCGCCATCGACCTCGATTTTTTCCGGGTGCGTCTGTCGGGGGTGCAGAGCGACAAGTTCTTTGATAACTGGCAAGGCGTACTGTCAGCCGCGTTGTACTGGAGCGACGACACCCTGCCCGACAGCGAGCGCGCGGTGTTCGGCGGGCAGAATTTCGGCCGTGGTTATCCCGATGATCAGGCGTCCGGCGACAAGGGCTGGGGTGTGGCTTACGAAATCAACTACAGCTTCAACCGCGACGGCAACTGGGTGCGCATCCTGCAACCGTACTTCGTGCTCGACCGCTCGCGCAGCTGGTTCAATGAATTGCCGGTGCAGGCCAACAACCTGTCATCGGCGGCGGTCGGCCTGAGATTTGGCGATGCGAAGTACTACAACATCGCCCTGGAAGCCGCCAAGGCGATGTCGGATGAAGCGCTGGACACCTTCAATCGCCGGCCGCGTTACAGCATCAGTTTCAGTTATCAGCTATAGACCGCCGTCGCAGGCAACGCCGGTTGCCTGCGACGAGCTAGTTATTCGTCTCGATCTTGCCCCCGGCATCCGGGTCGTAGAAATCGGGGATTTCATATTTGTACTTCTTCAACCAGCGCTGCATCGCCAGCTCACGCTCGGTGGCCGTGGCCGCCTGCGGATCGGGGGACGCGGCCTTGTTGCGGCTTTGCAGCAACAGCCAGCCTTCGGTTTCCTGCTGCTGTGCCGATGCCGGGCCGGCGTCGATGGCCAGTGCGCCGAGCGGCAGACTCAACAGGCTCAGGCAACACAGGGTCTTGAACGTGTTCATGGCATCTCCTTGAGGCTCACTTGATCGCCGGTTGCGCATCAATCGCCACCGCGACCTGATTGCCAGCGACGGGTCTGGCTCTGACCGGCGACTTGAGTTTCTCCGCACGCGCCTGGGCATCGCTGAACTGCTCCGGGGTCAGGTGCGCGCGGCTGACCACTTCGGCGGCTTGCTGCCAGTTGTTCTGGTAGAGCAGCAGGGTCACCAGATTCAGCGTCGCCAACTGATTGTTCTGCTTCAGCTCGATGGCGGTCAGGAACTCGAAACGAGCGTCCTCGAGCCGCAGCTGATTGAGGTACACCACGCCCAGATCATTGCGGATGTTTTCATTGGTCGGCGCCAGCCGCGCCGCCCGTTGCAGGTGGGCCTGCGCCTGGCCGTTGTCACCACGGGCGGCGTACAACTGGCCCAGGCCATGTTCGGCGTCGGCGTTCAGGCATGTGCCCAGCAGACTGCGATACAACGGCTCCGCTTCACTGCGACCCAGCAGGCGATAGACCTTGGCCTTGCGCAGCCGCACCTCGACGAGGTTGTCGGGCAGACCCTGCAGATTGGCCAGGCTGGCGTGCAGCTTGCCGTCGTTGACCAGATCATCGGCGAGGTTCAGCGACAGCTCCTGTTCGGAGCTCAACTTGCTGCAGCTGGCCGGCGCCAGCATCGTCGTCCACGGTGCCTGACCGTCGGTTGCGCAACCGCCGAGCAGCAACAGGCTAGCCATGACCATCAGTGCTTTCATCAATCGCTCTCCATCGCCATTGTCATTGTCATTGTCAGGACGCAAACGCCCGGGTGATTGCGGTAAAACCGGGGCCCGCCAAAACGATCAGCAAGGCCGGAAAAAGCAGCAGCATCATGACCACCGACATCTTCGCCGACATCTTCGAGATGTATTCCTGCAAGCGTGTCAGGCGTCGGTCATCCAGCAGTTGCTTGAGCGTCAGCAACGACTTCATCGCGCCGCCGCCCTGTTGAATCAGTTGTTGCAGGATCACGCAGGTGTCGGTGAACTCATCCACCGCCAGCATCGCGGCCGCCTTGTTCAACTCTTGTCCGAGTTCCAGGCCCGAGTCGACACGGGCCAGGATCAGACGCAGTTCGCCGGTCAGTTCCGGCAGCAGTTTTTGCCCCTCGCTGCTGAGTACACGCAGGGCCTGCTCGACGGCCATGCCGGACTCGAACAGGATTCGCAGCAGGGGAATAAACGTCGACACTTCCACCGCAATGATTTTCTGCCGACGGGCAGCGGCATACGCCAGCAGGCGTTTGGGCAGCAGATAGCCGACGCCGGTGGCGATCATCGGCACCAGCCAGCCGTTGGGTGCGAGGGGGAAAAACACCTCTTTCAGAAACACGCCCAGCCCCAGCGTCAGCAGCGGCGTGCCGATCTGGCAGGCGGCAAACAGCGAGCGCTCGCTGGCCCGGCGCCAGCCGAGCCGGCTGAGCAGGGTCTGGGTTTCACTGTCGATGCTCACCGAGCGCTGGCCGAACCGGCTGCTGCCCAGTGCCCGCAGCCAGTTGGCGAAACGGTTCTCGCGCACCAGGTGGCCCTGCAGACGCTGGTTGACCTGACGCACCCGGCGCCGCTCGGTCAGCAGGTGATTGCCGACCAGCAACAGCGCCCCGAGCAACAGCATGAGACTGGCGAGCATCAGCATGTCAGACACTCCTCAACATGCGCCACAGCGCCAGGCAACCGGAGACCTGCAACACCACCGCTATAATCAGCATGTTCCGACCGCCGGAATCGTTCCACATGCCGAGCATGTAGCCGGGATTGGTCAGCATGAAGTAACTGACCAGGATCACCGGCAGCGATCCGAGTACCCACGCGGTCATCCGCGTTTCGCCGGTCAGCGCGCGCAGTTGCCGGGCACCCTGGTCACGTTCGCGAATCAGTTTGATCAGGTTCTCCAGCAACTCGCTGGCGTTGCCGCCGTAGCGATGGTTGACCTTCAGGCCCAGGGCGAACATGCGCAGTTCGTCCTGCTCGTAGAGCTCGGCGAAATCGCTGACCGCGTCCGGGAGGTTCACCCCCAGCTGCACGTTGCGTTGCACCCGGCCCATCGCGGCTTTCAGCGGGTCCTCACTGGCTTCGATACCGCCCATCACTGCATCGCTCAGGGTCCGGCCGGACTTGAGGCTGCGCACGGTGTGGTCGAGCAACTGCGGTAACTGTTCGATCATCCGATTGAGCCGGCGTCGATACAGCCAGGCGATGTACAAGCGCAAAATCAGCGGCGGCGCCAGTATCAGCACCAGCAGACCGATCCAGTCGGCCAGCAGATAACCCAGCATCATGCCCACGACCCACAACGACAGCCAAAGCCCGAATCGCTCGCTCGGCCGGCCAAGGCCTGCCCGCAGGAACATCCGCTCCAGACCGGTCCACGAGTTTTTTTCGGCCGTTGCTTGCGGTTGTCCGACGGCGAGGCGAGAGAGCACCCGTTCGTTGGCAGTCTTGCGCACGCCCTGCAGGAACAGGCGAATCGACAACCCCAGCAGCAACAGGCAAAGGACAATCAGGATCACCGGTCCGATCATGACGAAGGCTCCATGCGTTCAGCCCAGACTCGACTCGCGCCGCAACTTGTCGCCGGCCGGGTTGACCGCTTCGCGCAGGAAGCCGAAACCGCTGCGTCGATCCAGACGGAACAGAGTATTGGTCACGTAGACGTCTTCGCGCACGCCGACCACTTCCACCACTTCACTGACACAGCGGCGGCCGTCAGGCATGCGGGTCAACTGAATGATCACGTCGAGCGCCGCACAGATCATCTGCCGCAGGGTGCGTTCGGCCACCGTGCGGCCGGTCAGGCCGACCAGGGTTTCCAGGCGCAGCAACGCATCCTGGGCATTGTTGGCGTGGACCGTGCTCATCGAACCGTCGTGACCGGTGTTCATCGCTGTCAGCACGTCGAGCACTTCAACGCCACGGATCTCGCCGAGAATGATCCGGTCCGGGCGCATCCGCAGGGCGTTGCGAATCAGGTCGCTGGCTTTCACTTCGCCATGGCCCTCGGCATTCGGCGGCCGGGTTTCCAGACGCACCACGTGAGGGTGGCCGAGTTGCAGTTCGGCGACGTCTTCGATGGTCACCAGTCGTTCGTGGGGGTTGATCAATTGGCTGAGAATGTTCAGCAGCGTGGTCTTGCCGGTGCCCGTGCCGCCGCTGATCAGGATGTTGCAGCGCTTGCCCACGGCCTCCTGGAAACACTCGAAAATCGGCAGGTCGATGGTCTGCATCGCAATCAGGTCGCTGCTCTTGAGCATGTCCTTGCGGAATTTTCGAATCGACAGGCACGGGCCGTCGAGGGCGATCGGCGGGATGATCGCGTTGACGCGGCTGCCGTCGGGCAGGCGCGCATCGACCATCGGCGAAGACTCGTCCAGCCGCCGACCGAGCGGCGCAAGAATGCGCTGCATGACCCGTTCGACGTGGTGCGCATCGATAAAGCGCAGGTCACTCTGATGCAGTACCCCGTCACGCTCGACGAACACCCGATGCGGGCCGTTGACCAGGATTTCGGTGACGGCGGTGTCGCGCAGCAAGACTTCCAGCGGACCGAAGCCGGTCAGCTCATCGACGATTTCTTCCCCCAGCCGCTCCATCTCGTAACGGGAAATCGCCAGGTGCAGACGGGCGATGTATTCGGCGACCTTGTCGGTCACAAATTGCGCCAGCAACTGCCGCGAGCCTTCCAGCAGGTTTTTCCCGGACTCCTCGATGGCATCGATGATGTAGCGATGCAGCACCAGTTTCAGGCCTTCGTGGTCGGTGTTGCCGGACTGGCCCCGCGCCGGTGCACCGAAAAGCTTTTCCGGGCTCATGAGGTGCCTCGCAGCCGGTCGAACCAGGTGACCTTGGGTTTGGCCAGACCTTCGGAGCGCTTGGCCAGCCGTTCGCCGAGTACCCGCAGGCTCTGGGTGAGTTTTTCCCTGGGCGCCAGTTCAAACAGGCTGACGCCCTGGTTCTTGGCGTTCATGCGCAGCTCCGGACTCAAAGTCAGCACCGCGATCACTTCCAGGTTGAAGGTCTTGCCGAGGGTGTCCGCATCTGGCGCGACGTTGCTCAGATAGCGGTCGACCAGCAGCCGCCCGTGATCGAGCTTCATGCCTTTTTCCCGCCACAGATTGAACACCGCCAGATTGCGCCGGCAATCGAGCACGCTCTGGTCGGTGTACCAGATCAGCTTGTCGCAATGGCTGACAAAGGTCCGCAGGGCTTCGCTGTCAGGCTGGCCGGTGAGGTTCACGACGATGTGCTGGAAGTGCTGGCGCAAGGCGCTGAGCAACATGAACAGCTCGGCGGCGCTGGTGCTTTCCAGTGGTGCGTCATTGTCGGCGTAGGCCAGAATCCGCATCCCCGCTTCGGCGCTGGTGAAGGCACTGTCGATGAGCGTGGCGTCGAGCCTGCGCAGGTGGCGCAAGGCATCGCCGAAGTGGAACGAACTCTCCAGCCCCAGCAACGCCAGGCTATCGCCACGGGGTAGCCCGAGATCCAGCAGCAGCGTCTGCTGCCCGCTCTTTTGCACCACCAGTGCCATATGGTTGGCCAGCAGTGCGCCGTCGGAACTGCTCTGTACGCCGTACAACACCGTCAGGCCGCCCAGTTGCGCGTTGTGGGTCACCGGCGGCAGGCGTTTGCTCAAGCGGCGCACCAGCCCGGCCACTTCGCTGGAGCGCGAACCGTAGGCGACGAAATCCCGGGCCCCGGCGCGCATCGCATTGAGTACAAGCTGGTTGTCCATGCCGTCGCCAAGCGCAACGATCGCCAGCATCGGCTTGGCCTCCAGCGCGCCTTCGATCAGCGCGCTCTGGGCCACCACGTGTTCCCGGTCGAGGCCGACGAACACCAGGCTGGCGAAGGTGACGTCCACCAGCGCGAGCAATTCGTCGAGGCTGCCGCCACCGGCACTGACCACCTGGCCCAACGGCGCAAGCGCGCTTTGCAGCCACTCCAGATCGGTGTTGTTGCGGGTGATGGCGAGGAAGGTCTGACTCAGGCTCTGGCTCATTGGGACAACCCGCTGCGCTTGTCGAAGTTACCGTTTTCCAGGAAAAACATGCGGTAGAAATTCGGGTCGTAGTTACGCAGTTTTTCACCCGGCAACGACGGCAGTTGCGCCTCCGCCGAGAGCGGGCGCACCAGGTGCGGGGTGACGATCATCAGCAGCTCACGCTCTTCGCGCTTGATCTGCGAGCTTTTGAAAAAGGCCCCGAGCACCGGGATATCGCCCAGCCCCGGAAACTTGTCGACCTGTGAACTGTTGCTGGTGCTGATCAACCCGCTGATGACAAAACTCTCGCCATCGGCGAGGGAAATGCTGGTGTCGGTGCGGCGGATGGTCAGGGCCGGCACGGTGGTGCCGGCGATGTTCACCGCGTTGCTGAAATCCAGTTCGCTGACTTCCGGCGCCACTTTCAAGGCGATGCGATCGTGGCTGATGATGGTGGGCGTCAGGGTCAGGCGGATGCCGAATTCCTTGTATTCGATCGACACGTTGTCGCTGCCGGAGCTGGGCACCGGAATCGGAATCTGCCCGCCCGCGAGGAAGCTTGCGCTTTGCCCGTTGAGGGCCACCAGACTTGGCCGCGCCAGGGTGTAGGCGAAGCCGCTGCCCTCGAGGGCATTGATGATCGCCATGGTCTTGCCGCCGATCCACGAGAAGTTGAACAGCGAGTTGTCCACCGGCAATCGCGGTTGCGGGACACCGTCGATGGGCGGCAACGTGCCGGGGGAACCGAACAGGAAATTGCCGCGGGTGCCGATCAGCGAAGCGGAGGCCTGTTTGAGTTTGGTGCGGCTGACTTCGACAAAACGAATGTCGGTCTGTACCTGCGAGGGCAACAGCGCATCATCCGACGGCAGCGCACCGGTGTTGGTGAGGGCCGAGGTAGCGGCGCCCTTGACGAACACCATGCTCTGGCGCGGCTCGCTGGAGCAGCCGGTCCAGACCATCAGACTGGTAGCGCCCGGCGCCACGGCGGTGAGCAGAAACGACGAATTGCCATTGGCATGCACATCGGCGATTTTCGGATCGCCGATGGCCAGGCGTGTGATCGCCACCGGTGATTGCATGTCCTGCTGCCAGCCTTCGTTGATTTCGATCACCGGCGGCAAGCGCCCGAGGGCCGCGCAGTTGCCGGTGGCCGCCTGCGCGGCATTGATTGACAGTCCCATCAGCAGCAAGGCCCGGAGCACGGGATTGAAGGTCGGCCAGGAACGACTCTGCATGCACTTGGATCCTTGCTCAGTCATGGGTTTTGTGGGTTGGTCTGATTGCCGCGAATCACTTCCACCGCGGGCCGTATCGCACCGCTGTGGTCGCTGCCGGGCGCGGTTTTCGGCGCGGTCCCCAGCGCCAACTGAGTGAACTGGAAGAGTTGGCTGTTGGCGGCCACCAGTTTGTCCGGCGCCTGACGTTCGCCGGCCCAATACCTGGCCAGGCGCTGTTCTTCACTGCTGCGCACGGCCAGGCGCAACGTCCCGACCTGGGTGGCGAGCATCATTCGACTCAACAATTGCTCAGGCACCGCCAGCACCACGGTGCGCGCGGTGAGCCGGCGCTGGTCCTGTTTGATCTTGTCGTCGGCACTCATTGCAGGAGCGGACGGTTGACCGTCGTTGGTCAGGCCGTATTGTTCGCCGACGCCGAGCACACGCATGGCCGGTACCACAATCTGCGCCGACTGCTGCGGGTTGCTGGCGTCCTGGCGCAGGAACAACAGCACGTCGACGTAATCCCCGGGGATCAACTGCCCGGCCGCGCCGATCACCTCATCAACTGACACGGCCAGCGCGCGCTCGTCACTGTGGATCATGCGCGCCAGTGTGCCGCCGGCCTCGAAGCTTTCTTCGTTGAGCCAGGTGCCGGCGCTCAGGTGACGCCACGGTGTGCGGCCCACGGCCTGTTCGAGGGTACCGATACTGCCGGCGGGGGCGCTGAGCAGTTTTTCAACGGCCATATCGGCGGCAGTCAGGGGGGTGAAGGGCGGGACGTCACGCACCAGGACCACGACCGGCTGGCGGGTCTGGTCTTCGGCGGCTGCGACGGTTTTTTCGACGGTGACCACCGCCGGCGCGGGAGCCTCGGCAACCGGAGCGGGCTGCCGGCTGAGCACCAGGCCCCAATATCCGACAACGATGGCCCCCAGTAAAAGCACCGTTGCAAGGCCCATGGTCACACGACTGTTCATGACGGCTCTCCCTTTCCTGCTGCACTACCAGCCCGCACTTCCTACCAAGGGACATCGCAATCAGGCAGCTATGAACATCCAACTATTTCGCTATTTCCACGCTAGCTGAAACAAGACAAAACGCCATTACTGACAGACAAATAACCCACGAAAGTATGGGTGTTGGCCCAATCAGCAGTCGGAATTCCGGGCGTGACGAAGCGACTAATCCTTTATGACTAATCCGTTCTTACAGTTGTTGGGTGGGGCTTTGTTGACAATGCTCAAATGGCACGGCGAACGCTTTGCCGCTGCTGTGACATCGGCGCCAGGTGCGCAAAGGAGTGGGCATATGTTTCGAATGATCGTTGATTATTTAATGGCCAGAGCTTTGCTGCTCTACAAACATGAGGACGGGGCTTCGGCAATTGAATACGCCATCGTCGTGGCCATGGTCGCCGTGGTGGTGGTCGTTTTCGTCACTCCGCTGGGTGATCGTATGCTGGCGATCTTCAACAACGTTCTGGTGTCACTGGGCGGCACGACGCAAACCCGGCCAACGCCATAATCCACAGCACGGTTGCGCCAGCACCTTGCTGATGTCGGGCTACACTCGATCTACCATTCAGCTTTCAGGTACTGCACATGAACGTGTCTTCTTCCCCACGCCAACAGTTGCTTCTGGTTGACGACGAAGAGGACGCGTTGCTGGAGCTGGCGGAGTTGCTGGAAGGCGAAGGCTTCGTCTGTCATACCGCCACCTCGGTCAAACTCGCCCTGCATCACCTGACCCGCCATCCCGATATCGCTCTGGTAATCACCGATCTGCGCATGCCGGAGGAAAGCGGCATGTCGCTGATCAAGCGTCTGCGCGAACACACCTCGCGCCAGCATCTGCCGGTGATCGTGACGTCGGGGCATGCAGACATGGAGGACGTGAGCGACATGCTGCGGTTGCAGGTGCTGGACCTGTTCCGCAAGCCGATCTATCACGTGCGGCTGCTGGAAACCCTGGACAATCTTTTTCCCAAGCCGAAAGTGAATGCCGGGTAAATGGGTTACCCGGCAGTCTGTCTCAGTGTGCGGTTACCCGCTGGCGCAAACCGGAATTGCCCGGCGATAGCGCCAGCGCCAACTGCGTGCGGTTGTGCATGTGGGTCAGGCGTAGCACCTGAGAAACGTAAAGCTTCACCGTGTTTTCGGTGATGCCCAGCTCACAGGCAATCTGATAGTTGGTCTGCCCCTTGCCCACCAGGCGCGCCACGTCCAGTTGCCGTGGCGACAGCTGATTGAAGATCGCCGGGATTTCCAGCTCACCGGCCTCACGGTGCGCCTCATCACTGACGGGCGCCGGCGCGCGACGCACCTTGTCCAGATCCTGATAAAGATCATCGATGGACGACGACAGGTCCTGAAGTTTTTGATTCAGATGGCCCAGTTGCAGGGTTTTCTGCCGCTCCTGCAGCACCGCTTCCTGGCGTTGCAGGCCTTCAAGCAGTTCATCCAGATTGACCGGTTTCTGGTAGTAGTCGGCAATCCCGGCGCGCAAGGCCTTGATCACGTCCTGCTTGTCAGCGCGGCCGGTGAGCATGATGGCTTCGAACGCCCGGTGTTTGCCGGCCAGCCGTTGCAGTTCCTGCACCAGTTGAATGCCGTCCATGTCCGGCATGTGCAGATCGCACAGCACCAGGCCGATCGCGGTGTCGTCCGAAAAACGCTCGATCGCCTCTTTGCTGGACTCGCACGGCACACAGCGGTAGCCGCTGCTCTCGAGAAATTCACAGAGTTCTTCGACGATCAGAGGCTGATCATCGACAACGATGACTTTTACCGCAGATGTAAGCTTGTTCACGTGCCACTCCATGCCCGGGCCAAAAACTGACCATTCCTGTACTGTCAGCCGCTGGCTGTATAACTCGTTACTTTGAAGGTAGACCCACTTTCCGACTATGTACATAAGACTAGTGGCGCTTGGCGACTAATGGATCCAAGGTAGTGCAAGCACAAATCCGATCAGGACGAACGGCGCAAATGGCAGCTTTTTTGACACGGATGGCGCCATATACCTAAGTCGGTGCCTAAGCCCTTGACTCATATGCAGCCAGACTCTTGGCGCAAGCAGCATCCAGATCAGGCTCGCCGCACCGGCGCCGATAAAAATCCCGAGCAGCGAGACGCCGTCCGTCGCAAGACCAAGAGCTGTCATTAGTTTCACATCACCGGCGCCCATTCGGCCCATGAAATACCCGGGCAACGTGAATGCCAGGGCCACGACACAGGCCCAGCCTCCCTGCCCGGCTTCGGCGCCCATCCAGGTGGTACCGAAAGACAGCAGATAGACCAGCGCGAGAGTCCCGACACCCAGGGTCAAAACGTTGGCAATTCGTCGTTGCCGGGCATCCTGAGCCGCGCACGCTGTCAACCAGATCAGAAGGACAAGGCTTTGCATCCGGTAAAAACCGTCCGTTTTTGCTGAATGATTCTATGCTGATACTACGCAGTGACTGTCAGGGTAGACGCACGGATGAAAACCGGCTCTCGGAAGGCGCAAAAAGGCGCGGTGGCGATTGAGTTCGCCTTGGTGTTCGTGATCTTTTTCGCGGTGTTTTATGGCCTCGTCAGCTACAGCTTGCCGTTCGTGCTGATGCAGACGTTCAACCAGGTCACCGCCGAAGCCATCCGCCGCGCCGTGGCGGTCGATCCCGCGGTTCCCAACTATGCAAGCGTGCTGGTCAGCACCGCCAATGCCGCGTTGACCCAGCAATTGTCGGTGCTGCCGTCGTCGCTGAACGTGGTGGTCGGCACGGACACGACAACGGTCTACGACCCGGCCCAGGGCACGCTCACCGTCAGCGTCAATTACCCGGTGAGCAAGCTCAATCGGGTCATCCCCTTTCTGGTGTTGCCGGGCGTCGGCGCTGTCCCCAGCCTGCCCGCCAACCTGACCGCCATTTCGAGCCTGAAATTTTGACTCCGGGTGACAACCTGCTCGGCCGCCTGCTCAAGCGAAGTATGGTCGCCAGCGATTTGCCGGACGTACTCGGGACCCCGCTGACGGGCCTGCACATCCACCTCGACAACGACGGCGGCGTGTTGCAAATGGCCGGCCCGCTGCGCCTGCTGCTGGCGCAACAGACGCCCCGCGACAAACCGGTGCCGTTGCACGACTACCTGCTGGCGCACTGCACGCTGGCGATCGAGGGCCGCCCGCAAGACTGGCAAGGCCAACTGCTGGACCTGGATTTTCCCGGTCTGGGCGACCAAACCTTGCACCTGCGCGGCTGGGTCCAGCCGCTGAGCGATGGCTGGCTGCTACAGTTGATCGACATTGCCGACCTGTTGTCCGAACGCCAGCAAGCGCATCAGCGCGAGGCGTGCCACATGCTCGCCGAGCAGATCAGCAAACAGGTGCGCAGCTGCAGCCTGGGACGGTTGCCGATGCTCGTCAGCGAACAATTGCAGGTGATCGCCCAGCGCTGGCAGATCCCGTGCCTGGCACTCGCCCTGCTCGATGAACAGGAACAGGGCTGGCAAATCCATCAGCAGTTCCACGCCCATGACGCCCCGGCGCTGTGGCATGACGGCCAGCGTCTGGGCACGCCACTCGACAGCCTCAATGGCACCGGCCCACAGCGCCTGGGTGAGCATTACGGCCAGTACGAACACTCAAGGGTCCAGGGGCTGTTCGGCAATGCCGAAGGTTTTGCCGTGCCCTACAGCGATGATCGGGGCGTGATGGCGTGGCTGCTCTGCGGTTTTTACGCGGTGGACAAGACCGCGCCGTATCTGGCCGATCGCGACTGGCTGATGCTGGCAGGCGCCCTGGCCGGGCCCCTTCTCGGTCGCTTGCGCGAGCAGCAGCATCAACTGCAACTGGAACGGCTGGAGTCGTTGCAGACAATGCTTGGCACAGGCTGGTGGGAAATCAGCCATAGCGAGCAGATTCAACTGGCCCCGACGCTGGCCGCCATCCTGCAACAGGACAGCTCGACGCTGACGCTCGAGGCCTGGCTGAGCCTGATCCATCCCGCCGATCGCGAAGAAGTCCGCAGCCGCCTGCAAGCCCTGCAGATGCAAGGGGAAATCCTCGACCTGTGCGTGCGCCTGCATCCTCGGGATGCCGACCAGACGCAGGCGTGGTATCGCCTTCAGGGGCAGGTCACCGGCACCGGCGAGCACCGGCGGCTGGTGGGTTTCATGCTCGACATCAGCGACATCAAGAACCAGCAGCAACTGGCCGCTGCGGCCCATGCGCGGCTGGACAACCTGATCGCCAGTTCACCAGCGGTGATTTACGTCCAGCACTACGTCGAAGGCGCCTTGCTGCCGGCGTTTTTCAGCGCCAGCCTGCAACCGCTACTGGGCTGGAGCCTGGAGGACTGTGACGCCAGTGCGCTGGCAGAGCGGGTTCATCCTGAAGACCGCGCCCTGTATTTCGAGCGAACCCGGCAACTGCTGCGCGAAGGTTCGGTGCGCGCCCGCTATCGCATGCGCGACAGTCGCGGCGGTTACCACTGGCTGCTCGACGAAGCCCGGCTGTTGCGCAACGACCTCGGCCTGCCGGTGGAAGCTGTCGGCTTGTGGCTGGACGTCACCGAAGCAACGCTGGCCGCCGAGCAGGTCAGACAGAGTGAGGAACGCTATCGGATTCTGGTGGAGGACTCGCCGGCGATGATTTGCCGCTATCGCCCGGATCTGATCCTGACGTTCGGCAACCGCCCGCTGGCGACCTATCTGGAATGCGCCCCCGAAGCCCTGGCCGGGGTCGATCTGGGCAGCTGGATGTCCGACGTTCAGCGCGCGGCCTTCGTTGAGCGCCTGGCGCAGTTGACCCCGCAATCTCCCGTCAGCACCGCCGAAATCAACCTGCAATTACCGGGGCGCGAACATGCGTGGTGGGTGTGGTCGGATCGCGGCGTGTTCGATGAACACGGAAAGCTGATCGAAGTACAGGCGGTGGGCCGTGACAACACCGAAGTGCGCCGCTCACAACAGCAACTCACGCAAAGCGCAAAAATGGCCACCCTCGGCGAAATGGCCACCGGCCTGGCCCACGAAATCAATCAGCCGCTGAACGTGATGCGCATGGCCATCGTCAACGTACGGAAGCGCCTGAGCAACGGCGATGCGCAGATCGATTACCTGACCGACAAACTCAATCGCATCGATGCGCAGGTGCAGCGCGCCGCGAAAGTGGTGGACCACATGCGGGTATTCGGTCGCCGCTCCGAGATCGAGCAGCAGCTGTTCAACCCGGCCAGCGCCATCGAAGGCACGCTGTCGCTGCTGGCCGAAGGCATGCGCGGCAAAGGCGTGGATCTGCGCATCAGTGAAACCGCATTCGAGGTTCAGGTGCGCGGGTACGTCGATCAGCTTGAACAGGTGTTGATCAACCTGATGGTCAACGCCCGGGATGCGCTGCTGGGCAAACGCGAGTCCGATTCAGCATTCAAACCGTGGATTTCGATCTACGCCGAACGCGACGAGCAGCACGTGCGACTGTGGGTCGAAGACAACGGCGGCGGTATCGACCCGCGTTTGCTGGAGCGGATTTTCGAACCGTTCTTCACCACCAAACCGATAGGTGTCGGCACCGGCCTGGGGTTGTCGGTGAGTTACGGGATCATCGAGAACATGGGCGGCCACCTCAGTGTGCGCAACTCGGCGGACGGTGCACGGTTCTGCATCGAGCTGCCGATCGCCGCCGACGACTAGATCACCAGATAGGCCTTGCCGGTCTGGCCACAGGTCATGTTGGCGCCTACGTCGACGTCCATCAGATTGATGCCCAGCCCCTTGAGCAAATTGTTCAGCAGCGGATCCAGCAGCGGACTCACCACGCTGGTAATCACCGGTTGCAGAGTCGTCGTGACATCACTGATCAGACTGGCAACGCCGGTGACAATCGCGCCCAGCGGGTTGCTGCCCTGGGGTTTGTAGACGATCAGATTGATCCCGGCGAGGGTGCTTGCCAGGCTGTTGACGATGTTGGTTGAGGGCGCGGCAGCAATCACGCTTGGCGGCAGTTTCAGGTTGGGCGGTGTGGCGAACGGATTACCGCTGGAAAACACCAGGTTCTGGGTGTTCTGCGCCACGCTGGTGTTGACCATGATCGCGATACCGCCGGCGCCGTATGGCACGTGAGTGCTCGGGTCACAGCTGCCGATCCCCAGAATCTTGTGGCAGGTCACCGTGCCCAGATCCACCAGCGGCAACGGTGTGACGGTGGGTTGGGCGGCAGAAGAGAAGGCGTTGGTCGGGTCGATCTTGCCCAGTTTGAGATCGGCAATCGAGGTGATGGTTCGGGCCGTCAGGCTTTTGGTGCCGGCATTGCCGGTCGGACAACTGTAATCGGTGACATAACTGACAGCACCACCGGCGTCCAGGCTGATGTCGATCTGCGGCGAGGGCAACAGCTTCGGGTCCAGTTGCTCACAACCGGCACCGAGCAGGCAGCCGGCCGAATTCAATGTGGCGACCAGATTAAGGCTCAACAGTGCATTGAGGGTCGGTGTCAGCGTGCCAACCAGTCCGAGTACCGCATTGGCCAACCCGGTCACCCCGGACAACACCGGCAGATTCACCGAAAGCAGCGTGCGTATCTGCGCGGTGCGCACATAGATCCGGTTCGGCCCGGTGGGATTGGCCCTGGCCAGCGCCGGATCGCCGATCGCGGAAAACTGCGGCGGCTCGATGACTTTGACCCGCACCGTGACATTCGCCAGTCCCAGCACGCTGATCGGCAGGGTCGCGGCCACCGCACTTTTGCTGTTGGCCAGTTGAATCACGCCCTGGACCAGTTGCAGCAACTGCAGATTGGCATCCAGCCCGGCGGCCGTGGTGCCGGTCTGCAATTGCAGGATGTCGCCGAGCTTGACCGGGGCGGCATTGATCGCCGCCACTTGCAGTTGGCCCAGCGCGGTAATCACTTCAGCAGTGGCGCCGTTGAGCTGGACCGCCGTAATCGCGGCCTGGATCAGTTGCGTCACTGTGGCCTGGGTATTGAGCAACTGGCTGTAATTGCCGGCGGCCACGTTGAGGTTGATCGCCAGTTGATTCAGGTAGCCAAGCAGGTTGATGTCAGTGTTGAGCAGGCTTTCCCAGCCCAGGGCCGTCAGGTTGACGTTACCGCCCAGCAGCCCGGAAAACAGTGGATTGAGGATGTTCGATTGCGCGGTGCTGATGCTGGCCAGGTTGCTGCGGATGTTCAATTGAGCGACGGTCGGCTTGGGTTTGGCCGCCACCGCCGAAGCGTATAGCACGGTGTTGAGACTGACGGGTGTGCCACTGAACAACGCCTGCACCCCGCCGGCAAAACTGGTGGTGACGGTACGGTTGGCCGCGACCTTGACCGCCTCTGATTGCGTGGCGTCCACCGTAAAAGTGCGCAGGCCGGTGGCGGCTGTCGCCAACTTTCCGCAATCGATCACAAGAACGTTGGTGGCATTGGCGACAAACCCGTTGCGTGTCGCGCTTTGCCCCGCGTAACTGGCCGCGGTGAGGCCCGGCAGGCAGTTGCCGCCTCGGCTGACGGCTTCGAGGGCGGCGGTGTCCACCAGGCGCTGCAGTTTGCGTTGCTCCATGTACAGGCGACCGGTGTCCACGACCAGCAACATCAACACCAGCGCCAGGCTGAGGGTGGCGGCCGCCATCAGGCCGATGGCTCCCCGCTGCCGGGCTGGCCCGCCGCACTGCGAATGACGCGACATGGCGCACTCCTTTGCCGGCGCACGGCCGGGCGCAACCTCCATGGATGGGTAAGAGTGTAGACACGCGCAGGCAACACTGCTGGCAACGCGCCATTTTCACCCGCCCATAAAAAACGGGAGCCATCTGGCTCCCGTACTTTTTTCAACAGACTCAACGCGGCGGATAGTTGGACAGGATCCGCGCCACGGTTTCGCGGATGGCATTGCTGCGATCCGCCGGGTTCGGCGTGCGGCTGAGCATTTGCTCGTCGCTGCCGCGCCACACCAGTTTGCCGTCCTTGCCGTCGAGCAGATCGACCTGAATGGTCGCCACCTTGTAGGTGATGTTGCGGGTTTCGTTGTACATCGGCGCGCCCCAGTAACCGTTCCACGGGCCACCCCAACCGCCGCCGTAGTTGGTGGTCACCTGTTGCTGACGGTCCTCGACGATCAGGTAGGTCTGCACAAACAGATCGCCTCGGGCGCCCGAGGCGGCCGGGCGCAAGCCACGCTGATCCAGTTGATCGGCAACGGCCTGACGGATGCGCTGCTCGGTCAGGTCGCTCTTGATCCGTGGATCATCGGGGCGGTATTGCAGGGCGGGGTCTTTCCAGCTCCAGCTGCGATACGCGGCGAAGTCGCGGCTGGCGTCAAAATCATGATTGACCTGGTTCGAGGCGCAGGCACTGAGCAGCGCGATAACGACCAGTAAAGCAAGACGGCGGAACATGGTTTTTCTCCGGTGGAAGACATGAACCTGAGGGCGCTTTCATTTGCAGAAGGCTAACCGGGAGGATACGCCGACATGGCCTTTTCGACAGCCTCCCGAATCGCATCGGTGCGATCACTTTGTTTACCCTGGGTACCGGTTTCGGCGCTGGCGCTCCAGACCGGTTGACCACTGCCGGCGTCGAACAGATCGACCCGCACCACCACGACCTGCTCCTGATAGGTACGCACGATCGGCACTGTGTTGTACATTCCGTAACCGCGGCCGTAACGGTCATATCCGCCGTAGCCGCCGTAGTAACCGTAATCGTCCTGCACCTGACGCAGGCGGGTTTCCAGGCTCAGGTTGGCGCTGACCAGCAGGTCGGCCGGGCGGTTGTCATGCAGCGGGCGCAGGCCGCGCTGGTCCAGCGCACTGCTCACGGCTTCGGCCACTTGCGCCGAATCCGCCCAGGCCGTGCCCGGTGGGAGTTGACCGTTGAGCCACGCCCAACTGCGATAGCGCCCGTAATCCCGTGGCGGCGCAGGATAAGCGCTGCGGTCGAAGGTGGTCGCCGCTTGCGGTGGGGCCGGCGGCAACGGTCGTGACTGCGCCACGTAAGGGTTGCTGCCCTGGCAGGCGGCCAACCCCAGACAGATCAGCAGTAACCCTGAATGACCTTTCATATCTCGCTCCGATCAGATCGGCCGGCAGATCCAGTGCAAGTAGCGCCCAAGCCCGGCGAAGCTTGGGTGACGACGGTGGGCGAGTTCCATCTCGAGCAAATCAATCAACTCGGCGCGGGCCTGGAATTCCACCGGCATGTAATCGTGGAAAACCCGCACCCCGCTCTGGGTTTCGACCTGCCACAACCCGGCGAGTTGCGTCGCCAGTTCCCGTGGATCGAGTGGCTGCTGCGGGGTCAGGCTCTGCTTTTCGCCGGCCAGGTCGTTCTTGCGCATTTTCTTGAAATGGCCTTTGAGCAGGTTCCGGTAAATCAGCGCATCGCGGTTGTAGAACGCCAGCGACAGCCAGCCGCCGGGCTTGGTCAACTGATGCAGCACCGGCAGGATCGCGTGGGGTTCGGCCAGCCATTCCAGCACCGCATGGCACAGCACCAGATCGTAAGGCTCGGTGAGCTGGCCGAGCAGTTCCTGCCAGGGCGCCTGAATGAACGTCGCGCTTTGCCCGGCTTCGGCAAAGCGCTGGCGGGCGCCTTCGAGCATCGGTTCGGCCGGCTCGGTGAAGGTCACCTCGTGCCCGCGTTCAGCCAGCCACAACGACATGTGGCCCAGCCCGCCACCGATATCCAGCACCCGCAACGGACGATCCGGCAAGGCTTCGGCGAGGTCGGCCTGCAACACGGCGAGGCGGATCGCGCCTTTGGCGCCACCGTAGATTTTTTCGGCGAAACGGGTCGCCAGTTGATCGAAATGACGGTCGCTCATCAGCTGAACCGCCGTTCGCTGTCGGCGAGTTTGCTGCGCACCACTTCATTCATGTCCAGCCCCAGTTCGCTGCACAGCAGCAACAGATAAAGGACGATGTCGCCGACTTCCTGCCCGGCGTGGGCCAGCTTGTCCGCCGGCAGTGCGCGCGACTGGTCTTCGGTCAGCCACTGGAAAATTTCCACCAGTTCGGACATTTCCACGCTGGCGGCCATGGCCAGGTTTTTCGGGCTGTGAAATTGCCGCCAGTCATTGCGGTCGCGAATGGCGTGCAGGCGTTCGGTCAGTTCAACAAGGTTCATCGGGCTCTCCTGAAGGCGTATAGCTTCGGGGGGATGCCGAGCGAAGGCAAGCGCCAGTCGCCCGTTAAAACCCTCTATGCTTGCAGGGAACTCGACCGCACCCGCTGCGGCCAAAGGCTCAGCTCTTTCATCAGGAAACAGACATGCAGGTAGAAAGCTTTTTCGAATGGCTGGGCCAGGCGCTCGGCTCGATCATCCGCTTCATCGTCGATGGCCTCAGCGGCCTGTTCAATCTGCTCGGCAACGCCGGCGGCAACTTTGTCGACGGGCTGTCGAAGGCGCTGGGCATGGACACGTCGATCATCAGCATCATCGCGCTGATCGTCGGCCTGATGCTGCTGTGGTCGGCGATCCGCGCGTTCATGAATGCCTCGATCATTGCCGGGATCATCTGGTTGCTGCTGGGATTGTGGCTGCTGAGCTGGATCATTCACTGACACCTCCCGTTACAATGCCGCTCCCCAAGGAGCCCGCATGTCCAACCTGATCGCCGACTGGCGCGACCGCCCGACCCATCGCCGGGTCTGGGCCCTCGCCGCCCCCATGATCCTCTCCAACATTTCCGTGCCGCTGGTGGCGCTGGTCGACAGCACCGTCATCGGTCACCTTCCCCACGCCCATCAACTGGGCGCGGTGGCGGTAGGCGCCAGCCTGTACACCTTTCTGGCTTGGGCCATGGGATTCCTGCGCATGGGCACCACTGGCTTCGCCGCCCAGGCCGCCGGGCGCAGCGACGGCGCGGCCTTGCGGCAGATTCTGCTTCAGGGCCTGCTGCTGGCGATGGGGCTGGCGCTGCTGCTCGGGGCGCTGGGTGTACCACTGAGCGGGGTCGCGCTGCACTTCATGCAACCGTCGGCGGAGCTGGATCAACTGACCCGTGACTTCTTCCACACCCGCCTGTTCGGGCTGCCGGCGGCGCTGGCCAGTTATGCGCTGGTCGGCTGGTTCCTCGGCACCCAGAACGCCCGGGCGCCGCTGGCCATTCTGCTGAGCACCAACCTGATCAACATCGTGCTCAACCTGTGGTTCGTGATTGGTCTTGACTGGGGCGTGGTCGGTTCGGCCCGGGCCTCGGTGATCGCCGAATGGAGCGGCGCCCTGCTCGGCTTGTGGATGACTCGCAAGGCATTGCGCGCCTATCCCGGTCACATCGCCTGGGTTGCTCTGAAAGTCTGGCAGAGCTGGCGTCCGCTGCTGGCGGTCAACCGCGACATTTTCATCCGCAGCCTGGCTCTGCAATCGGTGTTTTTCCTGATCACCGTGCAGGGCGCGCGACTCGGCGATGCCACGGTCGCGGCCAACGCGCTGCTGCTCAACGGCCTGCTGCTGACCGCCCACGCACTGGACGGACTGGCCCACGCCGTCGAAGCCCTGTGCGGCCACGCCATCGGCGCCCGTGATCGTCTGGCCCTGCGCCGTTCGCTGGTGGTTGCCGGCGGCTGGTCGTTGCTCGCGAGCCTGGGCTTTGCCGCGCTGTTTCTGTTGGCCGGCCACCTGTTCATCGAAATGCAGACCGACATCCAGAGCGTGCGCGAAACCGCGTTCATTTACCTGCCCTACCTGGCCGTGCTGCCGTTGATCGCGGTCTGGAGCTACTTGCTCGACGGCCTGTTCATCGGCGCCACCCGCGCCCGGGAAATGCGCAACGGCATGCTGGCGACCGTGATCCTGCTGCTGCCTGTCGCTTGGGCGCTGCAAGGTCTGGGCAATCACGGCCTGTGGATTTCGTTCCTGTTGTTCATGGTGCTGCGCAGCCTGACACTCGGGGGACTGGCGTGGTGGCTGCGACGCACCGATGGCTGGTTCAACGGTGCCGCTCACTGAAGCGATGCTTCACGACGGATCGTTCAACCAGCGCCGACGCAACAGTTCGAGTCGTTCTCGCGGAGTCAAACCTTGCGGCAGCGGCATCAGCTCGGCACGCGGATGCAGCAAACGCAACCACAACCAGTCGTCCAGCAGCGTCTGCTCGCTGAAGCCCAGTGCCAGACCTTGTTCCTGAAAGGCTGATATCAGCCGAAAGTTGTTTCCCGTCGCCTGACTCCAGCGCCAGACATGCTGATCCAGCAGGCAACGGTGCAAGCGTTCACGCTGTTGACGGGTCAGGCTTTGCTCGATGCGCAGCGGCTCCACGGCCAGCCCCGGATTGCGCAGTTGCTGCCAGCCCTGACTGCCAGCAGCCAGATCGGCCCAAGTCCCGCCGAACCAGCGCAGCCATCCGATCGGCCCAAGCCAGCAGCTCAATTGCCGGGCATCGCAGGCATCGAAAAAGTAACTGGCGGTCTGCCGATTGTAGAAATTGAGCAGTGCCCGGTGATTCAGGCCGATGGACACGGTCAGCATCCGCTGCAAGTGTTCGCGCAGTGTCTGCGCCGAGACCTCGCTGCCCAGCAGCAGCCCTTGCCAGGTCATGGGATCGGTGTGGCAGAGCGCCGATAGCGCCGGGCAATCACGCAGGTCGATCAGCCATGGGCCTTGCTCACTGACCGGCTGAAACTCGGTACCGTCAAACAGCTGCAGGCAGTGCACACCGGAGAATCCCTGACGTAACGTCTTCACTGCCTGAGGCGCCTGTGCGATATCCAGCAACAACCATTGAGCGCGTTGTCCGGGGGCTGCGCCGCTCATCTTCCATCGCTCGTTTTGAGCCCGGCGACCAATCGACAGCTGCACAGTGACGCCGAGCAATGGCGATAACTGCCGCCCCCCGGTATCAGGCACAGCAACAACAGAGGCTCGGCCGCCTTCAACCATTGAGGCACGCCGGCGGTATCCAGGCGCTCGGGCAGCGTTGACGATGCGTCATCCTCAATGCCCTCGATGAGTGCCGGGACCTGCAAGACGCCACTGATCACGGGCTGCTCAGGGTCACCTTCGAGAAAGCTCACCACCACCTCTACCCCGTCCTTCAATGATGCCATCGGCGTATCGGCCAACGCCGGCGCCAGCGGCAGCCAGCAGTGGCTGGGGCGGGCCCCTTCGCCCTGATAAAGCCAGTCGAACTGAACGGCCACCGGCCGCACGGCATCAGGTTGCGTCTCCTCGACCGACACCACCCAGGCACGCTGTGGGCTGCACATGCGAGCACCGCGGTATTCAACGGGTGATCGAGGCTCCGGCAACTGGTCAAGGGCAAAAATCCGGTTGCTGTAGGGCGGCTCGAGCGACTGATCGGCTCGATGCTCGATTCGACTCACCAGCCAGTCCGTATTGGCGTCTGCCAAGGGCTCGCCGGAAATCGTCAACCAGTGACCACTGCGCAGGGTTGGCGAATCGGAATGCCCCTGAGCCGTCAGTGTCCGCCGCGGCCCCTTTGCGTGCAGGCGGGCATGCTCGCCCAGTTGCCAGCGGCGCACTGGCGGCGACGGCGCTCCATCTTCGCTCTCGAATTGCAGGTTGCCGGCGCGTGGCAGCCGGGCCGGGTCATCACCGAACACCAGGCAATGCCCCTGGCTCCCTTGCTCGAAGTGATAGTGAATGCGTGCCTGTCCGCACAGCCTCTGTACCAGTTGCAGATCCGACTCGCCGTACTGGGTGCAGAATGTCCGGGGCGGATAAGCGCCTTGCAGATCGAACCGACGCCAGTTGCCACTGATGCCGTGCTCCTTGAGCACCTGATCCAGAATCTGCGGCACCGAGCGGTCGCTGAAGATGCGCTGGCTGAAGCGCAGTCCCAGACAGCTCAACCGCGGCCCCAGCCGCGCCCGGCACAACCGGGCGCTGCGCCCCTGTTCATGCTGGACAAGGCTATGCAACTGCCCGTGAATACCATTGCCGCAAGGCCCGAAACACAGGCGCGCCGAACGATACATCAGCCCGGCAAGGTCCAGGTGCGGATCATCGACCAGCAAGTCGATCTCGAACGCGAAAGGCTCGCTGATGGCTTCGCAACCCGTAAATGCCAGGACTTCAAGCGAGTCGGACAGGCCCGCTACATCGAGACGAAACGACGGCTCGTCGGCTGGATCGAACATGGGGGGATTCTCTACAGGGGGGCGGGCGGGGATTCTCGCCGAGACCCATGGCCGAGTAGAGGGCCGAACTACAAATTCGGAAATGACCTACGCGAAAAGCAGACAACGTCACTTTGCTGGCCTGGAAACAGGCCATTTCGCGAAGAGAAAAAGAAGCGTCTCACCCGGTCATCTGAAACGTCCGCGGTGGGCGGAACAATTTCAGACAACCAGATAAAAGCGGAACCTGGCCTCAGGAGGACAGGTAGGAGGAGCGGGTCAGACCCAGGCGCAGGGCATCGAGGAACTGGGTGCGTTCGCTGGCGCTGATGCGGGCACTGGCGCACTTGTCGCGATAGTGAGTCATCAGTTCTTCCGGCGACAGGTGCACATAGCGCAGCATGTCTTCGATGGTGTCGTGGGTTTCAATGCCGGCGTGGTAAACGCTGCCGTCGGCGTTCTGGTAAATGTTCACCGAGTCGGTGTCACCGAACAGGTTGTGCATGTCGCCAAGAATTTCCTGATAGGCGCCGACCAGGAACACGCCCAGCAGATAGTCTTGACCTTCGTTCAGCGCATGCACCGGCAGGCTGGTCTCGATGCTCTGCTCGTCGACGTACTGGTTGATCTTGCCGTCGGAGTCGCAGGTCAGATCCTGCAGCACCGCGCGACGCAGCGGCTCTTCGTCGAGACGGTGCAACGGGATGATCGGCAGCACCTGATCGATCGCCCAGGTGTCCGGCAGGCTCTGGAATACCGAGAAGTTGCAGATGTACTTGTCGGCCAGCTTGTCGTTGAGTTCGTCCAGCACCTGACGGTGCGAACGCTGACGTGCCTTCAGCGAGTTGTGCAGACGACGGCATACGGCGAAGTAGCACTGCTCGGCCAGGGCCTTCTCGGCCAGGGTCAGTTTGCCGTCGGCGTACTGGGCGGCCACGTCGCTCATGTAGTGGGTGGCGCGCCAGTAGGTTTCGGTGACCATTTCGATGTCGGTCGGGCCCAGCAGGTCAACCAGCCACTGCACGGTTTCCGGCAGCGCTTCCTTGTTCTCGATCAACGGGATTTCGTCGTTGTGTTTCTCGACGTCGGTGACCTGCACCACCAGCATCGCGTGGTGCGCGGTCAGCGAGCGGCCGCTTTCGGAGAAGATGTGCGGATGCGGCAGCGCCTGCGCATCGCAGAACTCCTTGAGCATGCCGACCACGACACCGGCGTAGTCATCCATGTCGTAGTTGATCGAACTGGCGTTGCGCGAGTGCGTACCGTCGTAGTCCACACCCAGGCCACCACCGACGTCGATGTGATCGACCGGCAGACCGAGGTTGCGCAGCTCGCCGTAGTAACGGATCGCTTCCTTGAAACCGTGCTGGTAGTCGGCCAGGTTGGCGATCTGCGAACCCATGTGGAAGTGCAGCAGACGGATGCCCTGATCCAGGCCCGCCGCGCGGAAACGCTCGACCACCGACAGCAGTTGCGCCGCCGACAGACCGAACTTGGATTTCTCGCCACCGGTGTCCGCCCACTTCGACGACGCCAGGGAGGACAGACGCACGCGCAGACCGACCTGCGGCTTGACCTTGAGCGAGGCGGCCTCTTCGATCACCAGACCGACTTCGGATTCTTTCTCGATCACAATGAATACATTGTGGCCGAGCTTCTGGCCCATCAGCGCCAGACGGATGAACTCGCGGTCCTTGTAACCGTTGCAGACGATGGTGCCGCCCTTCGGCGCCAGCGCCAGCACGGCCAGCAGCTCGGGCTTGGAGCCGGCTTCCAGACCGATGGAAACGTTCTGGGTGGCGATGATGTTCTCGATCACCGCTTCCTGCTGGTTGACCTTGATCGGGTACAGCGCGGTGTATTTGCTCTGGTATTCCAGACGCTCGATGTTCGCATCGAAAGCGCCGGTCAGCTGACGGACGCGGTCTTGCAGGATGTCGGGAAAACGCACCAGCAGCGGCAGGGACAAGCCACTCTTGCGCAGCTGGTCGACTTGTTCGAACAGATCGATAGGCGAGCTGCTCGGGCCGTTGGGACGAACTTCGACGCGACCGGCGTCATTGATCGCGAAATACCCGGCCCCCCAATGGCGAATCCCGTAAACACTGCGGCTGTCCGCAACTGTCCATTGGCTGCCATCGTCTTTGCGTGTGCGTCGTACGGACATCGAAGTCCCCTATAAAGAAGTCATAGTGCGTCGCCTGATCGCAGGCCGGCGCAGTCTAAAGAATGAAAATGACGGTTCGTCAGCGGGGCGGTAGACCGCGCTGACAGCGTTGAGTTTAGAAACCGGTCATGAACAGGCTCTGTGAAAACCATGGAAACGACGTCAGGCCCAGGGACTCTGGAGCTGAATCAAGCCGCCGGTGGGTTTCACAGAGGCTGCTAGCCGCCGGACTTCTTCGCTTTGAAGCCGTGCTTGACCAACTCGGCCAGGAGCAGCTCGACATGGTCGCCCTGGATCTCGATGATCCCGTCTTTCAACGCACCGCCGGTGCCGCAACGTTTCTTCAACGTTGTCGCCAGCTCCTTGAGTGCGTCTTCGGCCAGAGGCACGCCGTTGATGGTGGTCACCGTCTTGCCGCCACGCCCCTTGCTCTCGCGGCGCACACGGGCAATGCCGTCGCCGGCCGGGATCACGGTTTGCTTGCAGATACAGGCGTCCACCGGCTTGCTGCATTCCGGACAATGACGACCTGCGTCGGTGGAAAATACCAGGCCGCCAAGGGCGGCGAAGGATGCGGCTTTTTTGGCCACCGGCAATCCTCTCGGGAGGACAAAGACTGATCGCAGCCTTGGGCAAGGCTATCGACCGCGAAGCCCCACTCAGGCAGGGGCAGCGCTACTGCACCGGTTCTTCAATAAAAGCAGGCCGGTGCAGCTTGAAAAGGTCGCGCAGTGTAACGGCAAAAACGCCGATTGCTAAGTGCCAATCGGCGCCAATTTATGTGTTCTTTGCGACGTTGCTTTGCTGAGCCTTCAGATAACGTTTCAAGGCTGCCAGAGAGTCCGGGCAATAAGGCTTTTGCTCGATTTCCCGCATGACCTGTTCGATCGGAATGAAGCGCGCTTCGAGCACCTCCTCCGGCTGCAGGATCAACGGCCCGTCCCACACCGCCGAAAACGCCGAACACCACAGGCGATTGCCGGTGTCTTCGAAGTAGAAATGGTCGTGGGCCGTCAGTTCGACACCACTCACCCCCAGCTCTTCCTCCAGTTCACGGGCCGCCGACTCGGCGTAGGTCTCGTTCGCCTGCACCATGCCGCCCGCCGCCACGTCCCAGTAACCGGGATAGATGGCTTTGCTCAACGTGCGCCGATGCACGCAGAGTTCACCGGCGGAGTTGAACAGCATGATGTAGGTGCCACGGCCGATCAGTCCGCGTTCTCGCAGGTCCGAACGCACCAGGGCGCCGAGCAGGTTGTCCTGCTCGTCGACCCAGGCGATCTGTTCGGCATCCGAGGCGGCGCGGTGGGCCGCCTCTCTGGCGCTCTCGTCCATGACTCAGCCCTGATTGAGCAGTTGACGCAAATCGATCACGGCCGCGTTGGCCCGGGAAATGTAGTTGGCCATGACCAGCGAGTGGTTGGCCAGCACACCGAAACCGCTGCCATTGAGGATCATCGGGCTCCAGATCGGTTCCTGGGAGGCTTCCAGTTCGCGGATGATCTGACGCACGCTGACGGTCGCGTTCTTCTTTGCCAGCACATCGGCGAAATCGACCTCGATCGCGCGCAGCAGGTGCGACAGCGCCCAGGCCTGACCGCGAGCTTCGTAGAACACGTTGTCGATCTGCATCCACGGAGTCTCGACGACTTCCTCGTCGACCTGCGGCACTTCACCCACCGCCGGCACTTCGGTTTTCAGCGCGGTGTTGAGCTTGACCCGGCCAACACTGGCCGACAGGCGTTGCGACAGCGACCCGAGACGAGTACCGACATCACCCAGCCAGTTGTTCAGGTTGTCGGCACGGGCATAGAACAAGGCATTTTTCTGGGTCGGATCGGACAGGCGCGCCTGATAACGGCTCAGGGAATTGATGCCTTCCTGATACTCCGATTCGCTGGATGGCAGGATCCAGCTCTTGTTGTCGAAGTTGAAGCGCGGCTCGGCCTTGGCCAGGTCGGCGTCTTCAGCCGATTGCGACTGCGAGCGGGCGAAGTCCTTGCGCAAGGCACGGGTCAGGTCGCGGACCTGCACCAGTACGCCGTATTCCCAGCTCGGCATGTTGTCCATCCACAGGCCCGGCGGGAAACGGTCGTTGGAAATATAGCCGCCCGGCTTGTCGAGCAAAGTGCCGGCAACGGTTTTCAGGGTTTCGACGGTGGTGTAGCCGACCACCATCTGCTTGCCCTCTTTCTCGGCGGCAACCTGAGCGTTCTGCGCCACGGGAAACAGCGCCGGCTCCTGGCTCCAGTACCAACCCAGGCCAATGGTCACCAACAGGTAAATGGCAACCAACGTGGCCAGCGCCCGGCTGAACAACAGCCCGCCGACATAGCTGCGGGCGGCCGACTTGGGCTCGGCGGCACGTTCAGGCGCGCTGCCCGCGCGGTTCTTCCAGTCCAGCATGGCGATATCCTTTCAATCTTGGGTTCAACGGTTCGACCACAACCATACAACAACGTGCCTCGACCGGGCACCCGTCAATATTGACAGGCGCTGCCTCGCCACCCGACACAAGGCCGGGACAGACCGCCCTAAGGGATTCCCCGATAGCGAATTCATCGCCATTGCGCTGCCGATACCCGCAACGGGACAGCACAAAGACCCTGCCATCCCTTCCCCGCGCTCCGGTAAATTCATGGTTGCGCAGATCGGCAAATGCCCGGCAGATGGGGGCTTCACCGACGATCAGGTTCAAATTGAAACCCGGCAGTCAGAAACTGAATGGTGACGCACAGCAGATTATTGACGTACGACACTCATGTAAGGGAAAAGAGGTGCTAGCATAGAGCCACCAGTCGATCTCAGCATGCACCCTAACTAGTAGTCAGGATATGACCGAGCCAGAAGACCCCAGCCGTGAGCGCCTCAAGCACCACTTTGCCCAGCGGGTAATTCATCAGGCACGTCAGATTCTTGAGATATGGCAGCGCCTGCAACGCAGTGAGTGGTCCACTGCCGACCTCGCCGAACTGAGCGAGGCCAATCTGCGCCTGCTGCGTTTTGCCGAGCGCTTCGAACAGCCCGAGCACACGCAGTTGGCCCGCCACATCAGCCAGTCGCTGGAAGCGGTGGACGCCAATCGCGGACGCCTGAGCAGCGGCCTGATCACCGATCTCAACCGTTTGATGCAGCGTCTGTCGCGCACCGGGCTGCGCCATGGCGATCAGCTCGATCAGACCTTCCTGCCGCCCCTGCGCAAACCGATCTACGTGATGCTGCAGGATCACGACCGCGCCGAGCGGCTGGCCAAGCAGCTGGAGTTTTTCGGTCTGAGCGCCCAGGCGCTGGACAGTGTGTCGGCGTTTCGCTCCTCAATGGTCGAGCGCCTGCCGGCCGCGATTGTCATGGACGTGGATTTCAGCGGCGCCGGCGTCGGTCTGAAGCTCGCCGCCGAAGCCCAGCAAGGTCTGGAAGAACCGCTGCCGCTGCTGTTCTTCAGCCTGCACGAAACCGACACCCCGACCCGCCTCGCAGCGGTGCGCGCCGGTGGCCAGGAATTTCTCACCGGTACCCTCGAAGCCTCGAGCCTGCTGGAGAAGATCGAAGTCCTGACCTGCGTCGCCCAGTACGAACCCTATAAAGTGCTGATCATCGACGACTCCCGCGCCCAGGCCCTGCACACCGAACGCCTGCTCAACAGCGCCGGGATCGTCACCCGCACCCTGATCGAACCGATCCAGGCCATGGCCGAGCTGGCGGACTTCCAGCCAGACCTGATCATCCTCGACATGTACATGCCGGCCTGCACCGGCACCGAGCTGGCCAAGGTCATTCGTCATAACGATCGCTACGTCAGCGTGCCGATCATTTACCTGTCGGCCGAGGACGATCTGGACAAACAGCTCGACGCCATGAGCGAAGGCGGCGACGACTTCCTGACCAAGCCGATCAAGCCGCGCCACCTGATCACCACCGTGCGCAACCGCGCCGCCCGCGCGCGCAACCTGAAAGCACGGATGGTCCGCGACAGCCTCACTGGCCTTTACAACCACACGCACATTCTGCAATTGCTCGAAGACTGTTCGTTCCGCGCCCGCCGCGAGAACAAGCCGTTGAGCTTTGCCATGCTCGACATCGACCACTTCAAACGGGTCAACGACAGCCACGGCCACCCCATGGGCGACCGGGTGATCAAGAGCCTGGCGCTGTTCCTCAAGCAGCGTCTGCGCAAGACCGACTTCATCGGCCGTTACGGCGGCGAAGAGTTCGCCATCGTCATGCCCGACACCGATATAGAAGCCGCGCACAAAGTGCTCGACGAAATCCGCCAGCGCTTTGCCGAGATTCACTATCCGGCCCAGCCGCAGGATCTGTGGTGCACCTTCAGCGCCGGCGTGGTGGAGATGCGCGACGACTCCGACAGCCTGATGATGGCCAGCCAGGCCGACGAGGCGCTGTACCGCGCCAAGGGCGAAGGGCGCAATCGGGTGCAGACCGCCCGCGACTCAAAGCAAAGTGCCACTTTTTCATCGGAATCGCCCCAATCGGTCATAACCCTGTAACAGAACCGCAATAAATTCAGGCGCTTACCATTCTGCCGTTGGTAGCCGTCATGCGCCTGAAGTTGCTCACCAATCTCAATACTCTGTTGCTGGTCGCCGTCTGCTTGGCGCTCGGCGCCACGTTGTGGTGGTCGCAGAAAGCCCTGGAACGCCCGTATCTGTTGATGGAGCGTTACCTGGGCCTGTCGCAGCAATTTCAGAATGACGTGGCACGCAACGTCGAGGATTACCTCGCCAGCGGCGACGCCCTGCGCCTGAGCAGCGCCAGTCAGGCCATCGATCAATTGCAGAAAGAACTCGGTGAGCTGCCGCCCGCGCTGGCCGACACCTTGCGCCCGAGCCTCAGCGGCCTCGATGAATTCAGCAAGACCGACCTGCTGGCCGCCGGCAAACTCGCCGGTGATCCGCAGGCGTTGCTATTGCAGGCCGAGCGCGAATTGAGCGCCAGTCTCGACCAACTCAGCACCTACGCCGGCGGTAACGCGACCTACCTGACACCCCTGCTGATTGCCTCTCAACATTTGGGCAAACTGTCGCTGGCCCGGGACAAACTGGTCAGCAGCGGACGCAGTGAACTGGCCGCCGATGTCGAGCGCGAAGTCAGCAACATCCGCGCCCAGGCCCAAACGATCGATGCCCTGCCCTTGCTCGGTGTGGTCGCCAGCAGTGAGTCCGGCAGCGACGACTTCGCCGCGCTGATGGGCATCGAAAGCACCGAAAAAGCCGCCGCCGAAGACGCCGGCGTCGGCCTCAAACGCGAACTCAACAGTTTGCTCGGCCGTTATCCGGCGGAGCTGGCGCGCACCCGCGAGCAGATCCAGAAACGCACCGACCTGAGCACCGCAACCCACCAGAAAATCGCCGCCGTGCAACAAGCCATCGCCGGCCTCGAACCGGTGGTACGCGCCCAGCACGGGCAGATCCAGGGCGAAGTACGGCTGATGCAAGGCGTGATGATCGGTCTGATTCTGCTGATCGCACTGCTGATCGATACCCTGCAGCGGCGCCTGGCCCGCACTTTGACCAACCTCGCGCCGGCGCTGTCAACCTGGGCCGAAGGCGACTTCAGCCGCGACATTCATCTGGGCAAGACCAACCGCGAACTGCACGACATCGAAGCCTCGCTCAATCGCTTGCGCGCCTACCTGGTGGATCTGGTCGGGACCATTCGCGGCAATGCCGAGCAGGTGGCGGGCAGCAGCCGCACCCTCGCCGAACTGAGCAATGACTTGCACAGCGGTGCCGAACATCAGGCCGGCGACACAGCGCTGATCCGTGATTCTCTCGGCGAACTGGAAGCGACCATTCAGCAAGTGGCCGGCGATGCGCGCCAGGCCGCCGACGCCAGTCGCCATGCCGGGCTGGCGGTCGAACACGGGCAACAGGTGATCGGCCAGAGCCTCACCGGCCTGCACGCGCTGGTCGGCGAAGTGCAAGGCAACGCGCAGATGATCGAACACCTGGCCGAAGAGTCGGCGACCATCGGCGGCGTGCTGACGGTAATCCGCTCGATTGCCGACCAGACCAACCTGCTGGCGCTCAACGCGGCGATCGAAGCCGCCCGCGCCGGGGAAATGGGCCGTGGGTTTGCCGTGGTGGCCGAAGAAGTCCGCTCACTGGCACAACGCACCGCCGGCGCCACCGCCGAAATCCAGACTCTGATTGCCGGCCTGCAAACCGCCGCCCGGCAATCGGTCGAGGGCATGCGCGCACAGGTCGAACATGCCGAAGCCACCGCCAATCAGGCGCAATCGGCGGACGGGGCGCTGGACAAGATTGTTGGCGCGATCCAGACCATCTCCGACACCGCGATCCGCATCGCCGACATCACCGCGCAACAGAGCGGCGCGGTCAGCGAGATCCGCGATCACAGCGAGCGGATTCACCAGTTGGGCGGGGACAATCTGCTGCGCATCGGTCAGGGCCGCGAGCAAGGCGAGAACCTGCTGTTGCTGGGCGGTCAGCTGCACACCGCCGTGCAGGCGTTCCGCGTGTGACACACAGCTCAGGGCCAAGTCCGCTATCATTCCCGCACCTTTGATTCGCGAGATTGTCATGCGCCGTCTGCTCTGCCTGCTGCTTTTCGTCTTCGCCCTGCCGGCCGGCGCCGCCGGTCTGTTCGACAGCAAACCCAGCGCCACGCTGGGCTCGGTCAACAACAGCGCCGATTTCCTGCCGGTGCGCGAAGCCTTTCAACTGAGTCTGGTCGAGAGCACGCCGCAATCGGTCAAACTGCGCTTCGTCGCCACCGAAGGCTATTACCTCTACCGCCACCGTTTCCAATTTCGCGCCGAGCCGGCGGACGTAAAACTTGGCGCCGCACAACTGCCGCAAGGCGAACAGAAACACGACGAGTATTTCGGCGACGTCGAGGTCTACCACGGCATTCTCGATGTGGAGCTGCCACGCAGTGATGCCCGAGCCTTCACGCTGGCCGTCACCTATCAGGGCTGTGCCGACAAGGGTTTGTGCTATCCACCGGAAACCGAACGCCTGAGCATCGAGGGCAACGCAGCGGCACGTGAGGCGTCCGCTCCGGTGACCGGTTGGGACTGGCGTGATCTGGCGCTGTTTTTCCTGGCGGGCCTGGGCCTGACCTTCACGCCGTGTGTATTGCCGATGCTGCCGATCCTGTCCGGTGTGGTGTTGCGCGGGCAGGTCGGCGGTTTGCGTGGTTTCAATCTGTCGTTGGCTTATGTGCTGCCGATGGCCGCGTGCTTTGCGCTGCTCGGGGCCTTGATGGGGCTCTTCGGCGCGCAACTGAATTTGCAGGCACGGCTGCAATCGGCGTGGGTGCTGGTGCCGTTCTCGATGTTTTTTGCGGTGTTTGCGCTGGCGATGTTCGGCGTATTCGAGCTGAAACTGCCGCACTTCATCAGCAGCCGCCTCGACCGGATCGCCGGGCGCACCGAAGGCGGCTCGTTGTGGGGCGCGGCGGTGTTGGGTGTGGTGTCGAGTTTGCTGGTATCGCCGTGCGTTTCCGCACCGCTGGCCGGCGCACTGCTTTATATAAGCGCCAGCGGCGACGCGTTGGGCGGCGGCCTGAAGCTGTTCATGCTCGGCCTGGGCATGGGCGCGCCGCTGTTGCTGGTGGCTACCGGTGGCGCGGCGTGGCTGCCGAAAAGCGGGCCGTGGATGATGTACGTGAAGAACGGCATCGGCGTGTTGCTGCTCGGGCTGGCGATCGGTCTGCTCAGCCGGGTATTGCCGGGACAGATCACCTTGCTGCTGATCGGCCTGCTGGCCGGCGGCGTCGGCCTGTTCCTCGGCGCTCTGGAATTCGTCTACAAACCGCCGCGCAAACGCCTCGGCCAGTTGCTGGGCCTGTTCCTGCTGTTTTATGCGCTGGCCTGCTGGTACGGCGCGTTCAGCGGGCAGACCGACCCGCTGAATCCAATAGCCCCGGCACGACTTGCCGACAGCGGCTCGACCGCGCAAAACAGCGGCTCGTGGCAGACCGTCAGCACCCCGGCGGAACTGGATCGGGCACTGCTCGAAGCGAAAACCGCCGGCACCCCGCTGCTGCTCGACTGGTACGCCGACTGGTGCATCAGCTGCAAAGTCATCGAACACGAAGTGCTCAATGACGCCACGGTGGTGGAGCGGCTCAAGGGCTATCGACTGATCCGCTTCGACATCACCGCGAGCAATGCCGAACAGCGCACCCTGCTCGACCGCTACAGCCTGTTCGGGCCACCGGCGCTGATGTTCTTCGGCAAGGACGGGGCAGAACGCCGCGATGTGCGGGTGATCGGCGAGATCAACGCCCGCGACTTCGCCGAACGTGTTGCCAGAGCGAATGACCGGATTTAATCAGTCAGTCACATATTTTGCGCAAACATCGGTCATCGTGCTGGCTATTGCAGAGAACTGGACAGTCACAAAGTCTTTGCGGCATAGTCGCCGGGTTCTGACGAAGGCTCACCCATAACAAGGAACACGCAGATGGCAACGCTACTGGTGCTGCACGGCCCCAACCTGAACCTGCTCGGCACCCGGGAACCCGGGACCTACGGGTCGACCACCCTGGCGCAGATCAATCAGGATCTGGAACGCCGCGCCCGTGAAGCCGGCCATCATCTGCTGTATCTGCAAAGCAACGCCGAGTACGAATTGATCGACCGCATCCACGCCGCACGCGGCGAAGGCGTGGACTTCATTCTGATCAACCCGGCGGCATTTACACACACAAGTGTCGCATTACGTGACGCGCTGCTGGGAGTGAGCATCCCATTCATCGAAGTGCATTTGTCCAACGTGCACAAACGCGAACCTTTCCGCCATCACTCCTACTTCTCCGACGTAGCGGTAGGAGTGATCTGCGGCCTTGGCGCCAGCGGTTACCGACTGGCCCTGGAGGCTGCACTAGAGCAGCTTGAACACCAAGCTATACGCCCCTGACCGACCCTTGGGAGTTGATGATTCATGGATATCCGTAAAGTTAAGAAACTGATCGAATTGCTGGAAGAGTCCGGCATCGACGAGCTCGAGATCAAGGAAGGCGAAGAGTCCGTACGCATCAGCCGTCACAGCAAGACCCCGGCGCAGCAGTACTACGCTCCGGCTCCGATGCAGGCTCCGGCCGCTGCACCTGCCGCCGCTGCCGCTCCGGTTGCTGCTGCCGCAGCTCCAGCTGCCGCTGCTGCTCCAGCGCTGAACGGCACCGTTGCCCGTTCGCCGATGGTCGGCACCTTCTATCGCAAATCTTCGCCAACCTCGCCGTCCTTCGTTGAAGTCGGCCAGACCGTGAAGAAAGGCGACACCCTGTGCATCGTCGAAGCCATGAAGATGATGAACCACATCGAAGCTGAAACCAGCGGTGTGATCGAGTCCATCCTCGTCGAAGACGGCCAGCCGGTTGAGTACGACCAACCGCTGTTCACCATCGTTTGAACTGCGGAGAGCCTTTGATGACTGCGAAGTTGGAAAAAGTTCTGATCGCTAACCGCGGTGAGATCGCCCTGCGGATTCTGCGTGCCTGCAAAGAGATGGGCATCAAGACCGTCGCCGTTTACTCCAAGGCCGACAAAGAGCTGATGCACCTGGGTCTGGCAGACGAATCCGTCTGCATCGGCCCGGCTTCTGCCGCTCAGTCCTACCTGCACATCCCGGCCATCATCGCTGCCGCTGAAGTGACTGGCGCTACCGCCATTCACCCAGGCTACGGTTTCCTCGCGGAAAACGCCGACTTCGCCGAGCAGGTCGAGAACTCCGGCTTCGCCTTCATCGGTCCGAAAGCCGAAACCATTCGCCTGATGGGCGACAAGGTATCGGCCAAGCACGCGATGATCGAAGCGGGCGTGCCAACCGTTCCAGGTTCCGACGGCCCGCTGCCGGAAGACGAGGAAACGGCGCTGCGCATCGGTCGTGAAGTCGGCTATCCGGTGATCATCAAGGCCGCCGGCGGCGGTGGTGGTCGCGGCATGCGCGTGGTGCACAAGGAAGAAGACCTGATCGCCTCGGCGAAACTGACCCGCTCCGAAGCAGGCGCGGCGTTCGGCAACCCGATGGTCTATCTGGAAAAATTCCTGACCAACCCGCGTCACGTCGAAGTGCAGGTTCTGTCCGACGGCCAGGGCAATGCCATCCATCTGGGCGACCGCGATTGCTCGCTGCAACGCCGCCACCAGAAGGTTCTCGAGGAAGCGCCGGCACCGGGCATCGACGAGAACGCGCGCAAGGAAGTCCTGGCTCGCTGCGTCAAGGCGTGCATCGACATCGGCTACCGTGGCGCCGGCACCTTCGAGTTCCTGTACGAGAACGGTCGCTTCTACTTCATCGAAATGAACACCCGTGTTCAGGTGGAGCACCCGGTTTCGGAAATGGTCACCGGTATCGACATCGTCAAGGAGATGCTCAGCATCGCCGCTGGCAACAAGCTGTCGTATACCCAGGATGATGTGGTGATCCGCGGTCACTCGCTGGAATGCCGGATCAACGCCGAAGACCCGAAAACCTTCATGCCGAGCCCGGGTACGGTCAAGCATTTCCACGCACCAGGCGGCAACGGCGTTCGCGTCGATTCGCACCTGTACAGCGGTTATGCCGTTCCGCCGAACTACGACTCGCTGATCGGCAAGCTGATCACTTACGGCGCGACCCGCGACGAAGCCATGGCCCGCATGCGCAATGCCCTGGACGAAATCGTGGTTGACGGGATCAAGACCAACATCCCGCTGCACCGTGATCTGACCCGCGACGAAGGCTTCTGCAAAGGGGGCGTGAACATTCACTACCTCGAGCACAAGCTGGCTGGCGAGAAGCACTAAGCTTCAGCCCGCACCTGACAAAGCCGCCTTCGGGCGGCTTTGTTGTTTCCGAAGGTTTCATCTGCTCACACATTCCCCGCTCCCACAAAACCGTCGCGCTCGCGTAAACTTGCGCGCTTCTTGCAGGCCGCTAGGCTGCAATCAATCTTTTTCACAGGTGCCCGCCATGCCTTGGCTGCAAGTAAGACTCGCCATCAGCCCGGAACAAGCCGAAACCTACGAAGACGCTTTCCTTGAAGTGGGCGCCGTTTCGGTGACCTTCATGGACGCCGAAGACCAGCCGATCTTCGAGCCGGAACTCAACACCACCCCGCTGTGGGCACACACCCACCTGTTGGCCCTGTTCGAGGGCGGCACCGAAGCCGCCCCGGTACTGGCCCATCTGGAACTGCTGACCGGCAGCCCGCTGCCCGAGCACCACAGCGAAGTAATCGAAGACCAGGACTGGGAACGCAGCTGGATGGATGGTTTCCAGCCGATGCGTTTCGGTCAGCGTCTGTGGATCGTGCCGAGCTGGCACGCCGCCCCGGAGCCGGACGCGGTCAACCTGCTGCTGGACCCGGGCCTGGCGTTCGGCACCGGTACCCACCCGACCACCGCCCTGTGCCTGGAATGGCTGGACGGCCAGGACCTGAAAGACTGCAACGTGCTGGACTTCGGCTGCGGCTCGGGGATTCTGGCGATTGCCGCCCTGCTGCTGGGCGCGAAAGAAGCCGTGGGCACCGACATCGACGTGCAGGCACTCGAAGCCTCCCGCGACAACGCCGGGCGCAACAACATCGCGGACGAACTGTTCCCGCTGTACCTTCCGGAAGACCTGCCGCAGGTCAAAGCCGACGTACTGGTGGCCAACATTCTGGCCGGTCCGCTGGTTTCCCTGGCGCCGCAACTGTCCGGCCTGGTCAAGTCCGGCGGGCGTCTGGCGCTGTCCGGGATCCTCGCCGAACAAGGTGACGAAGTCGCTGCCGCCTACGCGCAGGACTTCGATCTCGACCCGATCACCAATCGTGATGGCTGGGTGCGCATCACCGGCCGTCGGCGCTAGAATGACCGCCTGCTCAATCCGGATCGCCGCATGACCGACAGCTTCGTCACCCAGTGCCCGCATTGCCAAACCAGTTTCCGCGTCAGCCACGCTCAGTTGAGCGTGGCCCGCGGGGTGGTTCGTTGCGGCTCCTGCCTGCAAGTGTTCAATGCCGCCAAGCAATTGCTGGAGCAACACGCAGGCAAGGAAGCGGTCACGCCGGTGACGCCGTTAATCAGCGAGCCGCCGCCGATCAGCGAGCCTGCGCCTGTCGAACCACCGGCCATCGTCGAAACGCTCGAGCCACGCGCCATCAGCCAAAAGCAATGGAGCGCCGCCGAGCTGGATCTGGACAGCCTGGATCTGGACGAAGAACTGGCCCGCCTCGAGCAACGGGAAATCCAGCCGACCACCGAGTTCGGCCGCCCACGCGAAGACGCCCTGAGCGCCCGCCGCGACAGCCACGAACCGGAAGACACGACTTGGCCGGACAGCCTGTTCAGCGAACCGGCAGATGAGCGCGCACCCGAAGTCGAAGATGAACCCGACGTCGTCGAGCCTGAACCCGTCCGACCGGAGCGAACCGAACCCTCGCTGTCGCTGGAGCCGGTGGATCTCGACGACGAACCGCCGATCCCGCAACTGCGCCTGCACGATCCGATCGACCCGAATGCCCGCCGCGAACGCCTGTCGGCCAGCGATGACGTCGACGACGAACTGCCACTCATCGAAGCACCGCGCAAAAAGCGCGAACGCGTCGAATCCAGCGTTCGCGCCGAAGCGTTGCAGGATCTGACCGACGACCCGCTGCAACTGGACTGGCAGAAACGCCGCTCGCCCTGGGGCCGTCGCCTGCTCTGGCTGTTGCTGATCGTGCTGGCCGCCGCCGGCCTGGGCGGACAATACATCGCCTATCACTTCGATGAACTGGCCCGCCAGGATCAATACCGGCCATGGTTCCAGCAACTGTGCCCGCAAATCGGCTGCACGGTGCCGTCCAAGGTGGATATCTCCAAGATAAAGAGCAGCAACCTGGTGGTGCGCAGCCACCCGGAATTCAGCGGTGCGCTGGTGGTGGACGCGATCATTTATAACCGCGCGCCGTTCTCGCAGCCGTTTCCGCTGCTGGAGCTGCGCTTCGCCGACCTCAACGGTCACCTGATCGCCAGTCGTCGCTTCAAACCCGGCGAATACCTCAACGGCGACCTCGAAGGCATGGCGGAAATGCCGCCGCAGACGCCGATCCACATCGCTCTGGACATCCTTGACCCAGGCCCGAAAGCGGTGAACTACAGCCTGAGTTTCCACTCACCCGAGTGAAACGCTTCACCGCTCCCGGATTGACGGCAATTTTCTGACTGCACACCGCGCGACCAAACCGGCGGTAATAACAGAATAACTGTTCAGATTTTGTTCAATTCAGCCTTTATCCAGTCATCGAGAGCGGGTATCATGCCAACCCTTTTTCGAACTCTCATGATCCGGCCCCACTTCAGGGAAGTCCTATGTCGGCGGTACGCATCGGCCCATATACATTGCAGAACGGTTTGATCCTCGCCCCGATGGCGGGTGTCACCGACCAGCCCTTTCGTCAGCTGTGCAAGCGTCTGGGCGCAGGGCTTGTAGTCTCGGAAATGGTCACCAGTGACATGAGCCTGTGGAACACCCGCAAGTCGCGCATGCGCATGATCCACGAAGGCGATCCCGAGCCACGCTCGGTGCAGATCGCCGGTGGCGATGCGCAGATGCTGGCGGATGCGGCCCGGGCCAACGTCGAGCTGGGCGCACAGATTATTGATATCAACATGGGTTGCCCGGCGAAGAAGGTCTGCAACAAGGCCGCCGGCTCCGCGTTGTTGAAGGATGAAGCACTGGTTACCGAGATCCTGCATGCCGTCGTGGCGGCGGTTGATGTGCCGGTGACCCTGAAGATCCGCACCGGATGGGATCGCGACAACAAGAACGGCCTGACCGTGGCGAAGATCGCCGAACAGGCCGGGATCACGGCGCTGGCGGTGCATGGCCGCACCCGCGCCGACCTGTACACCGGCGAAGCCGAGTACGACACCATTGCCGCGATCAAGCAGGCGGTGTCGATTCCGGTCTTTGCCAACGGCGACATCGTATCGCCGGAAAAGGCCCGCTACGTGCTCGACGCGACCGGTGCCGATGGCCTGTTGATCGGCCGGGCCGCCCAGGGGCGGCCATGGATTTTTCGCGAGATCGAACACTTTCTGCGTACCGGCGAAAAACTGCCGGCGCCGGAGCTGATCGAGGTGGAACGCATTCTGCTTGAGCATCTGGCCGCCCTCCACGCCTTCTATGGGGACGTGATGGGCGTGCGAATTGCCCGCAAACATGTGGGCTGGTATCTCGCAACCTTGCCGGGCGCCAAGGAGTTTCGCGCCCACTTCAATCGTTTGGATGGTACGGAAACACAATGCGCCAACGTTCGGGAGTTCTTCGCCGAACGTTACAAGAGCCTGACAGGGGACGGAGAAGGGGTGGCCGCATGACGATGATGACCGAGACTTTAGTGAGTGGAACAACACCCGTGAGCGACAACGTGAATTTGAAACAGCACCTCAATACCCCGAGCGAAGAAGGCCAGACCCTTCGCGGGAGTGTCGAGAAGGCGCTGCACAATTATTTCGCCCACCTTGAGGGCGCGTCCGTCACGGATGTGTACAACCTGGTGCTCTCCGAAGTCGAGGCTCCCCTGCTCGAAAGCGTGATGAACTACGTCAAGGGCAACCAGACCAAGGCCAGCGAGCTGCTCGGACTGAACCGCGGCACGCTGCGCAAGAAACTCAAGCAGTACGATCTGCTGTAAGCATTCAATCAAACCAGAAAGGCGCCCGCGTAAAACCGGTCGCCTTTTTTGCTGACTTCCCTTGCTTTTGATGGAAATTGAGATGACCGACCAGACTACCCGCCTGCCGATCCGCCGCGCCTTGATCAGTGTTTCCGACAAGACCGGGATCCTCGAATTCGCCAGGGAGCTGGAAGCCCTGGGCGTGGAAATCCTTTCCACCGGCGGGACCTTCAAACTGCTGCAGGACAACGGCGTGGCCGCAGTGGAAGTCGCGGATTACACCGGTTTCGCAGAGATGATGGACGGTCGGGTGAAAACCCTGCACCCGAAAATCCACGGCGGGATCCTCGGTCGTCGCGGTATCGACGACGCCATCATGAACGAGCACGGCATCAAGCCGATCGATCTGGTAGCCGTGAACCTGTACCCGTTCGAAGCCACCATCAGCAAGCCAGGCTGCGACCTGCCGACCGCCATCGAAAACATCGACATCGGCGGCCCGACCATGGTCCGTTCGGCGGCGAAAAACCACAAAGACGTGGCCATCGTGGTGAATGCCAGCGATTACGCCAACGTCCTGGAAAACCTCAAGGCCGGTGGCCTGACCTATGCTCAGCGTTTCGACCTGATGCTCAAGGCGTTCGAACACACCGCCGCCTACGACGGCATGATCGCCAACTACATGGGCACCGTGAACCAGGCTGCCGAAACCCTGAGCACCGAAGGTCGCAGCGAATTCCCGCGCACCTTCAACAGCCAGTTCATCAAGGCCCAGGAAATGCGCTACGGCGAGAACCCGCACCAGAGCGCGGCGTTCTACGTTGAAGCCAAGCCTGCCGAAGTCGGCATCGCCACCGCCACCCAGCTGCAAGGCAAAGAGCTGTCGTACAACAACGTGGCCGACACCGACGCTGCGCTGGAATGCGTGAAGAGCTTCGTCAAACCGGCCTGCGTGATCGTCAAGCACGCCAACCCGTGCGGCGTGGCCGTGAGCCCGGACGCCGAAGGCGGCATCCGTCAGGCCTACGAACTGGCCTACGCCACTGACACCGAATCCGCGTTCGGCGGCATCATCGCCTTCAACCGTGAACTGGATGCCGAGACCGCCAAGGCGATCGTCGAGCGTCAGTTCGTTGAAGTGATCATCGCCCCAAGCGTCAGCGAAGAAGCCCGTGCCATCGTCGCTGCCAAGGCTAACGTTCGCCTGCTGGCCTGCGGCGAGTGGTCGGCCGATCGCGTTCCGGCCTGGGACTACAAGCGCGTCAACGGCGGGCTGCTGGTACAGAGCCGCGACATCGGCATGATCGGCGCCGACGACCTGAAAGTGGTGACCAAGCGCGCCCCGACCGAGCAGGAAGTCCACGACCTGATCTTCGCCTGGAAAGTGGCCAAGTTCGTCAAATCCAACGCCATCGTCTACGCCAAGAACCGCCAGACCATCGGTGTCGGCGCCGGCCAGATGAGCCGCGTGAACTCGGCGCGTATCGCCGCGATCAAGGCTGAGCACGCCGGTCTGCAAGTGGCTGGTTCGGTGATGGCGTCGGACGCGTTCTTCCCGTTCCGCGACGGTCTGGACAACGCGGCCAAGGTCGGTATCACGGCGGTGATCCAGCCGGGTGGCTCGATGCGTGATGCTGAAGTGATTGCTGCTGCTGATGAGGCCGGCATCGCGATGGTGTTCACCGGCATGCGTCATTTCCGTCACTGATACACAGATTCAAATGTGGGAGCGAGCCTGCTCGCGAATGCAATCTGCCAGCGACGTTGACGTTGACTGACACACCGCTTTCGCGAGCAGGCTCGCTCCCACATAAAGCGCTCCAGTAGCGCCTGACAGAATTTTGAGGTTTTTGAAATGAATGTTTTGATCATTGGCAGCGGTGGCCGCGAACACGCCCTGGCCTGGAAAGTGGCTCAGGATCCGCGCGTGCAGAAGGTTTTCGTCGCACCGGGCAACGCCGGCACCGCGATTGAGGCCAAGTGCGAAAACGTCGCCATCGACGTGCTGGCCCTCGAGCAGCTCGCTGACTTCGCCGAGAAAAACGTTTCCCTGACCATCGTCGGCCCGGAAGTACCGCTGGTGGCTGGCGTCGTCGACCTGTTCCGCTCCCGTGGCCTGGACTGCTTCGGTCCGACCGCCGGCGCCGCGCAGCTGGAAGGCTCGAAAGCCTTCACCAAGGATTTCCTGGCACGCCACAAGATCCCGACCGCCGACTACCAGAACTTCACCGAGATCGAGCCGGCCCTGGCTTATCTGCGTGAAAAAGGCGCACCGATCGTGATCAAGGCTGACGGTCTGGCCGCCGGTAAAGGCGTGATCGTCGCCATGACCCTGGCCGAAGCCGAAGACGCCGTGCGCGACATGCTCGCCGGCAATTCCTTTGGCGACGCCGGTTCGCGCGTTGTCATCGAAGAATTCCTCGACGGCGAAGAAGCCAGCTTCATCGTCATGGTCGACGGCAAGAACGTTCTGCCGATGGCCACCAGCCAGGACCACAAACGCGTCGGCGACGGCGACAGCGGCCCGAACACCGGCGGCATGGGTGCTTACTCCCCTGCACCGGTGGTCACCGCCGACGTGCACCAGCGCGTGATGGACCAGGTGATCTGGCCGACCGTGCGCGGCATGGCCGACGAAGGCAACGTCTATACCGGTTTTCTGTACGCCGGTCTGATGATCGACAAGGCCGGCAATCCGAAGGTCATCGAGTTCAACTGCCGCTTCGGCGATCCGGAAACCCAACCGGTGATGCTGCGTCTGCAGTCGAGCCTGGTGCTGCTGGTCGAAGCGGCACTGGCCCAGGCGCTGGACAAGGTTGAAGCGCAGTGGGATCCACGTCCGAGCGTCGGCATCGTGCTGGCCGCCGGCGGTTACCCGGGCGACTACGCCAAGGGCGCGCCGATCAACGGTCTGGACGCTGCCGCCGCACTGGAAGGCAAGGTCTTCCACGCCGGTACTGCGCTCAAGGACGGCAACGTCGTGACGGCCGGCGGTCGGGTGCTGTGCGCCACCGCCATGGGCGCCAGCGTCGGCGCCGCCCAGGAGCAGGCCTACAAACTGGCCAAGGCCATCGACTGGGAAGGCTGCTTCTACCGCACCGACATTGGCTACCGCGCCATTGCCCGTGAACGCGGTGAGTCTCAGTAATAAGCTACGCTGTGTTTCCGGCAGGGGCTCATCGCCCTTGCCGGACTGTTCCGACGCTGCGCATCGTTATATTCTGGCATCAACCTACGAAGGGATTTCGCCGTGCGCTGGCTCAGGATTGCCATAGGCTTCACCGTCACGCTGTTGACCTTGCTCTGCATGCTCCCGGCCCAGGCCGCGCAAGGCAGTGGCTGGTCGGTATTGCTTGACGATCAGGGCAACCTGCAGCTGAGCGACATCCGCTCCGCCCGCTACACCAATCAATTCAGCCCTATCGAGCTTGACCGCCTCACCGCGGCCGAACCCGATGGCGCCCTGTGGCTGCGCTTCAGGCTGGCGCCCGGCACGCACGAACAAGTGCTGCGGATCTTCGCCCCCGACCTGTCGCACCTCAATCTGTATGTCCTCGACGGCGATCGCCTGATCGAACAGCGCGACACCGGCACCACCCAGCCCCAGGTTGAACGACCGCTGCCGAGCAGCGATTTCATGCTGCCGCTGCCGCAAAGCGACAACCCCCTCGACGTCTACCTGCGACTGGTCTCCGATCACCAGTTGCGCCCGTATATCACCCTGCAATCGGCAGTGATGGCCGCGGCCAATCACAACCAGACGCTGATCTACGGCCTGCTGTTCGGCTGTCTGGCGATGCTGATCCTGCACAACCTGATCCGCTACGCCTACACCCGCTCGCGCAGCAGCCTGTGGCTCGCGGTGTGTGAAGGCCTGTTGAGCCTGAGCCTGTTGCTGTTGCTCAACCTCGCCGGTCCGTGGCTGCCGAACTGGCATGCGATCCAGACTCCCGGCGCCTATCTGGCCCTGCTGCTGACCGCACCGGCGGGCCTGATGTTCGCCTACCGTTTCTTCGCGCCGCTCGGCCCGCATCCGCTGAACAAGCTGCTGATCGGCGACATCCTGTTCATCGTGATCTGCAGCCTGCTGCTGTTGTTCGTCAACACCCTGCCGCTGAACATCATCACCTACGCGCTCGTAGCCCTGGCTGGGCTGAGCATGCTGCTGGTGGGTTTCTATCACTGGCAGAAAGGCTACCGCCCTGCCCGCTTGTTCGTTGCCGCGATGGTGGTGTTCAACATCGGCACACTGATCATTCTCCCGGCCTTGCTGGGGCTGACCCTGGTGGCGCCGCAAGGCCTGATCATGACCCTGATGGGTTTCATCTGCATCAGTGGCCTGCTGATGAGCATCGCCCTCGGCGAACGTCAGCGCAGCATTACCGAAAGCCGTTTCAGCATCAGCCGCGACCTCGCCGCGAGCAACGCCGAGATCAACGCCAAGGCCGAGTTCCTGGCCAAGATCAGCCACGAAATCCGCACGCCGATGAACGGCGTACTGGGCATGACCGAACTGCTGCTCGGCACGCCGCTGTCGGTCAAGCAACGCGACTACGTGCAAACCATCCACAGCGCCGGCAACGAATTGCTGACCCTGATAAACGAGATCCTCGACATCTCGCGGCTCGAGTCCGGGCAGATCGAACTCGACGACGTGCAGTTCGACCTCAACGCGCTGATCGACGATTGCCTGAGCATCTACCGCGCCAAGGCCGAACAGCAGAACGTCGAGCTGATCAGTTTCATCCAGCCGCAAGTGCCACGGGTCATCAGTGGTGATCCGACGCGCCTGCGCCAGACACTGCTGAGCCTGCTGGAAAACGCCCTGAAGAAAACCGAGGAAGGCGAAGTGCTGGTGGTGGTCGCCCTCGACGAACGCAGCGCCGGCCCACGCCTGCGCATTGCCGTGCAGGACAGCGGCCAGCCGATGGATCAGGAAGAGCGCGACGCGCTGATGCACGCCGAGTTGCACAGCAAGCACTTCCTGTCGGCCAACCGTCTGGGCGGCAACCTCGGGCTGGTGATCGCCCGCCAATTGATCCGTTTGATGCAGGGCGAGTTCGGCATCAAGAGCGGCGCCAGCCAGGGCAGCACGCTCTGGCTGACCCTGCCGTTGGATCCCGATCGCCTGGAGCACCCGACCTCGGACCTCGACAGCCCGCTGCAAGGCGCACGCGTATTGGTGGTCGACGACAACGACACCTGCCGCAAGGTGCTGGTGCAGCAATGCAGCGCCTGGGGCCTGAACGTCAGCGCCGTGCCGTCGGGCAAGGAAGCGCTGGCCCTGCTGCGCACCAAGGCGCACCTGCGCGACTATTTCGACGTGGTTCTGCTCGACCAGAACATGCCCGGCATGACCGGCATGCAACTGGCGGCCAAGATCAAGGAAGACCCGAGCCTGAACCACGACATCCTGCTGATCATGCTCACCGGCATCAGCAATGCGCCGAGCAAGATCATCGCGCGCAATTCGGGGATCAAGCGCATCCTGGCCAAACCGGTGGCCGGCTACACCCTCAAGACCACGCTTGCCGACGAACTGAACCAGCGCAACCGTGGCCAGGTGGCATTCCAGCCGCAGCCGGCCAGCCCCGCTGCGCCGGTCAAGGTGCCGAGCGACTTCCGCATTCTGGTGGCCGAAGACAACACGATTTCCACCAAGGTCATCCGCGGCATGCTCGGCAAACTCAATCTGCAACCGGACACCGCCAGCAATGGCGAAGAAGCCTTGCAGGCAATGAAAGCCCAGCGTTATGACCTGGTGTTGATGGACTGCGAAATGCCGATCCTCGACGGGTTCTCGGCGACTCAGCAATTGCGCGCATGGGAAGTCAGCAACCAGCGCATTCGCACGCCGATCGTTGCCCTGACGGCGCACATCCTCGCTGAACACAGGGAGCGCGCGCGTCAGGCCGGGATGGACGGGCACATGGCCAAACCGGTGGAGCTGTCGCAACTGCGTGAGCTGATCGAACACTGGGTGGCGCAGCGCGACCAACAGAATCGCACCGCCTCAACGTTCTGAGCGGCGTTGCCGATCAAGCGTCTCGCCGTTATTCAACAGCCATCTGCAAAACGTGAGCCGCACGCCTGTCCCTGACTTTCAAGGCGATGGCATCACGTACAGGCCCGTAGAGTGTTTCCGACAAACTGGCTTTGGCGTAGCGCAAGCAGACCGCTCCCTGTATGTCCCGTGCTTCGAAACGCTGGGCCAGCGGGTTGAGTTCGATAGACCCATGAGCCTGGAACTCAACATAGACGCTCGAAATGCGCATTGGCGTCGAGGCAATGATCACTAGCAATCGCACGGATCCGGCAGGGTCATGAGCCTCACCGGGTAGGAACTTGGTCCTTTGCACGTGCGCTCGCAGCAGCGCCATGACGGGATCGGCTCCCGATAACTGAGCCAAACGCTGCAAGGTCGCCACCGCAGCACTGGCGTTTTGCGAATCACCTTTGGCAATAGCGCCACTGATCCATTCGCTGACGGATTCGACATCCCCCTCATTGACGGACCAGTCTTGTCGGGCGCGCGCGTAGCGCAGCCAGTAGTCATCCATCAATTGGATGTAAGCGTCATACCAGTCGCTACCTTGCGACTTTTCGACTTTCTTGCTCGCGGCCAACTGCGCCAACAACACGGAGTTGACCAGATCGCTGTAACTATCCGCATCGTCCGCTGCCGGTAGCAACATCACGCAAGCGCCAACGATCAAAACCGAATAATCAAGTTTCATATCGTCCCCCCATAAAAAAGGCGACCTGTTACGGCCGCCTTTTCACTCATCAAATGTCGATCTCGTCAATTTTGTCTTTATGCGGAATCAACTTGTTCTTGATCAAATCACGGACGCCATCCGCCACGAATGTATTTTTGGCAAATACCGTTTCACCGCGATACAACTTCACATTACGAATATCAACATCCACAAACATGACTTTGGTCGAGGTGTTCCGACGCAGGAAGCGCACTGCGCCGACCGCCATGATCGCTTCACCGTCGACTTCCACGCAGGCGGCGCTGGAAACACCACCGACGCCATGCTCGAGCAGATTGCGTTCGTAAACGGTCAGTGCTGCGGTATCACGCTTTTGCAGGGCGGCAATGGCATCGCCCGCTACTTTCAGCATCAATGCGCTGGTTGGGCCAGGCAAGGCAACACCCGCGACGACCGAAGACAGAATCTCCAGAACCAGTTTGTCCATGCGAACACTGGTACCACCCACTTGCAGATCGCTGTAGTAACGGCTGACAGGGGTCCAGCCTGCCATGGTCATGATGTCCCGGAAGTACAGGTACCATTCCTTGCCCTGAGATTCTTCAGGGTATTTTTTGTTTGCTGCACGCGTTGCGAATAAAAAAGCATTCTGCGCATCGGACTTGTTATCGCCAGTGAGGTTACTGGAGAAACCCAGCACGCCCTCACCGACGATGCTACCGCGCGACGGCGCTTCAACATCATCACCGGAAATCTGCAAGCCACGTGGCTTGATAATCAGCGGATCACCGATATCACACTCACCCAGCGTTTCAAGACAGGTGTTTACATAACTTTCACGAACAGCTTGATTATACATTTGACACATCCATTAGTTAGAATCACAAGCTCCTCATGAACTTGCCAAATAACAATAACCAAGTATCAAACAAACAACAAAGCAAAACATGTAACTTGATATCTGAACTTTCCACCCACTTAGCAACTTCCATACAAGTTAAATCAAACCTGATTAAAACCACGCTTCCAGACACAAACAACTAAACCACTGATAGACTCCACGTCGTCCACTCCACAGCGGCGAGTCGAAACCATGCTCCATGTGTTGTTCAGCGTTTACCTGAAGATGCTTGTGCTCTACAGCCCGTTCTTCGTGCTGTCCTGCTTTATCAGCCTGACCCGTGGTTATTCGCGCAAGGAGCAACGACGCCTGGCCTGGAAAGTGGCGATCGCCACGCTGGTCTCCAGCGTTCTTCTGTATTTGTTCGGGCGAGTGATTTTCGATGTGTTCGGCATTACCGTAGATGCTTTCCGGATCGGCGCCGGCAGCGTGCTGTTCATCTCGGCACTGGGCATGGCGCAAGGCAAGTCGGTGGTGCAGACGGACAATGTGCAGCAGGACGTGACGATTGTGCCGCTGACCATTCCCCTGACTGTCGGCCCGGGCACTATTGGTGCGTTGCTGGTCATGGGCGTCAGTCAGCCCCACTGGGACGACAAACTCACCGCCATCATGAGCATCGCCCTGGCCAGCTTTACCGTGGGTATCGTGCTTTATCTGTCGAATCGCATCGAACGGATCCTCGGCGATCAAGGCTTGCAGATCGTCAGTCGCCTGATGGGATTGTTCGTGTGCGCGCTGGCCGCACAGATCATCTTCACCGGGGTGAAGGGCTATCTGGTGCCATAGACCGGAATGCAAAAGACCGCCAATACTTCCATCGGCGGTCTTCTTTGGTCACTGACAACTATTTTTCAAGCACAACTGAATCGTTAACTCAAATCGTTGATTCAGTCATGACCTTGCTCTTCGCCTCCTCTATCAAGCTTTTGAGTGTCACGCTGCCTGTCCCGCCCTTGCGTCCCATCATCCCTCGAGCGAGCGTCGATATCTGGCAAGGTCGCAACCCCTTGACCTCGAGTATGACGTCGCCGTGCAACGCCGGATCGTTCGCGCAGGCATCACGGAACAACACGCAGAGTCCGGAATCAGGATCGATCAGCACCAGGTGATCCCCGGCAATGCCGACCTCCAGCGCTTGCGATGTGTCCAGCGTCCAGATCAGGCGACTCATCAGCGCTGGCGGGCCGGCCATCGGGAACCGGGCATCAATGACCAGCCGTTCCAGTCTGCGCGTCAGAGCCTGCGACAGATGGCACTTCATGGAGCCGTGGCCCATCCGCACCACCAGTGTGCGCACGCCATCGGGAATCAGCGGCAACAAGTTCGGCGCATCCACCTGCCCTTCGATCACCAGCACCTCGGCGTTGCGCTGGACGTAATCCAGCGGCCCGATCTGCCGCTTGCTCGGATAACCCCGAATCAGTCGCTGCCCTGAATCGTTCAGAAGGACATCCGAGGGTCGCCGGACGCCCAGCAACTCGTAATCCCCGGGTAGATCCTGCGCTGCGATCCGGATCAATCGCGCACTGTCGACGAAGTACCAGCACGCGCTCGCGTCGCGGGTGGCGATGGAAATGAACGGGCGATGCGCCTGGTTCACCAGCATGGCCTTGAGGTCACGGATCAGGTGCTCGTCATGAGCGACCACCCAATCGAGCGCCACACCGGCCAGCACAGGTTGCGCCTCTGCATGCAACTGCAACACCTGGCCATTGAGGGTCGTGCCCAGCAGCCCCGTACCGTCGATCCTGACGTCGGCGAAGCTCCACGGTGCCCATTGCCGTTCCGGCAAGGGCAACACTTCAGCGTGCAACAGCTGCGCAGCGGTTCCGAACGCCTGATCCAGTCGCTGCGGATCGATCAACGCCTGCCGCCAGACTTGCCCTGCCGCTGGTTCGAACAACCACGCCGCCTGTCTGTCGGGGGTCAGTCCCAGAAGACGTACATCGCCCTGTCGCGCCCTACACAGCACCAGATGACTATCCACGTACCAGGCATGCAAACGCGCGTCTGCGGTGGCATTGGCAACGCCGACAATCGTGAACCGTTCAACGGAGTACCGCTTGGCCAGCCCTTCCAGCGCCAGCCACCATTGGGCGCGGCCCTTGAGCCATTGTTCGCCCACAACGGCGAAGCGCACCTCACCGGTGCTGTCGATTTCAAACGAAAGCCCCTCTGCGGTACTCGCCAGATAGCCGTTTTCCTGTGCGGCAATCTGCTTCAATCCAGCCGGTTGCACCCAGCGGTGTGCCCATTGCACCTGTCCCTTGACCTTGGTGCGGTGCGTCCGGCACAGGGTCTGCGCGTTACGGTCATAGATGACAAATACATCGCTGTCATCAGCCACCGTCAGCAGCATCAGGTCGTTCAGATTCTGGATCGAATCGGCCCAGCCCCGGGCGCGATGACGACGCGGCACCGGGCGAATGATCAGGTCGTCGCGGGTGCGGATCCAGGCCATGTCACGGAGGTTTTTTTCGATCATCCAGCAGATCGACACATAGGGCGCGAGCTGCCAGTGGACCGTCGCGTAGGACTTGTCATGACTCGACTTGAGCACGATCTGTTCGCCGAGCACAGACGTCCAATCGGTCAACGGGGCCGTTTCATCAAGGAGCGCCTCGAATGCCGGTTCAAGACCGCGCGTGACTGAACTCAACCATAACTGCCCATCGTGAATGAGGTAATTGAAGCGCTCCACACGGCCGTCGGCCTGCAGATACTCCTGCACCACATGAACCACACCCTGCCCGTCGGCCTCCACACTGCGAATCGAGCTGGTGCCACGCGGCTTTAACAACAGACGATAGCGATGGCTGAGCAACCCGGTGTTCGCCTCGACCTGCCAGATTTCGAAACCCTCGGCCGATTGAAAAAACGCCGACTCGCCCACCACGACCGACAACTGCGCATCGTCGGCCGACACGTCATCATTGCGCACGTAAAGAATCCGGTCCTCACGGGCGTCGTACCAACCGGTGGTGTAACGCGGTGCATCGGCTGGTTCGAATGGAATCAGATAATCGTGGATCGGCGTGTAGGGCAGCACCAGCCGATGGGCCCGGGCCAGTTCCTGCAGATGATTCTGCAATACCTGTCCGTGCTGTTCCTGAGGGGGGTGGTCCAGCAATAACGTGAGTATGCGGCCTTCGACTTTGAACAGGTTGCCGCCTTCGAGTAGCACATACAGATCAGGTGGAACACCGGCACTGACCTTGAACCGGCAATCCTTGACGCTGAACCGGCCGTCCTCGCCGAACACGATGTCGGTTTCACGAGCCCAGGGCGCCGCGATAATCCAGCGATCCTTCTGCGCACCGATCGTCTGCAACTCAACGTCGACACCGGGATTGAGCACCAGCGTGCAAGTCCCGCCGCCCCCCTGCAGCCGATAGGAAACCTTGCCCCGCCACAGGGACGGGATCACCGGCACGACCAGCTTGCGCTCGCGGGCATCAAGCTTGACGGTGATGTCGGTGGGTCGGTAATCGGGATAAATCCGATAGACGACGTATTCGCTGGGAAAGGAATAGAACGAAAACAGGAACAGCCATTGGCCGTCCGGTTTTTTCTTTTCCAGGCGACGTGCAATGTCAAAACCCTTGTCGTGAAACACCGAGACAAACGGCAGGGTCTTGTACTCGTAGCGATAACAGTTCAGTGGTGTACAGGGTAAAACGATGGGTTGATCGGCATGCGGAGCGAAACTCATCTCGTCGGGATAGCCCAGCTCGGCACTGAGGTTGATGGCGCGTGAGTAATCGGCTTCGAATTCCGGCACTCCGAAATGATCACGCAGCGGATACAGCCGGGTGCTGTCCAGCTGCATCCTGCCGTTGCCCAGATCCAGCTGCCTGATAATCAGCGACGGTCGCGGCAGCCAGGCACCTTGCGTGCCGTCGTACCGGTAGCCGGCACCGCGATGAGCCTGCTCGATTTCATCGAAGAACAGACCGACGGCTTTTGCCTCCTCGGCAATGATGGCGTAGGCATGTGCCAACGCGGTCACCCCGATCGCCAGCCCGCCCAGAATCACCCCGGCGCCACCGAGCACCGCAGCGGCCGTACCCGCCCCCAGGGCCGCCGCAGCAAGCCCTGTACCGGTCAGGGCCAGGCTCGCCGCGTCAAAGCCCAACTGAGTACCGTAAGTCGCGACCTCCACATCGTTCTTTGCGTTCGCCAACTGATAGATATCGAACCCGACATTGGCCAGCCCCAGTACCGCGCCAACGCCTTCATTGGCCACATGCCCCGCCACATTGCCCAATGTCCTGGCGGTCAGTGGCGCCAGCGCTTCGGCCACCACTTGCCCAGTGGTCCGGGCCATGATCCTTTCATCACGCAATGCCGTTTGCAGGACCCCGACCAGCCCCGCCACGTCCACCAGATTGCCATGCACCAGCTGCGCATAGTTGACGTAGGCATGCCATTGCACGGCGGTGGTCAATGTGCGGCCTCCACCTTCGCGGTCGCGCAAGGCATTCATCAACGCCTGAACGGCGAACCCGGCGTTGAGGGTGTGAACAGCGGAAGCTTCCGTCGGATCGACTGGCGCGCCGGCCCGGGTACGTTTTTGGGCCAGCGTCGAAAACAGCTCGGCCAGATAATTTTTGATCCGCAGCAGACGGCTGTCGCGGCTGATGACCGTTGCCATCACCTCGCCGCTCTTCGGATCGAGCATGCTCACCCGATAAGTGCCCTCGAGGGTGACCTCCAGCGACTCGAATAACGGCACCAGTGGCGACACTGACTCATGCCCCTCCTGCAACCGCGAAGTCACGTCTGCGACCTGTTCGGCCCACCAGTGGCTGTCGGACTGCAGCAATGTGCTGGCCAGGTGTGGATTTTCAACCAGCGATTGTCCGTGTGCGCTGAAAAGCCGCTGGCGAACCCTGCGCAGCGGCATGCTCGGCAACGCATCCTCCCTTAAAAGGTGTGCCACCTTGGCACCGCTCGACAGATCCAGATCGGCTACCCGTTCCCCCTGGAGATCGATCAGATCGAACTGCGGACGGTCAGGCTCACCATAGGCGGCGTAATGTCTGGTCATGCCTCTCTGGAAAAATTTCGTCAGTACCGCTCTGAATGTGGCAGCAGTCTCGAACTCGAAGAGGCCGAAGTTGGGATCATAAAAGTGGTAGATGACTTCCGTGCCGTTGACGGTACGAGCAACCAGCATCGAATGATTGTCAGAGTTGAGCATCAAGGTTCGAGTACCGACAGACTCCTCGAGGGTCGCCGTGACCTGGTCCAGATCCAGCCGCCCCAGCGGAGTCCCGACATCGCCATACGTCACGCCACGCATCTCCTCAAGTGCCCCCAGAAAGGCGATTGTGTCAGCGTGTTCCGGCTCGAGTACCGCAAGGTAAAAACGCTCGTGCAATCGCTGGGTGGCAGCCTTGCCCTCAGTGATGGCTGCACTCATCGCCAGCGCAAGAGGAAAACATCGCCCGGCAGTCATATCGCCCATTCCGTGCATCAGCAGGTCCTGTGGCGCCAGTTTCACGGCACCGCCCTCGAGCTGATTGAGCACCTGCTCCAGGCGATCCTGCACTTGCTCACGATGTTCCTGGAGGGCCACCTTCTTGATCTGCGCGACCTGCTGCCCCCACTCATACAGCGTCGTCGCCCCGGCCAGGGCGGCTTTCTTCAGACTCAGCGCACTCGGCAAGTCCATCGGCAGTTCGTGCTGGACACTGTTCAACCCGGCAACGAATGCGGTGTCCCTGCGCTGAAACAGATGCTGCTCGATCGCCCCGAACCGTCCCGAAGTCCCGCGCTCCCTGACACTGTTGATCAGGTTTTCCATCACACTGTTCTGCGCCAGCAAACTCTGTTCATCCAGCGATTCAACGCCGAGCAAGGCCCCGAGTGTCAGGCGCTGCAACGGACTGAGGTGAGCCCGTTGCAAGGAGCCCGCCCCCAGACGCACCAGCACTTCGTCCAGCGCAAGGCTCCGGGTCTGTTCATTGGCCAGAGAAGCCGGTGGTCGCAGCCGCGTGTCCTGATTGCGGATCGCCTGACGGTCGTCGAAATCCAGTGGCAGCCGGTCGACGAACACTACCGGGCCGTCATGGCCGTTCATCATCGCCTGGGTAAACGGTTTACCCAGACGCTCGGCCAGGCGTTGCAGCAGCCCGGTCAGCAGAACATGGCGCCCTTCAATGAGCGGCCAGCCGAGCTCGAACTCGACGGTGGAATGATTGAGCAGTTCGTCGAGGTCGCCGGCGTAACGGGTGGTGTATCGGCCGTCGCGAAAACGCTGCTGTTCGTTCCTGACCCACTGTTGTTCATCGGCTCCGTTTTCTTTCCAGGAATGATCCAGCTCTTCCTCGCTTGAACGACTGACCGTGCCCTTCGGTTCAATGCCGACTTCAGCCCGAGAGGCTTCGCCAGCACGCGGGGTGAAATGCGCCTGCTCGTAATCTCCCATGCCAAGACGCATGGCAGCCGGTCCGGTGAGATAGATCGTGCCCTCACGTTCAAGGCGAATGCCGTCGCTGTAGTAACTGGCAGCGGCGTCCGCCAGATATCTCATCGCGATTTCATCCTCGTCCGACAGCCCCTCCAGGGCACCGAGGCGATCCTCAAGCTCCGCGATCGCCAGGGCTTGCATGGAGTCATCGTCGTGAGGGGCTATACTTCTTTCAGCCGCCGTCCGGAACACTGCGTTGACCACTTGATAGTTAAAACGCAGCCGCTGCATGACGGCCTCCAGCATTGGCGAGCCCGGGTGCGCCATCAGCCAGGCATTGCTCAACGAATTGCCCTCACGCACAGCACGCAACATGTAGGGGCGTGCAAGGAGATCGGAAGGGGGCTGGAAAACCTGATTCAACGCAGGGCTGCTTCTGGCGAACGCTTCCAGCGCCTGGCGATGCTCTGCGGGAATACTGTCGGCATAATCCGTGTAACCGCTGCGCACTGCCTGGCGCCCCGGCATCCAGTGCGGATTGTGGTCCAGCAATAATTGCAAAATCCCCCGCTGGCCATCGCTTCCGACCGTACTGATATCCACGCCGCCCAGTACCTTCATGAACGGCGGGAGATTATCGACATCCGCGTACAGCCCCCCTTCGGGGAGCAATGCCTCCAGCCGCACGACATCGGACCCGGCGGCAAGATTGCCGCGCAAGCGCATCTCCTGATCGTAGATCGCTTGTAGCCGCATGGGTTGCGCAGCCCCGGCGAGATCACGCAACTGCAAGTCGCCACCGACCAACGCATGCACGCTCTGCAAATTGCGCTCTTTCAACGATTTGAGTCTTTCTGCCTGCTGTCCGTACGCCCGACTCAACAACTGCGTCCGAGCCTCATCAGCCGACACCCCGTTTGCAACAGCCTGATTGATGTGCGCGAACATCTGCTGTTTCAGTACGATGGCCCGCGCCTCATACATTGATCCAAGCTGCGCTTCAGTGGAGCTATCCATACCGCCGTTCTGCAGGCTGTGCAGTTTCGCAGCCTCCCTGATCAGCCGATTGGTTTCATGCGCCAACATGGCATCACTGTCATACCAGAGGTTGATCTTGTAACCCTCTCCAGCCAGCACTTGTTTCCAGAGATTGATGTAGTCGCGCTGGATCTCGCCGAGCCCGCCACCGAGCCAGACGAAGTGCAGGATTTTCGGCACGGCCGTAGCCGGAAGTTTCATCAACTCGACACTGGAGTGCAGGCGCGACTCGACAACTTCGAGCCTGTCAAAGATCTGCGCAAGATTCGGCGCTGTCCCGCCGTCCGGTGTCGATACCGGTGCCTTCTCTAAACTACGGCGCACTCGCCCCTTGTTCAATTCTCCCAGTGCCTGCTTGAGCAGCGCCAGCGGTTGCAACAGTCGAGGCGAGTCGAGCAGATCGATACACGCAGAATAGTAAAGAAGCGCCGCGTCATATTGCGCGCTGTCCTTGTAAGGCTGCAAAGCCTGCTCAAATTCGGAAAACTTGAACAACGTCGCAAACTTCAAATGACCGACATCGGCAACATCATTATTAATTTCCCGCATACATGAACCCCCGAAATAATAAATTACACGAGCCGATTGAAAATCACGCGCACAAATACCCCATTACAAAAAAACCGCTCTTGCAACAAGTTGATATCAATGCACGAACAACAGATTCGACACGCACTTTCCGGAAGCGAAACTAGTATAAAAAAACCAACTCAACAAACAACAAGCCATTCAAACGATTTCAACGGAAACTTCCCGCGACATCAAAACTTCCAAACAAGTGTCACAGATATATAAATTGCCGTGCGATACGAAAGACAAGGCCGCGAACAAACCATTCGCGGCCTTGTCTTGTCAATCGATACCCGAGGGGGCACACGTCATGGAAAGGAGCATCAGCCGGCAGGCTTTTCGCCATACCAGCGGGGGGTGTACACCCAGTCGCCTCCCGTCGCACGGGGGAAGGTGCAGGTGGTGGATGAACCGATCAGCACCATGGTGCGCATGTCCACCTGATCCGCGGTCAATGCGCCCAGCGTAGTGGTACGCAGGGTCTGCCCCGGTCTGCCGATATCGCGACCGAGCACCACCGGCGTCTGCGGCGTGCGATGTTGGGCAACGATTTCCAGGGCTCGTCCCAACTGCCACGGACGGGCGCGGGAGATCGGGTTGTAAAACGCCAATGCCAGATCGGCCTCGGCGGCCAGGTCCAGGCGCTTCTCAATGATCGACCACGGCTTGAGGTTGTCCGACAGCGACATCACGCAAAAGTCGTGTCCCAGCGGTGCACCGGCCTGAGCGGCGGTAGCGAGTGAGGCGGACACACCCGGCAGGATTTCCAGATCGACGCTGTGCCACGCCGGATCCGTCGACTCGTGCAACGCTTCGAGCACCGCCGCCGCCATGGCGAACACCCCCGGATCGCCGGACGAAACCACAATCACCGAACGGCCCTGTGCGGCCAGTCGGAAAGCGTGGCGGGCACGCTGCATTTCTTCGCGGTTGTCGGTGCAATGCTGCACCTGATCGTCGCGGAAGGGACCTGCCATGCGCACGTAGGTTTCATAACCCAATACGTCGGTGGCACGGGCCAGCTCGGCTTTTACCGCCGGCACCATCAGCTCTGCCGCGCCCGGGCCGAGGCCGATGACGGCCAGACGTCCGCGCGGACGACCGATCTGCGAAACATCCAGTGGCTGTTCTGCCACTGCGATGGCAAGGTCGCGGGATGTTTTGATGATTCGAGCGTCGGGGACAGCATCGCGAGCCAGCTTACCAATGTCACTCGCCGGCGCGACAAAGCGCAGCGGCACTCCCAGCTCGAGCGCTGCTTCACGCAGCGCCGGGCTGGCCATCTGAACGTCCGCCGCCACCAGACAGGCCAGCGATTGAATCGCCACACCAGCATGCTGCAACGCATCACGGATGGTGCCCGGCAGGTCGACCACATCAGCACCTACCGCTACCGCCACACTGCGTGGATAAATCAACAACTCACTGGCGCTCGCCGCGCGGGCATCGCTGCCGACATGAATCGAGCGCTGCGCCTGTGGATCTTCCGGCAGTTGCGCCTGCGCAAGCCACGGCGCGGCACCGTCGATGCGCACGCTGTGGCCGGCGAGCAGGTCGGAGACAAAGCGCTTGCCCTGCTCCAGATCGCCGAGCGCGTAACCGCCGGGTGGATTGAGCAGGCAAGTGCCGAAACGCAACTCGCCGCTGGTGGTGATCGCCGCTGCGACTTCAAGTGCAGCCGCAATCTCGCGGGCCATGACGTTCACCCCGCCGAGGCCGCCGAGCAGCGGCACCACGGCGCTGCCGTCTTCAGCCACGGCGAGCACCGCTGGCTCGGCGCCCTTCTCCAGCAACAGCGGCGCCAGCGTGCGGATGACAATGCCCGCCGCGCACAGGGCAATGATCGGCGTGTCCTGTTGATACAGCTCGCGCAGGGTCGCGCCGAAGTCGCTGTAAGTCAGGTCGGCGCCTTCGACGCGCCCTTTGAGCCCATGAATCTGCGCGGCCGGATAGACCTGCTGAAGGCGACGGGCCGTAGCGAACGCGCCCTGGCCGAGAATGACGATGGCCGGTGTGGAATGAGTCATCAGCCTTGCCACCGTTCGCCGGGCACAATGATCAGCGAGAAGTACGGCGAGGACATCGGCTCGACCTCATCCAGCGGCACGATCTTCTGGTTGGCCATGGTCGCGCGCTCGACGTACAGCGCACGCTCGGCCAGACCCAGTTCTGCCAACACGTCGCGCACTTTCGGGAAATTGCGCCCCAGCTTCATGATCACCGCCGCGTCGGCATCGGCCAGACGACGTTTGAGCTCGTCATGAGGCAGGACACCGGACAATACCGACAGGCTCTGATTGCGATACACCAGCGGCGCGCCCAGCACCGAAGCGCCGCCGAGCATCGAGCAGACGCCCGGCACCACTTCGGCTTCGTAACGGCTGGCGAGGCGGTCATGCAGGTACATGTAGGAGCCGTAGAAGAACGGGTCACCTTCGCAGATCACCGCTACATCGCGGCCGGCATCCAGATGCACGGCCACTTCCTCGGCGGCGTCATCGTAGAAATCGCTGATCACCTGTTCGTAGGACAGTGGCGCCGGCAGTACTTCGGTGGTTACCGGGTACACCAGCGGCAGCAGATTCTGCGCGTCCTGCAGGTGCGCTTCGATGATGCCGAACGCGTTACCCTTTTTGCCCTTGGCCACGAAGTACGCCACCACCGGCGACTCGCGCAACAGGCGCAGGGCCTTGACGGTAATCAGTTCCGGATCACCGGGGCCGACGCCCAGGCCAATCAAACGTCCTTGAACCTGCATCATTCGATCTCCGTGGCGAGGGCATTGACCGCCGCGGCGGCCATGGCGCTGCCGCCGAGGCGGCCCTGCATGATCACGAACGGCACCCCACGGCTGTTGGCGGCCAGCTCGGCCTTGGATTCGGCAGCGCCGACGAAGCCCACCGGAAAGCCGAGGATCAGCGCCGGTTTCGGGGCACCGGCGTCGAGCATTTCCAGCAGATAGAACAGCGCGGTCGGCGCGTTGCCGATCACCACCACGCTGCCCTCCAGATGCGGACGCCACAGTTCCAGCGCCGCTGCCGAGCGGGTGTTGCCCAGCTCGCGCGCCAGCTCCGGCACGCTGTCGTCGCGCAGGGTGCAGATCACTTCGTTGTTGGCCGGCAGGCGCGCACGGGTCACGCCCTCGGAAACCATCCGCGCATCGCACAGGATCGGCGCACCGGCAGCCAGCGCATCGCGCCCCGCCTTGCCGGCGCCTTCGGAGAATTGCAGCCCGTCGATGGCCTCGACCATGCCGCAGGCGTGGATCACCCGCACGGCGAGTTTTTCCAGGTCGGCCGGGATGCGCGCGAGGTTGGCCTCGCGGCGAATGATCGCGAAGGAGTTGCGATAGATCTCCTGACCGTCGCGGATGTAATCAAGCATCAAGGGGGCTCCGTGAGCGGGCGACGAGCAGGGTCGCGGCCGCTTCGATAGTAAGGTTTTGAGCGTGCAGCGCGCCGAAACCGGGCACCGCTGCATCGCGAATGTAGAGGTCGTAATGACCGGGGCTGACGGCCAGCAACGTTGCCGGAGCACGGTGGGCGGCGGCGCAGGAACGCGGGCAGCCGGACAGGTGCACATCCACGGCGTGGGGCAACAGCGTCGCCAAAAGGCGGGCATCGTGTTTGGTGTCGGCCAGGCCTTTGCCGCAACCGTTGGAGCCGGTGCAGGCGATCAGGTGCGCTACAGGATTTTCGGCATGGGTCAGCAGGTTCAGCTTGCCCAATTCGTCGAGCACTTGAACCGCAGCGGTTTCCCGCACATTGGGCAGCAACAGACTCTGCCAAGGGGTGAAACGCAGGGTGCCGTCGCCGAAAGTTCTGGCCAGTTGCGCGGCGCCACGCAGCATGTCCGGATCGAGGCGGCCAAACGCCGGTGCGGCACCGACATACACCTGACCGGCCGATGGCTGAGGATGGATGCCGATGTGCAAGCCTTCCGGCGTCGATTCACGCCGCCAGTCGCCGACGCTTTGCAGACTGATCCGCCGCCCGAGTGTTGCCAGGAACATCGGCGCCGGACATTCATCCAGCAGATGACGCATTCGCGTCTGCTCCGGTCGAGCCAGATCGAGGAACACCTCAAGCACCACCACCACCAGCGCATGTCCGTGCGCAAGCGCCACGGCGGCCAGCGGTCGCTCCGTCGGGCAACCCGCCAGGCCGAATGCCAACAGCGTTTCCCCGCGCTCTTCGTATACCGACAACCACAGATCATGGGGATGTTCGAGCATCGCCAGCGCTTCACCGCCATCCAGTTGCACGGCGAACTTGGCGCTCAACTCGTGGAAACGCGGATGGCTTTGCAGGGTATCGAGAATCTGCCCGGCGAGCGTGCGGGTATCCAGGCGCATCTGCGGGTCGATCCCTGCAGCAGGGCTTAGCATCAGGTTGCGCACATCATCACCGGCGGCGGTTCGCGGCCCGAGGCCGGCGGCCAGCAGGCTGTCGATCAGCGCGGTGCCGTGCTCATCGATCCCGCGAATCTGCAGGTTGGCGCGGTTGGTGGCCTCGATCACGCCACTGGCGAAACGCTCGGCGGCATGCGCCACCACCTCAGCCTGATCGGCGCTGATCGAACCACCATTGAGTTTGATCCGGCAGATACCGCCATCCAGCGCCTGGACGATACGCAGCAACCCCGGACAAGCCGAGGGGCGTAGAGCTGTTGACATCGAGCGTTCGTTCAAGGGATGACCGGCTGGCTGGCAGCACCGTGAGGGCGAAAGGTCGCCATTATGCCTGCTTTGCCCGAGCGCATGAAAATGCCTGCCGGTCGGATTCTGCGTTGCCGGGCTATTCCCGTGGAAGAAAATCGCCTCAGAGGGAGGCGGTCACAGCGGGTAATCCTCGAAATTGAATTTGATCCCCTCCAGCGCCTTTATCACACTGGCTCGACGAGCGTCCAAGACCCGGCGACTGATCACCACCTTCCGAGCCAGAACATCCAGCTGAGTCATTACTTGCGAAACGTTCCAGAAAAAATACCCGGTGTTCAGGCTCGACTTGATGAACCGGGTATTTGTCACGATCAATTCCATATCACCATTGGCGTTGTAATTGATCGGCATGATTTTGAAATCGAAGACCTTGCCACTAAGGCCTTTGACCTTTTTCAACAGTTCAACGTCGCCTTCAAGCGCCATCAGCCCTCGATCAACGCCAGCCACCTGTTCAGCACTCAGCAGCGGCGATGCCAGTCGTGACCAGACCTCGCGCACGCTGCCCCTGAACTGCGTTTGAACGTGCTCGATCGGTTGATAATCACGGCTCCAGCCATGCGACCACAGTACATCGGTAAAATAATCGGTCCATCGTCCAGGCTGGGTCGCACTGTTATAAGTCATATCCGCCTGGCGCTGTGCCAGGTAAGTACAGTTCAACGCGAACTGATAGTCCTCGTGTGTTTGTCCCCGACTGCCGGTCAGCAATATATCGCCGACAAGTGTCGCATTATGTTTTATGTCATCCATGTTTACATCACATCCCTATAACAGGACGCCAGCAAGGCGTTCAACCACTAGTTAATTAAATAATCGTTCAGAAAATGATCCAGTGCGTTTTATGGGTAACGTTCAACTTGATCAAAAACCAAAATAACAAAGACGCTCGATCCACCAATCGGTTTTCAGCCACATAACATGTCTACGCTGCCTTCGCCTGCAACAAGGCAGCAACGCCAGACAACAGAAGCCGCGCTATCATGCGCCGATTGAACGGCGCACGAGATTGAGGAACGGCATGACACCCTGGCTGACGGTAGTGGGAATCGGTGAAGACGGCTTCAAGGGCCTGGGCAAGAATGCCCGCCGCGCCGTGCTGGGCGCCTCGCGGATCATCGGCGGCCAGCGTCAACTGGACCTGTTGCCGGCGTGCATCGGTGGCGAGCGCCAGTTGTGGCCGAGCCCGTTCTCCCTGGCCCCGGTTCTTGAACGCCGTGGCGAAGCGGTCTGCGTGCTGGCCAGTGGTGATCCGATGTACTACGGCGTTGGCGCAAGTCTGGCGCGGCAGGTGCCAGGAGTCGAGATGCTGGTTCTGCCAGCGCCATCCTCATGCTCGCTGGCGGCCGCCCGACTGGGCTGGCCGTTGCAGGACGTCAGTGTGTTGTCGCTGGTGGCCCGCCCTCTTGCGGCCCTCAACGCGCAACTGTTCAGCGGCGTGCGCCTGTTGCTGCTGAGCAATGACGGCCAGAGCCCGGCGGCGGTTGCCACGTTGCTGCGTGAACGCGGATTCGGCGCCAGTCGTCTGAGCGTCCTGGAGCATCTGGGCGGCAGCGCCGAACGCCGAATCGACAGCACCGCCAACCACTGGAACGACCCGCTCATTGCCGACCTCAACGTGATCGCCATCGAATGCCTGGCCGATCCGCATACACCGCGCCTGTCGCGCCTGGCCGGCCTGCCGGACTCGGCCTTCGAGCACGACGGCCAACTGACCAAGCGCGACGTACGCGCCATCACCCTCGCCCGCCTCGCCCCGACCCCGGGCGAACTGTTGTGGGACGTCGGCGCCGGCAGCGGCTCGATCGGCATCGAGTGGATGCGCGCGCACCCGAGCTGCCGCGCCCTGGCCATCGAGGCCGACGAGGGTCGCCAGCAACTGATCGAACACAACCGTGATGCCTTGGGCGTTCCTGGCCTGCAACTGATTCGCGGCAGCGCCCCGCAGGCCCTCACCGGGCTGGAGCGTCCGGACGCCATTTTCATCGGCGGCGGCGTGACCCGCGAAGGGGTGCTCGACACCTGCTGGGAACACCTCAAACCCGGTGGCCGACTGGTGGCCAACGCCGTGACGCTGCAAAGCGAAATGACCTTGATGGCCTGGCGCGAACGCCACGGTGGCGAGTTGACCCGCATCCACATTGCCCAGGCACAGCCGCTGGGCGAGTTCGACACCTGGCGCCAGGCCTTGCCGATCTCCCTGCTCGATCTGGTCAAACCCCTTGATGCGTGACGAAACCGCCGAACAACCCGCGCCCCTGCGCAGCGGCCTGACCACCGGCAGCTGCGCCACGGCCACCAGCCTCGCCGCTGCCCGTCTGCTGCTCGGTGGCTCATCGGCCGACGCCGTGCAGATCGTGTTGCCCAAGGGCAAGCAGGTGCAGATGCGTCTGGAGTTCTGCCGGCTGACCGAAGACGGCGCCGAAGCCGGAACGATCAAGGATGCCGGCGATGATCCGGACGTGACTCACGGCGCCCTGCTTTATTCGCGGGTGCGGCTGATGGCCGAGCCGGGGATTCGCTTCATGGCCGGCAAGGGCGTCGGCACCGTGACCCGGCCGGGGCTGGTGCTGGGCGTCGGCGAACCGGCGATCAACCCGGTGCCGCGCAAGATGATCAGCGATCACCTGACCCTGCTCGCCGAAGAAACCGGCTATCGCGGCGGCTTCGAGGTGACGGTCAATGTCGAGGGCGGCGAAGCTTTGGCATTGAAAACCATGAACCCGCGTCTGGGGATTCTCGGCGGCTTGTCGATCCTCGGCACCAGCGGCATCGTCCGGCCGTTTTCCTGCGCGGCGTACATTGCCTCGATCCATCAAGGCATCGACGTGGCAAAAACCAACGGCTACCTGCACATCGCCGCCTGCACCGGCAACGCCAGCGAAGACACCATGCGCCGGGTCTACAACCTGCCGGAAATCGCCCTGATCGAAATGGGCGACTTCGTCGGCGCCGTGCTCAAGCACCTGCGCAAAGTGCCTGTGGATAAACTCAGCCTGTGCGGGGGCTTCGGCAAGATCAGCAAACTGGCGGCCGGGCACATGGACCTGCACTCGCGTCATTCGAGCATCGACCTGCCGCAACTGGCCGACTGGGCGGCGGCAATTGGCGCCGACGACACCTTGCAGCAAGCCATTCGCGAGGCGAACACCAGCCAGCAGGCGTTGGCGATGGCCCGTGCGGCGGGTGTTGCCCTCGGTGATGAAGTTTGCCGCCATGCTCTGGAGTTCGCCCGCAGCGTGGTGCCGGCTCAGGTGCAGGTCGAGGTGTTTGCGATTGATCGTCAGGGTGGCATTGTTGGCCATGCGGGTGCCTTTGAATGAAGCGAATCTTGTTGCTCGGCGGCGTGACTGAAGCGCTCGCCATCGCACGCACGTTGGGACCGGAACACATTTACAGCCTGGCCGGTGTCGGCCGGGTGCCGACCGATCTGACGTGTCAGGTGCGCGTCGGCGGCTACGGCGGTGCCGAAGGCCTGGCGCAGTTCATTCGCGATGAAGGCATCAATCTTCTGTTCGACGCGACCCATCCCTACGCCGCGCAAATCAGCCGGAACGCCGCCACCGCCGCGCAACTCACCGGTATCCCCTGCTGGGCCCTGCGCCGCCCCGCGTGGCAACCGCAACCCGGCGATGACTGGCGCGAAGTCGCCGACTGGGCCGAACTGATCACCGCCCTCGAACCCTTCCGCCGCCCCCTGTTCACCCTGGGCCGCGAACCGCTGCAACACCTCGACGAAATCCCCGCGCACCAGTTCTGGACCCTGCGCGCCCTCGACATTTATCCCGGCAACGAACGCTGCGAAATCATCGGCGCCCGTGGACCGTTTCTGCTGCAGGATGAACGGACCCTGTTCGAAAGCCGGCAGATCGACGTGCTGATCAGCAAGAACAGCGGCAGCACCGCAACCGAGCCGAAACTGGAAGTGGCGCGGGAGCTTGGGGTTCCGGTGATGGTGTTGAAGCGGCCGGTGTTGGCGAGGGTTGATCGGGAGTTCAAGAGTACGTCTGAAGTCCTGGAAGCCCTCTCTACGTCAGATAATTCCTGATTTCGAGCTAATCCTTGATTTGACCGGCAGAATTTCAGGAACCAGCCGACTGTTCGCCCCTGCCACCTCACGCCAAGATTTCGATTCCTTTAATCCACACAGATTTGCAGCGAGCAAATTCTTGAAGCGCACTGCTGCCTTCAAGAAAAATGCGGCTTGTCAGTCTGTATCCCAAGGAATACGATTTCGACATGATCGAATTTGAACGATCCCCTGCATTTGCCGATTGGCTCGACTCGATGAAAGACACCAACGGCAAAGCTCGCATCATCGCCAGAATTCGAGGTGCAGAGCATGGAAATATGGGTGATTGCGAGTTCGTTGGCAGTGCCGTTTATGAAATGCGCGTTCATTACGGTCCCGGCTACAGGATGTACTTCACACGTAAAGGTAACGTGATTTATCTGCTACTGCTGGGGGGCGACAAGTCGACACAAAAACGAGATATCAAACGCGCCATCCGGATGGCGCAAAGCATCGGTAATGAGGAGTAAGTCATGACCGAAAAATTCACCCGCTTCGACGCTGCAGAGTTTCTTAAAACGCCGGAGGAAATGGCGGCTTACCTGGACGCCTGTTTTGACGAAGATGCTGGCGATGGCGTTCTCATCCGTGCAGCGCTTAATGACATTGCCCGCGCCCAAGGCATGACTCAGGTTGCGCGGGATGCAGGTCTGGGTCGTGAAAGCCTTTATAAAGCGCTGAGCAGCACTGGAAATCCGGAATTCGCGACTATCATGAAAGTCATGAAGGCGCTGGGTTTGCGGCTGCATGCCGTAGCAGGCTGAATCCTCTGCGACACCAAACCGCACGACGCTTTTTTACTTATCGGCCCTGATCAGGCTAAATAGCCGCGCCTGATCGCCCACCCCACGGATCTGTCCCATGAACCGACACCGGCTCGCATTTGCCTGGATCGCCTGCTTTGCAGTGCTGTTCAACATGCTCGCCATGCCGTTGACGGGAGCGATGGCGCAGGCGGCGCAGACGCCGGCCGAGCAGTTGTTGTGGAGCAGTTTCTGCACCGGCAGCGGGACGAAGATGGTGGCGATCGACATCGGCAGCCTCGATCAAAAAGCGCCGCAAAGCGGTGACAATCATTCGACCATGCAGCATTGCTGGTGCTGTTCCGGATCGGCGCCGGTGGTGGCGTTGCCGGGGCATTCGCCGCAGCTGTATTTCGCTCAGTACGAAAGTAATCGCAGTGTGGCGCCCGCCTTGCTGCAAACCCCGACACCGCGCCAGCAATGGCCGAGCCTCAATCCCCGCGCCTCTCCTCTGGTCTGATTTGTTCCCGCATTTGACCTGCGTTTCAAATCGTTCTGGAGAACTGCCATGTTGAACAAATTCATCGTCATCGCTGCGCTTTTGCTGCCTGCGTGCTTCGTCCATGCCCACGAATACAAGGCCGGCGAGCTGGAAATCGCCCACCCGTGGTCGCAGGAACTGCCGCCGAACGCGCCGACCGTTGCCGCGTATTTCATCATTCACAACGCCGGCAAGACGGCTGACCGCCTGCTCAGCGTCGACTCGCCGATTGCCCCGACAGCGGAACTGCACGAGCACGTGATGCAGGGCGATCTGATGAAGATGCAACAGGTGCCGAACGTGGCGATCCCGGCCGGTGAAAACGTGACATTCGCGCCGATGGCCTATCACGTGATGCTGATGAATCCGACCGACCGCAGTCTGCTGACCGACGGCAAGCGCTTTCCCCTGACGATGCACTTTGAAAAGGCCGGTGACGTGACCGTCGAAGTCGCCGTGCAGAAGAAGCCGCCGCAAGCCACGCAAGCCCACGCGCACGCCCAGTAGCCGTTCCGGCAGACTCCGCCCATGCGCCCCCTGAGCGCCAGGCCCTCCCTGCAACGCCGTCAGACTGAACACCTGACCCGCGGCAGCTGGATCGCCCTGTTCGCCATGTTGATGATCTTCATCGGCCCGCTGATTTCCCAGTCAATGCCGATGGATCAGCACGCCTCGACAACCATGCCAATGAGCATGGACATGTCGATGGACATGGCGGGTATGGATCATTCCGCGCATGAAACAAAACCCTCGGCCGAACACTGCCCGCCACAATCCTCGCACCACGTACTGTGGGAAAAATGCGGTTATTGCAGCCTGCTGTTCAACTGCCCGGCGCTGACCGGCGGTGGCAGCTTCGCCACCTTCAGCATTCCACTGGTCAACACCTTCACCCCACCCTCCCCGCGTCTGGGCCATGCCCGGCAGACCTTTTTCCCCGGCGCCCGCACCCGCGCCCCGCCCGTCGCAGCGTAAACACCCACCTCTGATTGCACACGGTTGAGAAGACAGCTTCAGGCTGCCGGCCGTGTTGTTTACGACTGTTTGATGGAAATTGTCATGTCCAGGTTTTCTGCTGTCCCACGCCCGGGTTCTGCCCCGGCGTCCTTTGCTCTGAACGAATCCCGCGTTCGCTTCAGACACGCGACCGCCGTCCTTTGCGGCGTCCTGCTGTCCCCGCTGGTCCACGCCGACGAACACGCCGGCCACGCTGAAGAACTGAGCCCGACGGTGATCACCGCCATCGCCCCGAGCTCACCGCTGACCATCGTCACCAACCCGAAAGACCCGCGCCAACCGGTGCCGGCCAGCGACGGCGGCGACTACCTGAAGACCATTCCCGGCTTCGCCCTGGTGCGCAACGGCGGCACCAACGGTGATCCGGTATTGCGCGGCATGTTCGGTTCGCGCCTGAACATCCTCACCAACGGCAGCATGATGCTCGGCGCCTGCCCCGGCCGAATGGACGCGCCGACCTCGTACATTTCGCCCGAGACCTACGACAAACTCACCGTGATCAAAGGCCCGCAAACCGTGCTTTATGGACCGGGCGCCTCGGCCGGCACGATCCTGTTCGACCGCGAACCGGAAAGCTTCGGCGAACTGGGCACGCGGGTGAACGCCAGCGTGCTGGCCGGCTCCCACGGGCGCTTCGACAAAGTCGTCGATGCGGCGGCCGGCGGTTCGTTGGGCTACGTGCGGGTGATCGGCAACACCGCGCATTCCGACGATTACCGCGACGGCAACAACGACATCGTTGCCTCGCGCTATGACAAGTGGAACGGCGACGTGGCGCTGGGCTGGACACCGGACGCCGACACCCTGATCGAACTCACCGCCGGCAAGGGCGACGGCCAAGCGCGCTACGCCGGACGCGGCATGGACGGCTCGCAATTCCTGCGCGAAAGCCTCGGTCTGCGCTTCGAGAAATCCAACCTCACCGAGGTGCTGGAGAAGCTCGAAGCGCAGGTCTACTACAACTACGCCGACCACGTGATGGACAACTACACCCTGCGCACACCGTCCGGCACCGGGATGATGGCGGGACCGATGGCGTCCAACGTCGACCGTCGTACCCTCGGCGCGCGCATCAAGGCCACCTGGCGCTGGGCCGACATCCAGCTGATCACCGGGCTCGATGCGCAGACCAACGAACACCGGCAGCGCAGCGGCATGGGCATCGATACCTACAAGGATCAGCCGTTCACCAAGGACGCCGACTTCCATAACTACGGCGTGTTCAGCGAAATGACCTGGTACGCCGCCGACCGCGACCGGCTGATTGCCGGCGCCCGGGTCGACCGCGCCTCGGCCAAGGATTATCGGCAGAGCACCGGCTCGGGAATGATGTCCCGGCCGAACCCGACCGCTGGCGATACCCGCGCCGACACCCTGCCGAGTGGTTTCATCCGTTACGAGCATGACCTGGCTGACAGCCCGACCACGCTCTACGCCGGGCTCGGCCACGCCCAGCGTTTTCCGGATTACTGGGAGCTGTTTTCGCCCAAATCCGGCCCGGCGGGTTCGGTCAATGCGTTCGATTCGATCAAGCCGGAAAAGACCACTCAGCTCGACTTCGGCGTGAACTACAAGAGCGCCGAACTTGAAGCCTGGGCCTCGGGTTACATCGGTGTGGTGCGCGATTACATCCTGTTCGACTACACCCCGGGGATGATGGGCATGAGCACTTCCCGCGCCGAGAACATCGACGCGCGGATCATGGGCGGTGAACTCGGTGCCGCTTACAAACTCACCGACAACTGGAAAGCCGATGCGACCCTGGCCTATGCCTGGGGCAAGAACAGCACCGACGGCAAGGCCCTGCCGCAGATGCCACCGCTGGATGCCCGCTTCGGCCTCACCTACAGCGAAGACAACTGGAGCGCCGGCGCACTGTGGAGGGTGGTTGCCGCGCAAAACCGTATCGACCAGAACAAGGGCAACGTGGTCGGCAAGGATTACGACAAGAGTTCAGGCTTCGGCGTGTTCTCGCTCAACGGTGCCTACCGGATCAACAAACACTGGAAGGTCAGTACCGGCGTCGACAACCTGTTCGGCAAGGCTTACGCCGAACACCTGAACCTGGCGGGCAACGCCGGGTTCGGCTACCCGGCCAACGACCCGCAAGCGATCAATGAACCGGGGCGCACGCTCTGGACCAAGGTGGACATGAGTTTCTAACCCTCAAGGGCACTCGCTCCCCTTGAGGGAGCGAGTGACAACAGACAACGAGAAGATCCAAGCCAAGCGGAGCACACGTGATGAAACAGCCCAAACCGAATTTCTACAACCTGGCCTGGCGTTGGCATTTTTATGCCGGATTGTTCGTCGCCCCGTTCATGGTGATGCTGGCCCTGACCGGCATCATTTACCTGTTCAAGCCGCAACTCGATTCGCTGATGTACAGCAGCCTGCTGAACGTCCCGGCCGGGCATCACACCGTGCCGGCCGACGACCTGCTGCAAAAGGTCAAAAGCGCTTATCCACAGGGCCAGGTCACCCAGTACCTGCCGCCGGTGAATGCCGAGCGCAGCGCGCAGTTTGTCGTGGCCAATGCCGGCCATGAGCTGAACGTGTTCGTCGATCCGTACCACGGCGACATCCTCGGCGAGCAGGATGCCAGGCAGAACCTGCAAGCCATCGCCCGGGCGATCCACGGCGAATTGATGATCGGCACCGTCGGTGACCGGTTGATCGAAATGGCCGCCGGCTGGGGCGTGGTGCTGGTGGTGTCCGGGGTTTTCCTGTGGTGGCCGCGAGGTCAGGCAGCAGGGATTCTGTGGCCACGCCTGAGCAGTCGCGGCCGCGTGCTGTGGCGTGACCTGCATGCCGTGACCGGATTCTGGGGCGCGGCATTGCTGCTGGTGATGCTGCTCAGCGGCATGACCTGGACCGGCTTCTGGGGCAAGCAGTACGCCCAGGTGTGGAACGTGTTCCCGGCGGCGATGTGGGACAACGTGCCAACCTCCGACGTCGAGGCCGGCAGCCTCAATAACGCCGCGCGCCAGACCGTACCCTGGGCGATGGAAAACACCCCGATGCCGATGTCCGGCGACCACGCCGAACACATGGCCCACGGTGGCATGCAACACGGCCCCGCTGCACCGACCATCCGCCTGCAGGATGTGCAAAACATCGCCGTTGAGCGCAAGGTCGAGCCGGGCTACAGCATCACCCTGCCGACCACCGCCACCGGCGTGTTCACCATCGCCGTGTTCGCCGACGACCCGCGCAACGACGCCACCCTGCACATCGATCAGTACACCGGCAAGGTTCTCGCCGATGTGCGCTTCGAGCAATACGGCGCGGTTGCCCGGGCTACCGAGATCGGCGTGATGCTCCACGAAGGCAAGATGTTCGGCACCTTCAACCAGATCATCGTGTTGCTGATCTGCCTGATGATCCTGCTCAGCGCCGTCAGCGGCGTAGTGATCTGGTGGAAGCGCCGGCCGCAGGGCAAGTTCGGCGTACCGCCGCTGCGCCACGATCTGCCGAAATGGAAAACCGGGGTGGCGATCATGCTCGCACTGGCGGTAGTGTTTCCGCTGGTGGGGGCTTCGCTGGTGGTGGTGTGGTTGCTGGATCGGCTGCTGTTGTCGCGTCTGGGCCGGCAAACTGAATCTGCCTCAACTTCATCGTGAATCACGCGAGATGCGCGATCCAGACAGATCTTTAAACTGCCGGGGCTTAAACTTCGGCATTTTTTAGTGTTACTGTATAACGCAAATTTGCTGCTCTGCCCGCAGCCATGCACCGTCATGAGCCTGCGGGCTTTTCTTTTGAAGAAGTGATTCACCGCCCCGATGAACAAGTACCTCTTGTCCAGCCTCTGTCTGTTCGCCCTGAACCACAGCGCCCACGCCGACAACGCGCCGCTGACGCTGCCCACCGGCACCATCACCGCCCCGGCCAATGACGACCCGACCGTCAGCCTGACCACGCCGACCAGCGCCGGCTCGCGTCTGAACCTCACAGCCATGGAAACCCCGGCCAGTGTCGAAAGCCTGAGCGGCGAACAGGTCCGCGCCCGTGGCGACCGCAGCGTGCAGGACGCGGTGTCGCGCAGCACCGGCATCAGTCGCACCGGCACGCCGGGTGATGGCGGCACTTCGTTGCAGGCCCGGGGTTTTACCGGGCAGAGTTCGGTGATGCAGTTGTATGACGGCAACCGCATGTACACCGGCATGGGCACGGTGACGTTTCCGGTCGACACCTGGTCGGTGGAACGCGTCGATGTCCTGCGCGGCCCGGCCTCGGTATTGTATGGCGAGGGCGCGACCGGCGCGGTGGTCAACGTGATTCCGAAGAAACCGTTCGAAGGCGAAATCGAAAACCATGTGCGGGTCGGCTACGGCTCATCTGACCGCCAGCAACAGGCGTTCGACAGCGGCGGCTCGCTGACCGACACCCTGAGCTATCGCCTCAACCTCAACCGCCTGCGCAGCAACGGCTGGGTCGATCGCGGCGACTCGTCCAGCGACTTTATCAACGCCTCCCTGCGCTGGCAGGCCACGGACGATCTGACCTTCACCCTCGCCCACGATTACGGCGATCAGCGCCCGCAAAACTACTTCGGCACACCGTTGATCAACGGCCAGTTGAAAGACAGCCTGCGCAACAAGAACTACAACGTGCGCGACGACAAGCAGCACTACAACGATCAATGGACCCGTCTGACCACGGATTGGCAGATCAACGATGCGGTCAGCGCCAGCAACGAGCTGTACTACCTCAAGGCCCAGCGCCGCTGGCAGAACGCCGAGAACTACAACTTCAACGCTGACAGCCAGCAACTCAGCCGCAGCGGCTACTTCGGCATCGGCCACAAACAGGAGCAGGTCGGCGACCGCCAGACCTTCACCTTCAAGCACTCGCTGTTCGGCCTCGACAGCCAGACCGTGACCGGCGTCGACTACAACCGCATCCGCTTCCAGCTCGACAGCAACTCGCCGTTCAACGACGTATTGCCGAACGGCCAGCCGCTGGATCGGTATCACCCGCAGACCGGCTATTTCGAGAGCGCCGATCCGTATCGCGGTCAGTTCGACAGCACCACAAAACAGATGTCGGTGTTCGCCGAAAACCGCACGCAACTGAGCGAGCGCTGGTCGCTGGTGACCGGTGTGCGCCGCGACTACGTGCATGTGGATCGCAACAACCTGGTCGACGGCAGTCAGAGCGACAAGACCCTGACCGGCAACAACTGGAAGGCCGGCCTGGTGTTCGCGCTGACGCAAGACACCTCGTTCTACGGCCAGGTTGCCACCAGCACCGATGGCATCGGCGGTTTGATTTCCCTGAGCCCGAGCCAGCAGCAATATGACCTGTCCACCGCGCGGCAAACCGAGATCGGCCTGAAGCAGCTGTTCTGGGATCAGCGTGGCGAGTTCACGCTGGCGGCGTATCGCATCGTGAAGAAGAAGTTGCTGACCGACGATCCGGGCAACCCGACGCTCAAGCAACAGGTCGGCCAGCAGTCGTCGAACGGCCTGGAGGCGAGCCTCGATCTGCAACTGCCGCACGCCTGGCAACTGCAGGCCAACGCCGCCATCGTCAAAGCCAAGTACGACGATTTCGAAGAAGTGGTCGGCGGCGTGCCGGTGTCGCGCAACGGCAATCGCCCGGTGGACGTGCCACGACGCACCGCCAATCTTTGGCTGAGCAAAGCGCTGGCCGATGACCTGAAAGCCGGCGCCGGCGTGCGTTATGTCGATGCGCGCTACGCCGATATGGCCAACCGCAACGAGCTGCCGAGCTACACCGTGGTCGATGCAACGTTGTCATGGAAAGCCGTGCGCAACACCACGCTGGGGTTGCAGGTGAACAATCTGTTTGACCGGACGTATGCACAAAGCCAATACAATGAGGGCCAGCAGTGGATTCTGGGTGAGCCTCGTTCGTTCTTTGTCACCGCTGACTACACCTTCTAGAACAGGAACGAAATGACCTCACTGTCCCTCACCCATCTCGCCTGGACACCCCTGGGCCACGGCCACTGCCATCACCAGTTCCAGCTGCGTGACGCCTCGTTGCAAGTGGCCGCCGGGGAGTTCGTCGGGTTGATCGGGCCCAATGGCAGCGGCAAGACCAGCCTGTTGCGCTGCGCCTATCGCTTCAGTCAGCCGGAACACGGTGAGGTCAGACTCGATCACCACAACGTGTGGAAGCAATCCTCGCGCTGGTGTGCGCAACGCATCGCCGTGGTGCTGCAGGAATTCCCCGACACCTTCGGCCTGACCGTCGAGGAAGTGGTCGCCATGGGCCGTACACCGCACAAAGGCCTGTTCGACGGCGACACGCTGGAAGACCGCCACCTCGCCACCCAGGCCCTCAAATCCGTGGGCCTCGACGGCTTCGAAGATCACGCGTTCGCCACGCTGTCCGGTGGAGAAAAACAGCGGGTGATCCTCGCCCGGGCCCTGACCCAGCAACCGCAACTGCTGATCCTCGACGAGCCGACCAACCACCTCGATCCGCGTTATCAACTTGAACTGCTGCAACTGGTCAAGCGTTTGCAGATCGGCACCCTGGCGAGCATCCACGACCTGAACCTCGCCGCCGCGTTCTGCGACCGTTTGTATGTGATCAACCACGGCCGGATCGTCGCCAGCGGCACGCCGCAAGAAGTGCTCACCGTCGAACTGCTGCGCGACGTATTCGGCGTCGAAGCATTGATCGATTCCCACCCCCTCCACGGCTACCCGCGAATCACCTGGATAACCCGACCATGACTGTGCGCTCCCTGCTTTGCCTCGCCCTGTTGCTGGGCACCACCCACGCCTTCGCCGAGGCGACGAAGTACCCGCTGACGATCCACAGCTGCAACCGTGAAGTGACCTTCAAGGAAGCGCCGAAGCATGCGGTCAGCCACGACATCAACATGACCCAGATGATGCTCGCCCTCGGCCTCAAGTCGAAGATGGCCGGCTACAGCGGCGTCAGTGGCTGGAAATCGGTAACGCCTGAAATGCAGTCGCTGCTCGACGGTTTGCCGGAGCTGGCGGCCAAGTACCCCTCGGTGGAAACCCTGCTCAACGCCAACGTCGATTTCTTCTTCGCCGGCTGGGATTACGGCATGCGCGTCGGTGGCGATCTCACGCCGCAGACCCTGCAACCGCTGGGCATCCATGTGTATGAACTGACCGAGTCCTGCGCCTTCGTGATGAAGCGCCCGGCCGCCACGCTGGACGACACCTACAACGACCTGCGCAACCTCGGAAAGATTTTCGACGTGCAGGATCGCGCCAACGCGCTGATCGCCGACATGCAAAGTCAGGTCGCCGACATCCGCAAAGACCTGCCTGCGGAAAAACCCCGGGTGTTCCTGTACGACAGCGGCGAAGACCGCGCCATGACCTCCGGCCGCCTCGGCATGCCGCAGGCGCTGATCGACGCCGCCGGCGGGCGCAACGTTCTCGATGACGTCGAAGCGAGCTGGACCCGAGTCAACTGGGAAACCGTGGTCGAGCGCAATCCGCAGGTGATCGTCATCGTCGATTACAGTGAAATCACCGCCGAGCAGAAGATTGAATTCCTGCTGAAGAACAAGGCCCTGCAATCGGTGGACGCGATCAAGAACCAGCGCTTCATCGTCATCCCTTACGTGCAGGCCACGCCGGGGATCGACAACGTGCTGGCGGTGGAAACCCTGGCCAAAGGTTTCCACGGCGAATGATCGATCGTCGCTATGCGCTGCTACTGATCGCCCTCGGTGCCGTGCTGCTGGTGTCGTGCGTGGTGTCGCTGGGCTTCGGCCCGGCGCGGGTGCCGGTGGACGTGGTGTGGCGGATTCTACTGCACAAACTGTTCGGCCTCGGTGTGGCGGACTGGAGCGCCGGCCAGGAACACATCGTCTGGCTGATCCGCGTACCGCGCATGTTGCTCGGTGCATTGGTCGGTGCCGGGCTGGCGTTGATCGGCGCGGTGCTGCAAGCGGTGACGCGCAATCCGCTGGCCGATCCACACCTGCTTGGCGTCACCTCCGGTGCCACGCTCGGTGCAGTGATCGTGGTGCTGCACATCGGCGAAATCGTCGGCCTGCTGACCTTGCCGATCGCCGCGTTCATCGGCGCGTTGTTGAGCATGTTTCTGGTGCTGGGCATCGCCAACCGCCAGGGTCGGCTGGACAGTGATCGTCTGCTGCTGTGTGGCGTGGCCGTTTCGTTCGTGATGATGGCGATCGCCAATCTGCTGTTGTTCATGGGCGATCATCGCGCCAGTTCGGCGGTGATGTTCTGGATGCTTGGCGGCCTAGGTCTGGCGCGCTGGGAGTTGTTGGCGGTGCCGGCGTTGAGCGTCCTGCTCGGATTGATTCTGCTGATCGGCATGGCCCGTCCGCTGAACGCCTTGATGGCCGGCGAACAGACCGCCGTCACCCTTGGCCTGAATGCGCGGGTGGTGCGCCTGCGGGTATTTGTGATCACCTCGCTGATGACCGGAGTGCTGGTGTCGATCAGTGGCTCCATCGGTTTTGTCGGGCTGATGGTGCCGCACATTGCCCGGCGCCTGATCGGTGCCGAGCATCGGCGTCTGCTGCCGGTGTGCGTGTTGCTCGGCAGCGTTTTCCTCGTCTGGGTGGACGTCGCCGCCCGCACGTTGATAGCCCCCGAAGACTTGCCCATCGGCGTTGCCACCGCAGCCCTCGGCGGGCTGTTCTTCATCGGCCTGATGCGCCGTCGCTGAACCCAGGGGGCGCGCCCCAATTTGGCGCGTCCCGCTGCACCTTTGCATGCAACACGTCCCCTCATGGTGCGCCGACTCAACGCGCGACCGCTCTAAACCGACATTTCCCTGCCCAAACCCGACCGGGCACAGCCCTTGCAAAACAGCCTTCAGTCGTTCGCATCTGCCAACCATAAAAAACTTTAACGTTCATGGAGATCGCACAATGAAGCGTCGCAGTTTGATCAAGGCTTTCACACTCACGGCATCGATTGCCGCGATGGGCATGACCTGGACCGTACAGGCCGCCGAGACCATCAAGGTCGGGATTCTGCATTCGTTGTCCGGCACCATGGCGATCTCCGAAACGTCGCTCAAGGACATGGCGTTGATGACCATCGACGAGATCAACGCCAAGGGCGGGGTGAACGGCAAGATGCTTGAACCGGTGGTGGTCGACCCGGCGTCGAACTGGCCGCTGTTCGCGGAAAAGGGCCGCCAGTTGCTGACCCAGGACAAGGTCGCGGTGGTGTTTGGTTGCTGGACCTCGGTGTCGCGCAAATCGGTGCTGCCGGTGTTCGAAGAGCTCAACGGCCTGCTGTTCTACCCGGTGCAATACGAAGGTGAAGAGATGTCGCCGAACGTGTTCTACACCGGCGCCGCGCCGAACCAGCAAGCGATCCCGGCGGTTGAATACCTGATGAGCGAAGAAGGCGGCAGCGCCAAGCGCTACTTCCTGCTTGGCACCGATTACGTGTACCCGCGCACCACCAACAAGATCCTGCGCTCGTTCCTGCACTCCAAAGGCGTAGCGGATAAAGACATCGAAGAGGTCTACACCCCGTTCGGCCACAGCGACTATCAAACCATCGTCGCCAACATCAAAAAATTCTCGGCCGGCGGCAAGACCGCTGTGATCTCCACCGTCAACGGCGACTCCAACGTGCCGTTCTACAAAGAGCTGGCCAACCAGGGCCTGAAGGCGACCGACGTACCGGTGGTGGCGTTCTCGGTGGGCGAAGAAGAACTGCGCGGCATCGACACCAAGCCGCTGGTGGGCAACCTCGCGGCATGGAACTACTTCGAGTCGGTGGAGAACCCGGTGAACAAGAAGTTCGTCGATGACTGGAAAGCCTACGCGAAGAAACACAACCTGCCGGGCGCCGACAAGGCCGTGACCAACGACCCGATGGAAGCCACTTACGTCGGCATCCACATGTGGGCGCAGGCGGCGGAGAAAGCCAAATCCACCGACGTCGACAAGGTCCGCGAAGCCCTCGGCGGCCAGACCTTCGCCGCGCCGTCCGGCTACACCCTGACCATGGACAAGACCAATCACCACCTGCACAAACCGGTGATGATCGGCGAGATCCAGAGCGACGGTCAGTTCAACGTGGTGTGGCAGACCGAAGGGCCGATCCGTGCGCAGCCGTGGAGCCGGTTCATTCCGGGTAATGACAAGAAGCCGGAGTATGCGGTGAAGAGCAACTGAGCCATTGGATGCCCGCCTCGATACTTGAGGCGGGTACAAATCCCTGTGGGAGCGACGGTTCGACGCTTCGACCTGCTCGCGATGACGGCAGCACATTCAACATCACTGTGACTGAACCACCGCTATCGCGAGCAGGCTCGCTCCCACAATAGTCCGAGCAAGGCGACTCTCTATGCCCACTGCCTTTTATCGCTTGATCCTGGCCCTCGCACTTTTGCTGCCGATGGCTACCCATGCAGGCGACGCCGAAGACTTCGTCGCCGCCAACTCGACGCAACAGGCCAAACTGCTGGAAGCCTGGGCCGCGCAGCCCGATCCGGCGCGTGTCGAACTGATCAACGCCCTGCAACAAGGCGAACTGACCGTCGACGGCCAACCCAAGACCCTGCGCCTGAACAACCGCCTGCGGGGTCTGATCGACACCGCGCTGGCCAGCCACCAATTGCTCGCCGCCGACGCCAAAACCCGTCTGAGCGCCGCGCAGCAATTGCAGAAAAGCGCCAAACCGGCGCAGCTGAAATTCCTCGACCGGCAACTGGCTGGCGAACAAGACGAAAGCGTCCACGCCGCCCTGAGCCTGGCGCTGGCCAACCTGCAACTGGTCGACACCGACCCGGCGGTGCGCCTGGCGGCCGTGCGTCTGCTCGGTGAAACCGGCGACCCATTGGCCCGTACTCGCCTCGAAGGTTTGCTCGAACCTGGCGTCGAAACCGATGCCAATGTGCGCACCGCCGCCGAAACCAGCCTCGCCCAGGTCAAGCGCAAACTGCTGATCGGCGAACTGCTCGGCCAGGCCTTCAGCGGCATGTCCCTCGGTTCGATTCTGTTGCTCGCGGCGCTGGGTCTGGCGATCACTTTCGGCCTGCTCGGCGTGATCAACATGGCCCACGGCGAGATGCTGATGCTCGGCGCCTACTCGACCTACGTGGTGCAGTTGATGTTCCAGCGCTACGCGCCGCAGGCCATCGAGTTCTATCCTCTGATTGCGCTGCCGGTGGCGTTCTTCGTCACCGCCGCCATCGGCATGGCCCTGGAACGCACGGTGATCCGTCACCTCTACGGTCGACCACTGGAAACCCTGCTCGCCACCTGGGGCATCAGCCTGATGCTGATTCAGCTGGTGCGTCTGGTGTTCGGTGCGCAGAACGTGGAAGTGGCGAACCCGGCGTGGCTGTCCGGCGGGATTCAGGTGTTGCCGAATCTGGTGCTGCCGTACAACCGCATCGTGATCATCGCGTTTGCGTTGTTCGTGGTGGTGCTGACCTGGCTGCTGCTGAACAAGACCCGCCTGGGTCTGAACGTGCGTGCCGTCACCCAGAACCGCAACATGGCCGCCTGTTGCGGCGTGCCCACCGGTCGCGTCGACATGCTCGCCTTCGGCCTCGGCTCGGGCATCGCCGGGCTCGGTGGCGTGGCGCTGAGCCAGATCGGCAACGTCGGCCCGGATCTCGGCCAGAGCTACATCATCGACTCGTTCCTGGTGGTGGTGCTCGGCGGCGTCGGGCAACTGGCCGGCAGCGTGTTCGCCGCGTTCGGCCTGGGCATCGCCAACAAGATTCTCGAACCGCAGATCGGTGCGGTACTCGGCAAGATCCTGATCCTCGCGCTGATCATTCTGTTCATCCAGAAACGTCCGCAAGGCCTCTTCGCACTGAAAGGACGGGTGATCGACTGATGAACCAGCCTCTACTAGTCACGGCCACACAAAAGGCCGGCCCGAAAGTCACCCTCGCCATCGGCGCGGTGGTGCTCGCCTTGCTGATCGCCCTGCCTCTGCTGTCGCTGTTGCCGGCGGACAGCTCGCTGCATGTTTCGGCCTACACCCTGACGCTGGTGGGCAAGATTCTCTGCTACGCCATCGTCGCCCTGGCACTGGATCTGGTCTGGGGTTACGCCGGTCTCCTGTCGCTGGGCCACGGTCTGTTCTTCGCCCTCGGCGGTTATGCGATGGGCATGTACCTGATGCGCCAGGCTGCCGGCGATGGCTTGCCGGCGTTCATGACCTTCCTGTCGTGGACCGAGTTGCCGTGGTACTGGAGCGGCACCGGCAGCTTCCTCTGGGCGATGTGCCTGGTGGTGTTGGCGCCGGGGTTGCTGGCGCTGGTGTTCGGTTTTTTCGCCTTCCGCTCAAGGATCAAGGGCGTGTATTTCTCGATCATGACCCAGGCCCTGACCTTCGCCGGGATGCTGCTGTTTTTCCGCAACGAGACCGGCTTCGGCGGCAACAACGGCTTCACCAATTTCCGCACGATCCTCGGTTTCGGTATCACCGAACCGGGCACTCGCGCGGTGCTGTTTCTGGCGACGGTGCTGTTGTTGGTGGCGAGCCTGTTCATCGGCTGGCGGCTGGCGCGCAGCAAGTTCGGCCGGGTTCTGACCGCGTTGCGTGACGCGGAAAATCGCCTGATGTTCTGCGGCTACGACCCGCGCGGCTTCAAGCTGTTCGTCTGGGTGTTGAGTGCGGTGTTGTGTGGTCTGGCCGGTGCGTTGTACGTACCGCAGGTGGGGATCATCAACCCGAGCGAAATGTCGCCGACCAACTCGATCGAAGCCGCTGTGTGGGTGGCCCTTGGCGGACGCGGCACCTTGATCGGCCCGCTGCTCGGTGCCGGCGTGGTCAACGGCATGAAGAGCTGGTTCACCGTAGCGTTCCCCGAATACTGGCTGTTCTTCCTCGGCGCGCTGTTCATCGTCGTGACGTTGTACCTGCCCAAGGGCGTGATCGGTCTGCTGAAGAAACGAGGTGAATCATGAGAGTCACGGCGAGCGCTGAATTCATGCTGGAACCGGCCTTTTTCCCGGTGGAACCGAACAAGGACGAAGGCACCAGCCGCGACTCGATCGGCCTCGGGCAACGCGTAGGTCCGGGCCTCGACACCCGCCACGGCACGATCCTGACTCTGGAAGACATCAGCGTCAGTTTCGACGGCTTCCGCGCGCTGAACAATCTGAACCTGTACATCGGCGTCGGCGAACTGCGCTGCATCATCGGCCCCAACGGCGCGGGCAAGACCACGCTGATGGACGTGATCACCGGCAAGACTCGCCCGAGCCACGGCAAGGCGTGGTTCGGTGAAACCCTCGACCTGACGCAGATGAGCGAAGTGCAGATCGCCCAGGCCGGCATCGGTCGCAAATTCCAGAAACCGACGGTGTTCGAAGCATTGAGCGTGTTCGAAAACCTGGAGCTGGCACAGAAAACCGACAAGTCGGTGTGGGCCAGCCTGCGGGCAAAGTTGAGCGGCGAGCAGAAAGACCGGATCAGCGAGGTGCTCGACACCATTCGCCTGACCACCTCGGTCAATCGTCCGGCAGGGCTGCTGTCCCACGGGCAGAAACAGTTTCTGGAAATCGGCATGTTGCTGATGCAGGACCCGCAACTGCTGCTGCTCGATGAACCGGTGGCCGGCATGACCGACGCCGAAACCGAGTTCACTGCCGAGCTGTTCAAGTCGCTGGCAGGCAAGCATTCGCTGATGGTGGTGGAACACGACATGGGCTTCGTCGGCTCGATTGCCGACCACGTCACGGTGTTGCATCAGGGCAGCGTGCTGGCCGAGGGATCGCTGGAGCAGGTGCAGGACAACGAGCGCGTGATCGAAGTCTATCTCGGCCGCTGAAACTGCAAACACCTTTCCAATGTGGGAGCGGGCTTGCTCGCGAATGCGGTGTGTCATTCAAAGTTGATGGTGACTGATCTACCGCATTCGCGAGCAAGCCCGCTCCCACAGGGGGATTTGAGGAGAACTTGAACATGCTGCAAGTCGACAAGCTGCACCAGTACTACGGCGGTAGCCACATCCTGCGTGGCCTGAGCTTCGACGTGAAGGTCGGCGAAGTGACCTGCCTGCTCGGGCGTAACGGTGTGGGCAAGACCACGTTGCTCAAATGCCTGATGGGCCTGTTGCCGGCCAAGGAAGGCGCGGTGAACTGGGAAGGCCAACCGATCACCACGTTCAAGCCGCATCAACGGGTGCATGCGGGGATCGCCTACGTGCCGCAGGGCCGGGAGATTTTCGGCCGGCTGACCGTGGAAGAGAACCTGCTGATGGGCCTGTCGCGCTTTCCCGGCAGCGAAGCCAAAGAGGTTCCGGCGTTCATCTACGAGCTGTTCCCGGTGCTGCTGCAAATGAAACAGCGGCGCGGCGGCGATCTGTCCGGCGGTCAGCAACAGCAGCTTGCGATTGGCCGCGCACTGGCCAGCCGTCCGCGTCTGCTGATCCTCGACGAGCCCACCGAAGGCATCCAGCCGTCGGTAATCAAGGAAATCGGCGCGGTGATCAAAAAACTCGCCGCCCGTGGCGACATGGCGATTCTGCTGGTGGAGCAGTTCTACGATTTCGCCGCCGAACTGGCCGATCAGTACCTGGTGATGTCCCGGGGCGAGATCGTGCAGCAGGGCCGTGGCGAAAATATGGAAGCCGAAGGCGTACGCGGGCTGGTGACTATTTGAGGTTACGGTCTAATCTGTAGCGTCCTAACGATAATCAGAAAACATGAACTTACCTGTTGCGACTGCCCTGTTTACCCCGAGCTGGCACGCCGAGCTGGAGCTGGCGTACGCCCGCTTCGGCGATTGCACGCGGCCGACCCGACGCCGGCACCTCGGCCCGTTGCGGGTGCAAAAGCATCTGTACGCCGAAGGCCCAGAGGTCTGTCAGCACATCATCGTCCACCCGCCGGGCGGGATTGCCGGCGGCGACCGGCTCGACATCAGCGCCCGCGTCGAACAAGACGCCTGGGCGCAAATCACCAGCCCCGGCGCGGCCAAGTGGTATCGCGCGGCCGGCCCCGCCTATCAGTCGCTGAACCTGCTTGTCGCTGATGGCGCGACACTGGAATGGCTGCCCCAGGAAACCATCGTCTACAGCGCCGCCCAGGCGGAACTCACGACTTCGATTGAGCTTAAAGGCGATGCGCGACTGTTTTACTGGGACGTGGTGGCGCTGGGTCGTCCGGCCAGTGGCGAGCGCTTTGACCTCGGGCATTTCCAGGCGCATCTGGATATTCGCCGTGATGGGCGGTTGTTGTGGCATGAGCGCCAGCGCATCGTTGGCGATGACGGCTTGCTCGATTCGCCGATTGGTCTCGATGGCAGTCCGGTGTTTGCGACGTTGCTGGTGACCGGCGAAATCGATGCCGAACTGCTGGAGCGCTGCCGCTCGCTGGGGCATGAAGTGCGAGGGGATCTGACGCAGTTGCCCGGTCTGTTGGTCGCACGTTGCCTGGCCAGTGAAGCGTTGCTGGCGCGAGCCTGGCTGATCGATCTGTGGCGTTTGCTCAGACCTGCGCTGCTCGGCCGCGAAGCCCTGCCCCCCCGAATCTGGAACACCTGATTTTCTTCAACTGCCGACAATGGATTTCAAACGATGGACCTGACCCCACGCGAAAAAGACAAGCTGCTGATCTTCACCGCCGGCCTCGTGGCCGAGCGGCGACTGGCCCGTGGCGTGAAGCTCAACTACCCGGAAGCCATGGCCTACATCTCGGCGGCGCTGCTCGAAGGCGCCCGTGACGGCCAGACCGTGGCCGAGCTGATGCACTACGGCACCACCCTGTTGACCCGCGATCAGGTGATGGAAGGCATCCCGGAAATGATCCCGGAGATCCAGGTCGAAGCGACGTTTCCCGACGGCACCAAACTGGTCACCGTCCATCAACCGATCGTCTGAGGCCGCGCCATGACCTACACCATCCGCGATGCCCTGCACGCCGACCTGCCGGCGATCCGCGACATCTACAACGACGCCGTGCTCAACACCACGGCGATCTGGAATGAATCCGCCGTCGACCTCGGCAACCGTCAGGCGTGGTTCAGCGCACGTCAGGCCCAAGGCTATCCGATCCTGGTGATCGTCGACGCCGACAACACCACCCTCGGCTACGCTTCGTTCGGTGACTGGCGACCGTTCGACGGTTTCCGCCACACCGTCGAGCACTCGGTCTACGTGCGCAGCGACCAGCGCGGCAACGGTCTCGGCCCGCAACTGATGACCGCACTGATCGAACGCGCGAAAACCTGCGACAAACACGTCATGGTCGCCGCCATCGAGAGCGGCAACGCCGCATCGATCCGCCTGCACGAGCGCGCCGGTTTCATCACCACCGGGCAGATGCCGCAAGTCGGCACCAAGTTCGGCCGCTGGCTCGACCTGACTTTCATGCAACTGACCCTCAATCCTGGCGCGGAGCCGCCGCCCGCCCACAAGGAGTGACACCGATGAACCCCGCCCAACTGCGACGCGTCAATGCTGAAAGTTTTGCGCACTATCGTCAGGGCCTGATCGACCTGCTGCTCGACGCCGTGGGGTATGGCGCCAGCGTCGGTTTCATGGCCGACCTCGATGCCACTCAGGCACGCGCCTATTTCGACGACGTGCAGGACAACCTGAACAAGAGCAACGTGTTGCTGTGGGTGGTGGTCAAGGACGAACAGGTGCAGGCCAGCGTCCAGTTGAGCCTGTGCCAGAAGGCCAACGGCCTGAACCGCGCCGAGGTGCAGAAATTGCTGGTGCGTGAACACGCCCGGCGGCGCGGCCTCGGCCAGCAGTTGATGCAAGCGCTGGAACAGACCGCGCGTCAGTACAAGCGCGGCATGCTTTACCTCGACACCGAGGCCGGCTCCCCCGCCGAAGATTTCTACAAGGCCCTGGGTTACACCCGCGCCGGGGAAATCCCCGACTACGCCTGCGACCCGAACGGCACCTATCGCCCGACGGCCCTCTATTACAAAGTCCTGCAAGGAGCGAACTGATGATTCCCGGCGAATACCGGATCCAGCCCGGCGATATCGAACTCAATGTCGGTCGCCGCACCGTCAGCCTGAAAGTGGCGAACAGCGGCGACCGGCCGATCCAGGTCGGCTCGCACTACCATTTTTTCGAGACCAACGACGCCCTGACCTTCGACCGCGACGCCAGCCGTGGCATGCGCCTGAACATTCCGGCGGGCACCGCCGTGCGCTTCGAGCCGGGGCAGAGCCGCGAGGTGGAACTGGTGGATTACGCCGGGCACCGGCGGGTGTTCGGGTTTGCCGGGCGGGTCATGGGTGACCTCTGAATTTTGCGGTGCCGCCATCGCGAGCAGGCTCGCTCCCACATTAAACCGAGTTCCTCCAGCTGGAATCCGATCCTCTGTGGGAGCGAGCCTGCTCGCGAAAGTGAGCGCAGCGAACGATCTCAAAACCAATTGAATTCCAAGGCGAACACATGAAGATCTCGCGTCAAGCCTACGCCGACATGTTCGGCCCCACCGTCGGCGACAAGGTGCGCCTGGCCGACACCGAGCTGTGGATCGAAGTCGAACAGGACTTCACCACCTACGGCGAAGAAGTGAAATTCGGCGGCGGCAAAGTGATCCGTGACGGCCAGGGCCAGAGCCAGTTGCTGGCGGCCGAAGTGGTCGACACCGTCATCACCAATGCGCTGATCATCGACCACTGGGGCATCGTCAAGGCCGACGTCGGCCTCAAGGACGGGCGCATCGCCGCCATCGGCAAGGCCGGCAACCCGGACGTGCAGCCCGGCGTGACCATCGCCATCGGCGCCAGCAGCGAAGTGATCGCCGGCGAAGGCATGATCCTCACCGCCGGCGGCATCGACACCCACATCCACTTCATCTGCCCGCAGCAAATCGAAGAAGCGCTGATGAGCGGCGTCACCACCATGATCGGCGGCGGCACCGGTCCGGCCACCGGCACCAATGCCACGACCTGCACTTCGGGGCCGTGGCACCTGGCGCGGATGCTCCAGGCGGCGGACGCGTTCCCGATGAACATCGGCCTCACCGGCAAGGGCAACGCCAGCCTGCCGGAACCGCTGATCGAACAGGTCAAGGCCGGCGCCATCGGCCTCAAGCTGCACGAAGACTGGGGTACCACCCCGGCGAGCATCGACAACTGCCTGAGCGTCGCCGACCAGTACGACGTGCAGGTGGCGATCCACACCGACACCCTCAACGAGTCCGGTTTCGTCGAAACCACCCTCGGCGCGTTCAAGGGTCGCACCATTCACACTTACCACACCGAAGGGGCCGGTGGCGGCCACGCACCGGACATCATCAAGGCCTGCGGATTCGCCAACGTGCTGCCGAGCTCGACCAACCCGACCCGGCCGTTCACCCGCAACACCATCGACGAACACCTCGACATGCTGATGGTCTGCCACCACCTCGACCCGAGCATTGCCGAAGACGTGGCGTTCGCCGAGAGTCGCATCCGCCGCGAAACCATTGCCGCCGAAGACATCCTGCATGACCTCGGCGCGTTCTCGATGATCAGCTCCGACAGCCAGGCCATGGGCCGCGTCGGCGAAGTCATCACGCGCACCTGGCAGACCGCCGACAAGATGAAAAAGCAGCGCGGCCCGCTCGCGCAGGACGGCGAAGGCAACGACAACTTCCGCGCCAAACGCTACATCGCCAAGTACACGATCAACCCGGCGATTACCCATGGCATCAGCCATGAAGTGGGTTCGGTGGAAGTCGGCAAGTGGGCCGACCTGGTGCTCTGGCGCCCGGCGTTCTTCGGCGTGAAACCGACGCTGATCCTCAAGGGCGGCGCCATCGCCGCCAGCCTGATGGGCGACGCCAACGCCTCGATCCCGACCCCGCAACCGGTGCACTACCGCCCGATGTTCGCCAGCTACGGTGGCTCGCTGCACGCCACCAGCCTGACCTTCATCAGCCAGGCGGCGCAGGCGTCGGGACTGCCCGAAGCGTTGGGCCTGAAGAAGAAAATCGCGGTGGTCAGAGGTTGCCGCGAGGTGCAGAAAACCGACCTGATCCACAATGACTATCTGCCGAACATCGACGTCGATCCGCAGACCTATCAGGTCAAGGCCGACGGCGTGCTGCTCTGGTGTGAACCGGCCGAAACCCTGCCGATGGCGCAGCGTTACTTCCTGTTCTGACAGCCGACGCACGCAAAAAAGGCCCCGAGCACCTGCCTGACGCAGGGTCTCGGGGCCTTTTTCGTGGTGCTGGAAAACCACTGGGCAAAGGGTCGTGTATTTCTCGCCAAAGGGACTAATATTCGATTCGCTGTCGCCTTTTTTCAGGAACTGCCCATGCGTCTTTCCGAGTTCATCCTGGCCAATATCGACGCTATCGTCGATGAATGGGAACAGTTTGCCGCTACCATCACCCCGGCCGCCGACTATCTGGACTCCGCCGGTCTGCGCGATCACGCCAGCGCCATCCTGCGGGCCGCCGCCCGCGACATGAGCAAACCGCAAAGCCGCGACGAACAGGTCGCCAAGGCCAAGGGCGAAGGCCCCGAAAAGACCCCGAGTCTGGATGAAGCCGGCGCCAGCCATGGAGAACTTCGCCATACCGTCGGCTTTGACCTGGTGCAGATGACCTCGGAATTCCGCCACCTGCGCGCCTGTGTGATACGGCGCTGGGTCGACAGTCTGGAATCGCCGGACATGGCGTACTTCCAGGACATGATCCGCTTCAACGAAGCCATCGACGAAGCCCTGGCCGAATCGACCGCCGCCTACGCCGAGCAGGTCAACCGCTCACGCGACATTTTCCTCGCCATTCTCGGCCATGACCTGCGCGCGCCCCTGCAAGCGGTGAGCATGTCCACCGAGTTGCTGATGCGCAAAACCACGCTGCAAGGCGATGCTCTGACTTGCGCGCTGAACATCAAAACAGGCGCGCGACACATGGGGGCCATGGTCAGCGACCTCTTGGAGCTGGTACGCAGCCGCCTGGGCAGAAGCCTGCCGATCGAACCCGCGCCGATGGACCTGGCCGACGCGGCGCGAGCGGCCATCGCCGAGGCCTGCGCCGGCAATCCACAATGCGACCCGACCCTGAAAGCCGAGGGCGATACCCGTGGTGTCTGGGATGCCGGACGGATCGATCAACTGCTGCAGAATCTGATCGGTAATGCCTTGCAGCATGGCTCGAACCGGCAGGAGATCCTGGTGACGCTGCGGGGCGACGCTGCAAGCGTGCACCTGAGCGTGCACAACCACGGCGTGCCGATCCCTGAGGAAGCCATCGGCACCCTTTTCGATCCATTGGTGCGCAGTGCCGACGAAGAACTCGGACAGCCGTCGACCAGCCTCGGTCTGGGCCTGTTCATCGTCAAGGAAGTGGTGACCGCACACGGCGGGACGATCGAAGTCAGTTCAAGCGCAGCCGACGGTACGCTGTTCAGCGTGACGCTGCCCAGACGGGTATGAAACGCTACTCGACCACCAGCCGCGCCAGACGCTGACGGAGCATGCGGTTCTCGGATCGCAACTCCTGCACTTCTTCCAGCAGGTCCAGCGCCAGCGCGACACCTTCCCATTCCAGCTCCAGGTCGCGCCGCAGCTTGGCGGCGCGTTTGGCCAGGGCCAGTTCGTAATCGGTGAAGCGCCATTCCCTGGGCTGCGCGCCCTGAGGTTCGAGGATGCCGTGTTCGACGATTTCGATCACGTAGACGTCCGACAGGTCGGCCGCCTCACAGAATTCTGCCATGTCCAGTTGAACGATCAGGGGGCTGCTCATGATGGGCTACTCCGTCGTCAGTATCAGAAGTTCTCGCGCGGATTGAAGGCGGCCTTCTTCGCCAGTTCCTGCCACAGCGCCTTGACGTCATCGCCGTTGGCTTTGGGCATCACGGCCTTGAGCTGGACGAACAGATAACCGCGCTCGCCCGCCTTGTTCTGCAGACCGTGGCCCTTGGCACGCATGCGCTGGCCGTTCTGGCTGCCGGCCGGAACCTTGAGGTTGATCTTGCCGGTCAGGGTCGGCACGGCCACTTCGGCGCCCAGCGCCAGCTCCCAGGGAGCGAGCGGCAAGGTGATGATCAGGTTTTCGCCTTCAACGTCGAATTTCGGGTGCGGCGCGAAACGGATGGTCAGGTACAGATCGCCATTGGCGCCGCCACCGATGCCCGGTGCGCCCTGGCCCTTGAGGCGGATGCGCTCGCCGTCGGCCACGCCGGCCGGGATCTTCACGTTCAGGCTCTTGCTGGTGTTGCTGACATGCTGGCCCGAACCGTTGTATTGCGGGACCTGGAAGCTGATCTTTTTCGATTCGTTCGAAAGCGTCTCTTCCAGAAAGATCGGCAGTTCCAGTTCCACGTCTTGCCCTCGCCGTCCGGCGCTGCGGGATTGCCGGCCAGCGCCGCCACCGAAACCGGGGCCGCGATTGCCGAAGATCGAACTGAAGAAGTCCGAGAAGTCACCGGTGTCGCCACCGCCGCCACCAAAGCCGCCACGGCTCTGCCAGCCCGGCGGGCCCTGAAACGGCTGACCGTGCTGGCCATAACGACGCAGTTCGTCGTATTCGGCGCGCTTGTCGGCGCTTTTCAGCGCTTCATAGGCTTCCGAGGCGTCCTTGAACTTGGCCTCGGCGTCCTTTTCCTTGCTGACATCGGGGTGGTATTTGCGCGCCAGCTTGCGATAGGCAGCCTTGATCGCCTTGTCGTCAGCCGTCGGCTCCACGCCGAGTATCTTGTAATAGTCTTTGAAGTCCATCGAAGGAATCACCATCCGTTATCGATTTCGCGCCGATGCCAGCATGCGCCGATTCGCACGTGCCGGGTTGACCGATCTCAAGGTTGTGACCGGGTGGCGCAGCAGAAGTTTATCGGCAGTGGACGGCGGTTCTTGCGACCGCCGGTATGTCTGCCGGCCCATGCCAGCAAGTTTGGGGCAAAGCGCCGAGTTTCAAGCAAGCTTAGTCGTGAAATAGCAGATGACCGGCCTTCGAATCTGTCGCGCACTGACATACACTGCGCGGCCGTTTTTTGACCGGAACCGAAAGACCATGAAAGACGCCTCTCCAGCCCGTGCCTGCGGCATCGACTTCGGCACGTCCAACTCCACCGTCGGCTGGCTGCGCCCCGGCATGGAAACGATGATCGCGCTGGAAGACGACAAGATCACCCTGCCGTCGGTGGTCTTTTTCAACATCGAAGAGCGCCGTCCGGTTTACGGCCGTCTGGCGCTGCACGAATACCTGGAAGGCTACGAAGGCCGGCTAATGCGCTCGCTCAAGAGCCTGCTCGGTTCCAAGCTGATCAAGCACGACACCAGCGTCCTCGGCACCGCGATGCCGTTCAAGGACTTGCTCGGGCTGTTCATCGGCCAGCTCAAGAGCCGCGCTGAAGCGACCGCCGGTCGTGAGTTCGAGCAAGTGGTGCTGGGCCGTCCGGTGTTCTTCGTCGACGACGATCCGCTGGCCGACCAGGAAGCCGAGGACACCTTGGTGGAAGTGGCACGCAAGCTCGGTTTCAAGGACGTGTCGTTCCAGTACGAGCCGATTGCCGCGGCCTTCGACTACGAGTCGACCATCGAAAAGGAAGAGCTGGTCCTGATCGTCGACATCGGCGGTGGTACCTCGGACTTCTCGCTGGTGCGGCTGTCGCCCGAGCGTCGTGGTGTGGATAACCGCCACGACGACATCCTCGCCACCGGCGGCGTGCACATCGGCGGGACCGATTTCGACAAACAGCTGAGCCTGCAAGGCCTGATGCCGCTGTTCGGCTACGGCAGCCGCATGAAAAGCGGCGCGTTCATGCCGACCAGCCACCACATGAACCTGGCGACCTGGCACACCATCAACTCGGTGTACTCGCAGAAATCGACCCTGGCCCTGGGCAGCATGCGCTACGACATCGAGGACACCGGCGGCATCGACCGTCTGTTCAAGCTGATCGAACAGCGCGCCGGGCACTGGCTGGCGATGGAAGTGGAAGAAACCAAAATCCACCTGACCCACAACGACAGCCGTCATGTGCCGCTGGATCGCATCGAGTCGGGCCTGAGCGTGGAACTGACCCGGGCATTGTTCGAGTCGGCCATCGAGTCGCAGCTCGAGCGCGTGCGCGCCAGCGTCACCCGGTTGCTGGCCGACGCCAATGTGGCGGTGGGTCAGGTCGATACGGTGTTCTTCACCGGCGGTTCCAGCGGCATCCCGGCACTGCGCAACAGCATCTCGGCGATGCTGCCGAACGCGCGGCATGTGGAAGGGAACATCTTTGGCAGCATTGGTAGCGGTCTGGCGATTGAAGCCATGAAACGTTACGGCTCGGTGAACTGATCCAAAAGCGGCGGTGCGCCCTTCGCGAGCAAGCCCGCTCCCACAGGTTCAGTGTGATCCTGTGGGAGCGGGCTTGCTCGCGAAAGGGCCAGTTCAGACGCTGGAAGTCTGGATCAAACCATCCCGCCCAGCTTCAACTCACTCTTCAGATACGCGTAATAAATCGGCCCCGCCACCACCCCCGGCAGGCCGAACGCGGCCTCGAACACCAGCATTGCCAGCAGCAACTCCCAGGACTTGGCACTGATCTGCCCGCCGACGATGCGCGCGTTGAGAAAGTATTCGAGCTTGTGGATAAAGATCAGGTAGCCCAGCGCCGCAATCGCCACCCAGATCGACAGCGACAGGCCGACGATGGTAATCAGCGTGTTCGACATCAGATTGCCGATCACCGGTAGCAGGCCGAGCAGGAAGGTCAACACGATCAGGGTCTTGGTCAGCGGCAGCTTGATCCCGAACAGCGGCAGGATCACGGCCAGGAAGATCCCGGTGAAGAAGGTGTTGAGCAGGGAAATCTTGATCTGTGCGAACACGATGTTGCGAAACGCCTGAACCAGCAGGTGCAGACGGTCGAACAGGGCGGCCGCCAGCGGCTTGCGCTTGGTGACGTCCGGCACGCGCTGCAAGGCGATGATCGCGCCGAGCACCATGCCGATCAGCAGCGTCACGAACATGTGCGCCGCGTCTTTGCCCACCAGTTGCAGTTCGGACAAATGCTTGCTCGCCCATTCACCGATGGCCACCCGGAACTCGGCGGCACTGGCCGGCAGGTAGCTATCGATAAACGGCGGCAGTTGCCCGCGGGCGCGATCAACCACACCCATGAATTTGTCGAGGGAAGCGCCGGGGTTTTCCGCCTCGTGCAACAGGAAACTGATGGCCCCGGCAAAGATCAGCGCCAGCACACTCACCACCAGCGTGCCCAGCAGCGCCACCGCCAGCCAGCGCGCGCGACGGCCTTCGATCAGCCGTTGCAGTTGCGGGGTGAGCATGTTGACCAGTTCGAACACCAGCAACCCGGCCAGCAGACTGGGCAGCAAACGCAATGGCAACACCAGCAACAGACCGCCGAAAATGATGATGCAACTGACCCAGAACACAACATGACGCTCAGAAAACGTTGGCATACAGCCTCAAAACGAACGGCGTAAAAGGATTGGCAGTCTGCCAGCGATCCGAGAGGAGCACTAGGGATATGCGGGCAGCCCTTTCGGGCCTCATCGCTGGCAAGCCAGCTCCCACACGTTAAGTGTCGAACACAAATATTTTGAACAGCCTCACTCCCTGTGGGAGCGCGCTTGGTCCGGGCGGCGATCCGACGACGGGGCCAGCACACTCACCACGAAGCTGCGGGGTTTATTTTTTCTTCAGGCAATCACTCATGAAGGTCTTGCGCGCATCGCCGGTCAGCGCCTTGGTCTTGGCATCGGCATTGCAGGTTTTCATTTTCTGTTGCTGCGGGGTCAGGGCCTTGGCGTCGTTGGCCGCCGGGGCTGCCTTGAGGCAGGTGCTCATGAAGGCTTTGCGCTCGTCGCCCTTGAGGCTCTTGGCCGTGGCGTCGGCGTTGCAGGTGGTCATCTTGTTCTGTTGCGCCGTGGCGGCGAAACCCTGGGAGCACAGCAGCAGACCGATCATCAACAAAGGGACACGCAACATCTTCATGGAGTTTTCTCCTTGGCGCCGCCTCGATGGAGGTGGCCTCTGCTGGAGTGTAGTCAAAGCTTGTTACACCTTCCTGGCCTCAAGATGGCTGCGCCGATACTGCTCCGGGGTACATCCGGCCTGCCGGGCAAACATGGCGATGAAGGCCGAGCCGCTGCTGTAGCCGAGATCGAAGGCGATTTCCTGCACGCTGCGCGAACTCTCCAGCGCCTCGATGGCCGCGAGATAACGCAGCCGCTGACGCCATTCGCCGAAACTCATCCCCAGCTCCCGCACGAACTGCCGGGCCAGGGTGCGCTCGCTGACATGCACCTGCGCCGCCCAGTGCGCCAGCGGCTGGTTGTTGCCGGGCTCGGCCTGCAGGGTTTCAAGGATGGTCAGCAATCCGGGGCTGCTGGCGTAGGGCAGATAGCATTGATGAACCGGCGCCTGGCGCAATTGATCCACCAACACCTGGGCCAGGCGCTGGTCGGCTTCGAACGCGGGAATCTTCACATCGCGGGCGGCGAAGTCCTTGAGGATCGCCTTGAGAATGTCGCTGATCGCAAGAGTGCAGGCCTGCGCCGGCAAATCGGAACACACATCCGGCGCCAGGCACACCGCCCGATAGTTGACCGGCTGATGGCTGTAGAAACTGTGCTCGACCTGCGGCGGCACCCACACCGCGTACTGCGGCGGCGACATGAAACGGCTGCCGTCGACATCCATGTGCAGCACGCCGTGGGCTGCGTACTCCAGCGTGCCCCACGGATGGCGGTGCGGCGCGGCGTATTCGTGGGCGTTGAAGTCGGCATAGCGGAAATACACTGCCGACGGCAGTTCGCTGAAATCCAGCAGATCGATGTGTTTACTGTTCATGCTGTCCGGAATCAGGGGCGGGTTGTCCGGTTCGCAGTATAGGCCTGCATCCAGACAGGGGATAATCGCCGTTCATCAACGTACTGGTTTCTCCTCTCATGCAATACGCGTTTCCCCTGCTGGCGATTTTCATCTGGGCCGGCAACACCGTGATCAACAAGCTCGCGGTCGGTGCGATCTTTCCCGCCGAGATCGGCTTTTACCGCTGGCTGCTCGCCGGCCTGCTGTTTACCCCGTTCATGCTCAAGAAGGTGATCGCGCACTGGCCGCAGATTCGCCCGAACCTGGGCAAGATCTTCATCCTCGGCGTGCTCGGCATGGCGGTCTATCAGAGCCTGGCCTACTTCGCCGCGACCCTGACCAGCGCCACCAACATGGGCATCATCCTGTCGCTGATGCCGTTGATGTCGCTGGCCATGGCGATCATCAGCCTCGGCCAGCGCCTGACGGCCGGTGCGCTGGTCGGTGCGCTGCTGTCGTTCGCCGGTGTGCTGGTGGTGGTGTCGTCCGGCAGCCTCGGCGCATTGCTGCAACACGGGGTGAACCTGGGTGACGCGATGATGCTGGTCGCCACCCTCGCCTACGCGATCTACAGCACCCTGCTGAAAAAGTGGCAGCTGCGCCTGCCGCCGCTGGTGTTGCTGTATTTGCAGGTGCTGGTAGCGGTGGTGGTGCTGTTTCCGCTGTACGCCGTGTCGCCGAAAACCGGCCTGACCCTGCAGAACATTCCGCTGGTGCTGTATGCGTGCCTGCTGGCCTCGATGCTTGCGCCACTGGCGTGGATGCAGGCCGTGCAGCGTCTGGGCCCGAGCCGGACCACGCTGTTCTTCAACCTGCTGCCGCTGATCACGGCGCTGATTGCAGCACTGGTGCTGAAGGAGCAACTGGCGATGTACCACCTGGTCGGTGGCTTGCTGACCTTGGGCGGAGTGATTCTTTCCGAGCGCTGGACGACGGTGCTCGGCCGCAGACTCCGCGTCGCCTGATCGGGCGCCTTCGCTGGCAAGCCAGCTCCCACAGGGTTGGTGTCGAGCACAGATCTTGTGCACACCTGAATCACTGTGGGAGCGGGCTTGCTCGCGAAGAACGATAACTCGGTTTAACGGTTAAACCCCGGCGGCTTTCAACCGCGCGGCATGCTCGACGAACAGCCGCACCGGATCCGCGCCTTTGCCGACCAGGCCCAGCGACTGGTTGACGATGTCGAAGTGATCCATCGGGTAGTCATCGCCGATGACCGTGCCCAGGTGCGAGCTGTAGCGTCCGACCATGCCGTCGCACTGCCCCGGCTCGCGCACGAAGGTTTTGGCGAACAACCGGCAACTGCGGTTGGTGCCGTCGAACAGGTTGCCACCACGATCGGTCTTGCCCGGCTGCAAGGTGCCGGACCACGAGTAGTAGCGCACGCCGTTGACCTCTTCCGGCCCGTGCCCACCCCAGGTTTGCGGCAAGCCCTGTGGATAACGCTGGTTGAACAGCGCCACGCCTTCGGTGGTCAGCGAGTTGTGCGAGGCGTGGATATCCACCGGTAGTTTCGGCCCGTGATAGCCGGTTTCCAGCAGCGCCATCAGCCAGCCGACAAAGCGTAACAGCGCCTCAAGAATGCGCCCCTTGGCGCTGTCCGCCGGATAGTGTTTCGCCAGGTAGTCGGCCAGTTCCGAACCGTGATTGGGCCCGGCCACCGACGTCACCGAGGCCACCAGGTCCGGACGCTTGGCCGCCGCATAACGCGCCGTCAGCGACCCCTGGCTATGGCCGAAGAGATTGACCTTGGCCGCACCGGTCTCGCGCAGGATTTCATCGATGCGCGCCAGCAACTGCTCGCCGCGCACTTCGGTGGAGTTGAGCGGCGACACCTGCACCGCAATCACTGTCGCACCACCCCGGCGCAACGCTTTGATGATCCCGTACCAGTACGGGTACAGCACCAGACGGATGAAACCGAGCATTCCCGGCACCAGCACCAGTGGATAACGTGTGGCCGAATCTTGCGACATGGGCAAACATCCTTGTGGTCGGTGAGTGGATGCAAGGCGTGCAAAACGCCCGCCAAGCATCCTCCTCGATGATGACAACTCCACGACCAGCCTACTTCAGCCCCACCACCCCCGCCACAATCAGCCCCACCGACAGCAACTTCACCAGCGTCAGACTCTCGCCCAGCAGGGCGAAACCGAGAAACACCGTGCCGAGCGAACCGATGGCGGTCCAGATCGGATAGGCGATGCTCACCGGCAACTCGCGCATCGCCAGGGTCAGGAAGTACACCCCGCCCACCGCCGCGACCACAGTGATCAGCGATGGCCAGAGCCGGGTGAAACCTTCGGCGTACTTCATGCCCATGGCGAAAGTGACCTCAAACCCGGCCGCGATCAGCAGAAACAGCCAGGCCACCTAGAACTCCCGGGCCAGGTCGAGCAAGCGCTGCTCGGCCTCGGCCACCGACACCGCGCAGGTGCGCTCGGCGGATTCCTCACCCTCGGCGGCGACCACCGTGACGTCGTTGATGCCGATGAAACCCAATGCCGTGCGCAGCCATGGATCGGCATGGTTCAGCGCCTCCAGCTCGCCACCCGGGCCGAAACCGAAACCGCCGCGACTGGTGACGATCAGCGCCTTCTTGCCGTGCAACAACGGCGTGTACTGGGCGATGCCGTTGTCGAGGGTGTGATCAAACGTCAGGCCCAACCGGACGATCTGATCGACCCAGGCCTTGAGGCCGCTGGGCACGTTGAAGTTGTACATCGGCGTGGAAATCAGCAGCAGGTCGTGATCGAACAGCTCGCCCACCAGTTGATCGCTGAGCGCCAGATCGGCTTGCATCGTCAGCGGTCGAGCCTCGGGCTCCGGGTAAAACGCCGCCGCGACAAACGCCTCATTAACCGCCGGAATCACCGCCCGCCCGACTTCACGGCGGGTGACCTGAGCCTGTGGATGGCGGACTTGCCAGGCGCTGAGAAAGCTTTCTGCCAGACGCCGCGAATGAGAACGTTCACCGCGTGGGCTGGCATGGATTGCAAGAATCTTGCTCATCTGAATCTCCTTGAGGTCTAGACTTGAGTGACTGTGTGGCGCCAGATTGCAGGCATCACATCACCGCCTCAAATGAGCAAAAATCAGTCGGGATGAATTGATCTCATCCGTGGAGTTTTCATGTTCGCAGCCTTGCCCCTGACCGCCCTGCGCGCGTTCGAATCCGCCTCACGTCTGTTGAGTTTCAAGGCGGCCGCCGAAGAACTGGCGGTGACACCCACGGCGATTTCCCATCAGATCCGCTCGCTGGAGGACTGGCTCGGCGTGGCGCTGTTCGAACGCCTGCCGCGTCAGGTGCGCCTGACCGAGGGCGGCGAGCGGCTGTTTCGCAGCCTGCACGGCGCATTTCTGGAAGTGGCGCAAAGCGTCGACACCCTGCGCCCGCAACGTAGCGGCAGCAGCTTGACGCTGTCGACCACCGCCGCGTTTGCTGCGCTATGGCTGGTGCCGCGCCTGGGGCGGTTTTACGCCAGGCACCCGAACATCAATGTGCGCCTGGATACGCATTGCGAAGTCATCGACCTGCATCAGGACGCGAGCGTCGATCTGGTGTTGCGCTACAGCCTCGACGATTACCCGAACCTCTACGGGTTGTGCCTGTTCGATGAATCGTTCGGCGTGTACGGCTCGCCGGAACAGGTGGCGCTGGCCGCCCGTCGCACCCCGGCGCTGATCAGCGTGCATTGGCACAATTCGAAGCTATACGCCCACGGCTGGGAGGCCTGGTGCGCGCAGTCGGGCGAGAACTGGCTGAATCAGCACCCGGCCGTCCGCGAATACGACGAAGAGCATTACGCCCTGCAAGCGGCCATTGCCGGACAGGGGCTGGTGCTGGCGAGCAACATTCTGGTGTCGCAGAGCGTCGCCAGCGGTTTGCTGGTGCCGTACAAGGGCGAGGTCCAGGTCGATGGCGCCGGATACAGCGCACTTTGCGTACCGGGCCGCGAGCGGCACCCGCCGGTGAAGGCGTTTTTTGCCTGGCTGCGCGAGGAGGCATTGCTTTCGGGACATGCCCCGCGCTGAATCCGACAAAACTTTTTGCCGCGTTCATCACTCACAACCTGGTAACGATCACGTCAGCAGAACGTGACGCCAATCGGATTAGCCTCCAGGAGACTGAAATGAGTGACCTGCATTTGTCTGATGTTCAAACCCTGCGCGAGCGCGCACGACTGCATGTGGAAAATGGCGCGGTGACCGAAAGCTACAGCGCCAACCGTGAAGAAGTGCTGCGCCTGCTCAACGAGTCGCTGGCCACTGAACTGGTCTGCGTCTTGCGCTACAAGCGCCACTACTTCATGGCCAACGGCCTGAAAGCCAACGTCGCCGCCAACGAGTTCCTCGAGCACGCCACTCAGGAAGCCGAACACGCCGACCGTCTCGCCGAGCGCATCGTGCAACTGGGCGGCGAGCCGGAGTTCAACCCGGACTTGCTGTCGAAGATGTCCCACGCGCAATACGTGGCCGGCAATACCTTGAAGGAAATGGTCTACGAGGACCTGGTGGCCGAGCGGATCGCCATCGACAGCTACCGCGAGATCATCCAGTACATCGGTGAAAAGGACCCGACCACCCGCCGGATCTTCGAAGACATCCTGGCTCAGGAAGAAGAGCATGCCGATGACATGGCCGATATCCTGAAAGACCTCTGACTCCTCCAGATCCAATCGCGGGCAAGCCCGCTCCCACAGGTTCAGTGAAACGCTGTGGGAGCGGGCTTGGTCCGGGCGGCGATCCGACGAAGAGGCCCTGTCAATCACCGATCATTTTGTAGGTTTCACTGTGACGGGTGCCTTGCCCGACTTCATCTGCGCCAGCAACGGCGCGCACTGATTCGGCTCGCCGCCGCTCGGCGCCACCAGCGCCAGCAGCCCCGCCGCCGGCGCGGCGATCACGCCCAACGCCACCATCCCTGCCCCGCGCAACATCAACGGCACCGCTTTCACCCCGGCATCCGGCTTGATGAACTTGCCGCGTACATACAACGGCGAGCGCAGGGAAATCAGGCGCCAGCCCTTGGATTCCGGCGTCACCGTCAGATCCAGTTGCTCGGTGGCCATGTTCGCCGTGCCGTCGATGTAGATGATCGCGTTCTCGGTATCGAACACAAACAGCCGCGTACTGGCCAGGCCGGTCTTGATGTCGAAGTCCGCCGCCGCGCAGTTGATCTTCACTTCCTTGTCGCCAAAGATCTTGCCGACCACGTAGTTGCCGACGTTCAGGCCTGCCAGCTCCATCAACTCGCGACTGATGGCGCCGTCGTTGATCAGCATCTTCAGATTGCCGTTGGCACCGCCCAACAGCTTCGCCACCGAGTTGCCGCGACCGGCGATGTCGGCATCACCGTTAAGCTCGCCGAAACTGGTCTTCATCGGTTCGAAGGTCGGGAACAGCTGTTTGAGCTTGAACTTGCGCGCGGTCAATTTGGCCCGGCCTTCCAGTGGCTCGGTACGACCGTTGAGGCGAATCTGCGCATCGAGATTGCCGCCGGCCACACCGAAGCGCAGTGGCTCCAGACTCAGTTCGCCGTCGTTGAGTTTCAGGTGGGTATAGAGATCGGTGAAAGGCAGTTCTTCACTGTGGACGATGCGTTTGCCGGTGAATTCGACGTCGGCGTCCATGTCGCGCCAGCGCTCGGTCTTGAATTCTTCCACCGGCAACACCTTGTCCGCCGGCTGCTTGCTTTCGCCGCCACGGGCCTTCTGCTTGGCATTGGAGTCGGCACCGATCAGCGGCGCGAGGTCGGCAAACAACAGTTGATTGGACAGCAGCGCGCCACTCAGCTTGGGCCGTGGCTGGCTGGCGACGTAAGCCAGATCGCCATGGATGTCGCTGCTGCCGATCTTGCCGTTGAACTGTTCGTAGCGGAACTGCGCGCCGCCCGGCTCATGCAGCTTGGCGATCAAATGGCCGTCGGTGGCATAAGGCGGGGTGTCCGGTAGGGTCACGCCGGTCAGCGGATACAGATTGCCGAGGCTGGCGCCCGCCAGTTTCAGGCGCAGGTCGAGGGCGCCGAGATTCAGCGGATCGGTCAGGGTGCCGGCGAGTTCGATGCTGGTATCGCCGATCTTCGCCTGGGCCTGCAACGGGAACGGTTTGCTCGCGTCCTGTAGCGCCAGCAGGCCGCCGATCTTGCCCTGGCCGGCAAGTTTCTGGCCGTGGTACTGGCCGGTGACTTTCAGGCCGAAGGCGTAATCCTGAGGTGCGCCGCCCTTGTCCTGCGCGGTTTTCGCGGCTTTGTCGCCGACGATGTCGCTGAACGGAATCGGCTTGCCCAGCGGATCGATCAGCAAGTCGAGGTTGGTCCTGAGGGTCTGGTCATCCAGGGTGACGTGGCCCTTGTCGAAACCGATGGCGCCGATGTCGACCACCCAGTTCGAGGGCTCGGTGTTCGGGTCCTTGGGATCGAACTTGAAGGTCCAGTTGGCGCGACCGTCGGCCAGGCGCTGCAATTGCGCGTTCGGCTCAGTCAGGTCGATCCGCGGGATCGTCACCCGTTGCGCCAGCAAGGCCAGTGGCGAGATGCGCAGCTCGACCCGTTTGAGGGTGACCATCTGCGGCTGTTTCGACCAGTCCGGATTGCCCAGCGTCAGGTCTTCGGCCACCACATGCGGCCACGGCACCCAGGCGCGCCAGCCGCCCTCGTCGAGTTCACGCCGCCAAACCACCGACAGGTTGCCGTTGATGGCGAACGGTCGATGCAATTCTTCCGAGACTTTGGCATTGAGCGGCGGCTTGATCCGGTTCCAGTCGAAAAACACGATGACCAACACCAGCACCGCCAGAAGCAGCACAAGGGTGGCGAAGGTCCAGGCGAAGATTTTACGGGTGCGCGTCATGCACAAAGCTCCTGAAGACGACTGCATCCATTGGCACGACGCAGCTGAAACGGCAGGCCATGATGGCCCTCATGAAATCTGTGACTGACAAACAGCCCGCAGGTTTAATCCAAAGCCCCAGCGAGGGGAAAAAACGGTCGCCATTCTGACCGATCGGTCGAATTGGCGTTACCGCCCCGCACATTTGCGGGGCGCAAGTGGGTGGAAAATACCCACCGCAGTGCAAAACCGCCCGCCTGAAACGCCCGAGCTAGAGCCTCCCAATGGAACAATCAATTCTGTTGATTATTACCATTGTGTTTATGAACTTTTATATCGACTTATCGAGAGTAGCATTAGCTTCGTACCCACTTTATCGCCCTCCCAAGGAGCAACCCATCATGAAACGCCAACTTCTGTTCAGTCTTACCCTCTCGATGCTGGCCAGCACCGCTTTCGCTCTGCCAGCTGCCGATCAAGCGACTCCGCAAGTCAAAACCAGCCACTCGGTGTTCAGCCAGACCGTTGCTGCTGATGGCTCGGACCGCACTCCACAAGGCCAGACCCTGGCTGAAAACGGTCGTAACCGTCTGGAAGAAAAAGGCCTGGTTCAAGATGGCTATGACAAAACCCCACAAGGTCAAACCGTAGCTGAAGGCGGTCGCGATCGTCTGGAAGAGAAAGGTCTGGTTCAAGACGGTTCGGATCGCACTCCACAAGGTCAAACCCTGGCCTCTGACGGCGGCGACCGTACCCCACAAGGCCAGACCCTGGCATCGGACGGTGGCGACCGTACCCCACAAGGTCAAACCCTGGCCGAAGGCGGTGGTGACCGTGTGATCGAACGCAACAGCGCTTTGAGCTAAGCCCATGGTGGCCTGGAAAAAAAGCCCAATCCCCGGATTGGGCTTTTGACTTTTCAGCAGCCTGTATAAAGAAGTCGCGATTTCCCGCCTCCATCTCCCCTGCCGTTCGACGCCGACAAAGCCGATTTGCTAGAGTGCGGCGCTTGTCTTGCCTAAGAACACACCCTTGCGATGCTGCCCCGCGCCGAACAGAAACAACAGACCCGCAACGCCCTGATGGACGCTGCCCGCCACCTGATGGAAAGCGGCCGAGGATTCGGCAGCCTGAGCCTGCGTGAAGTGACGAAAACCGCCGGCATCGTGCCAACCGGTTTCTACCGCCATTTCGCCGACATGGACGAACTCGGCCTGGTGCTGGTCAGTGAAGTCGGCCAGACCTTCCGCGAAACCATCCGCCTGGTCCGCCACAACGAATTCGTCATGGGCGGCATCATCGATGCGTCGGTGCGGATCTTCCTCGACGTGGTCAGCGCCAACCGTTCGCAATTCCTGTTTCTGGCCCGCGAGCAGTACGGCGGATCGTTGCCGGTGCGTCAGGCCATCGGCCGCTTGCGTGAAGACATCAGCTCCGACCTGGCGGCGGACCTGGCCCTGATGCCCAAGCTTCAGCATCTGAATCGCGATGGCCTGAGCGTGATGGCCGACCTGATCGTCAAATCGGTGTTCGCCACCCTGCCGGACATCATCGACCCGCCCGCCGAAGCTCTGCCGGAGCATCTGACGCCACAGGCGAAGATCACCCAGCAGTTGCGCTTTATCTTTATCGGGCTGAAGCACTGGCAAGGGCTCGGCAGTACCGAATAGTTCTCCTCCAGATCCCACACGGGCTCCTGTGTCACAGCTCACATTTGGTGCATGTAAAAAACTTCATGCACCAAAACATCTCACAATCCTGCAACATCTTGAAACATCCACTACGCTCCGACAGGGTTTTCCTACATCTCGTCCGATTGGCAAGCCCCTTGCTCTAGCCTGAGCATTGTCCACTGCTGGAAGCTTTCCGATGCTGGTGATTCACCGCAGAATCGACCCCCAACCCGTCTGGGCCGCCGAGTTGCACCTGACCTTCGAAGCCAGGAGCAAAAGCCGCTTGCGCTGTTTCAGTGCCGAAGGCGAGGACGTCGGACTGTTTCTGGAGCGCGGTCAGCCGCCGCTGTATGACGGTGAGTGCCTGCAAGCCGAAGATGGCCGGATCGTCCGGGTCTGCGCCCGCCCCGAACAATTGCTGCACGTCACCTGCGCCAATGCTTTCGAACTGACCCGCGCCGCCTATCACCTGGGCAATCGCCATGTGGCGCTGCAAGTCGGTGACGGCTGGCTGCGGCTACTCGACGATTACGTGCTCAAGGCGATGCTTGAACAACTGGGCGCGCAGGTCGAATCGATCGAAGCACCCTTTCAGCCCGAGCACGGCGCCTATGGCGGCGGCCATCACCATTCGCGGCACGGCGACGAAGACTTCAACTACGCGCCGAAACTCCATCAGTTCGGCGTCCGTTTGTGAACCCGGCCTGGGCGCTGCTGCGCCTGGCCAGTCCGCAATTGCCGATTGGCGGCTACAGCTATTCCCAGGGCCTGGAAATGGCGGTGGATAACGGCCGCGTCGACAGCCAGGACAGCGCCCGTCGCTGGATCAGCGATCAATTGCTGCTCAACCTCGCGCGGTTCGAAGCGCCCATGCTGCTCGCCCATTGCCAGGCCGCCGCGGACGAACACTGGGAAGAATTGCGCAAGCTCTGCGAAAGCCATCGCGCCAGCCGCGAAACCCGCGAACTGCATCTGGAGAGCCGGCAGATGGGCTACTCGTTGCAGCAATTGCTCAACGGCTTGCCCGAGCTCGATCAGGCCGCGCGGGACTTCCTTGAACACTGCACCGAACCGCATCTGGCCCTGTGCTGGGCTCTGGCCGCGCGCGCCTGGCAGATCAGCCCGCAGGACGCCCTCGCCGCGTGGCTGTGGAGCTGGCTGGAAAACCAGCTCGCGGTGCTGATGAAAACCCTGCCGCTGGGCCAGCAAGCCGCCCAGCGCCTGACCAGCGAACTGCTGCCGCTGCTGCAACAGGCGCAGCAGGACGCCACCCGAATCAATCCCGAACACCTCGGCAGCGCCGCGTTCGGTCTGTCCCTGGCATGCATGGCCCATGAGCGCCAGTACAGCCGTCTGTTCCGTTCCTAGGGCCTTTTATCTGGAGAAGCACATGAACACACAACCCCTGCGCGTCGGCATTGGCGGCCCGGTCGGTTCCGGCAAGACCGCGTTGACCCTGGCCCTGTGCCTGGCCCTGCGCGAGCGCTACAACCTGGCTGTAGTCACGAACGACATCTATACCCGCGAAGACGCCGACTTTCTGGTGCGCAACGAAGCCCTGGCGCCGGAACGCATCATCGGCGTGGAAACCGGCGGCTGCCCGCACACGGCGATCCGCGAGGACGCCTCGATCAACCTCGAAGCGGTGGATCAACTGAACCGACGTTTTCCGGGGCTGGACCTGATTCTGGTGGAGTCCGGTGGCGACAACCTTTCCGCGACCTTCAGCCCGGAACTGTCCGACCTGACCATCTACGTGATCGACGTTTCGGCCGGCGACAAGCTGCCGCGCAAGGGCGGGCCCGGCATTTGCAAATCCGACCTGCTGGTAATCAACAAGATCGACCTTGCGCCGCTGGTCGGCGCCTCGCTGGAGATGATGAACAGCGACACCCAACGCATGCGCAACGGCAAGCCGTTCGTGTTCAGCAACCAGAAAACCGGTCAGGGCCTGGAAGACATCATCGCCTTCATCGAACGCCAGGGCCTGCTGACTGCAGCCTGATTCACTGCTCAACAAGGAAGCTTATCCATGACACTCAAACGTATTCTCGGCGCCGTCGCGCTGCTGCTGACTCCGGCCCTGGCCTTCGCCCACCCTGGCCACGGCGACTCTGGCCTGGTGGCCGGCATCAGCCACCCGATCGGCGGTCTCGACCATTTGCTGGCAATGCTGGCCGTCGGCCTGTGGGCCGCGCAGCAGCAAGGCGCCGCACGCTGGGCGCTGCCATGCACCTTTGTCGGCACCATGCTGATCGGTGGCCTGCTCGGCTTTGAAGGGCTGGAATTGCCGGCGCTGGAAAGCGGGATTGCCGCCTCGGTGCTGGCGCTGGGTCTGGCGGTGGCGCTGGCGGTGCGTCCACCACTGATGATGGCGGTGGCGGCGACGGCGCTGTTTGCGCTGTTCCACGGCGTGGCCCACGGCCTCGAGTTGCCGGACATGTCGAGCCCTTGGGCGTATGCCGCCGGTTTCGTGGTCGCGACCGCGGCGCTGCACGCAGCGGGTTATGCGGTCGTGCGTTTTCTGCCTCAGGCGGCCGCGCCGCTGGTTCGACTGGCCGGAGCGGCTTCGGCAGTGACAGGCGCGTGGTTGCTGGCCGGCTGAACTGCACCTCTGATCGTTCCCGCGCATGGCGCGGGAACGATCGATCGCCACTCTCTGCTACCATGTCGCGCAATCGCCCCTGCCGTGACGACGTCCGCCCATGCCCCACGCTTCCCGCTCCACCTCCCTGCCTGAACTGACCGCCCTGTTCGGCGAAGTGCAACAGCACTTTCTGAACGTGATCGTGCCCCTCTGGCAAGGACCGGGCTGGAACGCCGACATGGCGTTGCCTTACGAGGCGCTGGACGCCGCGCATCAGCCGCTGCCACCGCAGCGCTATCGGGCCATGGCCTGCGCACGGCAGCTGTACCTGTTTTCCAGCCTGATCGGGGTTGTGGATAACGCCGAAATCCGCGCGGCTGCACTGTTCCGCTCCCTGCAACGGCACTTCCACGATGCCGAGCACGGCGGCTGGTTCTACAGCATCGATCCGCAGGGCAAACCGCTGGATCAGCGCAAGGATCTCTACACCCACGCCTTCATCCTGTTCGCTTGCGCGCATTACTGGGAAAAATCCCGCGAGCCCTTGGTGGAATCGACGCTCAACGCTGCGCTGGAAGTGATCGGCCGGCGCTTCGCAACGGGCGACGGCCTCTACGAAGCCTGCCTTGATCGCGACTGGATCACGCTGGAAACCGGCCCGCTGCAAAATCCGCTGATGCACCTGGCCGAAGCCTTCCTGGCCACCTTGGCGGTGCGCGAAGATCCGCAGACCCGGCAGGCGCTGAGCGAGTTATGCACAGCCATGCACAAGCGCTTCATCGAATCGCAACAGGGCGTGTTGATGGAAAAGCCGCTGGGGGCTGTGGATAACTGGTTTGAACCGGGGCATCAGTTCGAATGGTATTTCCTGCTCGAATCCTCACCGCTGCTACGCGGCTCGAAGCTGCACGCGGCACTGGATCGTGCGTTTGCCTTCACCGAACAACAGGGCGTCGAGGCCGACACCGGTGCGGTGCTGGCCATGCTTGATCCGCAAGGACACGGGAAGGATTCGACCCAGCGCATCTGGGCCCAGGCCGAATACCTGCGCGCCCTGACCTTGCGCCCGAACAGCGAGAGCGCGGTGCGGCGCCAGTTGCAGGCGTTGCAAGAGCGCTTTCTGCATGCCGGCGGCTGGCACGAGTGCCGTGACGATCAGGGCGAGGTCAGCCGCAAGGACATGCCGTCGACCACGCCGTATCATTTGGCGACCTGCTATCGCGGCATCGCCGACTATCTGAGCTGACGTCGTGGCGAGCCCGCGCGCCCGCACAAGTCAAGCAATCCACTTCCTGTCGCCAGTGAAGCTGATGGTCAGCCAGCGCGCCGCATCCGGTTTGCCCAGCTTCGCGGAAATCTCTTCACGCAGCACATCCAACTGCCCGACGCTCTGCAGCCGGTAGTCCGCTGGCAACACCACATGAATCTCGATGAACCGCGCCCGCCCGTGCTTCTGCACGTAGGACACGTAGTCGTCGAAACCATGCTCGACCTTGGCCGCGTCCATCACCTGGCGCACCTGATCGTCCAGCGTGTCCGGCGCAATGCCGAGCACGTCCCGCAACGCCGGGCCGAGGATCTTGAAGGCCGGCGGCAGCATGGTCAGGGCCAGCACGATCAGGATCAGCGGGTCGACAAATTTCGCCCACTCGCCGTAACCCTGGGACTGGAGCAACAGCGCCGCGAGGAAACTGATCAGCAGGCCCACCGACAGCATCGCGTCCACCAGCCAACTGATGTTGTCGAACTGGATCAGGCTCGACTTGAGCGTGCGATTACGGTGGCGCACATAGAAGAAGTAGGCGAACTCGACAACGGTGAACACCGCCGCGTAGATGATCACCAGGCCCAGTTCGATTTCACGTCCGCCATTGATGATGCCGAACACACCGTTGAGAAACGCGTAAATGGCGATCAGCAGCAGGAAACTGCCCTCGATCAGCAGCACCATCGGCTCCAGGTGCCAGAAACCGAACTGGAAACGCTGGTTGCTTTGCTTGGCGATCAGCTTCGCGGTGATCAGCATCAGGACTTTGATGAAGGTGGCGATCAGCGAAAAAAAGCCATCGAACAGGATGGACTGGGAACCCGAAACAAAACCGGTGACGATTCCGGCGACCGACACGGCCAACATTAGAAGGGTGGATTGTTTGAGCAGCGACTGCTCACCTCGGTTACTCACTTTGACTCCTCGAAAAACCTTGAAAACCGCAGGGTGCGGTGGGGTTGTTGAGGAGTGAGTCTACCTTACTGCCAGAATTTGGCCGATTTGCCCTCTTCGCCAGCAGATTGGCGAAGAGGGCAACACCGTATCAGGCCTTGTTACGCTCGATGGCAAAACCCGCCCAGGTCTGACTCACCGGCATCAGTTCCAGGCTGTTGACGTTGATGTGCGCCGGCGCGTTCAGCACCCAGAAGATGGTCTCGGCGATGTCCTGCGGCTGGATCGGCTCGGCACCGGCGTAGGTGGCATCGTAACGCGCCTGATCGCCGGCGAAACGCACCAGCGAGAACTCGCTCTCGCACAGGCCCGGCTCGATGTTGCTGACGCGCACGCCAGTGCCCTGCAGATCGCAACGCAGGTTCAGCGAGAACTGTTTGACGAAGGCCTTGGTCGCGCCGTAAACGTGGCTGCCCGGGTACGGGTAGTTACCGGCGATGGAACCGAGGTTGATGATGCCGGCCCCACGACCGTGGGCGATCAGGCGAGGCAGCAACAGGCGAGTGCTGTACATCAGACCTTTGACGTTGGTGTCGACCATGGTGTCCCAATCATCGAGGTCGCACTTCGGTGCAGGGTCCACGCCCAGCGCCAGGCCGGCGTTATTGATCAGGCCGCGCAGCTTGGCGAACGATGGCGGCAGGTTGGCAATCGCCTCTTCCATCGCCTTGCGATCACGCACGTCCAGCACCAGACCATGTACTTCGGTCTGCTTCGACAGCTCGGCGCACAGCGCGTTGAGGCGTTCTTCACGACGACCGGTCAGCACCAGTTTCCAGCCGGCCTCGGCAAAACGACGGGCACAGGCTTCACCAAAACCGGAGGTCGCGCCGGTGATAAACAGGGTGTTGGACATCGTGTTCTCCTTGCTTCGGCCGCCGGGGCGGCCATTGGAATAGAAAATCAGCGGGCAGCATGCCCGGCCCCGCTTTAACCGGCAACCATCGAATCCTGCTCATTAATTGATCAACGGCCGCTACGCCATACGCGCCGTGGCCTGTAGCCATGTGCACGCAAGTTATCCACAAGCCCTTCCACAGTTTCCGGGGGCAAGTGGAAAAGCGCAAAGCCGCGCCCCACAAGGCTTTGCGGGTGATCTGGAAAGTTTTTTTCTTGACCCTGAACAACCAGTTGTGCCGGGCAGGGCATTTTGCACGACCGGCCGGTCATGCCCATGATTGCGCGAGGCCAGCAATTACGGCCCTCAGCCGAGTCTTTCCAGAGTTTAATCACAGACTTATCCACAGGATTGACCACAACGATCTGCACCTTTTTGTACCCTATAAAAAAGGTTGACAAACAGGCCTGCCCTTCAGCAAAAATACACTGCTCAAAAAACAACCACACCCCTGAAAGCCTCGGTTTACAAGGCTTTCAGCGAGCCACACCCACGTTATTCACAGCCAGCTCCACAGCAAACGGGGACAAGTCAAAACTGTGGAAAAACAGCCATTTGCAGCGTCTATATGTCGCGCTTTGGCAGGTTGGCAATTTTGTTTTCCACAATTTCCCGAATGTGTCTTTCTTCGGTGAACAGGCAGGCGCAAAAAAGCCCCGACACTTTCGCATCGAGGCTTGTGGACAACTTCAACCGATCAGTGACCGCCGAGGTAAGCGTTACGCACCTCCTCGTTCACCAGCAGTTCCTGGCCGGTTCCCGTCAGGCGGATCTCGCCGTTGACCATCACGTATGCCCGGTCGGACAGCTTCAACGCATGATTGGCGTTCTGCTCGACGAGGAAAATGGTCATGCCGGTTTTCGCCAGTTCCCGCAGGGTGGCGAAGATCTGTTTGACCACGATCGGCGCCAGCCCCAGGCTTGGCTCATCCAGCAGCAACAGCTTGGGCCGGCTCATCAAGGCCCGGGCGATGGCGAGCATCTGCTGCTCGCCGCCGGACATGGTCATGGCCCGCTGATTACGGCGCTCCTCGAGCCGCGGGAACAGCTCGAACATGCGCTGCATGTCTTCCTTGGCGTACTTGTCGCCGATCGGAATGGTGCCCATCAGCAGGTTTTCCTCGACGGTCATGTCGGGGAACACCCGCCGCCCTTCCGGCGACTGCGCGATGCCGTTTGAGGCGATGTAGTGCGATGACTTGTGGGTAATGTCCACGCCTTGATAGAGGATCTGCCCGCCCGCTGCCCTTGGCTGGCCGAAAATCGACATCAGCAGCGTGGATTTGCCGGCACCGTTGGAGCCGATCAGGCTGACGGTTTCCCCTTCGTTGATCTGCAGCGAAACACCTTTGAGGGCCTGGATCGGGCCGTAGAACACGTCCAGATCCTTGAGTTCGAGGATGGGTTGCGTCATACGACTTCCTCTTCGTCGGCGCCCAGGTAAGCGGCGATCACTTTCGGATCGTTACGAATGGCATCCGGTCCGCCCTCGGCGATGACGATGCCGTGGTCCAGCACCACGATGTGATCGGAAATGCTCATTACCATGCCCATGTCGTGTTCGATCAGCACCACGGTCAGATCGTGCTCGTCGCGCAGCAGCCGGATCATCGCGCTCAGCGCTTCGGTTTCCTGAGGGTTGAGGCCGGCGGCCGGTTCGTCGAGGCAGATGATCTGCGGCCGCGTGCACATGGCCCGGGCGATCTCCAGACGCCGTTGCTGGCCGTAGGAAAGCTCACCGGCCAGACGGTTGGCGCAGTCCACCAGATCCACCACTTCCAGCCAGTAGAACGCGCAGTCCAGCGCGTCGCTTTCGGCCTTGCGATAGCCCTTGGTGTTGAGGATGCCGGCCAGCATGTTGCGGTTGACCCACATGTGCTGGGCCACCAGCAGGTTCTCCAGCACCGACATTTCCTTGAACAGGCGAATGTTCTGGAACGTCCGGGCCAGGCCCGCGCGGTTCACCAGGTGGGTGCCGCCGAACATCTTGTAGTACAGGCGACTGGCGAAGTTTTTCGGCGAGACGAAGTCGGTCGGCTTGAACGATTCGCCCAGCAGCTGAATGACGTTGGTCTGCCGGCCGCGCACGTTGAGTTCGATCTTGCCGCCGGAGGCCTTGTAGAACCCGGTCAGGCAGTTGAACACTGTGGTCTTGCCGGCGCCGTTGGGGCCGATCAGGGCGAAGATCGAGTTGCGTTTGACCTTCAGGCTGACATCGCTCAAGGCCTTGATGCCACCGAAATGCATCATCAGTTTTTCAACAGAGAGTACGACTTCACTCATGGCGCAGTCCTCTCATAGTGAATGGCACCTTTGCGTGGAGTGACCCCGGTACGGCTGATGCGGATCAGCCCGCGAGGTCGCCAGATCATCATCAACACCATCAGGATCCCGAACAGCAGCACGCGGTATTCGGCGAAGCCGCGCAGCAGTTCCGGAGCAACCGTCAGCACGAACGCTGCAATCACCACACCGATGGTCGAGCCCATGCCGCCGAGCACCACGATGGCGAGGATCAGCGCCGATTCGAAGAAGGTGAACGAGGTCGGGTTGACAAAGCCTTGATAGGTGGCGAAGAACACACCCGCCAGACCTGCCGTCGACGCACCGATGGTGAACGCCGAGAGCTTGACCAGCACGTGGTTGAGGCCCATCGAGCGGCAGGCGATCTCGTCTTCACGCAGGGCTTCCCAGGCGCGGCCGACCGGCATCTTCACCAGGCGATGCTTGATGTACAGCACGGCCAGTACCACCAGGAACAGCACCGCATAGATGAAGTAGTACTTCACGTCCGGGTTGTAGGCGATGCCGAAGAACTCGTGGAACGGCACCCCGCCATCCTTCGCCCGCTTGCCGAATTCCAGACCGAAGAAGGTCGGCAGTGGCGCCGGCATGCCGTTCGGGCCACCGGTCAGGGACAGCCAGTTGTTGAGCACCAGACGAATGATTTCACCGAAGCCCAGGGTCACGATCGCCAGGTAGTCGCCGTGCAGGCGCAGTACCGGGAAACCGAGGATGCAACCGGCAAGGCCAGCGGTGATCGCCGCCAGTGGCAGCACGGTCCAGAAGCCCAGGCCGAGATACTGATACCCGAGCGCCAGACCATAGGCGCCGATGGCGTAGAACGCCACGTAACCCAGGTCGAGCAGGCCGGCCAGGCCTACCACGATGTTCAGTCCCAGCCCCAGCAGCACGTAGATCAAACCAAGGATGACCACGCCCAGCAGGTAGGAGTTGGAGAAGAACGGCAACGCCACGGCGATGGCAATCATCAGCGGGATGATCCAGCGCAGGCGCGATTTGTAGTCCGGGGCCAGCACATGTACGCCGGAACCGGTGCTCTCGAATCCGTCGAGAATGCGCAGGCCCTTCGGGGTTTGCAGGAACAGACTGAGGGCAAACCGGCCGGCCATGACGATGGCAATGATCCACGCCACGCGGGTCGGTTCGAGGTTGAAGCTGTAGCCGTCGAGTACGACGCCGACGATCGGCCCGAACACGATCAGGGCGATCAGACCGGCGAGAATCGCCTCAACCAGGCTTTTTTTGACATCAATGGATTTTGCAGTGGTTGAAGACATCGCTTACACCTTCGACACAAGAGGACGGCCCAGCAGGCCCTGAGGCCGGAAGACCAGAACAAGTACGAGCAGCGAGAAGCTGAACACGTCTTTGTAGTCGGAGTTGACCAGGCCCGAGAACAGCGACTCGGAGATCCCGAGGATGATCCCGCCGAGCATGGCGCCAGGCAGCGAACCGATCCCGCCCAGTACTGCCGCGGTAAATGCCTTGATGCCGATGATGAAGCCGGCATAGAAGTCGAAGGTGCCGTAGTTCATGGTGATCAGCACGCCGGCCAACGCCGCCATGGCCGCACCGATGATGAACACGTAGGAAATCACTCGGTCGGTGTTGATGCCGAGGATCGAAGCCATTTTGCGGTCCTGCTGGGTCGCACGGCACATGCGCCCGAGCTTGGTGTACTTGATGACATAGGTCAGCAGTCCCATGCCGACGAATGCGGCCACCAGGATGAAGACTTTGGTGTAGGTCAGCTGCACGAAGCCGGTACCGACTTCGACTCGCCATGCACCGGTCAGCAGGGTGGGAACGCCCTGTTGTTTGGCGCCTTGGGCGATCTGTGCGTAGTTCTGCAGGATCAGGGAGATGCCGATGGCGCTGATCAACGGTGCCAGTCGGGTGGAGTTGCGCAGGGGTTTGTAAGCGACTCGCTCGATGACCCAGCCATACACCGCCGTGATCACGATGGTGAATACCAGGGTGCCGAGCATCAGCAGCGGGAAGGATTCAATACCGAAGTAAGCCAGCAGAGCCAGACTGATTGCCGCCAGGTAAGCAGAAATCATGTAAACCTCGCCGTGGGCGAAGTTGATCATGCCGATGATGCCGTAGACCATTGTGTAGCCGATGGCGATCAGGCCATAGACCGACCCGAGGGTCAGGCCGTTGACCAGTTGCTGCAGGAAAATACCATCCATAACGCAATCTCACGCAGTGAGAACCTGCACACCCTGAGGCGCGCGGTTCTTCTAGGAAAAATACAGATTTACGTCGGAGCAATGTCAGACAGGAAACCGCAGCCCCCTTGTGGGAGCTGGCTTGCCAGCGATAGCGTTAGAACATTCAACAAAGTTGTCGACTGTCAGGCCGTCATCGCGGGCAAGCCCGCTCCCACAGGGAATGTGGCGCCCGGTTGATCAGGTGCCGTTATTTCTGTTTTTCCAGCTGGTGATATTTGCCGTCCTTGTCCCACTGGTAGACCACGTAGTCGGAGACCTTAAGGTCGCCTTTGGAATCCCAGGTCTTCTCGCCCATGACGGTCTTGACCGGGTTTTTCTTCAGCCAGGCAGCGGCCTCCTCGCCCTTGTTCGACTTGGCGCCGTTGAAGGCGGCGGCCAGGGTCTGAACCGATGCATAGGCGTACAGGGTGTAGCCTTCAGGCTCGGTGCCAGCCTTGCGGAATGCATCTACCACGGTCTTGCTGTCTGGCAGCAGGCGTGGGTCGGCACCGAAGGTCATCAGCACGCCGTCGACGAACTGCGGGCCACCGGCGGTGGTCACCAGTTCGTCGGTCACGATGCCGTCGTCGGACATGAACTTGACGTCTTTCAGGCCTTGTTCACGCAGTTGGCGAACCAGCGGGCCGGCTTCCGGGTGCAGGCCGCCGAAGTAGACGACATCGGCACCGGCGCCACGGATCTTGGTGACGATGGTGCTGAAATCTTTTTCGCCACGGGTCAGGCCTTCGTACAGCACTGGCTTCACGCCGCGTTTTTCCAGCTGAGCCTTGGTCGCGTCGGCCAGGCCTTGACCGTAGGTGTCCTTGTCGTGCAGCACGACGACTTTCTTGCCCTTGAGCACGTCGACGATGTAATCGCCGGCGACGATGCCTTGCTGGTCGTCACGGCCGCACATACGGAACATGGCGCTCAGGCCGCGCTCGGTCACTTGCGGGTTGGTGGAACCCGGCGTGATGGCGATGATCCCGGCTTCGTCGTAGATCTCGGACGCAGGAATGGTGGAGGACGAGCAGAAGTGACCGACCACACCGGCGACTTTCTGGTTGGTGAGGTCCTTGGCGACCGTCACCGCCTGTTTCGGCTCGCAAGCGTCATCGCCCTTGACCAGGACGATCTTCTCCCCGTTGACGCCGCCCGCCGCGTTGACCGCGTCGGCCGCCGCTTGTGCCCCTTTCATGTATTGCTCGCCAAATGCCGCGTTGGCGCCCGTCATCGGACCCGCCACACCGATTTTCACATCAGCTTGTGCAAACGCAGAAACACCCAGCGCAGTAGCCACTGCGAGGGCCAGAAAGCCTTTCTTGTAAAACGTCTGGGACATGAGGTGGTGCTCCAAGGTTTTTTTTAGTTGGCACTGCGACTTCACTTGAATGCTCAGAGCAAGGGCCGTGCCATCGGTTTTTTATTCTTCAAAAAGTCGCTGCTTTCTTGTTATTTCGACTGTTTCGTTCCCATTTTCATTGGGCGTGCAACCGTCTAAACCGCGGAAGGTGAAACCATTTATTTTTTCAGGCGCAACCCGCACGCGCCATCATTGCAACCGCGGCGCCAAACGACGTGCAACCAGCCTGTAACAGCCCGCGTCACCGAACTGCACACTGCTGGTGCGGGACTGCTACAACCCGCACCATTACAGGCTAGTCGCTACATCGAAAAGCGCCGCTTCCGGCAACATATTTCAACACTCAGATGACGATCCGCAGGCACTGGCCCGCGTGATACAGCGAGAACCCGGCCTCGTACAGACAACTGCGCAAGCCAACTCCCGCCAGCGGCTGCATCGGTGCGAACGGAATCGGCAATGCCTGAGGATTTCCGTTACACAGGTAATCGGCGAAGGCCTTGCCGACCACGGTGCCGGTAGTCACGCCCCGGCCGTTGTAACCGGTGACGGCCACCAGTCCCGGCGCCGGTTCGAACAGGCGCATCAAATGATCAGGGGTGAACGCGATGCGCCCGGTCCAGGTGCATTCCCACTCCACGGGTTTCAGATTGGGGAAGTAATGCTGCTGCACCCGGTCGGCCCAGGCCTTGAGGAACCATGTCGGTTTCTGATTGCCGTTGCCGAGGCTGCCCAGCAACAAACGCCCGTCCTTGTCGCGGCGGATGCTGCTCAGCACCTGACGGGTATCCCACGAGCCCTGCCCGCCCGGGAGGATTTCCTGGGCAGCGTCTTCAGTCAACGGCACCGAAGCGACCTGATAGTAGTAACCGGGGAAGAAATTGCGCTTGAGTTCGGTCCAGTCGCCTTCGGTGTAGGCGTTGGAGGCGATCACCACTTGTTCGGCCAGCACCGAACCCTGCTCGGTCTGCACCGACCATTTCTGCCCTTGCCGTTCAAGACGCGCGACCGGGGAGTGATCGAACATCTGCCCGCCAAGGCTGATGACAGCGTTGGCCAGGCCGGTAACGTAGGCCATCGGATTGAGCGTGCCGGCGCGCCGGTCGAGCAGCGCGGCAGCAATCTTTTGCGTGCCGGTCGCCTGTTCACAGGCCTTGCCGGTCAGCAGTTCGACCGGCGCACCGCGGCGCTTCCACTGTTCCTCGCGACTGCGCAGATCCGCTTCCCCTTTGGCGTTGTGCGCCATGTGCAGGGTGCCCTCGCGGCGCAACTGGCAATCGATGTTGTATTTATCCACAAGGCTGAACACCAGCGCCGGCGCCGCACCGAGCATGCGGTTGAGCTGACTGCCGACCGCCTCGCCGAACCCGGCCTCGATCTCGTCCGGCGGAATCCACATCCCGGCGTTGACCAGCCCGACGTTGCGCCCGGAGCCGCCATGCCCCGCGCGATGGGCTTCGAGCACACAGACGCTCTTGCCCTTTTCCAACAGATGCAGCGCCGCCGACAGTCCGGTGAACCCGGCGCCGATCACGCAGACATCGACTTTGACCTCGCCCCTGAGCGCCGTGTTATCCGGTCGTTGCGGCGTGAGTTTTTCCCACAGACATTCTTCGCGTAACGGCATTGCCAGACTCCAACAGAAACCTAACAAACACTGCATACCCTGTGGGAGCGGGCTTGCCCGCGATTGCGTCAGTCCAGTCAGGGGTTAGTTGGCTGAAAGATTGCTATCGCGGGCAAGCCCGCTCCCACAGGTTTCTTCGTCGCATCGATTACTCTGTCAATCGAACGTAATGCCCTGCGCCAGCGGCAACTCCAGCGAGTAGTTCACGGTATTGGTCTGCCGGCGCATGTACGCGCGCCATGCATCCGAGCCCGACTCACGACCACCGCCCGTCTCTTTCTCGCCACCAAACGCGCCGCCGATTTCCGCGCCGCTCGGGCCGATGTTGACGTTGGCGATGCCGCAGTCGCTGCCGACCGCCGACATGAATTTCTCGGCCTCGCGCACATCGGTGGTGAAGATGCACGACGACAACCCTTGCGGCACGGCGTTGTTCAGACGCAGCGCCTCTTCGAATTCGCTGTAACCGACCACGTACAGGATCGGTGCGAAAGTCTCGCTGCACACCACGTCGCTCTGCTCCGGCATTTCAACGATGGCCGGCGACACGTAGTAGGCGTTAGGGAATTGGTCTTCGAGCTGGCGCTTGCCGCCGAACACCCGACCGCCCTCGCTCAACGCCTGCTCCAGCGCGTCCTGCATGTTTTCGAAGCTGTGCTTGTCGATCAGCGGGCCGATCAGGTTGCCTTCCAGCGGGTGGCCGATGCGGACTTTGGAGTACGCGGCTTTGAGGCGGGTGACAATTTCTTCTTTCACCGATTCATGGGCGATCAGGCGCCGCAACGTGGTGCAACGCTGACCGGCGGTGCCGACGGCGCTGAACAGAATGGCGCGCACGGCCATGTCCAGATCGGCGCTCGGGCCGAGGATCATCGCGTTGTTGCCGCCCAGTTCGAGAATGCTGCGGGCGAAACGCGCGGCGACTTTCGGCGCCACTTCGCGGCCCATGCGGGTGCTGCCGGTAGCGCTGATCAGCGCAACACGCGGGTCATCGACCAGCGCTTCGCCGGCATCGCGGCCGCCGATGATCACCTGGCTCAGGTGCGTCGGGGCATCGCTGAAATTCTTCAGTACGCGCTCGAACAGCGCCTGACAGGCCAGCGCGGTCAGCGGGGTTTTCTCCGACGGTTTCCACACTACCGGGTTGCCGCAGACCAGCGCCAGCGTGGTGTTCCACGCCCACACCGCCACCGGGAAGTTGAACGCGCTGATCACGCCGACCACGCCCAGCGGGTGCCAGGTTTCACGCATGTGGTGGCCCGGACGCTCGGAAGCGATGGTCAAGCCGTACAACTGACGCGACAGGCCGACGGCGAAATCGCAGATGTCGATCATCTCCTGCACTTCACCGAGGCCTTCCTGGGTGATCTTGCCCGCTTCCCAGGACACCAGTTCGCCGAGTTCGGTCTTGTATTCCCGCAGCACTTCGCCGAACTGACGCACCAGTTCGCCACGACGCGGGGCCGGCACCTTGCGCCAATGTTCGAACGCATGATCTGCGCGACTGATGTGCTGCTCGACTTCGGCCGGGCCTTCCCAGTTCACGGCGCCGATGCGGCTGCCGTCGATGGGCGAATGCACCGGCACTTTGCCGTTCTGGTACAGGGCCGGGTTCACACCTAGACGATCAAGCAATGCGGCAACCATGGGTCACTCCTCAAGCAAAAAACTGAATGTGTGCGGGCGCGTTTTCACGACCGGGCAGACCTTTAGTTGTAGCGTCAGGAAGGCTGTGCAACAAACGACCTTTACGCGAGATATCATTCCGTTTATTCATGCTGCGCAGAAAGACAAGAAAAGGATCGCCCATGCTGAACAAACGCCACTTGCCGTCGATCACCGCGTTGCAGTGCTTCGAGGCTGTGACCCGGCACCTGAGTTTCACCCGGGCCGCCGAGGAGCTGAACCTGACCCAGAGCGCCGTCAGCAAACAGGTGGCGCAGCTCGAGGAATTGCTGCAGCACTTGTTGTTCCGTCGCGTACGCCGCCGTTTGCAGATGACCCCGGCCGGCGATCTGTACCTGGTGGAAGTCAGAAAAATCCTGACCCAGGTCGAGATGTCGACCCATTACCTGCGTTCCTACGGCGGCGAAACCGAAGTCCTGCGCGTCTCTACGCCCTCGACCTTCGGCGCTCGCTGGCTGGTGCCACGCCTCAAGGGCTGGCGCCTGCGTCACCCGTCGATTCACCTGGACCTGTGCAACGAGCAGGAGGCCGATGACCTGCTGCAAGGGCGCAGCGACCTGGCGTTCTATTTCGGCCAGGGTTCACGCCCCGGCACCGAATGCCTGAAGCTGTTCGGCGAAGAGCTGGTGCCAGTCTGCGCGCCGAGCAGCCTCCCAGACATTCCGTTGACTGATCCAACGCAACTCACCGATCTGGTCCTGCTGCAGAATGCTTCCCGCCCGCAAGCGTGGCACGACTGGTTCGACAGCCAGGGCTACCAGACCGAACACAGCTACCACGGCCCGCGCTTCGAAACCTTTTATATGTGCATCCGCGCCGCCCAGGTCGGCTGCGGCGTCGCCCTGCTGCCGAGGTTTTTGGTGGAAGAGGAATTGGCCGACGGCAAACTGGTCATTCCCTGGCAGCATGCAATGCCCAGCACCGACGCCTATTACCTGGCCTACCCGGAACACGCGGCAGAAGTGCCCAAGGTGCGGGATTTCGTGAAGTGGATGCTGGAGCAGATCGACAGTCCGGTTTGAAGTTGTATTCAGTCCCTGTGGCGGTCAAAAAATCGCTGGCAATCCCCACCCCGGATATGCGCCACTAGCGCCATTGATTGATACCGCGCCAACGCGCGGTCCGCCTGGAGACCCCTTTATGAGCGAGAGTGTGTTTGCCGATCGCATCGTGCAGAACCTGCTCGACACCGACTTCTACAAACTGACGATGATGCAGGCGGTGCTGCACAACTACCCCAACGTCGAAGTCGAATGGGAGTTCCGTTGCCGTAACAGTGAGGATCTGCGCCCTTATCTGGCGGAGATCCGCTTCCAGGTCGAGCGTCTGGCCGAGTTGAGCCTGAGCGCCGATCAGTTGAGTTTTCTCGAGCGCATCTCGTTCCTCAAGCCGGATTTCCTGCGGTTCCTCGGTCTGTTCCGTTTCAACCTGCGCTACCTGCACACCGGCATCGAGAACGGCGAGTTGTTCATCCGCCTGCGCGGGCCGTGGCTGCACGTGATTCTGTTTGAAGTGCCGCTGCTGGCGATCGTCAGCGAAGTGCGCAACCGCTATCGCTACCGTGAAACGGTGCTGGAACAGGCCCGCGAACAGCTGTATCGCAAATTCGACTGGCTGACCGCCAATGCTTCGGCCGAAGAACTGTCGCAGTTGCAGGTCGCCGATTTCGGCACACGCCGGCGGTTTTCCTACCGTGTGCAGGAAGAAGTGGTGAACGTGCTCAAGCACGATTTCCCCGGTCGTTTCGTCGGCACCAGCAACGTGCACCTGTCCCGCGAACTGGACATGAAACCGCTGGGCACCATGGCTCATGAGTGGATCATGGCCCACCAGCAACTCGGTCCACGGCTGATCGACAGCCAGATCGCCGCCCTCGACTGCTGGGTTCGCGAGTATCGCGGCCTGCTGGGGATCGCCCTCACAGACTGCATCACTACCGATGCCTTCCTCGGCGATTTCGATCTGTTCTTCGCCAAGCTGTTCGACGGTCTGCGCCACGACTCCGGGGACCCGGTGCTGTGGGGCGAAAAATGCATCGCCCACTATCACAAGCTCGGCATCGACCCGATGAGCAAGACGTTGGTGTTCTCCGACAGCCTGACCCTGCCCAAGTCGCTGGAGATCTTCCGGGCCCTGCGCGGCCGGATCAACGTCAGCTTCGGCATCGGCACCAACCTGACCTGTGACATTCCGGGTGTCGAACCGATGAGCATCGTGCTTAAAATGACCGCCTGCAACGGCCAACCGGTGGCGAAGATCTCCGACGAGCCGGGCAAGACCCACTGCAAAGACCCGAATTTCGTCGCCTACTTGCGACACGTTTTCCAGGTTCCTGCCGTTTCCAGCCTTTCCAGCAAGGAGTGAATTCATGCAAGCCGTACAGCGTGAGATTGCTGAACAGCTCAACGTTCAGCCGCCGTTCGCCGATTACCAGGCCCTCGAAGCGGAAGTCGCCCGACGCATCACCTTCATCCAGGACTGCCTGACCAATTCCGGACTCAAGACCCTGGTGCTGGGCATCAGCGGCGGGGTCGATTCGCTGACCGCAGGCCTGCTGGCCCAGCGCGCCATGCGTGAACTGCGCGAGCGCACCGGTGACGAGGCCTACAAGTTCATCGCCGTGCGCCTGCCGTACGACGTGCAGTTCGATGAACATGACGCCCAGGCCTCGGTGGACTTCATCGCCCCGGACGAACGCCACACCGTCAACATCGGCCCGGCAGTAAAGTCCCTGGCCAGCGAAGTCGCAGCCTTCGAAGGCAAGCACGCGGTGTCGGTGGATTTCGTGCTCGGCAACACCAAAGCGCGGATGCGCATGGTCGCCCAGTACACCATCGCCGGCGCAGCCCATGGTCTGGTGATCGGCACCGACCACGCGGCGGAAGCGGTGATGGGTTTCTTCACCAAGTTCGGTGACGGTGCCTGCGACCTGGCCCCGCTCAGCGGTCTGGTGAAAAACCAGGTCCGGGCCATCGCCCGCAGCTTCGGCGCACCGGAATCGCTGGTTGAAAAAGTGCCGACGGCGGATCTGGAAGACCTGTCGCCGGGCAAGCCGGACGAGGCCTCCCACGGCGTGACCTACGCCGAGATCGACGCGTTCCTGCACGGCGAGCCGGTGCGTCAGGAAGCGTTCGACATCATCGTCAACACTTACAAAAAGACTCATCACAAGCGGGTCATGCCGTTTGCGCCGTAATTGGTGAGTGAATGAAGAAGCCCGCTGAGGCGTGATCCTCAGCGGGCTTTTCTTTGAACAGGATTCAATGGCAAATTTAACGGGCTTTTGCCGGAACCACCCTGAATGCCCAAGGGGACGAGATTCGACCAGCAGCAGTTATCGTTCTAATGGTGTGAACCTTTTCAGCCAGATTCGAAATCTTAGCCGTGTAGATTCCATTCGAGTCGGCCGTGAATGGAGCCAGGTCGTTCTCGTAGTCGACTATTTTTCCTTTTTCACCTGGGTTTGCCGTACCGACAACCGTTACCGTTGTAGCGGTCGTTTGCTCGTGATTGCCGATAAATTCCCCGTTATCTCCCAGGAGAAACTGGATGGTTACCGGCACGGAGTTCACAACTAGAATGATCCAGGGTCTGGATTCAACACCATCGCTTCCTATCACTGTGAAGCTATGCGCCCCTACTGACAGTCCGTTCAGCACAGCACTCCAGTGCGAATTTGCATCGATGTTCAGTCTGCCTACAAGAATTCCGTAATCCAAAAGCACGACTGTTGTATTTGGCTCTCCCTCGCCTACAAAGCTCAGATCGACAAACGTAGTGCTTCCACCATTTTCGATGACGTCTCCGTTGGGATCGTTTATCCACACAATTGCGGCGTGCAGGGGCAGTTCCATGTGAACGATGTATGGATCAGACACCTGCCCGTCGGTGGTTTCCACGGCGTAGACATGCGGCCCGTTTTTCTGATCTGTAATGATCAAACTAAAGTGGCCATTGTTATCAACATTTACCGGGGAATGCGCAGGGGCACCGTTGTCGAAAAGCTGCGCCGTTTGATTGGGAGCAGCGGAACCAACAAAAGACAAATCTGGATTTGTGCTGACCCCGCCATTTTCGATGGTTTTACCATTGCCATTGGTAACTGTCTCAATGACGGTTCCGCTTGTCACATTACTTCTGTTCGGATCCTGAACCAACGTACGCTGCTGGGGTAATTTCTCTTGATCGGTCATACGAAAACTCCTTTTTCGGAATGGATGCGCACAGTCATCTGAGCGCCCCCTCATTCGAGGCTTCTTCGAAATCCGCGTCTACTGTCAGAAATTACAGGTTCGAGGGTAATTCAGACCAACGGCCATGATTAGAGAATGAGGCAATAGGTGCCGATTTGATCAACAGAAAAAAACGCCGCTGCAATCACTTGCAGCGGCGTTTTTCGTGTTACGTGTGAGCCGTATTACTTGAGGGTCACGGTGCCTTTCATCATCGAGATGTGGCCCGGGAACGAGCAGAAGAAGCCGTATTTCTCGTCAGCCTTGAGCTTGGACACGTCGAAGGTCACCGAGTCGGTTTCCTTGGCGCCGATGATCTTGGTGTGAGCGATAACGCGCTCGTCACCGTCCTTCAGGTAGTTCTTGTCGATGCCGGCGGCCAGGCCGTCGGTGGCGATCGGCTGCATGTCGGCTTCTTTGCTGATCACCAGGTTATGGCCCATGACGTTTTTCGGCAGGCTGCCGGAGTGGGTCAGCTCGACGGTGAAGGTCTTGCAGCTCTTGTCGATTTCGATGGCCTTGGTGTTGAAGGACATCTGGTCGGTGGAGTCAACGGTGGTTTTGCACTCGGCAGCCATCAATTGGCTGCTGGCCAGCGCCAGCAGGGATACCGCAACAACTTTGGAAAACATGGTGAATCTCCAAGGCAGGGTTAACAAAACACGAATGGTTGGAAGACTGCCTGAAATCTTCGCAAGTTCCTATGACTTGAGTCAAAAATTGTATACAACTTCCAGGCTATGACACTCATCGAAACAATCTAACAGCCAGACGTTTGGCCGGGCCGTATCTTCAGGGCTCGACACTCATCTGGAGCATCCGTCATGTCCTTCAACAGCCTGTTGTGCAGTCTGCTCGCTGCTTACGCCTGTGGCGCCAGCGGTACCTGTGAAACCCCGAAACGCGAAGTCTAGCCCTTGGATCAAGACGTGCCAGCCATTACCCTGTGACCGATTGACCCAGGAGGAAGGCATGTCTCTCACATCCGTTTGTGTATTTTGCGGTGCCAACGCCGGCACCACTCCGGCGTACACCGAAGCCGCCATCGCCCTCGGCACAGCTATCGCCGAGCGTAAGCTGACGCTGGTCTACGGCGGTGGCGCTGTCGGCCTGATGGGGATTGTCGCCGACGCTGCACTGGCGGCCGGCGGCGAAGTGATCGGCATCATCCCGCAGAGCCTGATGGACAAGGAAATCGGTCACAAGAGCCTGACGCGCCTGGAAGTGGTCGACGGCATGCACGCCCGCAAGGCGCGGATGGCCGAACTCAGCGATGCATTCATCGCCCTGCCCGGTGGCCTCGGCACCCTGGAAGAGTTGTTCGAAGTCTGGACCTGGGGCCAGCTCGGCTACCACGGCAAGCCGCTGGGCCTGCTGGAAGTGAACGGTTTCTACAGCAAACTCACTGCATTTCTCGATCACATCGTCGGCGAAGGCTTCGTTCGTGCGCCGCACCGTGACATGCTGCAAGTGAGTGAATCGCCGCAAACGCTGCTCGAGGCTCTCGACCACTGGAAGCCCACCGTCACGCCCAAGTGGGTCGACCAGAAACCCGATTAACCGCCGGGCACCGATACAGGGCAGAATACGCGCCGCTCAACCTCACCTTCGACCCCAGAGGATCGCCCATGGCCAAACCCAATTACTCCTTCGCCAAACGTCAACGTGACTTGGCCAAGGAACAGAAGAAAGAGGAAAAGCTTCAGCGCAAGAAACAGATGGCTGAAGAGGCGGCACTGAACCCTGACGGTGAAGTGGCGACTGAAGATGATGATGTTGAGACACCGAAAGACCCGGCGCCCGACGCCTGAGCAAATTGCTGAAACCTTGAACACAATCCCTGTGGGAGCGGGCATGCTCGCGAAAGCGTCGTGACATTCACTATGGATGTGACTGAAAAATTGCTTTCGCGAGCAAGCTCGCTCCCACATTTGATCTTCACTCCTCCAGTGGCAACACGGTGACGCGGACTTCCGGGTCGTGATTGCCACCGCCCAGAATCACCCCGCGCAACGGCGACACATCGGAGAAATCCCGGCCCCAGGCCAGGGTGATGTGCTCCAGTGCCGGCTGCACATTGTTTGTCGGATCGAAATCCACCCAGCCCAGCACCGGGCAAAACACCGAGACCCAGGCATGGGACGCATCGGCGCCGATCAACCGTGGCTGCCCCGGTGGCGGTTGGGTCAGCAGGTAGCCACTGACGTAACGCGCCGCCAGCCCGCGTGAGCGCACACAGGCGAGCATCAGATGCGCGAAGTCCTGACAGACCCCGCGTCGGCGCTCCAGCACTTCCACCAGCGGCGTCGCGACTTGCGTCGCTTCGGCATCGAAGGTGAATTCGCTGAAGATCTTCTGCATCAGGGCCTGCACACCCAGCATCAACGGTCTGCCGGCCGGGAAACAGCTCTCCGAGAACTCGACGAAGCTGCGTTTGAGATGCACGTAGGGCGACTGAAATCGATAGCGACAGACTTCCAGCAACGAAGCGGACAGCGGCTGGCTGCTGTAGGTCAGCGCGTTGCGGGTCAGTTCCCAGGCCGGCGACTGCTGGAAATCCACCACGGGCCGCGCCAGCACTTCGACCGTCAGCCGTGCGTTGACCTGCAATTCATCGTGGGGCCGTTCGAAGGCCAGGCGGGTCAGCGGATTGCCGAACACATCCTGCTCGTCACGGCGGGTGGTCGGCTCCGGGCTGATCAGCAATTGCTGCTCGGTGCAGCGCTGCCAGTCGCACTCGCGCGGCCACAGATGCGCCAGTTGCTGGGCCAGGGATACCGGGCTGTCGTAGCGATAGCAGGTATCGTGAAAGATCTGGTAATGGGCGCTCATCAGACGGACACCGTACGCTGGCTGACATCATCGACATGGGCGAAATGGCGCAGGGCCAGACGGTCCGACACCTGACTGCTGGCGTCGGCGATCTCCTGCAGCAAATCCGCCAGTCCGTCGAGGGCCGCACGCACGCTGGACTCGCCGAACAGGGGATTTTCCAGACAGCTCAGGTCGAAGCGCGCCAGACGCTCGACCAGCGGCGGCAATCCTGCCTCCCTCGGCATACCGAAGTCATCATTCAGCCGCTTGAGGGTGCGGGTCACCAGCTTCAACTGGAACAGCACCGCATGGGGGTTCTGCTCGTCCAGCAGCAACAGGTCGAGCACCGGAATCAACTGCGCCACCGCCAGATAACGCGAGCGATAGGTGATGCTGCTGTTGCCCAGCTCCAGCAACCACTCAAGCCCGGCCTGATCGAACGCCCCGGCGCCCCGCAGGAAACCCGCGAGACTGCCGCTGAGAAATTGCAGGCGTTCGATGCGCCGGCCGATCATCAGGAAGCGCCAGCCTTCGTCACGGGTCATGTCGTCGAGGGCAAACCCGGACAGCGCCGCCAGCGACATCACCAACCGGTTGAGAAAATCCAGCAGCTCGCCGAAGTCAGGTTCGTCGGTGTCCAGCTCCGAAGCCTCGCGTTGCAGCTCCACCAGCGCCTGCCAGTTTTCCCGGGACAACTTGCCGCGCACTTGCGATGCAGCCCACTGCAAGCGCTGCAGGTTGGAGCGCAGGCTGAACGACCAGTCCTCGCCGAGCAGCGCCGCAAGCAAGCGTTCCGGCAGTTCACCTTCGTCCGGCAGCAGCATCAGTCGCTCGCCCAGATCCACAGCGGCCTGCAAGGCTTGCGGGTCATCGCCGTCGACGTAGCGCGCGAGCATGATCCGCAGCAGCCGCGCGCTGTCGTCGCAGCGCTCGCAGTAACGGCCGAACCAGAACAGGTTTTCCACCACCCGCGACGGCAGGTACGGATCGCGGCGCACCAGATCGGGCACGCCGATATTGCGCTGGGCTTTCCACTGTTCCCCGCTCGGCGGCCGATCCCCCAGCACCCAGGTGTCCTTGCTCGCACCACCGCGCTGCATCGACACCACTTCGGCATCGGCTTCGGCCGCGACCCGGGTCAGGCCACCGGGCAACACCCGATAACCGTCGTGACTGGCCACCGCGTACATGCGCATGCCGATCGCCCGGGGTTGCAGTTGCCCGTCCTCGGGCTGCCAGATCGGCGCCTGGGACAGCTGCGCGAGTTCTTGCGCGACATAGGCATAAGGGCGGGCCTGCATGCGCGCGGCGAGACTTTCACGCTGTTTTTCGCTCAGATCCCGGCCAAAAACCGGAGGGAAGCTTTGCGACGGGAACGCCGGTTTGATCAACAGCTCCGGCAGTTTCTCCAGGGCCTGGGCCAACACCGGCGCTTCGCCGCACCACCACGTGGCGATGGAAGGCAGGATCAGGTCTTCGCCGAACAGGTACTGATTGATCTTCGGCAGAAAACCGAGCAGCCCCGGCGACTCCAGTACGCCACTGCCCAGTGCATTGGCCACCAGCACCCGGCCCTGACGCACCGCGTCCAGCAATCCGGGAACGCCCAGCGCGGAATCGGTGCGCAATTCCAGCGGATCGCAGAAGTCATCGTCGAGCCGGCGCAGGATCGCGTGCACCCGGCGCAGGCCACTGAGGGTTTTCAGGTAGACCGTGGCATCACGCACCGTCAGGTCACCGCCCTCCACCAGCGGATAACCGAGCTGGCGGGCAAGATAAAGATGTTCGAAATAGCTCTCGTTGAAGCGCCCCGGGGTCAGCAACACCACCAGCGGCGCGTCATCGTCGCAGGGAGCCTGACGGGCGAGGGTTTCCTGCAGGGTGCGGAAGAATCCGGCCAGATGCTGCACTTTCAGATCCCGATACAACTCGGGGAAGGCGCGGGACACGATGGTGCGGTTTTCCAGCGCATAACCGGCGCCGGATGGCGCCTGGGTACGATCCGCCGTCACCCACCAGCGTCCGTCCGGCGTGCGCGCCAGATCCACGGCATACAGGTGCAGAAAGGCCCCGTCCGGCGGCGCAATGCCCTGACAGGGCCAGAGGAAGTTGTTGTGGCCGAACACCAGCTCCGCCGGCAGCAGCCCTTCGCTGATCAGCCGCTGCGGGCCGTACAGATCCGCCAGCACCGCATTGAGCAGCCGCGCGCGCTGGGCGATTCCGGCGGACAGTTGCTGCCACTCGTCAGCAGCGATCACGTGGGGCAGCAGATCCAGCTCCCACGGACGATCCGCGCCTTTCGGATCCGCATAGACGTTGTAGGTCACGCCGTTTTCCTGAATCTGCCGGGTCAGCAATGCCTGACGCTGCACCAGGTGCGCCGGGGTGCTGCGCTGCAAATGGTCGACCAGTCGCCGCCAGTGCGGGCGCACCGCCCCGCTGTCGTCGAGCAGTTCGTGATAGGTGCCCGCAGTCAGCGGGTAGCGGTCAAGCAGGTCAGGCATGGAAAGCTCGGCAGCCGGCAGGGAACAGTCAGACTAACGCAGGCACATGACGCCCGGATATACGAAAAATCCGGGCGTCGTGTACGAATCAAAAACGTCGTAAATCGAGAGTCATCGGCAGTTCGTCGGAGATAGTCAGGTTCGGTACAGGAAGTTTCCCCGGCGTGTGTCCGATGCGGAAGAACCGCGCCATGCGCCGGCTCTCCGCTTCGTTGGCGTTGACCGGCAGCGTCTCGTAATTGCGCCCGCCCGGATGGGCGACGTGGTACTGACAGCCGCCCAGCGAACGCTGCATCCAGGTATCGAGCAAGTCGAACACCAGCGGCGCATGCACCGGGATCGTCGGTTGCAGACAGTTGGCCGGTTGCCACGCGCGAAAACGTACGCCGGCGACAAACTCGCCAACCCGTCCGGTCGGTTGCAGCGGCACCGGGATGCCATTGCAGGTCAGCAGATAGCGCTGCGGCGGCAGCCCCGTAAGCTTGACCTGCAAACGCTCCAGCGATGAATCGACGTAGCGCACCGTGCCGCCCGCCGCGCCCTCCTCGCCCAGCACGTGCCAGGGTTCGAGAGCCTGGCGCAATTCCAGCTCGATACCGTTGACGGCGTAATCGCCGACCTTGGGGAAACGGAACTCAAGATGCGCCGCAAACCATTCCGCACGCAGGGGGTAACCGGCATTGTTGAGTTCGACGATGACGTCGGCGAAGTCCTGTTCGATGAAGTGCGGCAACATGAAGCGGTCGTGCAGCTCCGTACCCCAGCGCGCCAGTTTCGGCGGCGCATAGGGCTCCCGCCAGAACCGCGCCACCAGCGCTCGCAACAACAGCTGCTGCGCCAAGCTCATGCGCGCATGGGGTGGCATTTCGAAACCACGCAACTCCAGCAAGCCGAGGCGCCCGGTGGCGCCGTCCGGTGAATACAGCTTGTCGATGCAGAACTCGGCGCGGTGGGTGTTGCCGGTGACGTCGATCAGCAAATTGCGCAACAGGCGATCGACCAGCCACGGCGGGCATTCCTCTCCCGGCGCCGGCATTTGTGCGAAAGCGATTTCCAGTTCATACAGCGCGTCGTTGCGCGCTTCGTCGACCCGCGGCGCCTGAGAGGTCGGGCCGATGAACAGACCGGAAAACAGGTACGACAGTGAAGGATGGTTATGCCAGTAACTGATCAGGCTACGCAGCAGGTCCGGACGGCGCAGAAACGGTGAGTCGCCCGGTGTCGCGCCGCCGAGCACGAAATGGTTACCACCGCCGGTGCCGGTGTGCCGCCCGTCGACCATGAATTTCTCGGTGGACAGTCGGGTCTGGCGCGCTTCTTCGTACAGAAACTCGGTGCGTTCGACCAACTCGTCCCACGTCGCGGACGGCTGCACGTTGACCTCGATCACGCCGGGATCCGGGGTGATGCGGAAATTGCTCAGGCGCGGATCGCTCGGCGGCTCGTAGCCTTCCAGCAACACCGGACAATGCAGCTCTTCGGCGGTGGCTTCGATGGCCGCGACCAGTTCCAGATAATCCTCGACCCGCTCCAGCGGCGGCATGAACAGGTACAACCGGCCTTCCCGGGCCTCGGCGCACAAGGCGGTGCGGGTCAGCCAGTCGGCGGACTCATCGATCTTCGGTACACGCTCGTCTGCCGGAGCCGGCTCACGGTGGTCGTTGAGCTGCGATGTTTCGGGCAGCTCGGGGAAATCCTGGTTCGGGTCGTTCGGATGAATGAACGGATACTCCGCTGCCTTCACCCAGGGCTGCGAGCCCAGCGGCAGGCGATAGCCGAGCGGTGAATCCCCCGGCACAAGCCGGCAATGCTCATCGCGCAGATACCAGCGCCCGCTCTGCCACTGATCGCCCTTGGCGGTGCGCGCCAGCGGCAACACTTGGCCGATGATCTTGTCCAGCCCCTGACTGAACACCTTGCGCAGTCGCGCACGTTCCAGCGGCTCCTCCAGACGCGAGTCTTCGGCGCTGACGTTGCTCGGCAAGGCGCCCTCGCGCCAGAGGTAATAGAAGTTGTCTTCGTAGGCCGGGAACACGAAGCGTGTCGGCAGTTTCAGGCGCTCGGCGACACTCGCCAGAAAGCGCCCGGCCAGCTCACCCGTAGCGCCGTAATCCTGCTGCTCATCGGCGATCAGTGCGTTGTTGTGCCAGATCGGCACACCGTCGCGGCGCCAGTAACAATTCAGTGACCAGCGCGGCAGTTGCTCGCCTGGATACCATTTGCCCTGGCCAAAATGCACCAGCCCCTTGGGCGCGTAATGCTTGCGCATGCGCTGGAACAGTTCGGCGGAGAGCCGGCGCTTGTCCGGACCCAGCGCGGCGGTGTTCCACTCGGCGCCGTCGGGGTCGTCGATGGACACGAAGGTGGGTTCGCCGCCCATGGTCAGGCGCACATCGCCTTCCAGCAGATCGGCATCGATCTGCCGGCCCAGCGCCTGGATCGCCAGCCATTGCTCATCGGTGTAGGGCTTGGTGACCCGGGGTGCTTCCCAGATCCGCTCTACGGACATTTCGTGGCTGAACTCGCACTCGCAAGGCTCCACCAGACCACTGATCGGCGCCGCCGAGGACGGATCGGGACTGCAGGCCAACGGGATGTGCCCTTCCCCGGCGAACAGTCCGGAGGTGGCGTCGAGGCCGATCCAGCCGGCGCCGGGGAGATACACCTCGCACCACGCGTGCAGGTCAGTAAAGTCCACTTCGGTGCCGGACGGGCCGTCGAGGCTTTTCACGTCGGCGGTCAATTGAATCAGGTAGCCGGAGACGAAACGCGCCGCCAACCCGAGGTTGCGCAGCAGTTGCACCAGCAACCACGCCGAATCACGGCAGGAACCGGAGGCATGTTCGAGGGTGTGCTCCGGAGTCTGCACACCCGGTTCCATGCGAATCAGGTAATTGATGTCTTCGCTCAGACGCTGGTTGAGCGCCACCAGGAAATCCACGGCCGGCAACGGCGTGCGGTCGATGGCGTCCAGATAGGCCTTGAATGTCGGCGTCAGCGGCAGGGTTTCGAGGTACGGCGCCAGTTCCTTGCGCTCATCGGCGGCGTAGGCGAAGGGGATTTTCTCGGCGTAGGGTTCGAGGAAAAAGTCGAACGGGTTGAACACCGCCATCTCGGCCAGCAGATCGACCTCGATCCGCAGTTCGGCGGTTTTCTCGGGGAACACCAGCCGGGCGAGGTAGTTGCCCTGAGGGTCCTGCTGCCAGTTGATGAAGTGCTGCTCGGGCGAGACTTTCAGTGAATAGGACAGAATCCGCGTACGGCTGTGGGCAGCCGGGCGCAGACGCACGATCTGCGGGCCGAGTTCGACAGCGCGGTCGTAGCGGTAATGCGTGACGTGATGCAATGCGACATGAATCGACACGGCGTGCCTCCTGCGAGCCCAAGCGTATTCGAAAGCGCGCAAGACTTATGCCATGCAGAGGCTTGGGCGCTTTCCCGGAATGCTTAGGGCAGTACAGCACCAAAATCGGGCGATGCGGTGAAATGGTTTGGCACAGTTGCACGCAAATGTTGCGAGGCACAACGCAAAACGCCAACCCGAAGGTTGGCGTTCTGTTCAGCTCAAGTGCGTTTCAGCGCGGTACGACCGGCTTGCGTGCCGGTTTCGGGCCTTTGCCTTTCGCCGCTTCCTTGCGCTCCTTGGCGGCCTGCTGGTTGCGGGCGAATGCCGCGGCCTTGGCCTGTTCACGCTTGTCCCAAGGATTGCCGCCGTCACTGGCGCGCGGAGGCAGACCGGTGTGCTGCGTGAGGATCTTGGTGGTCTTCTCTTTCGCGACCTTGTGGCTGCCGGCCGGTGTCGAGTTTTTGCGACGGGCACTCTGATAGCTGTCGGTGGCCGGCTGGTGCAGCGGGATCAACTGGTTCTTGCCCGGCCCGATCAGGTCGGCACGGCCCATGCGGGTCAGCGCTTCACGCAGCATCGGCCAGCCTTTCGGGTCGTGATAACGCAGGAAAGCCTTGTGCAGACGACGCTGCTCTTCGCTCTTGACGATGGTCACGCCGTCGCTCTTGTAGGTGACCTTGCGCAGCGGGTTCTTGCCCGAGTGATACATCGCGGTGGCGGTGGCCATCGGCGACGGATAGAACGCCTGCACCTGGTCGGCGCGGAAGCCGTTGCCCTTGAGCCACAGGGCCAGGTTCATCATGTCTTCGTCGGTGGTGCCCGGGTGCGCGGCGATGAAGTACGGGATCAGGTACTGCTCTTTCCCCGCCTCCTTGGTGTACTTCTCGAACATGCGCTTGAAGCGATCGTAGGTGCCGATCCCCGGTTTCATCATCTGGTTGAGCGGACCTTCCTCGGTGTGTTCCGGGGCGATCTTCAGGTAACCGCCGACGTGGTGGGTCACCAGCTCCTTGACGTACTCCGGCGACTCGACCGCGAGGTCGTAACGCAGGCCGGAGGCGATCAGGATCTTCTTCACACCCGGCAACGCACGGGCGCTGCGGTACAGCTGAATCAGCGACGAGTGGTCGGTGTTCAGGTTCGGGCAGATGCCCGGGAACACGCAGGACGGCTTGCGGCACGCGGATTCGATTTCCGGGCTCTTGCAGGCAATGCGGTACATGTTCGCGGTCGGGCCGCCGAGGTCGGAAATGACGCCGGTGAAGCCCGGCACCTTGTCGCGGATCTCTTCGATTTCGCGAATGATCGACTCTTCGGAACGGTTCTGGATGATCCGGCCTTCGTGCTCGGTGATCGAGCAGAAGGTGCAGCCGCCAAAGCAGCCACGCATGATGTTCACCGAGAAGCGGATCATGTCGTAGGCCGGGATTTTTTCCTTGCCGTACGCAGGATGCGGAACACGTGCGTAAGGCATGCCGAACACGTAGTCCATTTCTTCAGTGGTCATCGGAATCGGCGGCGGGTTGAACCAGACGTCGATCTCGCCATGCTTCTGCACCAGCGCACGGGCGTTGCCCGGGTTGGTTTCCAGGTGCAGCACGCGGTTGGCGTGGGCGTACAGAACCGGGTCGTTACGCACCTTTTCCATCGACGGCAGGCGGATCACGGTCTTGTCGCGGGTCATTTTCGGGCTGGCCAGGATCTGCACGACCTTGGCTTCTTCCGGGTCTTCAACCGGGCCCTTCTCTTGCTCGATCGCGCAAGCCTGAGTGTCCTGGGTGTTCACATACGGGTTGATGATCTTGTCGATCTTGCCCGGACGGTCGATGCGCGTGGAGTCGACTTCGTACCAGCCCGCGGGTGTGTCGCGACGGATGAACGCGGTGCCGCGCACATCGGTGATGTCTTCGATCTTGTGACCGTAGGACAGACGCTGGGCGACTTCGACAATCGCCCGCTCGGCGTTGCCGTACAGCAGGATGTCGGCGCTGGCATCGATCAGGATCGAGTTGCGCACGCGATCCTGCCAGTAGTCGTAGTGGGCGATGCGGCGCAGGGAGGCTTCGATACCGCCGAGCACGATCGGCACGTGCTTGTAGGCTTCCTTGCAGCGCTGGCTGTAGACCAGGCTCGCGCGATCGGGACGCTTGCCGGCCATTCCGCCCGGGGTGTAGGCATCGTCGGAACGGATTTTCTTGTCGGCAGTGTAGCGGTTGATCATCGAGTCCATGTTGCCGGCCGCGACGCCGAAGAACAGGTTCGGCTCGCCGAGCTTCATGAAGTCGTCTTTGGACTGCCAGTTAGGCTGCGCAATGATCCCGACGCGGAAGCCTTGGGACTCCAGCAGCCGGCCGATGATCGCCATGCCGAAGGACGGGTGATCGACGTAGGCATCACCCGTGACAATGATGATGTCGCAGGAATCCCAGCCAAGCTGATCCATCTCCTCCCTGCTCATCGGCAGGAACGGCGCTGGCCCGAAACATTCGGCCCAATATTTTGGATAGTCAAATAACGGCTTGGCTGCTTGCATGTCGATAACCGGTGTTGGCTTTCATTGAATTCGCGGGCGCGGAATATAGCACAAATTTTGACCAATTCCGACGACTGTGGTCGGTTTCTCTCAGCCTCGTCCACGGCCAAGCACTTTGTTCAACAAATGGGTTCACGACTTATTCAAGGATGAATACACATGCCTGTAAAACCACCCTCCAGAGGCGTCACCACCGTCGAAGTTCACAATCCACCTTCGACTTCAGCGACCAACCGTTCACCACAGCCCCCCGCTTCGCCTCTGATTCCCCCGGTCGTACGCCGCCCCCCTTCTCAACCTGCACCGGACAGGACTCCGGCATTTGCAGACCCGGACACGATCTCTCCCGCACCAGCCGTGACCTTCGACGAAATCCATTCCTCCCCGAGGGCAACACCGGTACGTCCTTCGTTTGATACCTATCGCATCCGTTTCGGGTCGCAACTGCCAGAGGCCGATGCGCAAGGCTTCAGAAACTTCAAGGGGCGACTGTTCGTCGATGCGTACGATGGCAGCGTCCTGCAGGTTGGCCTGGACCCTGACAGCCGACTTTACCGGGCAAGGCTGAGCAATGAATTGAATCCCTCGGGCCCTGTTCTCGTTCAGGATCCCCAAAACAAGCGATGGCATCCGGTGGATGATTTCGAGGCTGAACCCATTGCGTTGACTTCCAGTCGACTGGAAGCGTTCAGGACGCCTCTGAATTTCGTCGGTGTCGCGCCGGACAGTGACGGTCTGCACAGCTTCGAAGGTAAGCGCTACGTGATCATCGACAGCCAGGCCTATCAAGTAATGCAGGACGTCGATGCATCCTCTCCCGCACACAAGGTCTGGCGGGTGGTCAAGCCGAAAGATCCTGTCGCCACTGACAGCGAAAACATCTACCGCGCCAGTCGGGGCGGTGAAACGCTGGCCATTGCCCGCACCGCCGACGGTTTTTGGGGTTTCAGTCTCGACGGACTAAAGGGTGGCATGCGTCGCAACGCGCAAGCTCAGGACAGCAAAGCCTATCTGCTTCAACGGCATGAACCCATCAGGAACGCCTTCGATGCCCTGGCCGCATCCAACAGGCGCTATGGCGAACTCTGGGCCAGCGCCGAACACCTGCCTGAGGGAGGTGACGCCGAGAAAGCCGCGCTGATCGAACTCGAAGTGCATGTGATCAAACACACAAGAATGCAGGCCGATTACGTCAAATCACTGATCGATAACAAGGACTGGTTGCTACTGCTCAAGGCTGGCGGGCTCTACAAAACCGAGCTTCATGCTCAGCAGATCAACAGAATCGACTACCTCAACAAATTGATTGCGGTCATGGATCGCAGGGTTCTGCCAACCCTGGATGTGATTACCGTCGAGTCGCTGAAGCGCAACCTTGTCCATCTCAACAAAAAGCTGAAGATCATGGACGATCGCCAGGCTGTGATGGATCAGATTCTAAAAGCTGATCGTAGCGCCCAAGGGGAGCTGGATGACATGAATCGCGGAATCCCCACTGTTGACCAGATCAACACCAGTAAATACAACATTTTCCTGCGCCTGATTTCTGACGATCCACAAAACCCGTCAAATCATGGCATGCGCACTGCCATGTCGATGCATTTGCTCAAACATGACCTGAACGAAGTTTCCGGATATCCCGAACCTCTCGCGCTGCAACTGGCGATCGAGAGCATCAAAAGCGACAGGGCCGGATTGGTGGCATTGATCACTTCGACACCCGCTACAAGGGCAGAGTACGTCAATCAGGCACTGTCACTGATGGATACCTTCGAATCGAAAATCGAAACCCGGCTGAATGAAATCTATGATCGGGTTGGCAGCAACAACGAACTGCCTGGCGACGATCATGATATCGACTTCGACTTCCTCCCGGCGCAACCTTCAGGAGCCGCCGAAATCGCAGCGCCGCGAAAGTTGTTCCGAACCCGTCAACATGGCACCTACCGGGTACTGGTGGGCGTTCAGGACACCGCTGCGGACGGCAGTGTCACGCTCAATGTTCCCGACATCTTCAAACCGAACGATCCACCTCAACGGTACGAGAAGAGAGAGGGTGAATGGCGGCCAGTGCGCCCCGCCCCGGCACCGGTTCCCAAACCTCAGCTGATGAACGAAGCCACAGCACGCCTTGGCAACGTGGAGGCGCATCTTGCCCAGGCAAGGATGATGGAAAACCGAAGGGACAACCCGACCACCATTGTCGAATACCTGGGGGCCGAGGTGGATCGACTCACAGATCTGGCGAAACGCCTCGAGACCCTCGATCAAATGGCAGTAGACGCTGAAACCACAGGTTTGATCGGGCGTCTGAAAGCTGCCGGCGACTCAATGGACGCCGAAGGCCAGGACATTCTGATACGGATGTATAAAAACAAGGATGTGCTGGACGTCCCGCGCCTGAGCTTCCTGCTCGATCACGCCCAGCTCAAGGTGGTCAAAACGGTGGCGCGCAAGCAACTGGGCAAGGGCAAAGACAGGTCATTTCTCGACGTCTATTCGATCATGGACCGCTCGGACAACACACCATTGTGGGAGGCCCACTTTCATTACGACAGGCAAGACCGCGCTGCGCTGGATTACACCGTCAAGGGTGCACATCTGAAAACGCTGGAGCAGCGCCTGCTCGGCAGCTCGTTTCAACAGCGCGAAGAACAGGCTGGGCGGCCCCACCAACGGATCTGGCGAGAACTCATCAGCCCAAGGGTTGCCCAGAAACTGTTTGATCATCTGGCGTGATCAATTGCGTTACTCGTCGTCGTCGAAGTTGTAACTGCCCGGCGCGAGGTTTTCGAAGCGGGTGTACTTGCCGATGAAGGCCAGGCGGATGAAGCCGATCGGGCCGTTCCGCTGCTTGCCGATGATGATTTCGGCAATGCCCTTGTGTTCGGTTTCCGGGTGATACACCTCGTCCCGGTACACGAACATGATCACGTCGGCGTCTTGCTCGATCGCTCCGGATTCCCGCAAGTCGGAGTTCACCGGGCGCTTGTTGGGACGTTGTTCCAGGGAGCGGTTGAGCTGCGACAGAGCAACTACCGGGCAGTTGAATTCCTTGGCCAGGGCTTTCAAGGATCGGGAGATCTCGGAAATCTCGTTGGTCCGGTTGTCGCCGCTGGAACCCGGGATCTGCATCAGCTGCAGGTAGTCGATCATGATCAGGCCGATGTCGCCGTGCTCGCGCACCAGACGCCGGGTTCGGGCACGCATCTCCGACGGGCTGATGCCGGCGGTGTCATCGATGAACAGCTTGCGGTCGTTGAGCAGGTTGACCGCCGAGGTCAGGCGCGGCCAGTCGTCGTCTTCCAGCTGGCCGGAACGCACCTTGGTCTGGTCGATACGACCGAGGGACGACAGCATACGCATGATCAGCGATTCGCCTGGCATCTCGAGGGAGTACACCAGCACGACCTTGTCGCTGCGCAACACGGCGTTTTCCACCAGGTTCATCGCGAAAGTCGTCTTACCCATCGAAGGACGGCCGGCGACGATGATCAAGTCGGCCGGTTGCAGTCCGCTGGTTTTCTCGTCGAGGTCGGTGTAGCCGGTGGACAGGCCGGTGATCGAGTCGGCGGTGTTGAACAGGGTATCGATGCGGTCGATGGCCTTGGTCAACAGGTCATTCACCCCCACCGGGCCGCCGGTTTTCGGCCGGGCTTCGGCAATCGCGAAGATCTGCCGCTCGGCTTCGTCGAGGATTTCCTCGGCGGTGCGACCTTCAGGGTTGAAGGCGCTGTCGGCAATTTCCGTGCTGATACCGATCAACTGACGCAACGTCGCACGCTGGCGGACGATCTGCGCATAGGCCTTGATGTTGGCGACGGACGGCGTGTTTTTCGCCAGTTCGCCCAGGTAACCGAGGCCGCCGACTTGCGAGGTCTGTCCTTCCTTGTCCAGTTGCTCGGCAAGGGTCACGACGTCGATCGGCAGGTTCTGATCGGCCAGTTTGGCGATCGCACGGAAAATCAGACGGTGGTCATGCCGGTAGAAATCGCCGTCGGAGACTTGATCGAGCACGCGTTCCCAGGCGTTGTTGTCCAGCATCAGACCACCGAGCACGGCCTGTTCGGCCTCGATGGAATGCGGCGGCACCTTCAGCGCGGCAGTTTGCAGATCGTATTGCTCGGGAGCGGAGATTTCGTTCATGGCCACTTTTTAATCAGGAAAAGCAGGGAGTGCAGAAAGACAAAGGGCACGACCTGTAAACAGGATCGTGCCCGATGTTAACCGTCTGACGGACAGGCCGCCAGTCGATCAGGGTGTTGCTTAAGCTGCTACCACGACAACGCGCACGGTGGCTTCAACTTCGGCGTGCAGGTGCACAGCCACGTCGAATTCACCCACGTTGCGGATGGTGCCGTTCGGCAGACGAACTTCGCTTTTCGCCACTTCAACGCCGGAGGCGGTCAGTGCGTCAGCGATGTCGTGAGTACCGATCGAACCGAACAGCTTGCCTTCGTCGCCAGCGGTGGCAGTGATGGTCACTTCCAGCTCGGCCAGTTGGGCAGCACGGCTTTCAGCCGATGCCTTACGGTCTGCGGCGGCTTTTTCCAGCTCAGCGCGACGCTCTTCGAACGCAGCCAGGTTGGCAGCGGTCGCAGCGGTGGCTTTGCCGAAAGGCAGCAGGTAGTTACGGCCGTAACCGGCCTTAACGTTTACTTTGTCGCCCAGGTTGCCCAGGTTGGCGATTTTTTCCAGAAGGATCAGTTGCATGTGGAAATCCTCTTAACTTTTAACCTTCACCGTTCGCGTTATCGGTGTCTTTCGACACCCGACCGCGAAAATCAATCAGGCTGTCGACAATGGCCAGAACCACGAGCAACGGATAGATCAGCTGCATGAACAGCAACAGCGTCACGTACAACCCCACCAGCCAGAAACCGGCCAGTCGCCTTTGCGCCACCAGCCCGTGAATCAGGGCCAGCCCGGCAAACACCAGCGGCACACTGCACAACGGCGTCAACATGGCCATCTGTGCACCGAGATTCGGGCCCAGAAGCATCAACGCCAGCAGCAACATCGCCGGTCCCAGCGGGATCCGGATGGCGCGAAACTCGCGACCAAAACCACCCGGGTTGTACAACAACGCCTGCCAATAACGCCCGACAATCAGGCTCAGCACGCTGACGATCTGCAACAAGGCCGCAATCAGGCCGGTCAGGACCGGTGCGATCAGCGACGCGAAACGCGCCTGCTCGTCTACCGACAATTGTTGGTAGGCATCACCGAGAAGCGCGGGCATGACCTTTACCAAGGCCTGCGCCAGCATCTCGATCTGGGGCGCGAACGCCGCCCCGAGCACCACTGAAAACACCAGCCCCATGGCTACGCTGACCAGCAGCGTACGGACCCAGGACTCGCTTGCGCGCAACACCAGCGCAAGCCCCGAAGACCCCAGCAGCACCAGAAGCGCCCGTGGGTCATCGGCATACAACCACCAGATCAATGCCGGCAGCAGTCCCAGCGACACGACGCCCAGGGCGTCGGCCAATCCGCGCCGCAGAAGCACCAGGCTCCCGGCGGCGGCACCCAACCAATACAACAACGGCAATGTTGCACACCCGGCCACTACGAGAGTGGCCTGCATACGGCCGCGCATGATGAACTCAGCTAAGGCACGCATGCATTCAATCCTTTGCTACTTGTCGACTGCCCGGTCTCAGCGGCCGTGGCTGTCGGTGTAGGCCAGCAGGGCCAGGAAGCGGGCGCGCTTGATAGCGGTGGCCAGCTGACGCTGATAACGAGCTTTGGTACCGGTGATGCGGCTTGGAACGATTTTGCCGGTCTCGGATACGTAGGCTTTCAGAGTGTTGAGATCTTTGTAGTCGATCTCCTTCACGTCTTCAGCGGTGAAGCGGCAGAATTTACGACGACGGAAGAAACGTGCCATTTGATAGGCTCCTTAAAAGGTCCGTGGATTACTCGTCAGCGTTATCGCTGTTGTCGCTGTCGCTATCGCTGTCATCGCCATCGGCGCTGCCATCGTGCTCAGGACGTTCGCGACGCTCACGGCGCTCACTGCGGTTTTCTTCAGCCTTGAGCATCTCGGACTGGCCGGTAACGGCTTCGTCGCGACGGATGACCAGGTTACGGATCACTGCATCGTTGTAGCGGAAGTTGTCTTCCAGCTCGGCCAGGGCCTTGCCGGTGCACTCAACGTTCAGCATCACGTAGTGAGCCTTGTGAACATTGTTGATTGCGTAGGCCAGTTGACGACGGCCCCAGTCTTCCAGACGGTGGATTTTGCCGCCGTCTTCTTCGATCAGCTTGGTGTAACGCTCAACCATGCCGCCGACTTGCTCGCTCTGGTCAGGGTGGACCAGAAAGATGATTTCGTAATGACGCATGAATGCTCCTTACGGGTTGTAGCCTGCCGCTCAAAAACGGTCAGACAAGGAGTGAATGACACTTATGGACTTGCTGGCGCGGGGCACATGCATGCCTGCCGCCACAGCAAGGGGCGCAATTGTAGAGAAGGGACTGAAGAGGTGCAAGGCAATTGGTGATTATTTGAACAGTTCATTCACTTTACCAATCTGCACCTTTGCGCAGAACCAATGTGGGAGCGGGCTTGCTCGCGAATGCGGCATCACATCCAACATTTTTGCTGAATGACACACCGCTTTCGCGAGCAAGCCCGCTCCCACATTTGAATCGGCGTAAGGCTTAAGCCTTTTTGGCAGCCGCCTTGGCCTTGGCACCGCGCTGACGCTGGGCTTCGAACAGGCACACGCCGGTCGCAACCGAGACATTGAGACTGCTGACGCTACCGGCCATCGGCAAGTGCACCAGGTAATCGCAATGCTCGCGGGTCAGGCGGCGCATGCCTTTGCCTTCGGCACCCATGATCAGGATGGTCGGACCAGTCAGATCCTGGTCATAGATGCTGACTTCGGCCTCACCCGCCGTGCCGACAACCCACAGACCACGCTGCTGAAGCTTTTCCAGGGTGCGCGCAAGGTTGGTGACGGCCACCAGCGGAATCACTTCCGCCGCGCCGCAAGCCACTTTACGTACGACAGGCGTCAGGGTGGCCGACTTGTCTTTCGGCACGATGACCGCCAGCGCACCGGCAGCGTCCGCCGAACGCAGGCAGGCGCCGAGGTTGTGCGGGTCGGTCACGCCGTCGAGCACCAGCAACAGCGGCGCGCCTTCGGTGCGATCGAGCAGCTCGTCGAGCATCGCCTCGCCCCAGACCTGGCTCGGACTGACGTCCGCCACCACGCCCTGGTGCACGCCTTCAACCCAGGCGTCCATTTCGCGGCGCTCGGCCTGACCGATCTGGACCCGGTTTTCGTTGGCCAACTCGATCAGCGTTTGCACGCGCGGATCGTTGCGACTCTCGGCCAGCCAGATCTGCTTGACGCGTTTAGGGTGGTGACGCAGCAACGCTTCTACCGCGTGAACGCCGTAGATTTTTTCCAACTGACTCATGACTTCGCCTTCGGTTTACGCGCCCCGCCACTTTTGGCTGGAGCGGAACCCGCTTTCGGCGGGCCTTTACGGTGTTTGCTCGGTTTGGCTGGCTTGCCGCCGGAAGCCTTGTCAGGCGCCGACCGTCCGGCCTTTCCCCCGGACGCCGCTTTACCACCGTTTTTGGCATCGGCCAGCAAGGCCTTCTTCAATTCACGGCTTTTGCGCAGCTCGGCGTTTTTCGCCACGGCATCGCTCGGACGATAGGCCTCGACAGCCTTCTCCTTGGCCGGACGACGGCTGGCGGTTTTTGCCGGAGCCTTTTCTTCCACAACCTTGGCTGCAGGAGTGGTCGTCTCGGCGCCACGCTTCTTGCGGCCGATCGGCGCGCTGATGGTTTTTTCAGCCATCTCGAAGTCGATCTTGCGCTCGTCGAGATCGACGCGCATGACGCGCACTTCAACGGTATCGCCAAGACGGAAGCTGCGACCGGTGCGCTCGCCCGCCAGGCGGTGGTGCACAGGGTCGAAGTGGTAGTAGTCACCCGGCAACGCCGTAACGTGCACCAGACCTTCGACGTAAATATCGGTCAGTTCGACGAACAGCCCGAAACCGGTCACGGCAGTGATCACGCCCGGGAACGATTCGCCCACGCGGTCTTTCATGAACTCGCACTTGAGCCAGTTCACTACGTCGCGGGTCGCTTCGTCGGCACGGCGCTCGCTCATCGAGCACTGCTCGCCGAGTTGCTCCAGCGCTGCTTCGTCGTACGGATAGATGCGCGCCTTCGGAATGGTCATCGCACCGGCACGACGAACGTGCGGGGTGTCCTGTTTCGAATGGATCACGCTGCGGATCGCCCGGTGCGTGAGCAGGTCCGGGTAACGACGGATCGGCGAGGTGAAGTGGGTATAGGCTTCGTAATTCAGACCGAAGTGGCCTTCGTTCTGGGCGCTGTACACCGCCTGGCTCAGGGAGCGCAGCATCACGGTCTGGATCAGGTGGAAATCCGGACGATCCTTGATGCTGGCCAACAGTGCCTGATAGTCCTTCGGCGACGGGCCATCCTTGCCTTTGTGCAGGGACAGACCGAGCTCACCCAAGAACGCGCGCAGTTTTTCCAGACGCTCCGGTGGCGGGCCGTCGTGGACGCGGTACAACGCAGGGATTTCGTGCTTTTTCAGGAATTCGGCAGTGGCCACGTTGGCCGCCAGCATGCATTCCTCGATCAGCTTGTGCGCATCGTTACGGGTGGTCGGACGGATTTCGGCAATCTTGCGCTCGGAACCGAAGATGATCCGGGTTTCCTGCGTTTCGAAATCGATCGCGCCACGTACATGACGGGCAGCCAGCAATACCTTGTACAGCGCGTAGAGTTGCTTGAGGTGCGGCAGGACGTCGGTGTATTCACCGCGCAGCTTGCGCCCTTCTGTCGCTTTCGGCGTTTCCAGCATCGCGCTGACCTTGTTATAGGTCAGACGGGCGTGGGAATGGATCACCGCTTCATAGAAGCAGTAGTCGGTCATTTCGCCGGACTTGGAGATGGTCATCTCGCAAACCATGGCCAGACGGTCGACATGCGGGTTCAGCGAGCACAGGCCGTTAGAGAGCTGTTCCGGCAGCATCGGCACCACGCGCTCGGGGAAGTACACCGAGTTGCCGCGAACCTGAGCTTCGTTGTCCAGAGCCGAACCGATCTTCACGTAGCTGGAAACGTCGGCAATCGCCACGTACAACTTCCAGCCGCCGGAGAACAGCCGCAGTTTGCCTGGCTTGGCTTCGCAGTAGACCGCGTCGTCGAAGTCGCGGGCATCTTCGCCGTCGATGGTGACGAACGGCAGATGGCGCAGGTCGACGCGCTTCTCTTTGTCTTTTTCTTCGACTTCCGGCTTGAGCTTGCCGGCTTCCTTCAGAACGGCTTCAGGCCAGACGTGCGGAATGTCGTAGGTGCGCAGGGCGACATCGATTTCCATGCCCGGCGCCATGTAGTTGCCGACCACTTCGATCACATCACCTTGCGGCTGGAAGCGCGGCGTCGGCCAGTGAGTGATTTTCACCTCGACGAACTGACCGATCTGGGCGTTGGCGTTACGGCCCGGCGTCACCAGCACTTCCTGCTGGATCTTCGGGTTGTCCGCGACGACGAAGCCGATACCGCCTTCTTCGAAGTAGCGGCCGACGATGCTTTCGTGGGCACGGGACACCACTTCGACGATCACGCCTTCGCGACGACCGCGGCGGTCCAGGCCGGAGACACGGGCCAGGGCACGGTCGCCGTCGAACACCAGACGCATTTGCGCCGGGCTCATGAACAGGTCGTCGGAGCCGTCATCCGGCACCAGGAAGCCGAAGCCGTCGCGATGACCGCTGATGCGACCGAGGATCAAGTCGAGCTTGTCCACCGGCGCATACGTACCACGGCGGGTATAGATCAGTTGAGCGTCGCGCTCCATGGCGCGCAGGCGGCGGCGCAGGGCTTCGATCTGGTCTTCTGTGGTCAGACCAAACTCTTCGACCAGTTGCTCGCGGGCAGCAGGCGAACCTCGATCAGCAAGGTGCTGAAGGATCAGTTCGCGGCTGGGAATAGGGTTTTCATATTTTTCCGCTTCACGAGCGGCCTCGGGATCGAGGGACTGCCAATCGGCCATTAGAGAGTTTTCACCTTGTCTATATGCGGGTTAGTTTGGCATAGGCGCCATCAAACGGGAAATTTCAGACTATAAAGGCCTTTCTAAAGCCCTCTATCGACGTTCGAAAGCCGTTTTGAACACCGCTGGTAAAAAAAATCATTTTTTTTGCCGGCAGGGGTTTACAGTTAAAAAGTCGCTCCGTATAGTGCGCGCCATCGACGACGTACACACGTTGACGAGATGCCCAGGTGGTGAAATTGGTAGACACGCCAGCTTCAGGTGCTGGTGACCTTACGGTCGTGGAAGTTCGAGTCTTCTCCTGGGCACCAATTTCGAGTTTGAGACTAGATCAGTTTCAAGACTCACACAAAAACCCGCGAAAGCGGGTTTTTTGCATTCTGCCCCCCGCTTTTTCTGAAATTGATTTATTAAAATCAAATCAGGGGTTTACAGATCAAAAGGCGCTCCGTATAGTGCGCCACATCAACAGCGGCGACGCTGAAGATGAAGCCCAGATGGTGAAATTGGTAGACACGCCAGCTTCAGGTGCTGGTGACCTTACGGTCGTGGAAGTTCGAGTCTTCTTCTGGGCACCAATTCAAATTCAAGGTTACGATCTTGAATCTCACAAAAACCCGCGAAAGCGGGTTTTTGCGTTTCCGGGGTTTGGAAAACCTGAATCCCAACGCCTATCAGACCCACCCCTCCCCTGCAAGGCGCACTTGAGAAACAATATCGTTTATCATTGTTGCAAGTTTTTGCAATGCGACAGTGAGGAACCCTGCGAATGATGTTTCGAAATACCCTGCGCCGCGGCTTGACCTTCACCCTGCTCGGCCTGGCACTCGCCACTCCCCTCGCCCAGGCTGCCGACACGGTTTCCCTGACGCTCTACAACGGTCAACACAAGGAAGTCGGCGACGCCATCGCCGAAGCCTTCGAAGCCAAGACCGGCATTCACGTCAATGTGCGCAAGGGTAGCAGCAACCAGCTCGCCAGCCAGATCATCGAAGAAGGCGACCGCTCACCTGCCGACGTCATCTACACCGAAGAATCCCCGCCGCTGAACAACCTCGGCGAGCAAGGCCTGCTGGCCAAGGCTGACGATGCGACCCTGGCCGTTCTGCCGAAAAAATACGTCGCCGGCAACGGCACCTGGATCGGCGTCACCGCCCGGGTTCGCGTGGTGGCCTTCAACCCGAAACTGATCGACGAAAAAGATCTGCCCAAATCGGTGCTGGATTTCGCCGATCCGCAGTGGCAAGGCAAGGTCGGCTTCGTCCCGACCAGCGGCGCGTTCCAGGAACAGGCCGTGGCCATCATCAAAAAGCACGGTCGCGAAGCCGCCGAAGAATGGCTGACCGGCCTGCGCGCCTTCGGCAAGACCTACAGCAACAACATGGTCGCCCTCAAGGCGGTGGAAAACGGCGAAGTCGCCACCGTGCTGGTGAACAACTACTACTGGTTCGCCCTGCAGCGGGAGAAAGGCCAGCTTGATTCCAAACTGCATTACTTCACCGGCGGCGATGTGGGTGGCCTGATCACCGTGTCCAGCGCAGCCGTGCTGAAATCCAGCAAACATCCAAAAGAAGCCCAGCAATTTCTCGCCTACATGGCCAGCGAAGAAGGCCAGCGCGTGATCACCCAGACCACCGCCGAATACCCGCTGCACAAAGGCATGGAATCGGATCGCGGCCTCAAGCCATTCAGCGAACTGGAAGCGCCGGATGTCACGCCGGCCGATCTGGGTAATGCCGAAGAGGCGCTGGAGCTGGAACGCGAAGTTGGCCTGAACTGATGACCGCATCGTTATCCGCCCCCGCTACACGCGGGGGTTACGTTCCACGGCGCAAACGGCCGTCGATCTGGCTGGTGTTGCCGGTTTTGCTGCTGGTGGTCATGAGCCTGTTGCCGCTGGCCTACGTCGGGCTCAAAGCCTGGCAGGCGGGCTGGACCGAAGCGCTGCATTTACTGTGGCGCCCCTATGTGTTCGGCCTGCTGCGCAACACGCTGGCGCTGATGGTTGGCGTGACCGTGACCTGTGGCGTGATCGGCCTGTCGCTGGCGTGGCTACTGGAGCGCAGCAATCTGCCGGGCCGACGGCTGTGGGGCGTGATTCTTTGCCTGCCGTTCGCAGTGCCGGCATTCGTCAGCAGCTTTACCTGGGTTTCGCTCAGCGCGCAGTTCGAAGGACTCGGCGGGGCGATCTTGGTGATGAGCCTGTCGAAATATCCGCTGATCTTTCTGCCGGTGGCCGCCACGCTGCGCAATCTTGATCCATCCCTTGAAGAGTCGGCTCGCACCTTGGGACAGAATCGCTGGGGCGTGTTTTTCCGCGTCACCCTGCCCCTGCTCTGGCCTTCCTTGCTGGCCGGTTCGCTGCTGATTGCGCTGCACATGCTGGTGGAATTCGGCGCACTGTCGATCATCGGCCTGCAAACTTTCACCACCGCGATCTATCAGCAATTCGAACTGGAATTCAGCAATGCCAACGCGGCGATGCTGTCGGCGGTATTGCTGGCGCTGTGCCTGATGCTGTTGTGGCTGGAGTTGCGGGTGCGCGGCAAGGGACGACATGTACGTACCGGCCAAGGTGCGGCGCGTCGGGCTGAACAAGTGCGACTGGGACCTTGGGCGATCGCCGGTCAGCTGTATTGCCTGATGCTGGCGATTGTCGGCAGCGGGATTCCGCTGGGCATGCTGGCCTACTGGCTCGCCGTGGGATCGTCAGCGGCATTCCCGGTTGCGGCGATCACTGAAGCCTTGCTGTCTTCATTGGCGCTATCGCTGGGTGGCGCTGGATTGTGTCTGGTGCTGGCAGTGCCGGTCGGATTGCTGGTGGTGCGCTACAAAGGCCAACTGGCGATCTGGGCCGAACGCCTGCCCTATCTGCTGCACGCCCTGCCGGGATTGGTAATCGCGTTGACGCTGGTGTATTTCGCCCTGCATTACGTGCCGGCGCTGTACCAGACCTCCGCGTTATTGCTGATTGCGTATGCACTGCTGTTTCTGCCGCTGGCTCAGGCGCCGATCCGCACGGCGTTGAACAAGGCCGCGCCGCAACTCGAAGAAGCCGCCCGCACCCTCGGCGCCTCCTCGTTCACGGCGTTCTGTCGGGTGACTTTACCGATCATCTTCCCGGCACTGGGCGCAGCCTTTGCGCTGGTGTTTCTGGATGCCATGAAAGAACTGACGGCTACATTGCTGCTGAGTCCGACCGGGCTCAACACATTGGCGACTGAAGTCTGGGCGCATACCGCAAATGTCGAGTTCGCAGCCGCAGCGCCTTATGCGGCGTTGTTGATTGTGGTGTCGGGATTGCCCGTCTACCTGCTGACAACCCGGATGTATTTGAGCCGATAAAAAAATCGCAGCCGAAGCTGCGATTTTTTTTGCTCGCACTATCAGGCCCGGAACTGCCCCAGACTGGCCTTGAGCTGCGCCGCCAGACCATCCAGCACCTTGCCGCTGGCCGTGGTCTCGACCACCGCCTGTGCAGCTTTTTCGGCCTGGGCATGAATCGTTTCGACCCGCCCACGCACAGCCTGCGCGCCCTGCGCCTGATGCGCCGCTGCCTGAGTCGCCAGGCCAATCGCCGCATGCACCTGCTCGACCGACGCCTGCACCGACTGCTGCAGTCGCGCGCTGTCACGCAGCACCAGCAAACCTTCGCTCGCTTGACGCCCAGCCTGACCAATCGCCTCGACCGCCTCACGGGCGCCCTGCTGCAGGGCCACGATGTGCGCCTGAATGTCGCCGGTGGAGCTTTGGGTCTTGCTCGCCAGCGCCCGGACTTCATCCGCCACCACTGCAAACCCGCGACCGGTCTCGCCAGCACGGGCCGCTTCGATGGCCGCGTTGAGCGCCAGCAGGTTGGTTTGCTCGGCGATGCCGTGAATCACGGTCAGCACCACTTCAATCTGCTCGCTCTGCTGTGCCAGCCGCTCAATGACTTTCGCCCCGGTATCGACCTGCCCCGCCAGCGCCTCGATCAAGCTGCCGACCCTGGCCGAGGTGCGAGTGTTCTCGTCGGTGGCCTGACGAATATCCACCACCTGCTTCAACGCCGCCTGCATCGCATGGCTTTCCGACTGAGCCTCATCGGCCATTTGCGACAGCGCTCGCAGGCTTTCGGCCACTTCATCACGCTGCATCCCGGCCGCTGCGTCGGCCCCGGCGTTGCGCAGGGTCATGGCGCCGATTTCCACACCGGTGCGCTGAGCCACATCCCCGGCCTCGCGCACGATCGGCTGCAACTTGTCCACAAAGCGGTTGACCGCCGAGGCCATGTCGCCGATTTCGTCCTTGCTGTTGATCTGCACACGTTTGGTCAGATCACCCTCGCCTGCGGCCAGGTCATCCATGGCGGCGTTGAGCATTTTCAGGCGATTGACGACCCGATGACCGAGCACCACCGCCAGCAGCAACAGCACCCCGGCCCCCACCAGCGCCAGGCCCATGCCGATACGCCAGCGCAGCGTTGCAGCAGCATCCTGCACGGTACTGGTGGTGTTGGCTTTCATCTCGGCAGCTGTGGACTGCGCCGATTGCAGGCGAGCCTGCATGGCGGTGGCGCTGTCGGCAGCGGCGCCCTTGAGGCTGTCACCGACCAGTTGATCGCTGCTGGCAATCAACGCCGTGAAGCGTTGATCGAGCGCCGCCAGATCGGTTTCAACCGAGGCGGTCGAGACACCCATCAGCACCTTGCCGATTTCCACGCCATTGGGGTTGATCGAGGCTTCGAGGTAGTAGACCGACGGATCGTTCTTCGCCGCATCCAACACCTTGTCCAGCGCCCGCTCGCCCTGGCCCTTCTCCAAAAGGGCCTTGTTGATCGGGTTTTCGCGATTAAGGTAGCGGGTCAGATGCTGGCCGGTGGCGTCGTCATACACCACGAACAGCACGTTGGGATTACGCTGGGCCCGGCGGGCGAATTCGGACAGGGTCGGCACGTCGCTGTCCCACATGGCACGGGGCGCCACGGAGGCCAGCAGTTGGGCCATGTCATTGGCCGAATCCTTCAGGTCTTTTTCCAACGTCGCACGCAGCTGCGCCTGCTCTTCCTTCAGACGCGAGGAAAGACCGGCGGTGAGACGCTGACGGGTACTTGAGGAGAGGTTGTCGAGACTCGACGTGACTTCGCGCCCGGCCTGCTCCAGCTCACCGGACAACTTCTGGCTGTCGGCGCCCAGGCGAGTGCCGAGATCGGCTTCCAGCGCGGTGACGGTGCTCCGCGTCAGGGCGACGGCCACCAGCACTTGCACCAAAAGAGCGATACCAAGGGTAACGAACACGGGCCGCAACAGACGGCTTTGTAACAGTGAGAGAACGGCTGACACTTTGAATCCCTCTACGTCTGACGCCATTAATTTGATGGCACTCTTGTAGACAGAATCACAGCAAAGGTCATGCCGTCCAACAGGCATAAACGACAAAGGCCCCGATGAAGGGGCCTTTGTGTTTTTACATCAACGACTTATCAAGCGAACGGATGACGCAGAACGATGGTTTCGTTGCGGTCCGGACCCGTCGAAATAATGTCGATCGGCGCGCCGATCAACTCTTCAACGCGTTTGATGTAGGCACGAGCGTTAGCCGGCAGCTCTTCCAGGGTCTTGGCGCCCACGGTCGATTCGCTCCAGCCTGGCACTTCTTCGTACACAGGCTGCAGGCCCACGTAGCTGTCAGCGTCAGTCGGAGCAACGGCATTGCCTTGCGCGTCTTTGTAACCGGTGCAGATGTTGATGGTTTCCAGGCCGTCGAGTACGTCCAGCTTGGTCAGGCAGATGCCCGAGATGCTGTTCACATCAATAGCACGACGCAGGATAACGGCGTCGAACCAGCCGCAACGACGGGCACGGCCGGTGGTAGCGCCGAACTCGTGACCTTGCTTGGCCAGGTGCGCACCGACTTCGTCGAACAGCTCAGTCGGGAATGGGCCCGAACCTACGCGAGTGGTGTAAGCCTTGGTGATGCCCAGGATGTAGTCCAGGAACATCGGGCCAACGCCCGAACCGGTCGCCACGCCACCCGCGGTGGTGTTGGAGCTGGTCACGTACGGGTAGGTGCCGTGGTCGATGTCGAGCAACGAACCCTGGGCGCCTTCGAACATGATGTCTTTGCCGGCGCGACGCAGGTCGTGCAGCTCGGCAGTCACGTCCAGCATCAGCGGCTTGAGCAGCTCGGCGTATTCCTTGCACTCGGCCAGAGTCTTTTCGTACTCGATGGCAGGCTCTTTGTAGTAACCGACCAGCATGAAGTTGTGGTAGTCCACCAGCTCACGCAGCTTGTCTTCAAAGCGCGGCATGTTGAGCAGATCGCCAACACGCAAACCGCGACGTGCAACCTTGTCTTCGTAAGCCGGGCCGATGCCGCGACCGGTCGTACCGATCTTCAGCTCGCCGCGGGCCTTTTCACGGGCCTGGTCCAGCGCCACGTGGAAGGACAGGATCAGCGGGCAGGAAGGGCTGATGCGCAGGCGCTCGCGCACCGGTACGCCTTTCTCTTCCAGCTTGGTGATCTCGCGCAGCAGGGCGTCAGGTGCAACCACCACGCCGTTGCCGATCAGGCACTGCACGCCTTCGCGCAGCACGCCCGAAGGGATCAGGTGCAAGACGGTTTTTTCACCGTCGATCACCAGAGTGTGACCGGCGTTGTGGCCACCCTGGTAGCGCACTACGGCGGCAGCATGTTCGGTCAGCAGATCAACGATCTTGCCTTTGCCCTCATCACCCCATTGGGTGCCCAGGACTACGACATTCTTACCCATAACACTTGTCCTCATTCGCGCAAACTTGGTGCCGGCGTCAGCCGGCAGGAAAACTCAAGAAGCCAGTGGCGATACTTGCCAAAGCCCGTTCTGCTGGATCAATTGCCGGTCGCAGTCCGCATCACGGGCGGCGGCCAAAGGTTGTCCAGGCAATGCCTGAACGACACGCTGACCCTCACTGCGCAACTGGCAAACCTGCTGCCAGAGTGCCGCATCCGTACTGTCAGGCATCCAGATACCGCCAGACGGTAGCTCGATCTCAGCACGCCCCAGGGTCACCAGGGTTTTCAAATCGGTGGAGAAGCCGGTGGCCGGACGGGCGCGACCGAAGTCGGCGCCGATGTCGTCGTAACGACCGCCCTGGGCGATGGACTGGCCAACACCCGGCACGAATACCGCAAACACCACACCGGTGTGGTAGTGATAACCGCGCAGTTCGCCCAGATCGAAGTACAGCGGCAGCTCCGGGAAGCGCACCGACAGACGCTCGGCGATCGCCAGCAAATCTTCCAGCGCCGCCAGTACCGGCGCCGGCGCATTGGCCAGACGCTCGCGGGCAGCGCTCAGCACTTCACGGCCGCCGCACAGGTCGACCAGCGCGCGCAACATGCCGGACAGATCGGCCGGCAGGCCTTCGGTCAGGGTAATGACCTCGTCGATGGCCTTGCGTTGCAATGCATCGAACAACTGCTGCTCGACTTCACCCGACAGACCGGCCGCCTGGGCCAGACCGCGGTAGATGCCGACATGCCCGAGGTCCATGTGCACGTCCGGCACATCGGCCAGTTGCAGCATGGCCAGCATCAGGCTGATGACTTCAACGTCGCTGCTCGGGCTGGCATCGCCGTACAACTCGGCGCCCAGTTGGATCGGGCTGCGCGAGGACGACAAGGCACGCGGCTGGGCATGCAGCACGCTGCCGGCGTAGCACAGGCGGCTCGGGCCTTCGCGACGCAGGGTGTGCGCATCGATGCGCGCCACTTGCGGCGTGATGTCGGCACGGAAACCCATCTGCCGGCCCGATTGCGGGTCGATGACCTTGAAGGTACGCAGATCCAGGTCCTGGCCCGCGCCGGTCAGCAGGGATTCCAGGTACTCGATATGGGGAGTCACGACAAACTCGTAACCCCAGCTCTGGAACAGATCCAACACCTGACGACGCGCGACTTCAATGCGCGCCGCTTCCGGTGGCAGTACTTCTTCGATGCCATCTGGCAGCAGCCAGCGGTCTACCGTTGCCATTACGCCATTCCCCTTAGATCCGGGCGGCCAGCCCGAGGGCGAGCCTTGAGTGAAGCAGAAAATGACCGGCCCGTTCAAAACGCACGCGCATGAACGACGCGGCGAAAGGCCTGTTACCGGCTTCGCCCATCACTTTCCTCGAAAAACTGTCGGGCCATTCAACCCGATCTTCTGCAACAAAAACAGCAATCAAACGTGCAGACGCAAAAAAGCCGGGAATTTCCCGGCTGCCGCATCATACACACGTTTTCCCAAAGGATCACCCCGCCCGAGGTATTAGCCGCCGGGCGGAATGATTCAGGTCAACGTCGTATCAAGGCTTGGACTTTTCCAGGTAACGGAAGAAGTCGCTGCTTGGGTCGAGGACCAGGACGTCGGATTTGTTCGCGAAGCTTTCACGGTAGGCACGCAGGCTACGGTAGAAACCGTAGAATTCCTGATCCTGGCCGTAGGCCTTGGAGTAGATCGCAGCGGCCTGGGCATCACCGTCACCGCGAATCTCTTCGGATTCACGATAGGCTTCAGCCAGCAGCACACGGCGTTGACGATCGGCGTCGGCACGGATGCCTTCGGCCAGCTCGTTACCCTTGGCGCGGTGCTCGCGAGCTTCACGCTCACGCTCGGTGCTCATACGTTCGAACACGCTGCGGTTCACTTCTTTCGGCAGATCGATGGCCTTGACCCGGACATCGACCACTTCGATACCCAGCTCCTTTTCCGCCATCTTGTTCAGCGATGCGGTGATGTCAGCCATCAGTGCATCACGCTCACCGGACACGACTTCGTGCAGGGTGCGCTTACCGAACTGGTCACGCAGACCCGATTCCAGTCGACGGGACAGACGCTCGTCAGCGATCTGCTTGAGGCCGGACGTTGCGGTGTAGAAGCGCTCGGCATCTTTCACGCGCCACTTGGCATAGGCATCGACCATCACGGCTTTCTTTTCCAGCGTCAGGAAGCGCTGTGTCGGTGCATCCAGCGTCATCAGACGTGCGTCGAATTTACGCACCTGGTTAACGTAAGGCACTTTCACATGCAGACCTGGCTGAACATCAGCCTGAACCACGCGACCGAACTGCAGCAACACCGCACGCTCGGTCTGAGCCACGATGTAGAAACAGTTCCAGCCAACCAGTACCACGACAACGCCAACGATCAGGGCGATCAGCGATTTATTGCTCATCAGCGGGTCTCCCTTGTACGCGACTGCGGCACGTCAGTGACATGCGGCGTGACGTCCGTGTTGTTGCTGGCGGCAGCCGAACCGGTGACCGGTGCATTGCTGCCCGAACTGTTCTGAATCATTTTGTCCAGCGGCAGGTAAAGCAGGTTGCTCTGGCCGTTCTTGTTGCCGGTCACGAGAACCTTGCTGGTGCTGCTGAAGACTTCCTGCATGGTGTCCAGGTACAGACGCTGGCGAGTGACCTCGGGCGCCTTGCGATACTCGGCGACCAGCTTGGTGAAGCGATCCGCCTCACCCTTGGCGCGCGAGACCGTTTCGTCACGGTAACCGTTGGCATCTTCAAGGATGCGCTGGGCCTGACCACGGGCTTCCGGCACCACGCCGTTGGCGTAGGTTTCAGCCTGGTTGCGCGAACGCTGCTCGTCTTCACGGGCGCGGATCACGTCATCGAAGGCTTCCTGCACTTCACGCGGTGCCGCTGCGCTCTGTACGTTGACCTGGGTGACGGTGATACCGGTGCGATAGGTATCGAGGAAACGTTGCAGACGCTCCTTGATCTCGCTGGCCATCAGCTCACGACCTTCGGTCAGCACCTGGTCCATCGCGGTGGAACCCACCACATGGCGCAGCGCACTGTCGGTCGCATGTTGCAGGCTGATTTCCGGCTGGTCGACGTTCAGCACGAAGTCCTGCAGGTTGCTGATCTTGTACTGCACGGTCAGCGGCACTTCGACGATGTTCTCGTCTTCGGTCAGCATCTGGCCCTGCTTGGTGTAGGCACGCTCACGCGTGACGTTCTCCATGTACTTCTTGTCGATCGGCGGGAAGTAGATGTTCAGGCCGGGACCGACAGTCTCGTAGTACTTGCCGAAGCGCAGCACCACGGCCTGCTCCTGCTCGTCCACGACGTACACCGCGCTGTACAGCCAGACGGCCGCCAGCACGACAAGGCCGATGCCGAGCAGGCCGCCGAAGCCGCCGCTCTTGCCCGAGCCACCACCGTCATCACCGCGTTTTTTTCCACCACCGAACAACCCGTTCAGGCTTTCCTGCAGCTTTCGGAAGGCCTCGTCGAGATCCGGCGGCCCCTTGCGGTCGCCGTTGTTGCGACGCTTGCCACCCCAAGGATCCTGATTGTTCGAGTTGCCACCCGGCTCATTCCAAGCCATAGCGCTCTCCATCTGATAAAGCAAAGACGCACCCACGGCGCGCCGACCAATGCTACAGAATGCCTGCCGTTGCGGCACAACCGCTTTGCCAGGCTTTTATTGCAAAGTGTGTTGCTCGATGAACTCCGTCGGCACAACGCCTTCACGACTGACCAGTCGATTGAGCTCCGAGCGTGGCAATCGAACGGCCAGCAAGCTGACCCCTTCTTCGTCGTGTTCTTCTTTCTGTACCGCGCCCAACTCGAAGAACTGTGCACGCAGACGCGCGAACCGCTGAGGCAGGCGCAGGGTTCCCACGAACAGGTCACTGCCCAACAACTCGGCAATCGCCTGCTCGAGCAATTCCAGACCGGTGCCATCACGCGCCGACAGCCAGACCCGCTGGGGCTTGCCGTTTTCATCGCGCTGGATTTGTGGCTCAACGCCTTCAAGCAAATCGAGTTTGTTATAGACCTCGAGGATCGGCAAGTCCTGGGCACCGATCTCGCCCAGCACCACCATCACCTGCTCGATCTGCAACATGCGATCCGGTTCGGCCGCATCGATCACGTGCAACAGCAGGTCGGAGTTGCTCGACTCTTCGAGCGTAGACCGAAATGCCTCGACCAGTTTGTGCGGCAAGTGGCGGATGAAGCCCACGGTGTCGGCCAGGACAATCGGCCCCAGGTCGTCCAGATCCAGACGGCGCAGGGTCGGATCGAGCGTGGCGAACAGCTGGTCAGCAGCGTACACGTCGGACTTGGTCACGTTATTGAACAGCGTGGATTTACCGGCGTTGGTGTATCCCACCAGAGATACGGTAGGGATATCCGCACGCGAGCGGCCGCGACGCGACTGTTCGCGCTGGCTGCGCACTTTCTCCAGCCGGCCCTTGATCTGACGCAGGCGAACCCGCAGCAGTCGCCGGTCGGTTTCGAGCTGGGTTTCACCCGGGCCGCGCATGCCGATACCGCCACCCTGACGCTCAAGGTGAGTCCAGCCGCGAACCAGCCGGGTGCTCATGTGGTCAAGCTGGGCCAGTTCGACCTGGAGCTTGCCCTCATGGGTACGGGCGCGTTGGGCGAAAATATCGAGAATCAGACCGGTACGGTCGATCACGCGACACTCGAAAACACGTTCGAGGTTACGTTCCTGACTGGGCGTAAGGGTGTGATTGAAGATGACCAGATCGGCTTCTTCGGCGTGGACCAGGTCGCGCAGTTCCTCGACCTTGCCGCTGCCAATCAGGTATTTGGCGGTTGGCCGATGACGCGGCACGTTAAAAAACGCAACGGTCTCGGCGCCAGCCGAATTTGCCAGTTCCTGAAACTCCTGCGGATCTTCGCGCGCCTCAGGGTCCTGTCCATCCAAGTGAACGAGGATGACTCGTTCACCACCACCGTGGCGCTCAAAGAACAAAGGAGACTCCTATCAGGCGTTACCTGGCTCAGCGTCACCTGCTTCGGATTCGGTTGCGCTTGGCAGACGAATTGGACGAACCGGCACGACTGTAGAGATAGCGTGTTTGTAAACCATCTGGCTGACGGTGTTCTTCAGCAGGATAACGAACTGGTCGAACGACTCGATCGTGCCTTGCAGTTTGATCCCGTTCACCAGGTAGATGGAAACCCCCACTTTCTCTTTACGTAAAGTATTCAAGTAAGGGTCTTGTAGCGAATGCCCTTTTGACATGTGCCGCACTCCTTTAAGGATTCAATATAAAAAATAGGTAAACAGATGGCTTTTGCCGCCACACCCCCAAGGATAGACGGCAATTGCAAGGACTCAGCTCAATATGGAGATCGTCCCAAGGTATTTCAAGGCGCGTGGCAGATTGTCGCAATCCAGACTGTCGAGCCAGTGTAAATCTTTCCAGCTGCGCAGCCAGGTGAACTGGCGTTTGGCCAATTGGCGCGTGGCGATGATGCCCCGTTCCTGCATCTCGGCCGACGTCAGCTTGCCATCCAGGTAGTCCCAGACCTGGCGGTAGCCTACCGCACGTATAGACGGCAACCCGGCATGCAGGTCACTTCTATTACGCAGGGCTACGACCTCGTCGATGAATCCCTGTTCCAGCATATTTGTGAATCTTTGTTTAATGCGCTCGTGCAATACCTGCCGATTAGTTGGAGCAATCGCCAGGTTCGCGACAGTATAGGGCAATTGTTGCAGTCCCGATGCGGACGCTTCGGTACTTTGTACAGATTGTTTCAGCCGCAGCTCAGTCATGCTCTGACCGCTGACCCGGTAGACTTCCAGCGCACGACTCAGTCGTTGTGGATCGTTCGGATGGATGCGTGCTGCAGACTCCGGATCGATGACCGCCAACTGATCATGCAGGGCCTGCCAGCCAAGGCGTGCAGCCTCTTCTTCGATCTGCGCGCGAACCTCGGGATCGGCCGCCGGCATGTCCGCCAAACCGTCGATCAAAGCCTTGTAATAGAGCATCGTGCCGCCCACCAGCAGCGGAATTTTTCCGCGTGCGGTGATCTCGGCCATGGCCTCCAGCGCATCACGACGGAAATCCGCTGCCGAATAGGCTTCGGCCGGGTCGAGAATGTCGATCAGTCGGTGCGGAAACTCCGCCAGCAGCTCTTTGGAAGGCTTGGCGGTGCCGATGTCCATGCCACGATAGACCAGCGCCGAATCGACACTGATCAGCTCGCACGGCAGCACCTTGGTCAGCTCGATGGCCAGATCGGTCTTGCCCGCAGCGGTCGGGCCCATCAGGAAAATCGCTGGAGGAAGCTGACTCATTAACGACCGCGCAGGAACAGTTTGTCCAGATCGTCCAGGCCCAGTTGGGTCCAGGTCGGTCGGCCATGGTTGCATTGACCGCTGCGCTCGGTGTTTTCCATGTCACGCAGCAGGCCGTTCATTTCCGGCAAGGCCAGGCGGCGGTTGGCGCGGATCGCGCCGTGGCAGGCCATGGTGCCGAGCAGTTCGTTCAAATGTGCCTGGATCCGGTCGCTGGTACCGTATTCCATCAAGTCCGACAGGACATCACCGACCAGCCGGTTGGCTTCGGCCTGTTTGAGCAGGGCGGGGATTTGCCGGATCGCAAGGGTTTCCGGGCCAAGGCGCTGTAATTCAAAGCCAAGGCGCTGGAACCACGCCGCATGCTCTTCGGCGCAATCGGCCTCGCGCTGACTGACCGCCAGCGATTCCGGCACCAGCAGCGGCTGGCCGCTCAGGCCTTCGCTGGCCATGGCGATCTTCAGGCGCTCGTACATGATCCGCTCGTGAGCGGCGTGCATGTCCACCAAAACCAGGCCTTGGGCGTTCTCGGACAGAATATAAATGCCCTTGAGCTGAGCCAGCGCGTAGCCAAGCGGCGGAATGTCTTCCTGACCGGCCGGCAATGCATTGGCATTGGCCTCGGGCAGCGGCGCAAAAAACTCGCGGTACGCGGCCTGGGCCTCGGCTACCGGCACGGTCGATTGCGGACGCGGCGTGTATTGATACTGATAAGCGCCGCCAGCGCTGGCGCCCGACGAGGTATTGAACGCCGGTTGCGCCTTCGGTTGCTCCAGCAACGCATTGGCCGCCAGACGCATTTCGCCCTGCGGCCCGAATTCACCAGCTTCAAGGCCGGTCGGCCGGACGATCGCGGTGGTGACCGAACCGGCAAGCTGATCTTCCGGCCGCACATCGCCGAGGGCACGGTGCAAGGTGCCATACAGGAAGTCATGCACCATGCGCCCGTCACGGAAGCGCACTTCGTGCTTGGTCGGGTGCACGTTGACGTCGACCGCTGCCGGATCGACCTCGAAAAACAGTGCGAACGTCGGATGCCGGCCATTGAACAGCACATCGCGATAAGCCTGACGCACCGCGTGGGCCACCAGTTTGTCGCGCACCGCACGGCCGTTGACGAAGAAATACTGCAAGTCCGCCTGACTGCGGTTGAAGGTCGGCAGACCGACCCAGCCCCACAAATGCAGGCCATTGCGTTCGATCTCGATCGGCAACGCCTGCTCGAGGAAGCCTGAACCGCAGATCGCCGCCACACGCCGGGCGCGCGCCGCATCATCGTGGGCTTCGTGCAGGCTGAGGATGGTCTTGCCGTTGTGGCGCAAATGGAAAGCCACGTCGAAACGCGCCAGCGCCAGACGCTTGATCACTTCTTGCAGGTGATCGAATTCGGTTTTTTCGGTCTTGAGGAATTTGCGCCGTGCCGGTGTATTGAAGAACAGGTCACGGACTTCCACCGAAGTGCCGACCGGGTGCGCCGCTGGCTGCACGCGGGGCGCCATGTCGCGGCCTTCGGTCTCGACCTGCCAGGCCTGATCGGCGTCGCGGGTGCGCGAGGTCAGGGTCAGACGCGCCACGGAGCTGATCGAAGCCAAAGCCTCGCCCCGGAAACCCAGGCTCATCACCTGTTCAAGGTCTTCCAGGTTACGGATCTTGCTGGTGGCGTGACGGGCCAGGGCCAGCGGCAGGTCATCGGCGGAAATACCGCTGCCGTCGTCGCGCACTCGCAGCAGTTTGACACCGCCCTGCTCGACATCGACGTCGATACGCTTGGCGCCGGAGTCGAGGCTGTTTTCCAGCAGCTCCTTGATCACCGAGGCCGGGCGTTCGACCACCTCACCGGCGGCGATCTGGTTCGCCAGCCGCGGGCTGAGCAGTTCAATGCGGGCAGCGTTCAGGACCTGATTCATTCTTTGGACGCCAGTTCGGTGCCGGGAATGGTCAGGTGCTGACCGACTTTCAGATCATCGCTTTTCAGATTGTTGGCGCTGCGCAACGTGGCCGGCGAAATCTGATACCGCACGGCAATCATCGCCACGGTCTCACCCGGGCCCACCCGGTGATCACGCGGGCCCTGAGCGATCTTGCCCGAATCACGCAACCAGGCGATGTAAGTGCCCGGTGGCGGATTCTGCTGGAAGAACTGACGCACGCCGCTGCTGATCGAACGCGCCAGCGCCTGCTGGTGGCTCGCTGCCGAGAGTTTGTTCGCTTCGTTGGCGTTGGAGATGAAGCCGGTTTCCACCAGGATCGACGGGATGTCCGGCGATTTCAGCACCATGAACCCGGCCTGTTCCACGCGCTGCTTGTGCAGCGGGGTGACCCGGCCAATATTGGTCAGAACCTTCTGGCCGACGTTGAGGCTGGAGGTCAGCGAGGCGGTCATCGACAGGTCGAGCAGAACGCCGGCCAGCATGCGGTCCTTGTCGTCGAGGCTGACGTTGCCGGCACCGCCGATCAGGTCGGAACGGTTTTCGCTGTCGGCCAGCCAACGGGCGGTTTCCGAGGTGGCGCCACGATCGGACAGGGCGAACACCGACGCACCAAACGCGGCCGCAGAAGGCGCGGCGTCGGCGTGGATCGAGACAAACAGATCGGCGCCCTTCTTGCGGGCAATCTCGGTACGGCCGCGCAGCGGGATGAAGTAGTCGCCGGTACGGGTCAGTTCGGCGCGGAAGCCTTTCATGCCGTTGACCTGACGCTGCAACTCGCGGGCGATCTGCAGTACCACGTCTTTTTCGCGCTGGCCGCGAGATCCCGATGCGCCCGGGTCTTCACCGCCGTGACCGGCATCGATGACCACGATGATGTCGCGCTTGCCGGCCGGGGCCGGTGGCAGTTTGATCGCAGGTTCAGCCGGCGTGACAGGCACCGCCGGTACGGTAGCGACCGACGGCGTCGGCGCAGGCGGTGGTGCCGCGTCTGCCGGGTTGTCGAACAGATCGACCACCAGACGGTTGCCATACTGGGCGTTCGGCGCCAGCGAGAAGCTTTTCGGAGTGACCGCTTTTTTCAGGTCGATGACCACCCGCAGGTCGGTCGGCGTGCGCTGGGCCGAACGCATCGCAGTGATCGGCGTATTGGCGGTCTGCACATTGAGCGGCGCGCCGAGGGTGGCGCCGTTGATATCGATCACCAGGCGATCCGGCGCAGTCAGCGTGAAGACGCTGTGTTGCACCGGGCCTGTCAGGTCGAACACCAGTCGCGTGTTGTCCGGCGCCCGCCACAGGCGCACGCTGTTGACCTTCGTCTCGGCCACAGCGTTGACGGTTACTGCCATCAACATCAGTCCAACGGCAGCCACCAACGCGCGAAAGCGCATACCTAACCCCATCATTCAATTGGTTTCCAATGCCAAAGCGGCACACCAGGCCTCGCCGCGCGAGCCCTGGGATAAAATGGTCAGCGAACGTCCGCTGTCTTGCGGGCTAATGGTAATGGTCAGGTCAGGCTTTGGCAAAAAGCCTGCACCTTTATCGGGCCATTCGATCAGGCACAGGGCGTCGTCTTCGAAATAGTCCCGGATGCCGAGAAACTCCAGTTCCTCCGGATCGACCAGGCGATACAGGTCGAAGTGAAAAGCGCGAACGTCACCGATCTCGTAGGGCTCGACCAGCGTGAAGGTTGGACTTTTCACCGCTCCCACATGCCCCAGACCGCGAATGATGCCCCGCGACAGCGTGGTTTTGCCCATCCCGAGGTTGCCTTCGAGAAAGATCAGGCCATGGCCCTGGGTGATACGGGCGATGCGTGCGCCAAAGTCGCTCATGGCCTGTTCATCGGCCAGGTACAGGGTTACTTCAGACACGGTGCATGCTCCTCCAACAACTGACGAATGGCTGGAATCAGATCACTGGCCGCCAGCCCACGGCCGAATTTACCTTGGTGCAGACCGGCGTTGGCGTGCAGCCAGACTGCCAGACTCGCGGCGTCAAAACCGTCCATGCCCTGGGCCAGCAGCGCGCCGATCAGGCCCGCCAGCACATCGCCGAGCCCGGCAGTGGCCATCGCCGGATGGCCTTGATGACACAGCGCCAGACGACCATCGGGATGAGCAATCAAAGTGCCCGCCCCCTTGAGCACCACCACCGCTGTGTATTTTTTGCTCAATGCCAGCGCTGCCGCCGGACGATCAGCCTGCACTTCGGCGGTACTGATCCCCAATAAACGCGCTGCTTCCCCCGGATGCGGCGTGATCACGCAATCCTTGGGCAAACGGACAAAACCTGAGGCCAGCAGGTTCAGCGCATCCGCGTCCCACACCTGCGGCAGCGCTGCATTGGCGGCGGCCGACAACAGTGCCCGCCCCCAAGCGGCCTGCCCCAGCCCCGGCCCGACGACCAGCACCGACACCTTTTCCAGCAGCCCCATCAATTGATTGGCCGAAGAGGCGCCCAACGCCATGGCTTCCGGCACCCGGCTCAATGCCGCTGGTACATGTTCCGGGCGAGTCGCCAGCGATACCATCCCGGCGCCACTGCGCAGCGCGCTTTCGGTGCTCAACAGGATCGCCCCGCCAAAACCGTGATCGCCGCCGATCAGCAACACATGACCGAAACGCCCCTTGTGCGCAGCTGGCGCGCGTGCAGCCAGACGCGGAAGGTTAGTCACGTTCAGTCGGCGAGCGGCGACAGGAATGTCACTGAAGGTTTCGGCAGAGGCCTGCAGATCGTTAAACAGCAGTTCCCCGACGTGATCCGCCGCTGCGCCCGTGAACAGCCCGAGCTTCAGGCCGATGAAGGTCACGGTGAGGTCAGCGCGCACCGCATGACCTAACGCATGACCGGTGTCGGCGCACAACCCGGAAGGGATATCGACCGCGACCACTGGCAGTCCGCTGGCATTGATCGCCGCAATCGCAGAGGCATAAGGCTCACGCACCTCACCGCTCAGACCGGTGCCGAGCAACCCGTCAACGACGATTCCGCGCAACTCGCAGGAAGGATACCAGGGGGCTATCACCACGCCTTCGGCCACGGCGTCGGCATGCGCTACGGCCGCATCACCCTGCAATCGCTGCGGATCACCCACGGCCACTACCCGAACCTGCCAACCGGCCCGACGCGCCAGCGCTGCCACCAGGTAGCCGTCACCCGCGTTGTTGCCGTGCCCTGCCAGCACCGTCAATTCGTTAGCAGATGGCCAATGTCGAACCAGCGCGCGCCATGTGGCATGGGCCGCGCGCTGCATCAATTCGAAGCCCGGAGTGCCGGCAGCGATCAGCCGCGCATCGAGTGCCCGCACCTGCGTGGCGCGGTACAGCGCGTCGGGTATTTCATCTTTCGTGTGCGGCATGCGTCTTCGGGCTCCGATGTCTGGCAGAATTATACGCACCTCAGCTCCGGTTTCTCTCGCCTCATGTCCGCCATCACCACAGATCTTCCCGCCCTCGCCCGATCCATCAAGGACTGGGGCCGCGAGCTGGGCTTCCAGCAAGTGGGCATCAGCGGTCTGGATCTGGCCGAGCATGAGCAGCACCTGCAGCGCTGGCTCGAGGCCGGCTATCACGGCGAAATGGATTACATGGGCGCCCATGGCAGCAAACGCTCGCACCCTGAGGAGCTGGTGCCGGGCACCTTGCGCGTGGTGTCGCTGCGCATGGACTACCTGCCGGGCGACACACAAATGGCGCAATTGCTGGGCAAACCGGAAAAAGCCTACATTTCGCGTTATGCCTTGGGCCGCGATTATCACAAATTGATCCGTAAGCGCGTTCAACAACTGGCGGACAGGATTCAATCCGAAATCGGTCCGTTCGGTTTCCGAGCCTTCGTCGACAGCGCCCCGGTGCTGGAAAAAGCCATCGCCGAGCAGGCGGGGCTGGGCTGGATCGGCAAGAACACTCTGGTGCTCAATCGCAAGGCCGGCAGTTATTTCTTTCTCAGCGAACTGTTCGTCGATCTGCCGTTGCCGGTGGATGAACCGCACAGCACCGAACATTGCGGCCGCTGCACCGCATGCCTCGACATCTGCCCGACCAACGCTTTCGTAGGCCCCTACGTGCTGGACGCGCGACGTTGCATTTCCTACCTGACCATTGAGCTGAAAAATGCCATTCCCGAAGACCTGCGCCCGCTGATCGGCAACCGCGTGTTCGGCTGCGACGACTGCCAGATCTGCTGCCCGTGGAACCGCTTCGCCAAACCCTCTGGCGAAAGCGATTTCAAGCCACGGCACAACCTCGACAATGCCGAACTGGCAGAACTGTTTTTGTGGGATGAAGAGAAGTTTTTGAGCAGCACTGAAGGATCGCCCTTGCGGCGTGCCGGGTATGAGCGCTGGTTAAGGAATCTGGCGGTGGGGCTGGGCAATGCGCCTTCAACGATTCCCGTGCTGGAAGCATTGAAGGCACGACGGGATTATCCGTCAGCGTTGGTCAGGGAGCATGTGGAGTGGGCGCTGGAACGGCACTCCCGACCTTCAGACCCATAAGGATGAGCCAAGTTTTACCTGCGCGTTGTATCAATGGTTTTAGCGGTTTTCATCATCGTGTTGGTCTGCCCGTCGGACAAATGGCCGCCCGCCTGCAAGACTTTGCAAACTCTCTGCTTACTGTCCTCTATAAAGTAAATACGCTCCCCACGTCCTTTCGTACTCGCAAAAAAAACATGCGACACTTTTCTTCCACTGCCGATGGGTCCGAATTCCTCGTACAGCATCCCGGACTCCGCGGCTGCCTGGCTGGCGGACATATTGCTTTCCACGTTTTGGTAGAATCTTTCAGCCATTTCCTCCCTGGCATCAGTGGAGATATAGCTTTTCTTGGCTTTCTGCAATTGCCAGGGTTGAACCGCCACTTCCTCCGAGGGCGCCTTGGCTTTTTTGGCTGCTGCCTTGGCGCCTTTTCCACCCGCCTTCAAATATTGCGCGGCGTTGCCTGCCCCCTTGCTACTGAGTCCTTGGCTATAGGCTGAAACCAACTTATTGCCAGCATTCAAAGCAGCTCTTGCACCAGCCGCCAGACCTGCACCGAGCGAAGCCAGCCCAAGACCGAAACTGATCCAGCCCAGTATCTCACCTGCTTGAGAACCCGGTGCCACCTCATTGGTCACCTCACTGGCAATACCCGCCAAGCCTGAGGCAACGGCCAGCCCCAATGCCGCCGCTGCCAATGGCGTTGCCGCGCCCATCGTCAGCACGCTGGCAACAACTCCGAGAACGCCGAGCCCGATGCCCAGGATCGATTGCCAGGATATATGCCCGGTAGGGTCGACACGATTGACAGGATCGCCCAGGCAATAACTGTAGGCATTCAATCCGCCCGCGCCGAACGGACTCATGCTGTCCGGGGCAAGAAAACGCATCAGTGTCGGACTATAGGCTCTGTAACCGTTACCCAGAAGATACAGCCCGGTAACGGGATCCAGCTGCTCGCCGTTGAACCCCGCCAGACTGAACAAACCACCTTCGGCTGGACGACGCCCGTAAGGGCTGTAGGCGCAATCGGTGAGCTGTTCCTTGCCCAGCGTTGCCAGCACACTTTGCTGCTGATCGGTGCCGAACAGCTGCGTACCGGCGTTCAAACCGAGCTGCAGTTGCCCCACAAGCGCTCCACCGTGACGCACGATACTGGATGAGTTTTCACCACTCACCTCATTGGCGACCCGGCCTGCGCGGTAGTAACGCTGCGCAGTTGCCTTATCGGGTTGCGACAGTTCAACCAGATCGTCGAAACCGTCGTAATGATAGCCGCGAATGACTGATCCCCCTGCGCTGGACAACTGCTCAAGACGTCCGAATGCGTCGTAGGCCAGAGTTCGCGCCTGGTCGTCCTTGATCATCCTGCCATTGGCGTCGTATTCCAGCGTCACTGCGGGCGGATAGTCGGCATGAGAATGCTTGACTGCGCTGAGTTGTACAGGATCGGGATTGTCATAACTGAAGGTGGTCAGATTCACGCCCAGTGGGAACTTGGTCTGTACGGTAAGAATGTTATCCAGCGCATCGAAGGTGAACGTCTGCTGGAGAATTTCCTTGCCATACGGATCGCGAGGCTTTTGGGTGCCGGCACAGTCGTACTGGATCAGACGCCCGCGCACATCGTAGGTAAATTGTTCATCACGCAAAATTTGCGTGCCACGCCTGGACACTTTCTGCGCCAGTTTGCCGGCAAGCGTATAAGTCGATTCCAGCGTCTGGTCGGGCTGCCCCTTGATCTCGAATGTACGGCGGATTTCACGACCGATATCGTCATAGGCAAACCGGGTGATCAACTGCCGCTTGATCGACGTTTCTTCGGCTTTCGTCCAGTCCAGCATTCCCGTCTGGGTGTCGTAATGGAATTCGGTTTTCAGCGTGCCCTGCGAGTCCGATAGCAGGCGGCCATACTGATCGTATTCGGATGTGCTTTCGGCTCCGAGTACATCGACATGGGCGATGGGTCGCCCCTGCAGGGACCAGGTACTGGAAGTTGCTTTCGTGATCGCGCCGAAGGTCGTTGTTTCTGACTTGAGGCGTCCGGAGGGGTAATAGTTAAAACTGCGCTCCTTGCCATTTTCATTACAGGTCAAGGGATTGCCACTGGGGTCATAAGTCATGGTCGTGACCAGTTCCCCTGCCTTGCGCTCAGTCAGCAGACCACCCAAATCGCGCAAATATGTGAATTCGGTTTTTTTGCCATCAGCACTCTTGTGCCACTGTGGCTGAGTAAAGCCCGCTTCATAACCCGCCTCGGACTTTCGTCCGCCGACGGTACTTTGTATCAAACGATCCAGGCCATCATAAGTTTTCTGTCCCAGCACTTTGTCACCGACCTTGATGCTGATCGGTAGCCCTTCATCGCTATGTTCGGCGTAATCGGCCACCACCACACTGGCGTCTGGCAGGACAGTGCGAATTATCCGGTCAAAAACGTCGTACTCATATCGAGTGGTATTGCCGACAGGATCTGTCTCGCTGGTTGTGCGCCCGAACCCGTCATAGGTGTAAACGGTTTTGCCAAGACTCCTGTTCTTCAGATTGAAGCTCTCGATGGTGAGCGGTTTACCGAAGTCATTGACGTGGGTGATTGTTTTGCCCATCCCCTGGAGCCAATTGGTTTGCTGGCGAAGGACCGGATCGATCTCGCTGTGTTCGACACGCCCATCAGCATGCAGCGTCTTGTTGACCTGGCCCCAGGAATCGAATTCGTAGCAGGTGCTGACCGGATAAGGCTTGCCATCACGCCAGTCGGTCAGCGTCACTTGCACCTTGTGACCGACCGAATCGTGCAGGGCAGAATAAAGCGTGCGAGTCGGGATAAGCCCGTCCTTGTCGGGATGGTCACAGTCCTTTTCCTGAACGGTGATCACCCGCTGCATACCGTCACAGGAGACTTTTTGCTCGCCTCCGACAGGATCCGTGGTCACCATGGTGGCCGGCTGCTGCTTGCTGGCAGCAAGATAAACCCACCGGGTAGCAGCCATATAAGGGGTGCCGGAAGCAACCGTTTTGCACACGACTCGGCCGATTGCGTCGTATTCATGTTCGATGTGCTCGCCATCGACACCGACTTCAGACGTCTGTAATCCGGTCAACGTCGAGAGCACTTTCTCACGGGTCTGCACCGCGCCGTCAAATCCGCGTGTGCTGGACTTGACCCGCAACCTGTCACCTTCAAGTTCATAGGAAAATTCGGTCGAGGTTTTTTTATCATTCAGGGTGATACTTTGCTCTTTTGTGGCCCCGTGCCTAAGTGGGTCCTTTGGCGAGTTCAGATAACTGCGTTCAGTTTTCGAACGCAAGACTTCAACACCATCCACAACTTCAAAAAAACGCTCCCCAACCGGTAATACGAAGGCCAACTCCGCGCCTTCCAATGCGGGATGCAAGGCATGGTCGTAGTACGTGACTGTCGAGGCGCCACCCTCCGCGGCAGCGCTGACCGTCCTCTTTTTCGGGAACCTGGAGAAACCCAGCGGATCCTCCGGGCAATTATCTCCACCGCTTACCGGATAAAATTCCGTCGAAGTCATCACGCCACTTGGCTCAACATACTTGAGCAAGTTGCCTTCGTGATCGAACTCGGTGACGGTGGTTTCAACGCGTTGCCGCTGGGTGCGCCGATCGAGGTGAGTCACCGTTTGGATTTTCGGCATGCGGAACTGAGCCAACTGCTCATTGAAAGGTCTGGTGACGGAACAGTGATACTCCGTGGCGATAGTGACCTGGGCGTCGCCACAGGTTGTAACCTCAGCCACCAACAGATGAAACTTGTTGTAAGTGCGTTTAATCCGAGTATGTACTTTGCCGTTTACCAACAACTGCTCGTCCGAGGTGTAGACATAATTGCCGGGCGCCAGATAGAGCGGATCCAGATCATTATCCTTGGCCGGGAGGAGGCCCTGCCCAAGGAAGTTGTGATCGGAGTACGTGTAGCTTTTGCAGAGTCTGGGTTGATCGCGCCCAGGGTAGGTGTCGTGAGCGATAACAAACGGCAGTGTCTGTTCCACGCCATTCACGAAGCTATGACCGTGGCGCTTGTAGCGAATGATTTCGATGCCGCGCAATGGATTGACGACGCGGTGCAAATAGCAGGCCTTATCGATAACTTCATATTCCAGCTCCCAACCTTTACCGACCGGAAGCTCAATCGCCGTTACCCGAGCGTTCTTCAAAATCAACTTGTAGGCGGAACTGGATGAGGTATCAGGATGCCGGGTCAATGTGACTTGTCCAGCATTGCGTGTGATTCTCAACAGGCATCGTTTGTCGTCACGGACCTCGCTCAACCTGGGGTACTGGTTGAACAACTCGTGCTTCAACGAAATGCTTACACCGTTCGCGGCGATTATTTTTTCCGCTACAGCGACTTGAGTGCCAGCCAGGACTTTTAGCAGCTCACGCCGACCATCCTTGTATCGAACTTCATAGCGCCCTGCTCCAGTGACTGACACCTTTGCCGTTTGCAGTTTCATTTCCTTGAACTTCAGACCGGTAGACGTCTCGACAGCCTTGTAACGCTCGCCGTTGGACAATGTCATGATTTTGCTGCGCACGTCATAATTTGTCACGGTCAACGACCAGCCAATGCCAAAACCGGAGTCCGCCTGATTGAGCGGATTGAAGCCCATTGAAAGTGCAAGCTCAGGGCCATTGAGGTCCGCCGAGTGCAACTTTCCCAACGAAAAGGAACACGTGTACATGCCCGTGCGCGGATCAACGCCCCCGGAAACAAATTCACCGAAGTTAAAAGCGTTTGAATGAACAGCGGAAGATAAATTACTTTCCATAGAAAAAATCTCCTTTATTCCAGATGAAGATAGGGACAAGCCAGGTTGACCAGCTAAAAATCGCTGGCCGCATCGCAAAATCAGTTGACGTTTTTCATTGGCCGCCTGGAAGCACTCAGAATAAAAGCGCGCTGCTCTTTATCACCGTCGATACACAGTCTGTGTTCCGTACCAAATTCATTAATCACGGCAAACTCAAATGCATCTTCGCTTTCTCGTCCTACTTGCAGGTCCGCGGAAGTATATTGAATCAACGTCAACTGTCCGGGCACGTTGTTAATCGGCGCGTGCATAGTGCCAACGGGACTGCGAAACGTTGCTTTCAACCCGTAGATGGGTGCCATATAGCCGTAAAAATTTCTGCGTCCATCCCGAGTTCCGGGAATATTTCCGGACGCATAGACCTGTACCGCATCTTCGGAATCATAAGGATCAAGTTTCACCTCGCTGCTGTACCAGTCAAGCAGGTGAATTTGCCTGCCCTCCGCATTCAGTCCTATATGAAAACTTTGAAGCCAGTCATAACGCACCTTCTGCTGTTTTGCACCATATTCGCTGAACGTAAAGCTCTTCAACGAATAGTTCTTAGGCGGAACTGCCTCCAGCGTAACACTGCTGTCAAAGCCAACTCCGTTACTTCGCAATAACACCCCATCCATGACAATTTCGGCGGCCACTTCCATGATTCCGGGCTTGCTTGCCGAAACCCAAAACTGGAAAATCTGCACCGGATCAGAGTCGTCACTTATCCGGTTGTGCGTGGCACGTGGAACTTCGGCAATCCGCGGTGCACCGCCTGACATTTCATGGGCGTAACGATTTTCCTGCAGCGATACACTCCAGCCCCCCTCAAGAGGCCGCGCACCGTTATAGGCGATCAACCTCAATGACTGTAACGCGGGATGCCCATACAGGGATGCGCCATCGCCATTGTTATCGATCCCGTGCAGTAGCACCAACACTCGCACCTGCATGCGACCGTTGGCGTAAAGCACTTTATGCTGGCCAGACCGTGTGGCGTCGAGTTTTACCTCAATACGGGAAATACCAATTTGCTCATCAAACATTTAACAATACCTTGCTGATTAATAGTTTCGCCCTTAAAGGACTTAGCAAAGTATTGAGGTGCTATTTAAATAAAAACAGCCACGACATTCGACAAATTATTAGCAAGCAATATTTCAACATCACCACTAACAATTCACACAGGTGCTAATACACTCAAAAAAAACACGCAACTCACATGAAGCGAATTTTATGACACTGCTCCTGCTCCTTTGATTCCAGCACTCAACGAGTCCTGCCCCCTCCTGACCTCAACCGCACAGAGTCAGAAGGGGAGCCACAAAGCCGTTGATTCTTTTCAGATTATGTTAGGTAAACGAAGAAACCGTTACTTCCACCAACATTCAATCACTGTCTGAACCTGTCGAGAACCCGCTTTCTATAGATTCACTATCGGAGTCAGAGTCTGAGGCCAACTCATCCATCTGAATTTCCACCTTTCGATCCATACTGGAGTTTTCAAGATACTCATTGATCCGTTGTCTCGTTGCGTCACTCAGCGGATTATTCGATAAACCAACGAACAGATCCTGTGTATCTGGGATCTCGAACAATTCATATCCCACGTCGGAAATATTATTATCATGCAATGCCACGACCCCAAGTTTCCTGAGCGAACCCATACCTGAAGGAATGTTGGAAAGATTTGCATTGCTCAGCATCAATCCGGTTAAACCCGACATGAAGCCTACATGCGGAGCAATTGTCAGAGGGTTGTTTGCCAGATTCAATCGGGTCAGCGTTTCGATTCTGGACAGCCCTTCAACTGTGACCTCGGATAATTTTAGCGAGCATCCGTCCAGCGTAAGCTCCCTTAACTGGCGCAGTTGAAATATTCCTGACGGGAATTCCTCCATTTTTATGCGAACGACTCCCAAACACTCAAGATTGGGAAAGCTGTCAAGAAATGCACCTATCCGTGCGCCTGGTTCATTTGCGGTCAATATCAACTCAGTTATATGCTCAAAACGGGTGGACAATCCTGGCAACTCACCCGAAAAATCGACATAGTGAGAAAAATGATGCGCTCCCTCCTCCCATGTCGAGACCGACTTGCGTTGCCAGATATCTTGCAATTTTGCGCTGAACTGCTCACGAGCCTGGCGTCTGTCGGCGGGTGTCGGCGCGACTTGTGTTTCCGACGTCTGCCCATGGGGTGGAACCCCGTCAGCAGTCCAAGTCGCCAATTCGTCACGCAACGTCGCAAGCTCTGTCTCCAGGCGAAACAAAACGCCTGATGGATCACTTTTCAAACGCTCGTTGATAAACGTCGTCACTTCCTCATCCTTTAGCTGCGGATAAAGATCACGTACGCGGTCTGTAACAGATTTTGCCGGAAGCGGGTTGTTATCGGCTCCGCCTCGCAACCCTCCCGTTTGTCTGTATTGCACGGCGGCGGGAGCGACAGCCCCCGGAAGCGGCGCAAGCCCCAGAGCTTCGCTCACAACCTGGCGCGGCGGCAGCGGTTGTGCACGAATCAGATGCTGCAGCGCTTGCCCTCCTCCCTCCGTCACACCGAACGCCTGGCGTTGCTCGGGGTGCAACAGTCCCCAGACTGTCGAATAAAGATCGCCTTCAACCGTTGACGACAGGCCCTCGGTGCTGTGGATAACATAGCCTGCGTCCTGCCGAATCAGAACGTGATGGAATGGCGTACGGACACCGCCGATACCGTCCTCCACCAAACCCTGGCGGATCTCGATACGAACGTTTTGCGGCCAACCGGCAAGATGCTCGATCATATGCATCGCCAGTCGGTCACTGTCCAGGCTGGATACCGAATCCAGATATAAACCTTCACAGGCTCTGGCCAGACGAAAATCGCGCAGCGCTACCAGCGCTTCTTCTGCCATTGACCGCGTCATTCCCGGTTTGTCATGCATGTGCAGCCGATCGGCAGCACTTGCATCGCGCCACAATGCCTGGGCCAATGCCTTGGGCATGTCAGGAAAAATCCGCCGCATCTGCAACGTATTTTCATCACAGTCGAGTTCGAACGCGTGCTCACTATCCTGAAAGAGGGCGTTACGATCCCGTCGCGCGCTTCGCCCGACAAGATCGCCCTCGCGCAACCGCACAAGAGCCAGAAGATGCGGATCGATCCGGGCCCGCAACAACGGATCGGGTTGGTGCATGTAGGTGAAGAGTTCCCGGATTTTCTGATCGAGGCGGAAGCGCCTGACGGTGTCATGCAACAAGTCCAGTGACCAGGGGTAAAAACGGGGATCGCGCACCAGCGCTTCACCCATACCACTTGCTGCAACGATGCGTGCAATCGTGACATCGAAAAAATCGTCGACTGGATGCCCCATGGAGCGCAGCAGTTCAGCCGTTCGCTCCCGCAACGAATTGAGCCTTGCCACGTGATCAGGCGAGTCGCTGTTGTCCCGCGCCAGCCATAACCGTCCTTCGCCGTCAGGTTTCAGTAACGGGCCGGAGGGGTTGAGTTCACGGGCTAGTGTGGCGCGAAAAAGCCCACTCTCGGCATCCCGTGCCACTTGCACGAAATGGACATCGTCTACAGCGACGTACTGGCGTTGCTTGAACAGGCGGATGCCCTGCGCATCGGGCTCGCCGAGGCTTCGGGGTGTGGGTATCCAGTAATCTGCCAGCGAAGGCGTAGCAGCAAGCGCCGCAAACTCGTCGATCGCGGATAACATCGAGCTCACCTTCACACCGACCGTCTGCGACATTGCGACCTGTTCAGTCACACGGCTGGAAGATTGCGACGGATCCAGAAGATACGACTGGGTCAAATGCGGTATTGATGGAGGGGGGGACGGTGGCCGATAAGTACCATCTCCACTGGATTCGGGTGTTCTGTTTGGAGTGGGTACAGGTTTGACCTTTGGCGGTTTGCCAGCCATGAATGCTCATCCTCAGTTGTCGTCGCGTTGCCCCCCATCACTGAAGGAGCAACGCCAGAAAGAGGTAAAAGCACAGTACGTGCTATTACCCGAGATTGAAAATCACAGCTTATTGGCAAGTGCAGGCAAAACAGCATAGATATCTACTACACCCGGCAAACCTGCAGAAAAGAAGCCAGTCATCAGCCTCGTTCCAGATAGATGTTGCGCTCATGAAAGTTCATGCGCAGCGCCAGCCTGTGCTCTGTGCCGTATTCATCAATGGCGAGTAAGTAAAGTTTATTTCCGTACTTTAGTTTACCTCTCTGCGCATCCGAGTATTCGGACAGGCCTTGCACGACGGTCAGTTCTCCGTCGCTCCGAGTATCTACCTTGTAATGTGCATGATTCCATGTATGGGCGTCCGGAAAAACAGTGAATACAAAAGGATCTCCTCTATCCGGCAAGGTCACGCTCACACTTTTTTCTTCAGGGCGAACAAGAATGGCTTCCATATAATTGGTTTGTGATTCATTAAGTCTGTTGCCGCCCGCAAAGTTATGGTTAACGCCCTTTTCTACTCCGTCCACAACCCAATCCACCAATTTGACCTGCTGCCCCCGCGGATACAGCCCCAAACGATAATTCCAGATGCGATTGCCGGGCATCTCGTCGCCCTGCCGGGTTTGATACCAACGAAACTCGTCTATGGAGTACCCCACAGGCGTTTGTGCTTCGATAGTTACGCTGCTGTCATGAACGCTGAAAAGGGTGGATCCGTTAGTGAGAATCCTCACACCGTTCAGCGACAGACGTGCACCGATCCGGGTGGTTCCGGCGCTCGATGAGGATACCCAGAAGGTGCGTACCTGAGGATGGACGCTGTCATACTCAAGAACCTCGTCGCGAACCTCTTCTGCCATGTATGAAGGTCGCTGCTCAAGGGTAAATTGCCCTTGCACAGTGCTCGCGACCCAGCCATCAGACAACGTCTTGCCAGTGCTGTAATGGATCAGTTCTATGCTTTCCATGACGTCTGCAGGCACGTGCATGGCGTTTCCGTCCGCGTCTACCCCGGACACCAGCACTTGCACTTTCAGCTGCATTCGGCCGTTAGCGAACAACGACTTGCTTCGAGTACTGTCGCTGGCATCGAACTTGACATTCACAAGTGCAAGGCCTGCAAGATTGGGCAGATTGGTTTGCTGATCGGGTGTAGCGTCCATGCTTTCGCTCATAGTCTATTCCGTTGAAGAGTTAATTTAATATTGGCATCGAATATGCCAAGAAAAAATTACAGACCTTTCAAACAAACAGCAAAGCGAAAGATGTAAGAAATATACACTTGCAACGCCTTAAGCCGCTGACAGACTTATCCGGCAATGCACTGACTTTCAGCATCAAGTATCAATGCTCATCGTTATAAACGAACTTCGGCATTTCCCAATGAAAACGGATCGCAAGGAGGCGTAACAAAAAACCACCAAACAGAGTGATCAGAATGGCTTGTTCGCCTGGCACACTTAAATAAAGACACAGCATGTAGCACCACGCTGCAGCGAACGAGACACTCGCATAAAGTTCGCGCCGAAAAATCAGCGGAATATCGTTGCAGAAAATGTCGCGCAGGATACCGCCGAATACCCCGGTGATAACGCCGCTGACCGAGGCCACCAACATGCCGTGGCCCATTTCCAGGGCGGTCATGCAGCCGATCAGGGTGAACGCCACAAGACCCACCGCGTCGAGCACCAGAAACAGCGAACGCAGGTGACGCATCCACCGTGCGGTGAACACGGTGATCATCGCCGCGATCGTGGTCAGCACCAGGTACTCCGGGTGTTTGACCCAAGTCAGCGGGTAGTGCCCGAGCAGCACATCGCGCACCGAACCGCCGCCCAACGCCGTGACGCAGGCAATCAGCACCACGCCGAACCAGTCCATGCCGCGACGGCCCGCAGACAGGGCGCCGGTCATGGCTTCGGCAGTAATGGCGACGAGATAGAGCATCAGCAACATGGTGGCGATCCTGGCAGGAAGGCGCGCAGTCTACTCACTTCGCCGAGGCACCAAAAGAGGGCGCCCCGGCGTGGGTGCCTATCTCAGAACTTGATGAAATGCTTGCGGTAGTGCTGCAGCTCGGCGATGGATTCGCGGATGTCGTCCAGCGCCAGGTGAGTGCTGCCCTTCTTGAAGCTGTCACGCACGTCCGGCGCCCAGCGCGCGGCCAGTTCCTTGAGCGTGGACACGTCCAGGTTGCGGTAGTGGAAGTAGCTTTCCAGCGACTTCATGTGGGTATAAAGGAAGCGGCGATCCTGGCAGATGCTGTTGCCACAGATCGGCGACTTGCCCTTCGGCACCCACTTTTCGAGGAAGGCGATGGTTTCAGCCTCGGCCTCGGCCATGCTGATGTGGCTGTCGCGTACGCGCTGGGTCAGGCCGGAGTTGCCGTGGGTGCGGGTATTCCACTCATCCATGCGGGCGAGGACTTCGTCGCTGTGGTGGATGGCGATCACCGGGCCCTCGGCCAGGGTGTTCAGGTCACTGTCGGTGACGATGGTGGCCATTTCGATGATGACGTCGTTTTCCGGATCCAGACCGGTCATTTCGAGGTCGATCCAGATCAGATTCTGCGGGTTTTGCATTTTTCGGCTCCTGAGCAATGCTGCGCAGTTTAGCCTAGGCAGCCTGCCGGGCGTGCTAAACTCGCGGCCGTTTTACCTAATCGCTGTATTCTTCAGACGGAACACCCATGGCCAAACGCCAACTCAATCGTCGTCAAAACTGGCGCATCGAAAAGATTCAGGGCGAGCGCGCCGCCCGCGCCGCCAAACGCGAGTCCTCGGCCGTCGAGGCGCTCGAAGGCGGCGACCTCGGCCCGGAACAGCACGGCCTGGTGATCGCCCACTTCGGTGTGCAGGTCGAGGTCGAGGCCGTTGAGGGTGAGCTGGCCGGCCAGGTCTTCCGCTGCCACCTGCGGGCCAACCTGCCGGCGCTGGTCACCGGCGACCGGGTAGTATGGCGCGCCGGCAACCAGGGCATCGGCGTGATCGTCGCGCAACTGCCGCGCACCACCGAGCTGTGCCGTCCGGACAGTCGTGGCCAGCTCAAGCCGGTGGCCGCCAACGTCGACATGATCGTCATCGTCTTCGCCCCGCTGCCCGAACCCCATGCCAACCTGATCGACCGTTATCTGGTCGCCGCCGAACACGCCGGCATCCGTCCGTTGCTGCTGCTGAACAAATTTGACCTGATCGACGAGCAGAACGCCCCGGCGCTGAATGCGCTGCTGGCGGTCTACCGCACGCTGGGTTATCCGGTGCTGGAAGTCTCGGCGCACCACGGCAACGGCATGGAGCAATTGCAAAAGCAGCTCGACGGACGCATCAGCGTGTTCGTCGGCCAGTCCGGTGTCGGCAAGTCGTCGCTGGTCAACAGCCTGCTGCCGGAAGTCGAGACCCGCGTCGGCCCGCTGTCCGAGCTGTCCGGTCAAGGTACGCATACCACGACCACCGCACGTCTGTTCCACTTCCCCGGCGGCGGCGAACTGATCGACTCCCCGGGCATCCGTGAATTCGGCCTCGGCCACGTAAGCCGCGCCGACGTCGAAGCCGGTTTCATCGAGTTCAACGACCTGCTCGGCACCTGCCGCTTCCGCGACTGCAAGCACGATCGCGAACCCGGTTGCGCACTGCTCAAGGCCTTGGAAGACGGCCGCGTGCAGCAGCAGCGAATGAACAGCTACCGCTCGATCATCGCCAGTTTGCCGGAAAACGGTTACTAGACTTTCAAGTAACCAGACACAAAAAAGCCGCGATCATCTCGCGGCTTTTTTGTGGGTCACTGTTTCGGCGCGGGCGCCGGAGCAGCAGGCGCTGGGGCTGGTGCCGCTGCGCCCGGCTCGGTCGGTTTCGGCAGCGGGTCGTCGAACAGGTTCAGCCGTTCGCGCAACTCGTGTGCTGGTACCGGTTGCTGATCCGCCGGCAAGGCGTTCGGGTCGACCGGGGTGGCCGGGGCCGCGCCGTTCTGACCTTGATCCGCCGGTTTCGACGGGTCGGCGCCTTGCGCACCTTCGATGGCCGCCTGGGCTTTCTTCGTCAGCACCACGATGTCGATGCGGCGGTTGACCGGGTTGAACGGGTTCTCCTTGTCGAACAGCGCCGACGAGGCGTAACCCACCACACGCGCCACTTGCGAGTCCGGATAACTGCCCGCCACCAGCGCACGCCGGGCGGCGTTGGCACGGTTGGCCGAAAGCTCCCAGTTGCCGAAATCGCCGTTGCCCACGTAAGGCTTGGCGTCGGTGTGACCGCTGATGCTGATCTTGTTCGGCACCGCCTTGATGGTGTCGGCCATGGCCAGCAGGATGTCTTCGAAGTACGGCTTCAGGCGTGCAGAACCGGAGTCGAACATCGGCCGGTTCTCGGCGTCCATGATCTGGATGCGCAAGCCGTTCGGCGTGATTTCGAAGAGGATCTGGTCCTTGAACTTCTGCAGTTGCGGGTTCTCGTCGACCTTGTTTTGCAGTTCTTGCAGCAACAGTTCCAGACGTTCCTTCTCGACCTGCTCGGCCATGCCTTCAACCTGTTCGGTGTCGACCGTGACCTTGTCCGGTTGCGGCTGCGACTTCACTTCAGGGTTGAGAGTGTTTTCCGGCGCCAGGGTGGGCGTGCCGCCCAGGTCGATGATGTACGGCGTGCCGCTCTCGGAGAAACCGACCGGGTCCTTGAAGTAACCGGCGATGGCGATCTTCTGTTCCGGGGTCGCGGTGGACAGCAGCCACAACACCAGGAAGAACGCCATCATCGCCGTCGCGAAGTCGGCGAAGGCGATCTTCCACGCCCCGCCGTGATGCCCGCCGGCGATGCGCTTGACGCGCTTGATGATTATCGGCTGGTTATTTTCCATGACTTAGCGACCGCGAACGGCTTGTTCCAGCTCGGCAAAGCTTGGACGGTGAGCCGGGTACAGCACCTTGCGACCGAACTCGACAGCCAGCGACGGCGGCATGCCGGAAGCCGAAGCCACCAGCGAGGCCTTGATGGCTTCGTAGACGTTCAGTTCTTCCTTGGCATCGTGCGCCAGAGAGTGCGCCAAAGGACCGAAGAAACCGTACGCCGCGAGAATACCGAAGAAGGTACCTACCAGTGCCGCACCTACGTGCAGACCGATGGATTTCTGATCGCCTTCACCCAGGGAGGCCATGGTCACCACGATACCCAGTACCGCCGCGACGATACCGAAACCCGGCATGGCGTCGGCGATGCCGTTCACCGCGTGGGACGGATGCTCGAGGTCTTCCTTCAGGCTGTACAGTTCCATGTCGAACAGGCCTTCCAGCTCGTGGGGAGCCATGTTGCCGGACGACATGATGCGCAGGTAATCGCAGATGAACGCGGTCATGCGTTCGTCTTTCAGTACCGCCGGGTACTTGGCGAAGATCGGGCTCGCGGCGGCGTCTTCGATGTCGCCTTCGATGGCCATCATGCCTTCGCGGCGGCTCTTGTTGAGGATCTCGTAGATCAGGCCCAGCACTTCCAGATAGAACGTGTGGCTGAAACGCGAACTGAACATGCTCAGGGATTTCTTGAGCACGTGCATCGTCATGTAGCCGGGGTTGGCCTGGAGGAATGCTCCGAGTGCTGCACCGCCGATGATCATTACCTCGAAAGGCTGGATCAGGGCGGCAATCTTGCCGTGGGAGAGCACGTATCCGCCGAGCACGCTCGCGAATACGACGATGATGCCGATAATTTTAGCCATAGGTAGAAAGGTACTTGTTTAAGTCGGGTTCAAGGTCATATTCGGAAGTTAAAAAATCTCTTCTTCTACTTATCGGCAAAACTGCGCCAGACTATAGCCAGTTCAGGCGAAAAGCCAATTTAGCCCATGCCGGGCGCGTCTACAGTCAGTGAAGATCTCGTCCAGACATGGCTAATGAAACGAACGTCCCACACGTAAAACCGACCACACTCGATGGCTGGGTGAAGCTGCTCGACAGCGTTCGCCTGCCGGTGCCGCAAGACGCCCATGACCGGGTCTGCCGGGCGATTCGCGATGACCGCAGCTCGCTGCGCGACATCGCCGACCTGATGCAGGACAGCCCGGCGCTGGCCCTGAGCATCATCCGCGAAGCCAACCGCCACACCCACGGCAACATGAGCGCGCCGGCGGAAAACCTCGAAGTAGCGATCAATCGTCTCGGCCTTGCCCGCACCGAAGAACTGCTGGCTCGCCTGCCCGCCGAACCTGCCGCACAGATCCCCCAGGCCCTGCGCCAGTTGCAGATGATCAGCCAGCACGCCACGCAACAGGCCAACGGTTTTTTCGCCGGTCGCTTGGCGCGACTCTGGCAGGACATTCATTGGGGCAGCCTGTTGTTTCTGTCGCCGCTGTGGCCATTGGCGCTGACCTTTCCCAAACTGCTTGAAGAGTGGGAAGTACGGGTTATCCACAAGGGCGAATCAGCCTGCGATGTCGAGAAACAATTGTTCGGCGTGCGCTTGCTGAAAATCGGCGAAGCGCTGGTGGAAGCCTGGCGTTTGCCGATCTGGGTCCAGCAAGGCTATCGGCTGCTGCTGACCGAACAGCGCGAACTGGTCAAGGTCCTGCGTATCGCCCGCGACGTCGATCATCCGCTGCGTCAGCAAAATCGCCTCGACGACGACCCGACCCTGCGCCGCTGGCTCAATCAGCCGGCCAACACCGTGTTGCTGGCCAACGGCCTGGCACTCTCGGCGCAACAGGCCTGGGACAGTCCGCACAGTGAGCGCTGGCAGTACCTGACCAGCCTCTACCTGCAAATCTCGATGGACGAGGTACAACAACAGTTGCACCAGCAGGCCGCCGTCAGCGCTCGTCATCATTTCATGCCCGACCTCTGGCACCCGGCGGTTTCGCTGCTGTGGCCGTGGGGCACCCGTCGCCTGCCCGCCGGAATGCTGCCGGCTGCGGCGCCGTCCGCTGACGACCTGAGCCAGTGGCGCCGGCAATGCGCCGAGCTGCTGGCCGTGCCAAGCCGCTTCACCAACGCCATGAGCCTGACCGTCGCCGCCCGCGATGCGCTGGTCGCCAGCGGCATGCGTCGGGTAATGATCCTGATGGCTGACCGCAGCCACGCCAATCTGCGCGTCCATCAAACCTCGGGGTTGCCGAAGGAAGCCGCTGCGCTGAATTTCGTCGTCAGCCAGAGTTCGGTGCTGCAACGCTTGCTCGCGCAGCAGGCGCAAGTGCGGATCACCCCGGACAACAACGCCCAGTTTTCCGCCCTGTTGCCGCCCTCGCTGCGCACGCTGTTTCGCGGCGAACACCTGTTCCTGCGCTCGCTGGTAAACAACGGCCGGGTGATCATGATCGTGGTCGCCGACCAGGGTGGAGGGCCGTTCGCCGACATCACTGTGCAAGCCTTCGGCAAAACCGCGCAGTGCATCGAGAAAGCCCTGCACAGTTTTAGCCAGCGCGGCCAATGACAGCTACAATCCTTCCCCTTTGTGCTCTGGAGACCTCACATGTCTGATTTCTCTGGCCTGGCCCTGGTGATCGAGCCGAGCGACCTGCTGCCGCGCCTCGAATCCCGCGATCTGATTCTGGTGGATCTGACCAGTGCCGCCCGCTACGCCGAGGGACACATTCCCGGCGCACGCTTCGTCGATCCGAAACGCACCCAGCTGGGTCAGGCGCCGGCTCCGGGCCTGTTGCCGAGCAAAGAAAAACTCGAAGAACTGTTCGGTGAGCTGGGTCATCGCAAGGACGCGGTCTACGTGGTCTATGACGACGAAGGCGGCGGCTGGGCCGGGCGCTTCATCTGGCTGCTCGACGTGATCGGTCACGACAAGTACCACTACCTCGACGGCGGTCTGCCGGCGTGGCTGGCGGAAGGTTCGCCGATGTCGATCCAGATTCCTCCGGCGGCGGGCGGCCCGGTTGCCCTGACCCTGCACGAGGAACCGACCGCCACCCGCGAATACCTGCAAAGTCGTCTCGGCGCCGCTGACCTGGCAATCTGGGACGCTCGCGGGCCGCTGGAGTATTCCGGCGAAAAGGTCCTGGCGGCCAAGGGTGGACACATCCCCGGCGCGGTCAATTTCGAATGGACGGCGGGCATGGATCAGGCGCGCCAGCTGCGCATCCGTACCGACATGCCGCAGATCCTGGAAAGCCTCGGGATCACCAAAGACAAAGAAATCATTACCCACTGCCAGACCCATCACCGGTCCGGTTTCACTTATCTGGTGGCCAAGGCCCTCGGTTATCCGCGGGTCAAGGGCTACGCCGGTTCCTGGGGCGAATGGGGCAACCACCCCGACACCCCCGTCGAGCTTTAAGGATTTTTAAGGACAGTCATGAAAGAGCGTTTGTTTATCATCAGCCAGTACCTGCTGCCCCATCACTTGCTGTCGCGCCTGGCCGGCTGCGTCGCCGAGTGCCGCGTGCGCTGGTTCAAGAATGCCTTCACCACCTGGTTCGCCAAGCGTTATCAAGTGGACATGTCGCAGGCACTGGTTGAAGACGTGACCGCTTACGAGCATTTCAACGCCTTCTTCACCCGCGCGCTGAAAGACGGCGCACGTCCACTGGACCAGACCCCGGGCGCGATCCTCAGCCCGGCCGACGGCGCGATCAGCCAGCTCGGCCCGATCGAACACGGCCGCATCTTCCAGGCCAAGGGCCACAGCTTCAGCGTGCTGGAACTGCTGGGCGGCGATGCGGCCAATGCAGCGCCGTTCATGGGCGGTGAATTCGCGACTGTTTACCTGTCGCCGAAGGACTACCACCGCGTGCACATGCCGCTGGCCGGCACCCTGCGCGAAATGGTCTACATTCCGGGCCGGATCTTCTCGGTCAACCAGACCACCGCTGAAAACGTTCCGGAACTGTTCGCCCGCAACGAGCGCGTAGCGTGCATCTTCGACACCGAGCGCGGGCCGATGGCCGTGGTGCTGGTGGGCGCGATGATCGTGGCGTCGATTGAAACCGTGTGGGCCGGTCTGGTCACGCCACCGAAGCGCGAACTGAAAACCTTCCGTTACGACGAAGCCGCCCGTGCGCCGATTCATCTGGAAAAAGGTGCGGAACTGGGGCGCTTCAAGCTAGGTTCGACCGCAATCGTGCTGTTCGGGCCGGATCAGGTTAGATGGGTTGAAGAATTGAAAGCCGGCTCGCCGGTACAGATGGGTCAGGCCTTGGCAATGTCGAACGCCTGAACCGGTTGATCCGCCCTTTCGCACGTCTGCGAAGGGGCGGACACGACCTGGGTGGCGCCGTTACTCTATCTGCCCACGGAAGCCGATCGGCCCTTCGTTGGCGTAGGTATTGGTGCCGCTGAGGTTTTTCCCGCCGTCACTCGACGTGACGCTCAACGCGATAACGTTCTGGTTATCCCGCCCGCCGATCACCCACTTGCCACCTGGATGCCAGGGGGCATCGTTGCCACCCCACTGGTTTTCGACGTTGTACTGGTTCTGGCCAGTGCGCTGAGCCTTGAAGCCAATAGGGCCTTCACCAGCGTACGTCATGGTGCCGGTAAAGGTTTTGCCACCGTCGCCGGACTTGATCTCGATCGCGACGACGTTCTGGTTGTCCCGCGCGCCCAGCACCCAGGTTCCACCCGGATGCCAAGGTGCCGAACTACCGCCCCATTGATTTGCCACTGCGTATTTAGACATGAACCTCATCTCCTTGAAGTTTCGGGAGACCTGCCCCGACGTTGACGGCAGGCCGTGCAACCGTGCGTTTCCGATCGCACGCCTGAGAGACTAGTAGCGCCTGCGGGAATGGCACCAGGCCAGCAGACCAACGGTAAAAAACCCTGACAAACACCTGCGAAACAGACCACAACTGCTAGAGTTTTTGGCATTGCCCTATTCGCCGCCGGAGCTTGTCACGGCATGAGTGAGCCACGATCCCGACCACCACTGAGCGCCCCGACGCCCACGCAGTTGCGCCTGTCCTTCTGTGAAGCCACCCCGCGCGACCTCAAGCGCTGGATCGCCGACCTGCCCAAGGCCAACATCGGCGAAACCGCGCGCCTGCTGTACCAAGGCCTCAACGAACTCAATCAACTGCTGACCCCCAGCGACAACCGTCTGCATTTACTTGAGCTGTTGCGGCCCGAGGTGTATTTCGTCTGCCAGCATCTGGAACGGCATTTTCTGCATCAGGCGATCATGCTCGATGAGCGCTCACGCAAGATCAGCAATCTGTGCCAGGCCCTGCAAAGTCAGCTGGCCATCGGTTACAAACACATCATTCTGCGGATCGCGCCCAAGTACTCCCGGGATCGCGCAGCCCTGGTGAGCGAAGCGCTGCAGCGGGCGGCCCACGCGCTGAAAGGGCAACTGGTTCGCGCCACGCAGCTGTACAGCCCGGCGCCGGAACAGCTGTGGTTCGAACTGCATCAATTGTTTCGCTGCGCCTGCGAGCTGCAACTGCAGCATCGCCGGGTACGCGACGACCTCGCCAGTCTGACCGGCGAGTTGAGTGTCGAACAGACCTACCTCGCGGCCCTGTTGCTGGGCAGCGCTCGCTGCAATCAGTTGCGCCAGAATCAGATCGCGCGCCTGGCCCAAGTGGTCGAGCCCTGGAGCGCGTGGCTGAAGCTGCAGCCCGCCAATCCGGGCGCGGGCTTGTTCGCGGTCTCGGCAGACATCGACGCCGGCCCGCGTTACCGCTCGCAGTTTCGCAGCGAGCAACAGGCAGGGTTGCTCGGTTTCGATCCGCAACCGTTGGTGAATGCCATCGAGGCCCACCTTCAGCATCAGGACACAACGACGCCGCTGCCCGTGCCGTCGGGTCTGACCCTCGATACCCTGCAACACCTGCACGCGACCTGGGGCGAAGCCGCCGAGCGCAGCTTTCAGCGCACCGTCGGCCAGGGCAACCTGACCGTGTGCGTCGGCATGAGCGCCCTGCACTTCTACCTCGGCGGCGAACGCACTTTCAGCGAATTGCTCAAGCACCCCGGCGCCCGTGCGGCGAATTTCAGCCGCGCGGTGGTTCAGGGCGAAAAGGACAGCTGGAGCCAGGCGTTCGATGCCGCGCCACAGGGTACGTCCGACGAATTGTTGCCCTACGAGGAAATCCGTTACGAACCGCTGGCCGACGACGAAAGCGACACCGACAGCCCGCCGCACTACCCGACCTATGCCTTGCCCGTCATCAACCACAGCCCCGGCGGTTATTGCCTGGCCTGGCCAAAAGAAGTACCTGCCGAATTGCAGGCCGGGGAAATGGTCGGGATTCAGGACAGCCTCAATCAGGGCTGGAGCATTGCCGTGGTGCGCTGGATCCGCCAGGTGCGCGGCGCCGGTACGCAAATGGGCATCGAACTGGTGGCGCCCCACGCTCAGCCCTGCGGCTTGCAGTTGGTGCGCACCCGGGATGATCACAGTCATTACCTGCGAGGGTTGTTATTGCCGGAAATCAGTGCGATCGACTTGCCGGCGACGTTACTGGCGCCACGGCTGCCGTTTCAGGAAGGCAACAAAGTGCTGATCAACACCCTGGGCGAAGAGCACCGCGCCGGGCTGGATCGGCGGGTGGCCAGCACCCACAGCTTCAATCAGTTTGCCTATCGCTCGCTGGAGGCCGCGCAGAATGGCGGCAGCGAAGAGGATTTCGACTCGTTGTGGAAATCCCTTTGAGTGGAGTCGGATAATCCTGGGCGCCCCTTTCGCGAGCAAGCCCGCTCCCACATTTGAAAGGCATTCCAATGTGGGAGCGGGCTTGCTCGTGAAGGGGCCAAGAGCTTTCAGAGCTGTCCGTCGCGATCGCGGAAGCCCAGCAGGTACAACACGCCATCCAGCCCCAGGGTCGAAATCGCCTGCTTCGCCGACTGTTTGACCAGCGGTTTGGCGCGGAACGCCACGCCCAGACCGGCAATCGCCAGCATCGGCAGGTCGTTGGCGCCGTCGCCCACGGCGATGGTCTGTTCCAGGCGCAAGCCTTCTTTTTCAGCCAGCTGCTTCAGCAGATCGGCCTTGCGCTGGGCATCGACGATCGGCTCGATCGCCACGCCGGTGCACTTGCCGTCGACCACTTCCAGTTCGTTGGCGAACACGTAATCGATGCCGAGTTTGGCCTGCAATTGCTTGGCGAAATAGGTGAAGCCGCCCGACAGGATCGCGGTCTTGTAGCCCAGGCGCTTGAGTTCGGCGAACAGGGTTTCGGCGCCCTCGGTCAGGCGCAGCGAGGCGCCGATCGAATCGAGCACGCTGACATCCAGGCCCTTGAGCAGCGCCAGACGCTCCTTGAAGCTGGCGCGAAAGTCCAGCTCGCCGGCCATCGCCCGCTCGGTGATTTGCGAAACCTGGTCGCCAACGCCGGCGGCCTTGGCCAGTTCGTCGATGACCTCGGCTTCGATCAGGGTCGAGTCCATGTCGAACACCGCCAGACGACGGTTGCGACGGAACAGCGAATCTTCCTGGAAGGCGATGTCGACGTTCAGCTCCTGAGCCACGCTGAGGAACTCGGCGCGCAGGGCCTGCGGATCGGCGGCTTCGCCACGCACGGAGAACTCGATGCAGCCCTTGCCCTTGTCCGCCGGAGTGTCCAGCGGCATGCGACCCGACAGACGGTCGATATGGTCGATGTTCAGGCCGTATTTGGCGGTGATCGAGCTCACGGCCTGCAACTGGCCGGCGGTGACCTTGCGAGTCAGCAGGGTAACGATGTGGCGTTTCTTGCCCTGATTGCCCACCCATTGCTGGTAATCCTCTTCGGACACCGGGGTGAAGCGCACCTGCTGGTCGAGCTCATAGCCCTTGAACAGGATGTCCTTGAGCACCGACTTGCCCTGCTCGGAGTCGGGGATTTCCACAAGGATGCCGAACGACAGCATGTCGTGGATCACCGCCTGACCGATGTCGAGGATATTCACACCACCCTGGGCCAGAACACCGGTAATGGCCGCTGTCAGACCCGGACGGTCGACTCCCGTGATGTTAATCAGGACGATTTCGCGCAACGCGCACCCCCGCAACTGGAAAAAAACCGCATTCTACCCACTTTCAGTGACCATCGGGCACCGCCAGCGCTTTGCCGGTCTAGGGCCTGTCGCTATACTGCGCGTCAACTTCACGGACAAAAGAGCCGAGCTCAGTGAACCGGCCCACGCCAGTTAAAACCGATAACTTCTTTCTGCTGATCTTCCGTGCACTGCGCCACCGCCGTGTACCGATTGCATTGCGCATCGCCAGCCATAACGTGATCCTGGTCGCCCTGGCCCTGGTGATCTATGCCTGCGTGATGGGCCTGCAGTTCAAGCAGGCCATGCACGAGCAGGCCGATGCGCTGGGCGAAAGCCTGACCACGCAGACCGCCACCTCCGCCACCGAACTGCTGGTGTCCAACGACATCCTCAGCCTCAACGTGCTGCTCAACAACCTGACCAAGAACAAACTGGTGGCCCACGCCGCCATCTACAGTGTGGACAACCGCATCCTCGCCGAGTCCGGTCAGCGGCCCAAGCACGGCCTGCTCGGCGAAGCCGAGGGCATGTACGAGAGCAAGATCACCTTTCAGGACGTGACCGCCGGACAACTGCGCATCAGCCTGGACATGGATCAGTTCCAGCAGCCGATGACCATCAGCCTGCAAAGCATGGGCATCCTGAGTGCGATCCTGCTGGCACTGTCCCTGGCCCTGAGCCTGCGTCTGGGCCGGCACATCTCTACACCGCTGCTGCAATTGCGCGTGTGGCTGCGCCGTATCGACGAATACACGCCGGGTATCGAGCGTCAGGACGAGATCGGCGATCTTGCCCGCCAGTTGCACGCCAACTACGCCCCGGAGCCGGCCGAACCGGAGCCCGAGCCGGAGCCCGAGTTCGAGGACGACGAGCCGGAATTCGAAGTGCGCAACCTGCGTGATCCGAGTTTCGACGAAAGCCGCCCGATGGCTGCGCAGAAGCCTGCGCCTCGCCATGTGGTCAGCACCGTTGAAGACGACGATGACGAAGACCCGTTCGCCGATCTGCGTGACGAATCGCTGAGCGATACCGCGCAACCGGCCGTGCGCCGACCGACCCCGAGCGTGCCGCAACACACGGCGGTGCTGGCGGTGCAATTGGGCTCGCAGGAACAACTGCGCCGTTTGCCGCGTGCACGTCTGGAAGAGTTGCAGGATCGCTACCGCGACTGTCTGGAGCAGGCCGCTTCGCTGTATCAGGGCGAAATCGAAACCCTGAACGACGGCAGCACCCTGATGCTGTTCCACACTGAAGACAGCGGCGACGATTACCTGACCAACGCCATCTGCTGCGGCGAGCTGCTGCGGGCGCTGGGCCACCAGTTGCAGATCGAAGTCGCCGACAGCGGCATCACCTTGCAATTGCAGCTGGGCCTGACACTCGGCGACGAACTGTTCGGCCTGAGCCAGATCGACCTGTTGCTGACCGATTCCGCCCAGGACGCCCTGGCCCTGTCGCAACACAGCCGCAACCTGCTGCTGGTGGAGCGCAAGATCGGTGACGACGCGCTGATTCGCCAGCGCGCACGAATCCGGCCGATTGCCAGCCCTGAGGGGGCTTGCTGTGTGGAGCGGTTGATGGAGCCTTATCCGTCAATGCTTGAGCGGCAACTGGCGCGGATGCATGAGCGCCGGGCCTAAGCCTTAGCCCAGAAACGATGAAGCCCGCAGACACGCGATTGTCTGCGGGCTTTTTTGTTGCCTGTGCCAGCCCCTTCGCGAGCAGGCTCGCACACACTTGATCAGCGGCGCCCACACTTCCTGTGGGAGCGAGCCTGCTCGCGAAGAGGCCGGCTGCCATACCGTAGATATCCCGCCAACAGACACAACAAAGCCCGCACAAGGCGGGCTCTGTCCTGACTCATTCCAGCCTTAGAAGCGGAACACTTCCATATCGGTACGAATCGGCGAAGCCATCGGTATCTTCGGCTGCTTTTCGGCTTCCGCCGCCGGCGCTGCCGGTTTCGGTGCCGACTTGCGTGGCGCCTCGGCGACCGGTGGCTGATTGGCCAACGGTTTGAGCGCTACCGACAGTTGCTCGGCCAGACGCTGCAACAACACGCCCTGCGCCTGCACCTGTGCGGCGGTGGTACCGGCATGTTGCTCCTGCAGATGGACGATGCGGTTGTCGCGCACCTGGCCACGGCGGTCGATCAGGCGCCATTGCGCGTCCAGAATCGCCGGTTGCTTGGCACCGGAATCCAGACGAGTGATGGTCAACAGCACCTGCACATCCGGGGTGAAGCCCAGGGTCGCTGGCGCCAGCACCACGCGCTGACTGTCCAGATGCCCGGCAACCTGACGCAACAGCAACTGATCGATGTCCGATGAAAGGCTACCGGCCCAGCGACCATCGGTCGAGGCCTGAAGGCTGCCGTCCGGCTGACGCTGCAACAGGGTTTCCCGTTGCAGGTAATCGGCAACGATCACAGGGCCCAGCAAAACTGCCATGCCCGCGCTTTGCGCAGGCTGGGCCGGACTTCCGCTGTCCAGCTGATACAGCGACACCGGCTGGTGAACGCTGCAACCCGCCAGGCCAAGAACGCCGGCGAGCAGGAAAATAAGGGGGCGCAGAGAAGTCATCATCCCGTCCAGGTGGCCGCCACAAGGCTGACCACAGTGAAAATACTCAATAAATATGAATAACGCTCGGCCACGCCGGCGCTTGGAAAGGCCATATCATCCGTGAATATGCGTTCCGACTCCAGCGCCAAAGCGCCGATCTACGGGTTAAATCGTAGATCGGACGCTCTAGAGAGGCGTTCTCAGTCATTTTCTCCGAAGGAGAAATGAGTGCGACCGCTTCCTGGCCGCTTAATTGAGGTTTTCGACGAGCAGCGCATCCACCCGCTGGAAGCCACGTGGCAGTTTGTTACCACGGCGACCACGCTCACCTTTGTAGTGTTCGAGGTCATCGGCCTTCAGCGACAAGGTGCGTTTTCCGGCCTGCAGCACCAAGGTGGCGCCTTCCGGAAGAACGGCGATGTCCGTGACATATTCTTCGCGACTGGCCACACGCTCACCGGAAATACCGATGATCTTGTTGCCCTTGCCCTTCCCTAATTGTGGCAGATCGCTGATCTTGAAGATCAGCAGGCGACCCTCGGTCGTCACCGAGGCCAGCCAGTTGTGCTCGCGGTCAGCGACCGGACGCGGCGCAATCACCTTGGCGTTGTTCGGCAGGCTCAACAGCGCCTTGCCGGCCTTGTTCTTGGCTTGCAGGTCTTCGCCTTTCACCACAAAACCGTAGCCGGCGTCGGAGGCGATCACGTACAGCGAGTCCTCTTCAGGCATCAGCACGCATTCGAACGTTGCACCCGGCGGCGGCGTCAGACGGCCGGTCAACGGCTCGCCCTGGCCCCGCGCCGATGGCAGGGTGTGGGTGGCCAGCGAGTAACTGCGGCCCGTGGAGTCGATGACCACGGCCGACTGGTTCGAACGCCCCGCCGCCGAGGTCTTGAAGCCGTCGCCGGCCTTGTACGACAGGCCGGTCGCATCGATATCGTGGCCCTTGGCCGAACGGATCCAGCCTTTTTCCGACAGCACGACGGTGACTTTCTCGTTCGGCAGCAGATCGTGCTCGGTCAGCGCCTTGGCTTCCGCACGTTCAACGATTGGCGACCGACGGTCATCGCCGTAAGTTTCGGCATCTTTCAACAGTTCGCTGCGCACAAGTTTCTTCAACTTGGCTTCGCTGCCCAGCAGGGCTTGCAGCTTGGCCTGTTCCTTGAGCAGTTCGTCCTGCTCGTCACGCAGCTTCATCTCTTCCAGTCGCGCCAACTGACGCAGACGGGTGTCGAGGATGTAGTCGGCCTGGATTTCGCTGAGGGCAAAACGCTCGATCAGCTTGGCTTTCGGATGCTCCTCGGTGCGAATGATATGGATCACTTCATCCAGGTTGAGGTAGGCAATCAGCAAACCGTCCAACAGGTGCAGGCGGCGCTCGACCTTGTCGAGGCGAAATTGCAAGCGGCGACGCACGGTCAGCACGCGGAATTCCAGCCACTCCACCAGCAGCGTACGGAGGTTTTTCAGCTGCGGCTTGCCGTCCAGACCGATGATGTTGACGTTGACCCGGTAGGTCGACTCCAGCTCGGTGCTGGCGAACAGGTGCTGCATCAGTGCTTCGTGATCGACACGGCTGTTGACCGGGATGATCACGATGCGGCACGGGTTTTCGTGGTCGGATTCGTCGCGAAGATCGGCGATCTGCGGCGCTTTCGACGGTTTGGCCTGCATCAGCGCAGCGATCTGTTCCAGCACCTTGGCCCCGGAGACCTGGTGCGGCAGCGCGGTGACGATGATGTCGCCGTCCTCGACGTGGTACACGGCGCGCATGCGCACCGAGCCCTTGCCGGTTTCGTACATTTTCAACAGGTCGGCGCGCGGGGTGATGATTTCTGCTTCGGTCGGATAGTCCGGGCCCTGAATGTGCTCGCAGAGCTGTTCGACCGTGGCTTTCGGCTCGTCAAGCAGGCGCACGCACGCGGTGGCGACTTCGCGCAGGTTGTGCGGCGGTACGTCGGTGGCCATACCCACGGCGATGCCGGTGGTGCCGTTGAGCAGGATGTTCGGCAAACGTGCCGGCAACACCAGAGGTTCCTGCAGGGTGCCGTCGAAGTTCGGGCCCCAGTCTGCGGTGCCCTGGCCCAGTTCGCTGAGCAGTACTTCGGAATAACGCGACAGCCGCGCTTCGGTGTAACGCATGGCGGCGAAGGATTTCGGATCGTCCGGCGCACCCCAGTTGCCCTGGCCGTCCACCAGCGTGTAGCGATAGCTGAACGGCTGGGCCATCAGCACCATCGCTTCGTAGCACGCCGAGTCACCGTGGGGGTGGAACTTGCCGAGCACGTCGCCGACGGTACGCGCCGACTTCTTGTGCTTTGAATCGGCATCCAGCCCCAGCTCGCTCATGGCGTAGACGATACGCCGCTGTACCGGTTTCAGGCCGTCGCCGATATGCGGCAGGGCACGGTCCATGATCACGTACATGGAGTAGTTGAGGTAGGCATTTTCGGTGAAGTCAGCCAGCGAGCGGCGTTCTACACCGTCCAGGCTGAGATCAAGGGAGTCGCTCATGCGGGCCTCATCGGTTCGTTGTCTGGCGCAGCAGCATGGTGCCACCGCGCTGGGTAAATTCAAGTTTGTTCAGGGCGCTCATGCCGAGCAGCACCTGATCGCCATGCAGGCCGGGCACCACCAGTGCGCGGACATCCCGCAACACGATGTCGCCCAGTTGCAGGCGGTCGATACGGGTGCGATAGCCCTGGCTCAGGCCATTGGCCGTGCTCAAGGTCACACCGAAACCTTCTTCCAGCCTGAGGTCTTTCGCCACCTCGGCCGGGATTGCCACATCGGTCGCGCCGGTGTCGAGCATGAACTCCACCGGCCGACCGTTGATCAGGCCGCTGGCGACAAAATGTCCCTGGGCGTTGCCGATCAGTTTCACTTCTATAAAGCCATTGCCCTGCTGCGAAGCCACTTCCACATTGGGATTACGCTGGCGTTCTTCCCACTGGCCGAAAAACCGCGTGGCCAGAAACAGCGCCGCGCACCAGGCCAGAATCATCAGCACCCGACCGGCACGCTTGCCCGGCGGTTGCTGGCTCACGGCTTGGCGCTCCAGCCACCGTCCGGCGCGGCGAAACGCCAGATGATCGGGCGAACCTCGCCATCGGCGCGCGGGCCGAAATTGTTGTCGACGCCGATCCAGGCCCCCTGAGCATCGACCACCAGCGCCTCTTCCAGGCCGAAGTTCTGCGAATAACGCCGATTGGCCTGCAACAGCTCGGCCGCATACGACCAGCAGAGCTCGACCCTGGCCGTCTGCGCATCGCGACGACAGATCTGGTACGCGTTGCGCTCAAGGGTAAACAGCTTGCCGTTGAACAGGGAGATATCGGAAAAATCCCGATTGACCGGACGGGCTTTCGGGAACTGCGGCGGTTGCATTTCCATGCCGCCTTCACTGAGCAGCACGCAGCGACCGTCACAATCCCATACCGTCTGCTGGCGTTTGATCAGCAACAAACCGCGACTTTGCCGCTCGGCAGCCAGCCACATCTGATCGCCCGCCGGACTGATCGCCAGACCTTCAAATATCGCGTTGAACTGCAGCAACATGCCGCTGGCCCGCGCCTCGCGCACCATCATCGGCGAGATTTTCAGCCACGACGACGGCCCCTGCGGCGGTACTTGCAGCACGGCCGCGTGGGCCTCGCTGACGATGTAGCGGTTGCCTGCGCTGTCACAGCTGATGCCTTCGAAATCCAGATCCCCGCCCCGAATGAACGACGCCGCCCAGGTGCGCGAACTGATGCCCCACGGCAAGCCGCTGTCCGGCACTTTCGGCGGATCGATGCGTACGGCCGTAGCCTGCCAGACCCGGTCGCGGATATCGAGACGGTAGATCTGATCATCGTCGCGGTCCGAAACGGTCCACAGGTCATTGCCGCACAAGGCCAGCCCCGACAGGTTGCCGCCGCGCATGCCTTCGACCGGGTGTTCGGCGAGCACGCGCAGCTCTTGCACAGGCTCTGCCGTCACCGTCATCGAACCCAGCAGCAATGCACCCGCCAAGGCCCAGCCAAACCGCATCAGGCCAGAACCTCGGCGAGGTTACCCTTGGATTCGAGCCAGGTCTTGCGGTCGCCGGCGCGCTTTTTCGCCAGCAACATGTCCATCATTTCCGAGGTCTGTGCGAAGTCGTCCCCGAGGGTCAACTGCACCAGGCGCCGGGTGTTCGGGTCCATGGTGGTTTCGCGCAGTTGCGGCGGGTTCATTTCACCCAGACCTTTGAATCGGGTGACCTGCGGCTTGCCGCGCTTCTTCTCGGCCACCAGACGGTCGAGGATCCCGTCGCGCTCGGCTTCGTCGAGGGCGTAGTAGATTTCTTTGCCCAGATCGATGCGGTACAGCGGCGGCATTGCCACATAGACATGACCGGCATCCACCAGCGGGCGGAAATGCTGGACGAACAAGGCGCAGAGCAAGGTCGCGATGTGCAGACCGTCGGAGTCGGCGTCGGCGAGGATGCAGATCTTGCCGTAGCGCAGCTGGCTCATGTCCTCGGCGCCCGGATCGACACCGATGGCCACGGCGATGTTGTGCACTTCCTGGCTGGCCAACACTTCGCTGCCGTCGACTTCCCAGGTGTTGAGGATCTTGCCGCGCAACGGCAGGATCGCCTGGAATTCCTTGTCTCGCGCCTGCTTGGCCGAACCGCCGGCGGAATCACCTTCCACCAGGAACAGCTCGGAACGCATCGGGTCCTGCCCGGCGCAATCGGCCAGTTTGCCCGGCAATGCCGGGCCCTGGGTGATGCGTTTGCGCTCGACTTTCTTGCTGGCTTTCAGGCGACGGCCGGCGTTGCTGATTGCCAGCTCTGCCAGGGCCAGACCGGTTTCCGGGTTGGCGTTGAGCCACAGGCTGAACGCGTCCTTGACCACACCGGAGACAAACGCCGCCGCTTCACGGGAAGACAGACGTTCCTTGGTCTGACCGGAGAATTGCGGTTCCTGCATCTTCATCGACAGGACGAAAGCAATGCGTTCCCAGACGTCTTCCGGTGCCAGCTTCACGCCGCGCGGCAGCAGGCTGCGGAATTCGCAGAACTCGCGCATCGCGTCGAGCAAGCCCTGACGCAGGCCGTTGACGTGGGTGCCGCCCTGCTCCGTCGGGATCAGGTTGACGTAGCTTTCAGTGACCGAGGTGCCGCCTTCCGGCAGCCACAGCAGCGCCCACTCGACCGCTTCCTTGGTGCCGGCCAGGTTGCCGCAGAACGGCGCATCCGGCAGGCGCTCGAATTCGCTGACCGCATCCACCAGATAGGAGCGCAGGCCGTCTTCGTAATGCCACTCGACCTTTTCGCCGGTGCCTTTGTCTTCGAAACTGATCAACAGCCCCGGGCACAGAACGGCCTTGGCCTTGAGCACGTGCTTGAGGCGGCTGATGGAGAATTTTGGTGAGTCGAAGTATTTCGGGTCCGGCGCGAAGTACACGCTGGTCCCGGTATTGCGCTTGCCGACGGTGCCGATCACTTGCAGATCGGTGGCCTTGAAGCCGTCGGCGAAGGTCATTTCGTATTCGTTGCCGTCACGCTTGACCCGCACCCGTACCTGGGTCGACAAGGCGTTGACCACGGAAATACCCACCCCGTGCAGACCGCCGGAGAACTGGTAGTTCTTGTTGGAAAACTTGCCGCCCGCATGGAGCTTGGTGAGGATCAGTTCAACGCCCGACACCCCCTCTTCCGGGTGGATGTCAACCGGCATGCCACGGCCGTCGTCGCAGACTTCCAGCGAATGGTCGGCGTGGAGGATGACCTGGATCGATTTGGCGTGGCCGGCCAGGGCTTCGTCGACACTGTTATCGATGACTTCCTGGGCGAGGTGGTTCGGCCGACTGGTGTCGGTGTACATGCCGGGGCGCTTGCGCACCGGGTCGAGGCCCGAGAGGACTTCGATGGCGTCGGCGTTATAGGAGCTAGCGCTGGGAGTGGCCATAGGGTCTCGTCGTCAGTGATTCAATGAAAATGGGGCAAGACTTCACAGTGCGGTGAAATCGATTGCCTGATAGGTATCGGCGCCAATCCCGGCAAAGCTGAGCAATGCCGGCAATTGTGTAACAAATCCTTGGAAGCTGTGGTCGCCGCCGGCCTGAATGCGCAAGGCACAGGCCCGGTAATACTGCTGGGCAAGGCGATAATCCAGCGTTTCATCCCCGGTCTGCAACCATACCTGATAACGCTGCGGATCCTGCGGCGCCGGCACTTCCAGCTCGGCCAGGGCCGTCACGTGGTCGTGGGTCAGCTCCCAGGTTTCGTCGGTGTACAGGTTTTTCTGGGTGCCCAGGTATCCGTCGAACATCCGGTGCGGACTGACGGCCGGGTTGACCAGCAAGGCTTTCAGGCCATGGCGCTCGGCCAGGTGAGTCGCATAGTAGCCGCCGAGCGAGCTTCCCACCAGCAATGGCCGGCCGAGTTCGGCGATTGCCTGTTCCAGCTGACCGATGGCTTCACGCGGGTGGTGATGCAGCGCCGGCACACGCAGTTGATCGCTCAGACCCAGCCGTTCCATCACCTCGACCAGCTGACAGGCCTTCTTCGAGGCCGGCGCGCTGTTGAAACCATGGATATAGAGAATCGAACCGGACATTTGAGCTCCCTGGGCGTCGGCTTAAGAAAGCGGAGTTTACAGGGAGTCAGGGGGTGTTGGGCCAGCACCCGAGGAAATCAGCGCTGCACCCGTCATCAGTAACCGTTGGAGCCGTAATCCACCTGAAAATCAAAACCGGTGACACGCTCCACGCCGGTCTCCAGCCGCCCATCCGGCAACAAGCGCAACCAGCGATACCCCGGTGCCTGCTCGCCGACCTTGAAATCTTCACTGCCTGGCTCGAACTGAATGCAGGTCGACGGCGAGGCAATCAGCCTTACGCCGTTACGTTCGCGGTCGATTTCCTGATGCACATGCCCCCACAAAACTGCGCGGGCCTGCGGGAAACGGTCGAGCACCTCAAAAAATGCTTCCGGATTGCGCAAGCCGATCGGCTCCATCCAGGCGCAACCGATCGACACCGGATGATGGTGAAAGCACACCAGATGATGGCGATCCGGCGCTTCACTCAGGGAGCGGGCGAGCAATTGCAGTTGGTCATCCTGCAAATACCCCGGCACCGATCCGGGCACCGCCGAATCGAGCAGGGTCACTCGCCAGTTGCCGACATCCACCACGGACTCCAGCAACGCGCTCTTCACAGTCGCTTGAGCCATGATCTGCGGTTCGTCGTGATTGCCGGGGATCCAGCGGGCCGGTGCGTTGATCTGCGCCGTCATCTGCCGAAATTGCTGGTAGGACTCCAGCGTACCGTCCTGGGACAGGTCGCCGCTGGCAACGATCAGGTCGATCCGCGGTTGCTGTTCGAGCACCAGCTCGATGACTTTTTGCAGACTCTCGCGGGTGTTCATGCCCAGCAGCGCTCCGTCCGCCTCGGCGAACAGATGGCTGTCAGAGAGTTGCACCAGCAACGCCGTGTCGGCGGTGGTCAAAGTCGATACGCTCGGCAAGGCGTTCTCCCCGGGGATCACGGGCTGGATAGGAGCGGCAATTATGCGGGGGGACACCACAAAGAGAAACCGGCGAACCGGACGCAGTTCACAACTTGCGCTGGTTATCGGACTGCCGCGTATTCGTGTCCGCACGCCAGACAATGACTCAGCCATTCACCCAGGAACAGATTGAGCTGGGCTTTTTCGTCCGGCTGGTGCATGGCCGCATTCGGGTAAGGATAGACGCCGCGAAAACGTCGCGCATGCTCGGCGCTGATCACCTCGGCCATGCGTGCGTCGTGATAGACCTGCACTTCCAGTTGCGGCACCGGCAGCCACGGCAGGCTGTGTTCCTGGCGCACCTGCAAGGTCGTGGTGTAGGGACAGGTCTGCAGCACTTCCAGCGCCAGCACGCCAAGCATCTGGTCGCCCTGGGTCACCGCGATGCGCCGCGCTTCGGGGTCGCTGCGCATGTCCGGCAACAGTCGCATCAGGCGCGCATAGTTCGCCTCGCAGGCGGCTTGCAGCCCCGCAAGGTCGACGCGGTAGCGATCGCGCAACTTGTTTACGACCATAGCCCCCTCACTTCGGCGCGATTGAGCGCCAGCCACTGCAAGGCGATGATGCTCGCCGCATTGGCAATCCGTCCGTCACGTACGGCCTGCAGGGCATCTTCAAAAGCCCAGACCGTGACGCGAATATCTTCGGCTTCTTCCTCCAGCCCATGCAGGCCGCCCGCGCCTTCGGTGCTGCAACGCCCCAGGTACAGATGCACGAATTCGTTGCTGCCGCCCGGTGACGGAAAGTATTTGGTCATCGGCCACAGGGCCTTGATGTCCAGCCCAGCTTCCTCCTGTGCCTCGCGGTGAGCAACTTCTTCCGGCTGTTCGTCCTTGTCGATCAGACCGGCGACCAGTTCCACCAGCCACGGGTTGTCCGCCTTGCCCAGAGCCCCGACGCGAAACTGCTCGATCAGCACCACTTCATCGCGCTGCGGATCGTAAGGCAGCATGCACACGGCATCGTGGCGCACGAACACTTCACGATTGATTTCGCGGCTCATGCCACCGGCGAACAGTTCGTGGCGCAAGTGCAGACGGTCGAGCTTGTAGAAGCCCTTGTAGCACTGCTCGCGTCGCACGATATCGACGGCGCTCGGAATGGCTTTGGCAAAATCGGTCATGAGCATCCTCTTTACTGCAAATCCAACACGAGGCGCCTTCTTGCGACCTCGACTTCGCGCCATCCTAACGCGCCCGTGACGTTTGATGCAGCCCCTTTACTGTCAGCGGGATGGACGGTGGAGGCGAAACCCACTCTAATTAGCTTAGTGGCGAACTGACCGCTTCGTTGAGAGTCGAAGCGGTAACTTTTTGCCTTCCCCTGCTTCAGAAAGGACGCCCATGTCGCTTTTCAAAATTGCCTCCGTGGCCGCCATCGCCCTGACCCTGGGCGCCTGCGCCAGCCTGTTCCAGCCCAACTATCGCACGCCGCTGGAAACCACCCGCGACGCCTCGGAAACGCTGAAACCGGGTTGTTCCAACCAGGACTGTCCGCTGGTGAACATCGATACGTTGCGCTTCCCGGCAGAACCGGCGCTGGACGGCATCATCGAAAAACGCCTGCTGCAAATGACCCGCACCGCACCGAACGCCCGGGTGGCGCCGACGCTGGCAGCGTATCGCGAGCAGTTCCTGGCCAACGCCGGCCCGCGCAACAGCAGCTATTTGCAGGCGAAAGTACGCGAGCAGCATGACGGTCTGGTGATCATCGAAACCTCGAGCTACCTGGACACCGGCGGTGCCCACGGTACGCCGGGACGCGGTTTCATCAACTATTCGCGTCAGCAGCACAAGGTGCTGACCCTGGTGGACATGCTGCTGCCGGGTCAGGAAGAGGCGTTCTGGAAAGCGGCGCAAGTGGCGCACAACACCTGGCTGATCAGCACCAAGCTCGATCAGGAACCGGAATTCGTGAAGAGCTGGCCGTTCGTCAAAACCCCGAATGTGGCGCTGACCTACGGCGGTGTGATCCTCAAGTACGACGTGACCACCATCGCGCCTTATGCGCTGGGCCACGTCGAACTGAAGATCCCTTACCCGCGCCTGAACGGCATTCTCAAGCCCGAGCTGTTTCCCGGCCGTAACTGAAAGCCCGGCCGAGCACCAGTTGCAGCAGCCCTGCCAGCACCAGCGCCGGCAGGGTCGCGCCGACATCCGGATACAGATTGGCCAGCAGGTGATAGGTGCTGATGCCACCCAGCCAGGCCAATAGTGCCGGCCAGCGCAAGGCGGCCGACGCCACCTGAGCACTGCGCTTGCGCAGGATGAAGTGATCCACCAGCACCACGCCGAACAGCGGCGCGAACACCGAGCCGATCAGCAGCAGGAAGTTCTGGTACTGCGCCAACGGCGCGAGCAAGGCGATCAGAGTGCAGATCACACCGATGGCCAGCGCCAGATGCTCGACTTTCAGACGCAACAGAATCCCGCTGGAAACCGCTGCCGAGTGAATGTCGGCGAAAGCGTTTTCCGACTCGTCCAGCAGAATCAGCAACAGCGGAATCCCCAGACCGGCGCCGGCCAGTGCCAGCAGCAGCGCGTTGACTTCACCGCTTGGCGCAAAGGCCAGGGTGTAGGCGACGCCGAGGCTCATCAGCCAGAAATTGCCGATGAAGAAACCGATGGCGGTGCCACCGAACACATTCTTCGCCCGTTTGCCGAAACGCGAGTAGTCGGCAATCAGCGGCAGCCACGACAGCGGCATCGCGATGGCGATGTCGAAACCCACGGCGAGCGGCATCGAGCCATCCCCGGCCTGAGCCCACAAGGCGGCGAGATCGGCCTTGGCGAACAGGTTCCACGTCAGCCAGATGCACGCGGCCAGAATCAGCCAGATGCCCCACTTGCGCAGGATCTTGCGCACGAACGTCAACGGCCCGCTGACCGCGAGCAAGGTCGCCAGCGCACCGAAACACAGCGTCCACAGCATCGGACTGGCCCACAGCGAACCTTCGCTGAACGCACGGGTGCCAAGCAGGCTGGCCGCATCGCGCATGACGATGATTTCGAACGAACCCCAACCGATCAGTTGCAGCAGATTAAGCAGCGCCGGCAGGCTCGCACCTTTGCTGCCGAGGCTGAGTTTCAGCGCGGCCATCGACGACAGGCCGGTGTCACTGCCGATCACGCCAACGGCGGCCAGCAACAGGACGCCAACCAGGGTGCCGAGAAAAATCGCCAGCAGCGATCCCGAAAGGCCCAGCCCCGGCGCCAGCAACGCGCCGGTCTGCAATACCATCAGGCCGATGCCGAGGGAAAACCAAAGGGAGAACAGATCCCGACCGCCGAATACACGCTTGTCGGCGGGCACGGCGAGGTCGGGGGAATAAGTACCGGGTTGAATGCTCAAGGGTGTTATCTCAGAGGGACATTTGTTGTTGTGCTGACCCGTGTGATCGTTCCCACGTCGAGGCGTCGAACCGTCCGCGTGGGAATGCAGCCCGTGACGCTCCGCGTCACTGGACGCGGAGCGTCCCTAGAGGCATTCCCACGCAGAGCGTGGGAACGATCAGTGCGGGATCAAACTTTTTTGTACAGCTGACTGCCTTCCTTCCTGAACCGCTCGGCCTGTTCCGCCAGGCCCTGGGCGACGTCCACGTCGACCGCATCGATCCGCTGGTTGGCCGCGTATTCGCGGACTTCCTGAGTGATCTTCATCGAGCAGAATTTCGGCCCGCACATCGAACAGAAATGCGCGACCTTCGCCGAATCCTTCGGCAGGGTTTCATCGTGATACGAACGGGCGGTGTCCGGGTCCAGACCGAGGTTGAACTGGTCTTCCCAGCGGAATTCGAAACGCGCCTTGCTCAAGGCGTTGTCGCGGATCTGCGCGCCCGGGTGCCCCTTGGCCAAATCCGCCGCATGGGCCGCGATTTTGTAGGTGATGATCCCGGTCTTCACGTCATCCTTGTTCGGCAGACCCAGGTGTTCCTTCGGCGTCACGTAGCAGAGCATCGCGCAACCGAACCAGCCGATCATCGCCGCACCGATACCCGAGGTGATGTGGTCGTAACCCGGTGCGATGTCGGTGGTCAGCGGGCCGAGGGTGTAGAACGGCGCCTCGTCGCAGCACTCCAGCTGCTTGTCCATGTTCTCCTTGATCAACTGCATCGGCACATGGCCGGGGCCTTCGATCATGCATTGCACGTCGTGCTTCCAGGCGATCTTGGTCAGCTCGCCGAGGGTCTCCAGTTCGCCGAATTGCGCTTCGTCGTTGGCGTCGGCAATCGAGCCCGGACGCAGACCGTCGCCCAGCGAGAAGCTGACGTCGTAGGCCTTCATGATTTCGCAGATTTCGTCGAAGTGGGTGTAGAGGAAGTTCTCTTTGTGGTGCGCCAGACACCACTTGGCCATGATCGAACCGCCACGGGACACGATGCCGGTCACACGCTTGGCGGTCAGCGGCACGTAGCGCAGCAGCACGCCGGCGTGGATGGTGAAGTAGTCGACGCCCTGCTCGGCCTGCTCGATCAGCGTGTCGCGGAACAGCTCCCAGGTCAGGTCTTCGGCGACGCCATTCACTTTTTCCAGTGCCTGATAGATCGGCACGGTGCCGATCGGCACTGGCGAGTTACGGATGATCCACTCGCGGGTTTCGTGGATGTGTTTGCCGGTGGACAAGTCCATCACCGTGTCCGAACCCCAGCGAATGCCCCAGGTCAGTTTCGCCACTTCTTCTTCGATGGACGAACCCAACGCGCTGTTGCCAATGTTGCCGTTGATCTTCACCAGGAAGTTGCGGCCGATGATCATCGGCTCGAGTTCGACGTGGTTGATGTTGGCCGGAATGATTGCGCGACCACGGGCGATTTCTTCGCGGACGAACTCAGGGGTGATTTCTTTCGGAATGCTCGCGCCGAAGCTGTGGCCGGCGTGCTGCTGCTTCAACAGACCGGCAGCGAGGGCCTCTTGCAGCTTCATGTTTTCGCGGATGGCGACGTATTCCATCTCGGCGGTGATGATGCCTTTGCGCGCGTAGTGCATCTGGCTGACGTTGGCCCCGGCCTTGGCGCGGCGCGGGTTGTTGACGTGGGCGAAACGCAGCTTGGTCAGCTCTGGATCGGCCAGGCGTTCCTGACCGAAATTCGAACTCAGGCCTGGCAGACGCTCGGTGTCGCCACGGTCGTCGATCCATGCCGAACGCACGTCGCCCAGACCTTTGCGCACGTCGATCACCACGTTCGGATCGGTGTACGGGCCCGAGGTGTCGTAGACGGTGACCGGCGCGTTGATTTCGCCGCCGAAGTCGGTCGGGGTCACATCAAGGGTAATTTCGCGCATCGGCACGCGGATGTCCGGGCGGGAGCCCTGAACGTAGACTTTTTGCGAACGGGTGAACGGTTGAACCGACTGCTCGTCGACCTTGGCCGAGTCACTCAGGTTGATCGCGTTTTTAGATTTTGTAGTCATCACGGGCTCTCCAGACAGCATCCAGGCAGTGGATTGTCGGAGCAGAACCTGAAAGGCACGGACGCACCAGGACTGGTGCTGTGCATCGTCGTCGTGCGTTCGATTGTCGAACAATTTCCCGGACGAAGCACAAGAGGACTCGCCGGGTGACGAGAAATCTTGTTCCCTACGCAGGCGCTAACCTGATCAGGTTCAACGGGATCCGAAATTATTCGATCTCAGCCTCATAGCAAGGCACCCCGACAAGAACCCGGCCAGTCTAGACACAACCGGCAAAGAACGCCAACACCGTGGCAAACACCATGATGAATGGCGCAATTGGCAGATTGTTGCCTGCCGTCGGCGCTACTACACTCGCTACGCCATGCCGCGCCTTGACGCTGCATGGGCCGCGCCTTACCTTTGGCGCCCGGATTATTTCCATAATATTCATGCTAGGGATCGCCTCATGCTGCGCAAACTCTCACTGGCTGTCGCCGTGTCTTGTGCGTCCACCGCAACGGCCTGGGCAGCAGAAGCGCCTTTATCGACCAGGACCGATCTGGTCAGCGTCTACCAGGAAGCGGTCGACAACAACGCCGACCTGGCCGCCGCCCGCGCCCAGTACGGTGCGCAGAAAGAAGTGGTGCCCCAGGCCCGGGCCGGGCTGCTGCCGAACCTGTCCGGCGGCGCTGAAGTCGCCAACGTGCGCACTTCGATCGACCAGCCCTCGGCCATCGCCAATCGCAGCGCGCACTCCTATCAGGCGACGCTGGCGCAACCGCTGTTCCGCGCCGATCGCTGGTTCCAGTACCAGGCCGCCAAGGACGTCAACGAGCAGGCCGCGCTGCAACTTTCGGCCACCGAGCAGAACCTGATCCTGCAAACCGCCGAAAGCTACTTCAACGTGCTGCGCAGCCAGGACAACCTGGCCTCGACCAAGGCCGAGGAAGCCGCGTTCAAGCGCCAGCTCGACCAGTCCAACGAGCGCTTCGACGTGGGCCTGTCGGACAAGACCGACGTGCTGCAATCGCAAGCCAGTTACGACACCGCACGGGCCAACCGGATCGTCGCCCAGCGTCAGGTTGATGATGCGTTCCAAGCGCTGATCACCCTGACCAACCGCCAGTACAACTCGATCCAGGGCATCGTCCACACGTTGCCGATCCTGCCGCCGGCGCCGAACGACGCCAAGGCCTGGGTCGATACCGCCGCGAAACAGAACCTCAATCTGCTGGCCAGCAACTACGCGGTCAGCTCCGCCGAACAGACCCTGAAACAGCGCAAGGCCGGGCACCTGCCGACCCTCGACGCCGTGGCCAAATACGAAAAAGGCGACAACGACGCCCTCGGCTTCTCCAACCCGAACGCGTTCGGTACGCCGTACAGTGGCAACGTCGAGCAGAGCACTGTGGGCCTGCAACTGAACATCCCGATCTACAGCGGCGGGCTGACCAGCTCGCAAGTGCGCGAGTCGTACTCGCGGCTGGACCAGACCGAACAACAGCGTGAAGGCCTGCGCCGGCAAGTGGTGGAGAACACCCGCAACCTGCACCGCGCGGTGAACACCGACGTCGAGCAGGTGCAGGCGCGCCGCCAGTCGATCATCTCCAACCAGAGCGCGGTGGAAGCCACGGAAATCGGTTATCAGGTGGGGACGCGCAACATCGTCGACGTACTCGACGCCCAGCGTCAGCTCTACACCTCGGTGCGCAACTACAACAACACCCGCTACGACTACATCCTCGACAACCTGCGTTTGAAGCAGGCGGCGGGGACATTGAACCCGGGTGATTTGCAGGATCTGACGCGTTATCTGAAAGCCGACTACAACCCGGACAAGGATTTCCTGCCGCCGGATCTGGCCAAGGCAGCGGAAGCGCAGCTCAAGGCCCGACCTTAAACAAGAAACGCAGCCCTGAGGCTGCGTTTTTTATGCGCGGTCGATCAACCTTCCCAGTCCATCGAGCAAGCGCTGCAACGCACCCTGATTGCGGCGCATCACGCTCAGCCCGGCGTCGGCCATGCGCTGTGCGTCGCGCGGCAGTTCGAACAGACGCTGCACCTCTGTCGCCAGACCTTCGGCGTCATCGACCTCGGCCAAGGCCCCGGCGCTGCGCAGTTGCGCGGCGATATCGAGGAAGTTGAACAGGTGCGGGCCGCTGATCACCGGTTTCGCCAACGCTGCCGGCTCCAGCAGATTGTGCCCGCCGTTGGGCACCAGGCTTCCGCCGACGAACGCGCTGTCGGCCAGGGCATAGAGAAACAGCAGCTCGCCCATGGTGTCGCCGAGCAGCACCGAAGTCTGCGCATCGACACTCGCGCCAGTGGAACGGCGCACCGTGGCAAAACCTTCACGCTGGCACAATTCGAACACCGAGTTGAAGCGCTCCGGATGACGCGGTACCAGAATCAGCAGCGCATCGGGATGGTTGGCCAGCAAACGACGGTGAGCATTCAGCACCACCTCGTCTTCGCCTTCATGGGTGCTGGCAGCGATCCACACCGGACGCTCCAGCGCCTGCCACTGACCGCGCAATTCATGGGCACGCTTCAGCAGTTGCGGGTCGATGGTCAGGTCGAACTTGATCGAGCCGGTGACTTCGACTGTCTCCGGGCGCGCACCGAGATCGCGGAAGCGCTGGGCTTCGGCTTCGGTCTGCACGGCGAACAGACTCATTTCGGCGAGCATCGGCGCGGTCAGCTTGCTGAACCGGCCATAGCCTTTGGCCGAACGCTCGGACAGGCGTCCGTTGGCCAATGCCACCGGAATCCCGCGTTTGGCGCATTGGTGAATGTGGTTGGGCCACAGTTCGGTTTCCATGATCACTGCCAGTTTCGGCTGTACGCGATCCAGAAAACGCGCCGCCGCGCAGGGCAAGTCGTAGGGCAAGTAGCAGTGCTGGATGCGTGGCTCGTTGGCGAACATTGCGTGAATGCGTTCCGACCCGGTCGGCGTCATGCAGGTCACGGTGATCGGCAGCTGTGGATAACGTTGCAGCAGCGCGCGGATCATCGGCGCAGCCGCGATGCTCTCGCCCACCGAGACGGCGTGAACCCAGATACCTCCGGGCTGCAAGGTCGGCAGGCCATAGGAGAAACGTTCGCCAATCCGCTTGGCATACGCCGGCGCCTTGCGCGAACGCAGCCACAGCCGAATCGCCACCAATGGCAGCCCCAAGTAAAACAGCGCGGTGTAGAGAGTTCTATTCATGGCGGCGGAGTTTATCGGCTTTTGCCGCCGATCGCCCGCAGGTGTATGGCAAATCGCTCCGCCAGCCAGCGCGCCGCCGGCCCGAGCGGTTCATCACGGCGCCAGACCAGTTCCACTACCAATGCCGGCGGCGTCCATTCGCTGTCCAGTTCCACCATCAATCCCTGATACGCCGAGTATTGCACCACGTGGCGCGGCAGCCAGGCCCAGCCGAGATCGCGCACCAGCCATTCGGCCATCACGTAGAAACTGTCAGCGCGCCACACCTGCGGACTGGCCGGTTCGTTGCCGGGATAAATGCTGGTCTGGGTCGACATCAACAACTGCCGATGTTGCGCCAGTTGCTGGCAGGTGACGTAAGCCTGCGCTGCCAAGGGATGCTTGACGCCGCAGACGGTGACCATTTCCACGCTGCCCAGCACCCGACGCTCCAGCGCTTCAGGGATTTCATCGTGATAGAACAACAGCCCGAGATCGGCCCGGCGCTCCACCAGTTTGCGTGAAACCTCACCTTGGGCGGCGCTGGTCAGTTGGACTTCCAGGCTCGGGAATTGCTCGGCCAGCGCGGCGAAGCTTTCCACCAGCGCCTGATAGGGCATCGCTTCGTCCTGGGCCACCCGCAGCTGCGCTTCCTGCCCGCGCATCATGGCCACGGCCCGGCCATTCAGGCGCTCGCACTGGCGCAACACTTCACGCGCCTCCTCCAGCAACGCCTCCCCTGCTTCGGTAAGACTCGGCTGGCGGCCGCTGCTACGCTCGAACAGGCTGACACCGAGGTCGTCCTCGAGCATGGCAATCGCGCTGCTGATCGCCGACTGCGCCTTGCGCTGCTGACGTGCCACGGCGGAAAACGAGCGCTGCTCGGCAACGCCGACAAACACCCGCAACTGCTCCAGATTCCATTGCATGCTCATCAGGCCAACCCATCTTGTAAACAGATAGGTGATGACTTTACCCCATCTGGGGAGTCACTAGAATGTCGCCTCAGAAAGCAACGCTACACACGAGGACTTGAACATGAACGCTTACGTCTACCTGGCCATCGCCATCTGCGCCGAAGTGATCGCGACCGTTTCGATGAAAGCCGTCAAAGGCTTCAGCACACCATTGCCACTGCTGCTGGTCATCGTCGGCTACGCCATTGCGTTCTGGATGCTGACCCTGGTGGTGCGCAGCGTACCGGTGGGCGTGGCCTACGCGGTGTGGGCCGGCATGGGCATCGTGATGGTCAGTGTCGCGGCGCTGTTCATCTATGGGCAGAAGCTGGATGTCCCGGCAATGCTTGGGATGGCGCTGATCGTGCTCGGCGTGGTGGTGATTCAGCTGTTTTCGAAAACCGCCGGCCATTAACTGATTAATGCATAACCCCCTGTGGGAGCGGGCTTGCTCGCGAAGACGGTGTGTCAGGCAACATTGTTGTTAACTGATAGACCGATTTCGCGAGCAAGCCCGCTCCCACATTGCCCGACACCTTCCCCTCTGTTGATCATCGACAAATCCCCTTATCCCCGAGTCTGTATACTGCGCCCTTGTCTTGAACACTGAGGTCGTTGCATGCCATCTCCAATTTCCACCGACGTGCTGATTGTCGGCGCGGGTGTCGCCGGTCTCTGGCTGAACGCGCGCCTGCGTCGCCAGGGTTTCTCGACCGTGTTGGTGGAAAGTGCCAGCCTCGGCGGCGGGCAGAGTGTGAAGTCCCAGGGCATCATCCACGGCGGCGCCAAGTACGCGCTGCACGGTGCGCTGACCGGCGCCTCGGAAGCCATCGCCGATATGCCGCGCCGCTGGCGTGAAGCCCTGGCCGGCAACGGCGAACTGGACCTGACCGGCGTGCGCCTGCTGTCCGAGGCCCACTACCTGTGGTCGCCGGGCACCCTGGCCGGCAACCTCACCAGTTTCTTCGCCAGCAAAGCGGTGCGTGGCCGGGTCGATCAGGTCAAGGGCGATCAACTGCCACCGGCCCTGCAGGACAAGCGTTTCAAGGGCAAGGTCTACCGTCTCGCCGAGCTGGTGATCGACGTGCCAAGCCTGATCCAGCGTCTGGCGGATTTGTCGGGTGACGGTCTGCTCGCCGGCCACGGCATCGAGCCGTTACTGGAAAGCGGTGTGCTGGTCGGTCTGAAAGTCGATGGCCGCGAGATCCGCGCCCAGCGCATCGTCCTCAGCGCCGGCGCCGGTACTGCCGACCTGCTGACTGCCTTGGGCCTGACTCATCCGGCGATGCAACGTCGGCCGCTGCATATGATCATCGCCAAGGGCCCGGGCCTGAAGCCGCTGTACGCGCACTGCCTCGGTGGCGGCACCAAACCGCGCATCACCGTGACCACCCACCCTGCCGCTGACGGTCAGTGGGTCTGGTATCTGGGCGGCGACATTGCCGAATCCGAAGGCGTGGCCCGTGAGCCCGCCGAGCAGATCGCCACTGCACAAAAGGAAATCGCACAGCTGCTGCCCTGGATCGACCTGAGCACCGTGCAATGGGCGACCCTGCGCGTCGATCGTGCCGAACCGTTGCAAACCGGCCTGACCCGTCCGGACAACGCGTTCCTCGCCGAAGAAGGTCGCCTGCTGGTCGGCTGGCCAACCAAGCTCGCATTGGCCCCGGACTTCGCTGACCGGGTGATTGCCTCCCTGGAACGCGACGGCATCCAGCCAAGCCACGCAGCTCCGTTGCCCGAGCTGCCAAAACCACCGATGGGCGTTCCCGCCTGGGAGCAACTGCTGCCATGAGCCTGCCGACCCTGCACGATTTGCATCGCCCGCTGGGCAGCACCGGGCTGCTGGTCTCGCCGCTGGGCCTGGGCACCGTCAAACTTGGCCGCGACCAGGGTGTGAAATATCCCAACGGCTTCCAGATCCCCGACGACGACGCCGCGCGCATGTTGCTCAAGCAGGCGCGCCAGCTGGGTATCAACCTGATCGATACTGCCCCGGCCTATGGCCGCAGCGAAGAACGCCTCGGCCCGCTGCTGCGCGGCGAGCGTCAGGACTGGGTGATCGTCAGCAAGGTCGGCGAAGAATTTGTCGACGGCCAATCGAGCCACGACTTCAGCGCCGCTCACACCCGGATGTCGGTGGAGCGCAGTCTGCAACGTCTTGAAACCGATTTTATCGACCTGGTGCTGGTGCACTCCGATGGCAACGATCTGGCGATCCTCAACGACAGCGAAGTCTACGCAACCCTCGCGGCGCTGAAGGCCGAGGGCAAGATTCGCGGCTTCGGCTTTTCCGGCAAAACCGTCGACGGTGGCCTCAAAGCACTGGAGCAAGGCGACTGCGCGATGGTCACCTACAATCTGAACGAACAAAACGAGAAGGCGGTCATTGACTATGCTGCTGCCCACGGCAAAGCCATTCTGGTGAAGAAGGCCCTGGCCAGCGGTCATGTGTGCCTGAGTCCCGGCGTGGATCCGGTGCGCGCCAGCTTCGAATTGCTGTTCGCCCAGCCCGGCGTGGCCAGTGCCATTGTCGGGACCATCAATCCGCTGCACCTCGCCCATAACGTTGCGACCGTTGCCCAGGTCCTACGTGGACAATGACGCCGCCTCGCGGCCTTAAGCAGGAGCCGACATGCCGCGTACGCTCATCAGAAAGAACCCGAGCAACTTCAAGACGCTGCCGCTGTTCGTCGAAGCCACGCCGGAAGGCCTGACCTACCAGAGCGTGGGCATGCCGTTGAATTTCACCCAGACCCTGCAGCGGCGCAAGCCGGTCAGCGTGGCCGATGCCGAGCGCTTTGCGCTGGAGCTGGCCAACCTCGGCGTCTCGGTGCGCCTGACCCTGCACTGGCAGAATCGTGATTACTGGGTGCTGGTACGCCAGCGCCGGCAGGATCGCGGCGACGTGGTGCTCAAACTGATTTCCGGCTACGTGCCAGCCCATGAGCTGAATATCCCGCTGCACACGGCGATTCAGGAAATCGCCGAGGAGTGCCTGCTGGAAACCCCGGAAGGCTGGCTCGGCGGGCGTTTCAACGACACCTGGCTGCCGGCGCCGTACGCATCGGCGCTGCATTATCGCGAGGCCCTGCCCTTTCGCCTGACGCCGTTGTCCGGCTCGGCGCGGCCGGTGCGCTGCGCCAATCTGCAATTGCTCGAACGGCCACGGGCCTACGTGCACTTGCCGACCGCGTCACTGCAGTTGATCTACGACCTGCGGCTGGACGTGCCCAAGGAGGCAAAATCCCTGAGCCTGTTCCACGTCGACGAGCGTCTGGAGGGAGATCAACTGGTGGCTCGGCTGGACCGCAAGCGCCCCGATCTCTACCTGATGCCGCTCAAGGACGGCGCGCCCTTGGCCGAGCTGTATACCCTCAAGCGCGACAAGCTCCTGCCGGCCAGCACCCGCGGACTATATCTGGCCGAAAGCTTTGCGACCCAGACGGGCTGGGTCGTGCGTGAAGAGCGGATTCGCTGGAAAGATTGGGTCGTGCAACAGGGCCTGCAACCGGCGAAGCCTCCTCGCGCGGGACTCAAGCAATTGAGTCTGAAGGCGCTGCGTCTGGTTGGTATTGGCAAGAAACGCGCGAGCAAATAGCCGATTAGCGCCGACGATCGATCCAGGTGCGCAAGGTCGCGAAGAAATGGAAATAACGGTTTTCACGCTTGCCCATGCCGCGTTTGGGCGAAAACGACTCTTCGGCAAAAGCGCCGGTGATTCGCACCCGAGAGGCTTGGGTCGGTAGCGTGCAGACTTTGGCACCGGTCTGCTGTAGCGCGTACTTGAGCAAGCGCTCGGAGTGCAGCTTTCTTCCCGTCGCTTTGCAGAATTGGAAAATGCGCTCGATCCGCTTGCCATAGGCGACATAGGTATCGCGCCCGCAAATGGCAAAGCGGTCGTTCAACCCGCCCCACCACTGCCAGTCCGGAATGTAGGCAGAGTACCTCCGAGCCTCTGGATGATTGAAGACATAGGCGGGCAGCGGGTTGTGGAAGAAAATGTCCGGGCGCACGAACACGACGAAATCCGGATTGAAGGTTTCGATCATGCTGGTCACGGTGTGCAGTGAATTGAGCTGATAGATCAGGTTGCGCAGCGACGCATAGTCATCGGCCCAGGTATCGCCCTGCGCTTTGACCTGCTCGAAATCCCAACGCTCCAGCACCCCGTCAGTCGAAGTCAGGGCCCCGATCATCGATTCGAACGGCTGATAGTTGTCAGCCGCCAACTCGCCTTTTTCGCCTGAGCGCAAGTTCTGTACTTCATCGATTTTGTACAAATGATAGAAGCACTGTACGTCGCTGCCCGCCGGAAACTGCGCCAGAACGTTCTGTTCAATGGAAGGGAAGCAAATCTGCGAATTTCTCGGGATCCCGAAAAAAGCGACGGCAATTTTCAACACTCAACAGCACCTTTTATTTTTGGCGAAAGAGCTTTTGCCACCAGCGACGGGGTTGCAAAGGCACCACAATGACGTCCGACTGCTGCAGCCAGTCGCGCTCGTAATCCCAGGCATGCCCACCCCACAGTTTCCCCGATTCGTTGGAAAACCCCAGGGTCATGAGCTGATAGGAATAACCGGCGTGACCGCGCAACCAGTCTAATACCACCAGCGTATTGAAACCGGTCGAAGGCCCAACGTAGCGCTTGCCGCCCGGACGGTCGACCGGATAGTTCCACAGGGGCGGCAGCGGGATGCGATCCCAATACATGGTCACCCGTGGCAACGGACACATCGGTGCGGCGCAGCCGACCAGCATGGTGAAACAACGTTCGCCCGCATGCTCGAACAACCGTTGCACGTCCGGGCCGTAAGGCAGACCAAAAAAATAGGCGTCCGGCGCGTTATAGCCATGCACGAAGACGTTCAAGCTTTGCTCGTTGAGCAGCGGCGCCTTGATGCAGGTGTTGAAACTGACGACGACGTCATTGGCGCTGATATTCAGTGCCTGAAAATCCGCCGCCGTGATGGCCGGGTTATTCGCGATCAGGACGACCCGGTGCGCGCGGCTCAGGCATTCGCGCAATGGCTCGGGCAACGCGCCCAGCACCGACTGGTTACCGCCGGGGAGCGCATCCAGCGCCATGTGTTCATCCTTCATTCAGACCGGCACCTTCATGCCGAAACGCAGTTTCACCCAGAACCGCGTGAATGCTGACGGCGGCTGCCATGGGCGCATCTCGCGCTGTATTTCAGTGGCGAGGGCCTGGCCGACACGGGCGAAGGAATAGCGACTTTCTGCAAAGGCCTGACCATTGCTGGCGATACGCTGCGACAGCTCCGGATCGCCCTGCAACAGTTTGATCTTTTCCACCGCCTCGTCTTCGCTGCGATAGAACACGGTGTTGTGCATGTCTTCGAAACCGAGCAACTTGTCTTCTTCGCCCTGACTCCAGGCCAGCAGCACACAACCGCAGGCCATGGCCTCGTAGTTCTTGATCATGAACTCGTTCATGCCGATGTCGGCGCTGACGAAAATCTTGATGCGATTGAGCGTTTCCAGGTATTCGGTGCCGGAGCGGGTGCGGGTCACCAGCATACCGGTACGCTGCGCCAGCGATTCGAGCAGAGCCTTGCGCTGGGCGTACTCGGTGCTCTTCAGGCTGCCGAGAAAACCGATGGGAATGTCGCGCTCGGACCCGGTGTTGCGCAGCATCTGCTCGTCATAACCCTTGGAGACGAACACCGTGTCGATGCCTTCAGCAAGCATCTTGCGTGCGACCACCGCCCCGGATACCAGCGCCCGGCAACTCGGCAGGCGCCTGTAGAGACGCGAATAAACGCCACGATATTTACTGGCGGGCATGTAGTTCTGGTAGGCGTCGTGTTCGAGAAAGACCAGCCCGGGAATGCACTTGAGCACCCGCAACTGCGGGACCAGGCGCTTGACTCTGGAGAAGATCACGACACGATCAAAGGTCTGGTAATCAACCGAGGCCAAAAAAGGCCCCAGGTTCATCTGTTGCTGTTTGCTGAGTCGATAGATGACGCATTCATCACAGTTCTGCTGCACGATGTCGTAGAGCCGGTCGAGAATGACCCGCTGTTCGTTCATCACCAGGAGCATGACTTTCATAGGTTAAATGACCACACGACGTAAGCAGGCAAGCGCAGCGGATTCAAACCTGCCAACATCAACGGAAACGGTTAGATCCCCAAGGCAAAATCCGTTCACACGCAGTAGAAAACGATAAAGATCCATCTATCAACGACTGCGGATTTTTTCGACAATCGCGGTCGTCGAACTGTTTTCCACCAGTCCCAGCACTTTCACGGTGCCGCCATAAGCCGTCACGATGTCGGCGCCGACCACCTGGTCAATCCCATAATCCCCGCCCTTGACCAGCACGTCCGGCTTGACCTCGCGCAGCAGGTTTTCTGGCGTGCCTTCAGGGAAACTGATGACCCAGTCCACCGCCCCAAGCCCCGCCAGCACAGCCATGCGCCGGTCGACGCTGTTGATCGGACGGCCAGGCCCCTTGAGACGGCTGACCGAAGCATCGTCGTTGACCGCGACAATCAAACGATCCCCTTGAGCCCGCGCCTGCTCCAGGTAGGTCACATGACCGGCATGCAGGATGTCGAAGCAGCCATTGGTGAAAACGATTTTTTCGTTGTGTGCACGGGCATCGGCCACCGCGAGCAGCAACTGCTCCAGGCCCAACACACCGCGCTCGGAACCTTCTTCACGCTGAATGGCGCGACGCAGTTCCGGGGCGCTGATCGCCGCCGTACCCAACTTGCCGACCACGATGCCCGCCGCCAGGTTGGCCAGCGCTACCGCGTGCGGCAGTTCTTCGCCAGCGGCAATCGCGGCCGCCAGGGTGGAAATCACCGTGTCGCCGGCACCGGTCACGTCGAACACTTCACGGGCCCGCGCAGGCAAATGCAGCGCCGGATGATCCGGACGCAACAGGGTCATGCCGTGTTCGCCACGGGTGACCAGCAGCGCGCCGAGATCCAGGTCATGCATCAGCGTCGCGCCCTTGGCCACCAGCTCGTGCTCATCGGCGCAACCGCCGACGATGGCTTCGAATTCGCTGAGGTTCGGGGTGATCAGGCTCGCGCCACGGTAGATCGAGAAATCCTTGCCCTTCGGGTCGGCCAGCACCGGAATGCCTTTGGCACGCGCAGCCTGGATCAGCGCCTGATGGTTTTTCAGGGCACCTTTGCCGTAGTCGGACAGCACCAGCACCTTGATGCCTTCGAGCAGGTCGTCGACCTGCGCGCCAAGGGCCAGGGCGTCGGTGGCGAACGGTTCTTCGAAGTCGATACGCAGCAATTGCTGGTGCCGGCTCATGACCCGCAGCTTGACGATGGTCGGCTGGTGCGCGATGCGCTGGAACAAGGCTCGCACGCCCGCACCCTTGAGGCTGTTGCTCAGGCTGTCGGCGGCTTCGTCGTCACCGGTCACACCGACCAGCGACGCCGGCGCACCCAGCGCGGCAATGTTCAAGGCAACGTTGGCGGCACCGCCCGGGCGGTCTTCGATTTGCTCGACTTTAACGACAGGAACCGGCGCCTCAGGGGAAATCCGTGAGGTACCACCATGCCAGTAACGGTCGAGCATGACATCGCCGACCACCAAGACAGGGGCTTGATCGAATCGCGGCATGGACAACTTCATGGAGCAACCCACATACAAAATGAACAGGGGCGCGATATTAACACAGGGTTGGCGAAGGCTTGTGCGGCGGCTGCAACAGGATTAAACCACTGGCCTTTTTGTGCATTTTTCAAGCAAGGAGGCTCTCAACCGACGACAGACCGGTGCAGCGAGAAAAAATGCCGGACGCATATTGCGCGCCCGGCGTTATCGAGGCCGGATCAGGCGATGTCTTCGGCCGGAGCGTCGAGACCCATGGCGTTGAGACGCGCGTAGTAGCCGTTCTGTGCCAGCAGGTTGTCGTGGGTGCCGCGCTCGACGATCCGGCCCTGGTCCATGACCAGAATCAGGTCGGCCTTCTCGATGGTCGACAGGCGATGAGCGATCACCAGCGTGGTACGGCCCTTCATCACTTGATCCAGGGCGGCTTGAATGTGTCGCTCGGACTCGGTGTCGAGGGCCGAGGTGGCCTCGTCGAGAATCAGCAACGGCGCGTTCTTGAGCAAGGCACGGGCAATCGCCAGACGCTGGCGCTGGCCGCCGGAAAGCAGCACGCCGTTTTCGCCGACCTGAGTATCCAGGCCTTCAGGCAGCTGAGAAATGAAGTCCATCGCGTAGGCATCACGCGCGGCTTTCTCGATGTCTTCGCGCGGCGCCCCGGCCAGATCGCCATAGGCGATGTTGTTGGCTACGGTGTCGCTGAACAGCGTGACATGCTGGGTGACCTGGGCAATATGGCGGCGCAGGTTCAGCAGCTTGTACTGTTCGACTTCCACGCCGTCGATCAGGATTTCGCCCTTGTCGTGGTGATAGAAGCGCGGAATCAGGTTGGCCAGGGTCGACTTGCCGCTGCCCGAACGCCCCACCAGCGCCACCATTTGCCCCGGCTCGACCGAGAAACTGATGTCATCGAGCACCTGCCGCTCGGTGCCCGGGTAGGTGAAGCTCAGGTTGCGTACATCGAGGCGACCGCTGACCGAGTCGCGCTCCACAGTGCCGGTATCGACTTCCGGCTCGACGTCCAGTTGCTCGAAAATGCTTTCGGCCCCGGCCACGCCTTTCTGGATGGTCGAACTGACTTCGGACAACTGACGGATCGGTTTGGGCAGCAGGCCCGCAAGCGTGATGTAGGCGACCATGTCACCGGCCGATGCATCGCCGCGAAGGTACAGCACGAGGAACATCAGGATCGCCATGGCGCTGTAGATCACCAGTTGCAGCAGCGGCGTGTAGATGGCCCCGGTGCGGGTCATGCGCAGCTGCTTGTCGGTATTGCCCTGGCTGGCATCAAGGAAGCGCTTTTCCTCGTAGGCTTCGCCGCCAAAGCTGCGTACCACGCGATAGCCCTGGATGGTTTCCGACGCCACGTGCGTCACGTCGCCCATGGCCAGCTGGATTTTCTTGCTCTGCTTGCGGAATTTCTTGCTGGCGGTGCGCACCATCACGGCGATCAGCGGCAGGATCGCAACCATCACCAGCGTCAGCTTCCAGTTCATGAACAGCAGGGAGGCGAACAGGAAGATCACCGTCATGCCTTCACGGATTACGACCTTGATCGCATCTGTTGCCGCCCCCGTGACCATCGTCACGTTGAAGGTGATACGCGAAATCAGATGACCGGAGTTATGCTTGTCGAAATACCGGTTCGGCAGCACCAGCAAGTTGTTGAACAACTGCACCCGCAGATCGTGCACCAGGCCCAGCGAAACCTTGGCCAGGAAATAGTTGCCCAGATAGGATCCCAGCCCCTGCCACGCGGCGATCAGGATGATCAGCAGCGGTACGGCCTGCAACAGTTGCAGATCCCGCAGGTAAGGCACGGTGGGGAACAGCACCGCCTCGGGATTGGACAGACCGTCGACAAAGTACTTGAGGATGTAGCCGAGCATCGGCTGGGTCGAGGCGAAAATCAGAAAACCGACGATGCTGATCAGGAACAGACTGATGTACGGCCGGACGTAGCCGAGCAGGCGGAAGTAGATTTTCAAGCTCGAAGGGCTTGCGGCGGGACTGGAGTCGGTCATATCACGCGAAAGTCGATAAAAAGGACGCTGACTTTAGCACAGCTTCTTCAGGGTTCTGGCAATCGGCCAAAGGCTGTTATTGTTAGGCGTCTTTTTCTGCGTCAAATAGCCATCATCGAAATGGCCGATCAACTTCAGGATTGAATCTCTCAGCATGCAACTTCGCGGCTTCAGCAGTACGTCCAATCGAATTTTCGACTTCATCAGCCTGTGGATACTTCCCGTCGGCTACTTCCTGCTCTTGTGCGCGCTGTTTTTCCTGCCGGGTCGCAGTGTTCATCACAAGCTGTTTTACGGCTTGTTCAGCATTCCGACGCTGATTGCACTGTGCCTGCGCCCGCGGGAACTCAAGGAAATGCTGCGTGAGCCGGTGTTCATTGCGTTGCTGCTGTTTGCCGCCTGGGCACTGCTGAGCCTTTGCTGGGGGCCGCAGGGCGAGCCGATAGGCGGCATGTTCAAACCTCCGCTGCATACCCTGATGCTGTTCGCCGGGTGTTTCCTGCTGGTGCGTTACCGCAGCGACATTCTTTCGCCATTGCTGTTCGGCGCCGCGCTGGTGGCCCTGGTCGCAACGATCAGTTTCCTGATTCCATTCGTGCTCCACTCTGAACCCGGCGAGCGCCTGATCGGTGGTGGCGCGTTCGACAACCCTTTGCTCAGCTCCCATCTGTTCGGATTTTTCTGCGCCTATTGGCTCAGTCTGAGCATGACCTGCAAGAATCGCCGGCTGTACTGGCTCAGCATTCCCGCGATGCTGATCATGTTCATGGCCGTGATCGGAACCGGCTCGCGCACCCCGCTGGTGGCGCTGACCATGGCGGCATTGTGGCTGAGCCTGATTTGCTGGAACCGTCGCTCGCTGGTGCTGCTGGGGACATTGGCGGTCGGCGGCGCAACCATGTCGGTGCTGTTCTCGAAGATGATCATCGAACGTGGTGACTCCTACCGTTTCGAAATCTGGCAGCAAGCCCTGGAAAAAATCGCCGAACACCCATGGATCGGCCACGGCTACAACGCCACACTGGCGATTGACCCGGGTGTCGGTTACAACTTCCAGGAACCCCACAGCTTTGCGCTGGGCGTGCTTTATTACGTCGGCATCCTCGGCATGCTGCCGTGGCTGTTTTTTCAGGCCTGGGGCTTGCTGAGCAGTTGGCGCCAGCGCGTGCAGCCGCTGCTGATCATCGCCTCGACCTGGCTGGTGTTCGGCATCGGTGCCGGGCTGACCGAGGGTGGCGGGATCATTTCGCGCCCCAAGGAGCACTGGTTCCTGCTGTGGATTCCTTTGGCGCTGATTGCAGCCCTGAGCATCAATCAACGGGCCCGACGCCTTTTGACAATGCCGGTACAGAAGCTTTCGGCATCCGCTCTGCAACAGCTCGGCAACGGCGCCCAGGTCATCGAGGAAGACGGACTCGGGCCGAAGGTCCTGCGCCTGGCCGATGGCAGCTTTCTCAAGCTGTTTCGCCGCCGCCGCTGGTACACCTCGGGCAGTTTCAATCCGTATTCCGAGCGGTTTGCCGTCAACAGCGAGCAATTGCGCCGAATGGGCATTCCCACGCCCCAGGTGCTGAACCTGTATCGCCTCGACGACGGCAGCAGCGCCGTGCATTACACGCCGCTGCCGGGCCACACCCTGCGCCAGGTCTTGCAGGGAATCACCGCGCCAGCCGTGCGACAGGCGCTGGTGGAACGTTTCGGCAAATTCATGGCCGGCCTGCATGAGCAAGGCGTGTATTTCCGCTCACTGCACCTGGGCAATGTGCTGGTGCTGGAGGATGGCGAGTTCGGGCTGATCGATCTGGCCGACCTGCGGATCTACCCTTCGCCCCTCAGCCTGTCACTGCGTCAGCGTAATCTGCGCCACATGCAACGCTACACCGTCGACAAGCGCTGGCTGTTCGAGGATCACCTCGAGGCGCTGCTCCAGGGGTACGCCGTAACAGCGTCGAAATCCGCCGTAGAGAATCTGCACAGGCAAGTGCTGGCCGGCAACGCGCCGGCTCGGGTTCATTGATGATTCAGACCAGTCCGTTCATTACGCTGGCCGCCTCTGCCGGCCATCGTCACCGCCGCTGTTTCTGCTGTCGCTGTTTTTCGTGATCGTGGCTTCTGACAACACTTTGTTCGGTGCCTTGAAACCACGCAGCATCCGCTGGCTGAGGGAAATCAGCTACAGCACCTATCTGCTCCATGGCTGCGTGCAAGCAACTGGCGGAAAAAGTCGCTCGCCGAGTGCGAGCGACAACGACCTCAGTCTTTTTCCAGCGGCAAAAACAGTAACCGGCCCAGCCCGCGCCAGGTCTTCTTGTTCCAGGCCTTGAAAGGAATCTGCGCCAGCAGCTCCCGCGCCAGTTTGCGGTCGCGGTTGGCGGTCTTCAGAAACATCGAATTGAGCGACTTGTAGCGCACTTCGTCGTACAGCGGATGATCGCTGAACCGCGCGTAGGTGCGCAGGATGTTTTCGATCATGAAACGGTGGTTCTTGTAGGAGTTGGTGGCGTGCTTGCGATAGCGCGCCATCACCACGTTCAACCCATCGATGAAGTACCCGGCGCGGGTCACTTTCAGTTCGATGTACAGATCCTCCAGACGAATCGTCGGATCGAACCCGCCCACCTTGTCCAGTGCTTCGCGGCGGATCATCAGGGTCGGCGCCGGCGGGTACGGCTTGCGCTCCAGAAACATGTCATCGAAATCCAGGCGCCGGAACGGCACGTCCCGGCGCTGACGCTTCTCCGGATAGAGATTGCCGTCGGCATCCATCAACTCGATGTTGCCGGCGCAGATGCCCACTTCCGGCTTGCCGTCCATGTAGGCGACCTGTGTCGCGATCCGGTCCGGGTACATGATGTCGTCGGAACCGAACGGCACGATCAGGCTGCCCTTGGCCCGCGCGATCGCGCCATTGAGCGTATTGGTCAGGCCCTGGTTCTGCTGCACCCGGAAATCGAAGCCGTGCTTTTCCTGCAAGGCCTTGATGCGCTCGACGCTGTCGTCCCTCGAACCGTCGTCGATCACCAGCAGCTCGATGTTCCGGTAGCTCTGGTTGATGACGCTGAGGATGCTTTCCTCGATGTACGGCCCATGGTTATAGGACGCGATGATAACGGTGACGAGGGGTTGCGCATCGCTCATCGCTGCTGACTCGCTCATGGCTCTTTCTTCGCTCATGGCTGCTCCTTGCGGGCCTGCTCCAGGCCGGAGTCGATCAGGTTCAGGTATTCCTGGCGGAAGACCTCGATGTCGTGCTGTTCCTGCAAGTAGCGGTAAGCCTGCTCGCCCTTGGCCTTGAGCTCGACATCCGACAGCGCGAGGTAGGTGTCCAGTGCCGCCACCAGGCTCGGCACGTCCTTGGGCGTGATCGACAGGCCACCGGCACCTTCGATCAGCGGCAGCATGGCCGGCACGTTCGAGGCGATCACCGGCAGGTGCCCGCTCATGCCTTCCAGCAAGGCCAGACCGAGGCCTTCGGCCAGCGACGGCATGGTCCAGATATCGAACGCGCGCACGTATTGCAGGGCGTTTTCCTTGAAGCCCAGCAGATGCGCCCGGCCAGTCAGGCCCAACTGTTCGATCTCGGCCGCCAGCGGCGCCTGCAGGCGTCCGGCACCGATGATTGCCAGTTGGGTATTCGGGTATTTGTCTTTGAGTTGGGCGAAAGCCTGCAACAGGTAAGTGTGGCCCTTGACCGACACCAGCCGCCCCAGTGCCCCGATCAGGCGCACCGCCGGGTCGATCCCCAGCATTTCGCGCGCGCGTTCGCGGCTGTGCTGCAAACCCTCGGCCTGCTCGATGTCGATGGCGTTGGTGATCGCGTACGTGTTCTGGTCAGTGAAACCGCAATCGCAGTCCAGCAGGTACTGTTTGACCGCCGGCGACACGCCGACGAAACGCCAGTGCCGATCAATCAGGCGCTGAGTCTGGCGACGACGGTAGAAGCGGTCGTACTCGCCGAAGCCGTGGGAAATACCGATGCACAACGGCACCTTCAACCAGCGGTTGAGCGTCAGCATCATGTTCACCGGTTTGAAGCGGTTGCAGATCACCACGTCGAATTTTTCCAGGCGGCAGAACTTGTACAGCTGCCACATCGCCCGCAGGCGCATGCCCTTGAGGGACTTGTCGGAAAACTCGAAATACACCGAACGGTCGGCACGGCTGACCGCCTCGCCCGCTCCGGGTTTGCCGCGCAGGAAGGCGGCGGTCACTTCGTAACGGTCGGTCGGCAGCGCCTTGACGATCTGTTCGGCGAGGTCGGCGAAATCATGGGATTTGACGTTGTAATCGGGCTGCAGCTGCAGCACCTTTGCGCGTTGACTCATACCTCTCCCCGGTGCGATGCCGTCGCCCCTGTTTCGCTCTGCTTCAGTACCCAGAACAACTCCTGGCGTCTGATTGCTTTGCGGAAAAATTCGTTCTCGCCATAAACCGACGGACGCCGACCGGCCAGCAGTCGCTGAAACAACCGGCGCAGGCGACGCTTGAACGGGGCCGGTGGCTGCAGGTCATGCATCATGCCCAGCGCCATGGCCTTGTCCCGTTGCAGTTCGAGCGACAGCGGCAGGCACAGCGGCTGCATCGCGAGGGTCGCATCGAACGTCGGCGGCAGGGCGATGCCCTGCCCACTGTCGCCCATCGGCCATCGGTCGTTGTCATGCAAGTGGTTGGCGTAACCGAGCAGCGTCGGTTGGTAATCGAGACCGCGCAAGGCTTCCAGCACCGCCTCTTGGGCGCAGATGTGATCGGGATGCGGATCCAGTGTCGGGTGCGGCAGCACAATCACATCCGGGCGCGCGCGCGACAGCACGTCACGCAGGTCGGCCAGCAGATTGTTCCAGGTCGGTGCGCCGTCGGCATCGCCGGGCAAGGCAAACGGATTCAACTGACGGAACATTCGCGTGTCGCTCAGATCCGCTTCCCGCGAACCAATGGGCTGATTCGGCGCAGCCTGCATCGCCGCCAGTTGCAGGCAGAAATACCCGAGCTGCACGCAATGTTCCTGCGGCACACCGGCCCAGCGCGGTACGGCCAGGCTGTCCCAGGCACGCAAGCGGCCCTTGAGCCGCGCCGCCTCGACCTTGTTCAGGCCCATCTGTTGATAGTGTTCGGCTTCGATCTCGCCAGCGGTCAGGGTCACGATCCAGGCTTCTTTGGCCTGGCGGTAGAGACCGTAGGCGGCCAGCTCGGCATCGTCGGCGTGCGGGGCGATCACCATCACCCGCTGCTGGCGGTAGTCCGGTTGCTCCAGCGCCCACAGCAGCGGCTCGCCGGACACCCGGCAAAAGCGCCCGCGCAGACGCAACTGGCCTTGCGACAGCGCCTGCGCCTGTCCACTGAGGTTCAGATAACGCAGACCGTTGACGCCGCGCTCGAACGTCTGCACGTCGGGATGGGGGCCACCGGCCAACTCGACCCGAGGATCAAAGAAGCGTCCCAGGAAGCTGCTTTTAACCTTCACGGCGAGGATCAGCGTGGCGTCGTCCACCAGCATCACGCCCTCGTCAAGGCGCAATTGCTCACCGCTCAAATGCACTTTTGGCTGCGGGGTGAACGGCGGAAAACTGTATTGGTAATCGTCTTTCGGCGAATAGAACAGGTGATCGGCGAACCACGCCTCATGGGCAATCCAGCCAATGACCGCCAGCACCAGCGGCAGCCACCAGGCCACCAGCAAGCCAAGGGCGATCAACACGACCAGTGCGATCAGCAGGCCGATTCGTTTATTGCGCCGGTGACGCTTGAGCAGTTGCTGTTTGCGGCTCATGGGTTGACTCATACAGTGAAGACCGGCACAGGATTGCACCAGCGATCCTTGTATTCACGGTCGGCGCGACCGAAGGAAAAGCGCAGCGGCTTGTTCAGGGCCCGGGCATGTTCCCAGGCAGATTGCGTATTGAGGAAACTCAGAACGCTGCCAGGGCTGAACTCGCGGGTTTCAGGGTCGACGCCGCCGTTGATGTACTCGACGCTGATCCACTCCGGGGCTTCGACGCGGTACACCAGTTGGATGGCGATCGGCGCGTCGTTGAGGAAGATCACCGAGCCGATCAACAACTCGCGCAGCAGTTCGATGACTTCGGCCATGCACGCCGCACCTGTGGCCGGGAAACCCCAGCGGCGCTGGAACAGGTCGCAGTAGATCGCCGCCAGTTCGGCACTGGAGAAGTCGCTGACCGGCCGCACCACGCCGCCCGCCTCTTCCAGCAGGCGCAGTTCACGGCGCTGGTTGTAGCGAAACTTCTTCGACAGTTCTTCGGGCGTACGGGCCATGGCCAGTTGCTCGGTCTGCAACTTGAGGCCGCTGAAGCGGTTTTCGTTGAGCGCCGACAGGTAGCGCCCACGATGGCGCAGCGGGGCCTGGGCATCGGCGGCGGCCGGCAGGATCAGCTCGGCGTTGCCCAGGTCGAAGAGGCCTTTCTTGCCGTTGCGCTTGAGCACGTCCTTGGACAAGGCCAGGTCGCGGCCCCAGGTCGGGATCGCGGCTTTGACTTCGCCCTGTTGCTCCCAGGCCAGATAACGCACGGGGATGCCCGCCAGATTCGCCAGACGCTCGACCACCATGGGATGAGTCGCGACGCTGCCGCCGAAACGTTGCCAGGCCTGTGCATAAGTTGAGGCGTCAACGGGCGACCAGCCACGTTCGCGCCAGCCTTGAAATCGGTTGAGCATCAGCCCCTCGGTGCCAGATCGATAACTTGCGGCAAATGCCAGAAGGTGTCGCGTACGGCGCGGTCGGAGAAGCGCTCGCGCAGGCGGTCGAACATCATCTCGGCGCACTGACGACGCTGCTGCTCGTCCATGCCGGCCAGATGTTTCAGGCCTTGGGCCAGATGCTCGGCGTCACCCAGCGGAAACAGGATCCCGACGCCTTCGACCACTTCCTTCGCCCCGCCGCACGCCGTGGCCAGCAACGGCACGCCGGCGGCCATGGCCTCCAGCAGCACCATGCCGAACGGCTCATTGTCGGAACTCAGGGCAAACACATCGAACGCCCGGAAGTAATTGCGCGCGTCCGGCACCTGGCCGAGAAACAGCACCCGATCCCCGACGCCCAGCTCACGGGCAAGTGTCTTGAGTTCATCCTCAAGCCGCCCCTCGCCGAGAATCACCAGTTGGCTGTTGGCCGGCAGACCGGGCAGCGCCGCGGCAAAACCGTGCAGCAGCGTGGCCTGATCCTTGTCCGGGTGCAGACGACCGACATTGCCGACAATGAAGGCATCCGCCGACAGACCAAGGGTTTCGCGGGCTTCACGGGCGGACACCTGACTCATCTGCAACGCGGAGATATCGATGCGGTTGTAGAGGGTCTGGATGCGCGCTGCCGGCCATTTCGGCAGGCAACGGCGCATGTCGTCGCGCACCGCATCGGACACGCCGAGCAGGCTCAGACGCTTGCGGAAAATGTGCGCAAAGAGTTTGCGCGTGCCGCGTTGGTAATCGCCAAACGCGTGATGCACGCCAATCACCGGCAGCGAAGTACCGAGCAAGGCGATGTAGATCGGCTTGAAGCGATGGGCGATGCAGAAACTGAAATTGCGGGAAGCGGCGATCTTGCGCAGATCGCCGATGGCGCCCAGCTTCAGGCCACGAATGGCCTTGGAGCTGTATTCCATGAACAACACTTCATCGGAGGCGCAGGCTGCGGCCACCTCGCTATCGGCCGCCCCGGTCAGAAAGACCGTGGTGACCCGATAACCGGTGCCTGCGAACAGGCTGGCGTACTGCCGCGCGCAGTCCAGGAACGGGCCATCATAGCCGTGGGAGAACTGCAGCACATGGCGTTCAGCCGAGCGTGTCATAAGCGTTTGCGCCTTCTTTGACCACCAGGATGTCTTCCATGATCAGGTACTGCAGATCCGAGCCGAAGAACATGTTCAAGGCGTCGGTCGGCGAGCAGATCATCGGTTCACCACGGCGGTTGAGCGAGGTGTTCAGGGACACGCCGTTGCCGGTCAGCACTTCCAGCGCCTTCATCATGTCGTAGTAGCGCGGGTTGTATTCGCGCTTGAGCACCTGGGCCCGGGACGTGCCGTCTTCGTGGACGACTTCCGGCACGCGGGTTTTCCACTCTTCCGCCACTTCGAAGGTGAAGGTCATGAACGGCGCTGGGTGATCGATCTTGATCATCTGTGGCGCAACGGTGTCGAGCATCGACGGGCAGAAAGGCCTCCAGCGCTCGCGGAACTTGATCTGGTGGTTGATGCGGTCAGCCACGCCAGCCACGCTCGGGCAGCCGATGATCGAACGACCACCCAGTGCACGCGGACCGAACTCCATGCGGCCCTGGAACCAGGCCACCGGGTTGCCATCGACCATGATTTTGGCGATCTGCTCCGGCATGTTGTCGAGTTTGCGCCAGGTCGGCTTGTTCTCGTGACGGGCGCACGCGGCGATCACGTCTTCGTTGCTGTACGACGGGCCGAGGTAGACGTGTTCCATCTTCTCGACCGGCACGCCACGGGCGTTGGACACATAGGCCGCTGCGCCGACTGCGGTGCCGGCATCGCCGGAGGCAGGCTGCACGAACAGTTCCTTGACGTCGTCGCGGGCGATGATTTTCTGGTTGAGCTTGACGTTCAACGCACAGCCACCGGCATAGGCCAGTTTGCCGGTTTCCTTAAGCACGTCGCCCAGATAGTAGTCGATCATCTGCAGCGCGATTTTTTCGAACAGCGCCTGAATGCTGGCGGCGTAGTGGATGTACGGCTCGTCGGCGATGTCGCCTTCGCGCTTCGGACCCAGCCACTCGATCAGCTTCGGCGAGAAGTAGTAACCCTTGCCCTTCTCTTTATAGCGACGCAGGCCGATCACGTTGGCGTAGTCGGTGTTGATCACCAGTTCGCCGTTTTCGAATGAAGCCAGGCGCGAGAAATCGTATTTGCTGGCGTCGCCGTACGGCGCCATGCCCATGACCTTGAACTCGCCGTCGAGCATGTCGAAACCGAGGAACTCGGTGATCGCGCCGTACAGGCCGCCGAGGGAGTCCGGATCGAAGAATTCCTTGATCTTGTGGATCTTGCCATTCTCGCCATAACCGAAGAAGGTCGTGGCGTACTCGCCCTTGCCGTCGATGCCGAGGATCGCGGTTTTCTCTTTGAAACCCGAGCAGTGATAGGCGCTGGAAGCGTGGGCCAGGTGGTGTTCCACCGGCTCGATCTTGATTTTCTTCGGATCGAAGCCAAGTTGCTCCAGGCACCAGACGATCTTGTTGCGATAGCGCTTGTAGCGACGGTTGCCCATCAGGATCGCGTCGAGTGCACGGTCCGGGGCGTACCAGTAACGCTTGGCGTACTGCCAGCGGGCCTTGCCGAGAATGCTGATCGGAGCGAACGGAATCGCGACCACGTCAACGTCGGACGGCTTGATGCCTGCCTGCTCCAGGCAGAACTTCGCCGATTCGTAGGGCATGCGGTTCTTTGCATGTTTATCGCGCACGAAGCGCTCTTCCTCGGCCGCCGCGACCAGCTTGCCGTCGATGTACAAGGCTGCTGAAGGATCATGGCTAAGGGCGCCGGACAGGCCAAGAATCGTCAATGCCACAGGGGTCTAGCCTCTTTAGTCTGCATTCAGGCGCGATGCGCCTTGAAAAATGATGTGCCCTCGCACCGGGCGAGAGACAGCTAAAGGGCGGGATTATAGCTTAAAAGCGCCGACAAACCTCTAGCGGAACTGGCCGGCCGGTGCGTTGACGCAACAGAAGCTTCAACTTAGACTCTCCTGCAAATGGACTGGGAGATCCCGGTCGTCGTTAATGCCTCGGTGAGATCACCGGGGCTTTTCGCTTTCTGGAAGCCGCAAAAATTTAAAAGCCTCAACCACGACTTGATCGCCAATAAACACTGATATTCCCGTCCACCGCCTGGCGATAGATCGTGTACGGCAGGAAAGCCGTGTCGAAGACGCCGGACAGGGTCAGGTCGAGCAGGACGACCGGCACCAGAATGCCAGTAGGGTCGGGCGGCGCGTGCAGCAGGCAGAAATCATGGGCGAGTCCGCTGTAGATGCGCGGAATCGACTGGCAGTAGGTCTTCTGTTTGCGCAGGCCGCGCGTAGCGCCGTCGTCGTCCTGCAACACCGTGACGGCGGTGCCGCAGCCGGACAGTGCCAGGGAAAATGCGCCGATCGTGATAGCGTTTTTGATGGTCAAGATTTGCCCTCCGGGAACGTCGGGGCAAACTAACATCGGGGTTTTGCGAGGGGCAGTTCATGGCTTCCGGAAAGGCCGTAGGACAAATCACAAGGATTTGTCGCTACAAACCTCACCCGATTTCAACAGCAGAAATGTCTTACACGCTGACGAAAACAATCACGCAGTGCCCGCTACATCCCTGGGTAAACGCTGATCAATCACCTGATACAGCGCACTGCTTTCAGGCCAGTTGCGCATGAACCGCGCACGGTCCCGGGCATAAGCCGGGGCGAAGCTGCCCACCGAGCCGTGCTGACACATCGAGTCCAGATCGATCAGCGCCCAGCGGTCTTCCTGCCAGAACAGGTTGTGCCCCTTGAAGTCGCCATGGCTGATGCGTTCGGCGATCAGCCGTGCAAACAGCCGGTCCAGTGCCTGCAACTCGTTTTCCGGCGCCGCGCCGCTTTCGACATAAGGCGCAAAGCGCTCGATGATGTCCGGCCCGGCCAGGTACTCGGTGATCAGATAAGCCTTGCTGCGCAACCAGAAAAACCGGGTTTCCAGCACCGCCAGCGGTTTTGGCGTGGCGATGCCGAGGAACGCCAGACGATTGCCTTCGCGCCAGGAGTGCCAGGCACGGCTCGGACGCCAGAAGCGCTTGAGCCAATGGGCAAAATTCTTGATGTTGTAGCGTTTGATCACCAGCGCACGCCCGGCGACCTCGACCTTGCCGACACTGGCCGCGCCGCCGGTCTTGTACAGATGTCCTTGATCGAGCAGGGCATCCGCCTGCTCCAGCACCGGCAGCATCGCGGACTCTTCCTCGCGGCGAATCGACCGCAGAGCAAATGCACCACGCTTGACGCTGAACAGCGTGCATTCACGACCGACCTTGATCAGGTAATCCTTCAAGCGCCAGGCGCGCACCTTGTCGATCTGTTTTTGCAGGGCTTCCAGCGGCAGCGCGTGTTCGCTGTTGCTCAGCAGGTAATACACCAGCAATTCTTCGGTGAACGGCTCGAGCGATTTGGGCAACTGGGCGAAGAACACCCCGAGGTTTTCCAGCACTTTTTGCCGGGACAATGGCTGGCCGGCAGTTTCCACACGGATACCGGCGCCGTCGATCAGATAAAGTTGGCCGCCGTGGCGCAGCAGGTTGTCCAGGTGCAGGTCTTCCTGCCACAGGCCTTTGCCGTGCAATTGACCGATGGCGCCGAGCGCTTCGGCCAGCACCGCCGATTGTTCGTCGGCCAGCACCGGCAGGGATTCGACCTTGCTCCAGGCATCGCCCAGACTCTCGGCGCCTTCAAGGAACTCGAACAGCAACCAGCCGCCTTCGCCATCCTTCAGACCATCAGCCAGCAGCAACGGCGTGGTCATGCCCTGGGCGGCGAGCAGTTTCACGCCCTCCAGTTCACGCTGAAAATGTCGCGCTGCCTTGTTGCCGACCAGTAACTTGGCCAGCACCGGACGCCCGCGCCACACACCGGCACCGACATAACGCTGCCCCGGCAACACGCGCAACAGACTCAACAATTGCAAGTCCGCAGGACCGGCCGCATCGGCGAGAGCTACCGACAGTGGCAGTGGCGGGGTTCGCCCGACACCGGTCAGCTCGGACAGCTGCATCAGCGGGTCTCCTTGTGACTACGTCGTGCGGTCAGCCGGGCGAGCCAGCTGTCGAGCAGCGAGCTGTCGGCGGGCTGATCGAGGTAAGCCGCCAGCAACTCACGCAATTGCGCGTCGCTCCACTCCGGTGCGCGGCGTTGCAGCGGCTCCAGGTCCTTGATCCGGTCACGCATGCCGAACAATAACGGTCGGGTTTTTTCCAGGTCGATCAGTTGCGCCTGGTACTCGTCACCGTTGGCCCGCAGAAAAATGTGCTTGGGATAGAAACAGCCGTGCACCTGGCGTACGCCGTGCAGATGCCGAGCCAGCAGCCCGCAGGCCTTGAGGATCGCCGTTTGTTGCGTTGCACCGAGTTGCGACCAGCGCGCCAGCAGCGACTCAAGGTCGCTCCAGCCATCCAGCGCGCGCGTCAGCAGGATCGCGCGGATTTCGCCGTCGACTTTGCGCTCACCGAAAAAAGCCGCTTGCAGCGCAGGAATGCCGAGTTTGCGATATCGGCTGATATTGCGAAATTCGCGGGCGAAACTGGGTTCGCCGAACGGCGCATGCAAGGTGCGGGTCAGGTAATTGCTCTGGCGCTTGAGGTAGTAACCCTGGCCTTCCAGCTCCAGACGAAACACGCTGCTCCAGCCGCCACGGGCGGTGTTGGGTTCATCTACAGCCTCAAGCTGCTTGGCCCACAGGGCGTCAAAAGTACCTAGACCGTGGCGCTCAAGCAGTGCACGGTCTTCTTCGGCGAGAAAATCAGTCATTCACGTCCCTCGAAAAATCTCACCACGTGGCGAATCCGTTGCTTGTCGGCGGCATTCAGCCGGTCACGCTGGCGGTATTGCAGGTAGAAGCGCAGGCGCTGGGTGTTCGACAGGTGATACTTGGCCACCTTGTCGAGGCAGGCCAGATCCTTGGTGATCCGGTACTTGAGCCAGAAACCGCGCCAGAAATCGCCGTTCGGGCAGTCGATCAGATACAACTGCGCCTGATCGTCGATCAGCAGGTTGCGCCACTTCAGATCGTTATGGGTAAAGCGGTGGTCGTGCATCACACGCGTATAACCGGCCAGTTGCCGGCTGACCCCATCGACCCAGGCGCGATCCCTGAGCTTGGGATCGTTGCGTTCGGCCAGTGCCGACAGGTCTTCGGTGCGCGGCAGTTCACGAGTGATCATCGCCCCGCGATCGTAGGCCATGCCGTTGCGCTCCAGACCCCACGCCACCACTTCGGCGGTGGGAATGCCCCACTTGGCGAAGCGCTTGAGGTTCTGCCATTCCATCTTCACCCGGGGCTTGCCCAGATAACGCCGCAGGCCCTTGCCGGCACCGCTGTAGCGCTTGACGTAATAGTTGACGCCGTTGAGCTGCACGCGAATGACTTCGGACAAGGGATCGCGGGTCAGGCGCTCGCCCTGCAGGGCGAATACCGCTTCGAGGCTACCGAAATACTGCGCAAGTTCACTGTACTCAGGCTCCAGATTCCAACCCGCCATCAGAGCGCATCCCCGTAACGTTGCTTGCGCGCGTAGAGCTTGTTGGCCTTGCCTTCGAGCCAGCTCAGCAACGGCGCTTCTTCAGCCAGGATCTGGCGCAGCGGTTGCTGGAAGTAGCCTTTGAGGAAGCGCAATTTGTCGCGGCGGGTCAGGCCGATGTCCAGCGCTGAGAAGTACAGCGCCGCCAGATCCTTGTTACGCCAGCGCTGGGTGATCGCCGCACGGGTCTGGGCACGGTGCAGGTCGATCACCGAGAGTTTGAAATCTTCCGGGGTGACCGGTTTGTCGGTGTGCAGCAGAAAGTGGCAGATGTAGCAGTCGCGGTGGTTGACCCCGGCGCGGTGCATCATGCCGGTCATGCGCGCGACCTCGGCGATCAGCGCTCGCTTGAGTCTTGGCTGCGGCGGTTGCTTGACCCAGTCGATGCTGAAGTCTTCGAGGCTGATGGTCGGCGCCAGCTCTTCGGTGACGATGAACGAATGCTGATCCGCCGGGTTGCTGCCCTTCTCGCCGTACGCGACGGCGGTCATGGTCGGCACGCCGACTTCCTGCAAGCGCTGGATGGCTTTCCATTCCTGGCCCGCGCCGAGCACCGGCAGCTTGGCAGTCAGCAGGTTCTTGAAGATCTCGCCCCAACCGATACCGCGGTGAATCTTGACGAAAAAGCCATTGCCGTCGACTTCCGTGCGCAACGTCCGGCGGGCTTCCAGCTCGCGGTACACCTCGCCCTGCAAGCCCTCGACCTCGGCGAACGGGTCGCGTCCGGCCCACAGGCTCTTGAACGGTTCAGCCAGCATCAACTTCATTTAAGCGTGCTCCGCCAGAATCACATCGGCCGCGTGCTGCGGCATGCTGTAGAGGTCGGCCGTCTCGGCGAAGGCCAGACCGTTGCGGCTCCAGGCCGCCCGCGCAGCGTCGTCGTTCAACATGTCGGTCAGGTATTGCGTCAGTTGCGCCTGATCGAACGGTTCGTCCAGCACGCGCCCGGCGTCGGCCTCGGCGATGTAATGGGCATAACCGCAGACCGCGCTGACCAGTACCGGCAACCCGGCGACCAGCGCTTCAAGCAGCACCGTACCGGTGTTTTCGTTGTACGCCGGGTGGATTAACAGATCGGCACCGAGCAGGAAACGCGGGATATCGCTGCGCCCCTTGAGGAAAGTCACGTTGTCGCCCAGGCCCAGCGTCGCACTCTGCATCTGGAACAATTTGGGGTCATCCTGGCCGATTACAAACAGCCGGGTGCGTTTCTTCAGCTCGGCGGGCAATGCGGCCAGTGCTTTGAGGCTGCGATCGACGCCCTTGGTCTTGAATCCGGAGCCGATCTGCACCAGCAGCAGTTCGTCGTCCTTCAGATTGAATTCGGCGCGGAAACCGGCGCGAATCCGGTCGGCATCCGCCGGACGGCGACGATCCTGGGCGATGCCCGGCGGCAGCAGGTGGAAGCGCTCCAGCGGTGTGTCGTAATACTTGATGAACAGCGGCTGCTGCACTTCGGAAATCATCAGCACTTCGGTCTTCGCATCCTTGGCGAACACCGCGCGCTCGTATTCGGCGAAGTGGCGGTAGCGGCCCCAGCGGCGATACAGCGAATGGCGCAGGTTCTGCGCCTTGTCTTCGAAGCAGCCGTCGGCGGCGTAGTAGACATCCAGCCCCGGCATCTTGTTGAAGCCGATCAGGCGATCCACCGGACGCTTGGCCAGGTCCGCCTCCATCCACGCGCTGAGCTTTTCGTTGCGCCGATGATTGAAGAACGCCTTGACCGGCGCCACCAGCACTTCGAAACCGGGCGGCACGTCGCCTTCCCAGATCAGGGTGTAGACGCGGATCTGGTGCCCGCGCTTCTGGCATTCGAGGGCGATGCGCATGAAATCGCGCTGCAAACCGCCGAACGGGAAATATTTGTACAGGACAAAAGCCAATTGCATCAGCGCAGCTCCTCAGCCATCAACAACGTGCTCAGTCGGCTGGCAACACGCTCGGGATTCAGACGCGTGAAGCACAGGGGCCACTCGCGTTTCAGGTCAAACTGACGGGCATCCTGCGCGGTCGGTTGATACGTACATTTCTTTTGCAGGCACGGCGCGCACGGGAAATCGCTGCCGAGGTGAATCTGCAGCTTGCCGTAGGCGCCGGTAAGGCCCGGATTGGTCGGGCCGAACAGGGAAATCGTCGGCACATCCAAAGCGGCGGCAAGGTGACCGAGGCCGGTGTCCACCGCGACGCAGGCCTGGGCGCCGGCCAATACCTTGCCGACCCCGGCCAGGTTCAGCTTCGGCAACACTTCGGCGTGTTTGAAGCCGGCGGCGATGCGCTCGGCCCGGGCCTTCTCCAGCGGGTTGCCCCACGGCAACTTGATCCCGACGCCGAGGTAGCCGACCCTTTCGGTGAGCTCGCGCCAGTAGGCTTCCGGCCAGTGTTTGGTGTCCCAGGTGGTGCCATGCAGGAACACCACGTAGGCATTCTTGCGCGGCAGCTCGACCAGACGCTCGACGTTGAGGCCGTAATCGCCCAGACCTTTGGGCAAGTCGTAACCCAAAGCAATGGCGAACAACTGGCGCACACGTTCGACGGCGTGCTGCCCACGGGCCACTGCCAGTTTGCGGTCATAAAAGCGCGCGGCGATCGGCTCGCGGGCCGAGCCCTTGTCGAGACCGGCCACCGGGGCTTTGACATAGCGGGTCAGCCAGGCGCTTTTCAGCAGGCCCTGAGCGTCGATCACCAGGTCATATTTGTTCGCCCGAACGGACTGCTTGAAGCGCTTCCATTCGCCGCTGGTGATGGTTTTCCAGATGTTTTTGCGCCAGCGGCGGATCGCCACCGGAATCACTTTGCCTACAGCCGGGTGCCAGGTCGGAATCTCGGCGAAGCCTTCTTCCACCACCCAGTCGAACTTGATCCCGGGAATCGCCCGGGCGGCGTCGGTCAGCGCCGGCAACGCGTGAATCACGTCGCCCAGCGATGAAGTCTTGATCAGCAATACCCGCAAGTTAATGGACCTCGACCACTGAGCCCTGCAAACGCTGCAAGGCATCGTTGACCGCGTCCGGCATCAGCTGGCGCAGGCAGTTGTAATGGCCGAAACGGCAGGTGCGATCGAAGCAAGGGCTGCAATCGATACCCAGGCGGACGATTTCCACATGCTCGGCCAGCGGCGGGGTGAAACCCGGCGAGGTCGAACCGTAGACCGCCACCAACGGGCGATTGAGCGCGGCGGCCACGTGCATCAGACCGGAATCGTTGGAGACCACCGAGTCGGCGCAGGACATCAGGTCGATGGCCTCGGCCAGCGAAGTGCCGCCACTGAGGTTCACGGACTCTTCGCGCAGGCCCGGAATCAGCCGCGCGCGAATGTCTTCGCCCACCGCGTGATCGTTCTTCGAACCGAACAGCCAGACCTGCCAGCCTTCACGGATGCGCGCCTCGGCGACCTTGGCGTAATGCTCGGACGGCCAGCGTTTGGCTTCACCGAATTCGGCGCCGGGGCACAGCACCAATACCGGACGATCGAGGGTCAAGCCGAACTTCGCCAATGCAGCCTCGCGGGTCACCGGATCGATCTGCAGGCTCGGGCGCGGATAAGGTTTTGGCAGCTCGGCGTTCGGCTCGTAAGCCAGCGCCATGAAACGCTCGATCATCAGCGGATAACGCTCTTTATCCAGCGTGCGCACGTCATTGAGCAGGCCGTAGCGGAATTCGCCGCGCCAGCCGGTGCGTTTCGGGATGCCGGCGAAGAACGGCACCAGCGCCGACTTCAACGAGTTCGGCAGCAGGATCGCCTGGTCGTACTGGCCGGCCAGGGATTTGCCGATCCGCCGACGGGTCGCCAGCTCCAGCGCGCCGTGGCCGAGCGGGAAGCTCAAGGCCTTGCGCACTTCGGGCATGCGTTCGAGGATCGGCCGGCTCCACTCCGGGGCCAGCACGTCGATTTCGCACTGCGGGTGGCGCTGCTTGAGACACTGAAACAGTGTCTGCGCCATCACCATGTCACCGACCCAACTGGGCCCAACGATCAGAATATTCATGTGGTTTCCATAAACGAACCGGGGAGGCTTCACGCCTCCCCGTCTCGAGAATCAGCTTAGCCCCAGCTCACGCCAGATCCGCATCACCTGCCGCCGTTCGTCCGCGAACTGATCGCCCGGTATCACCCCGGCGTCCTTCTGCAAGGCCTGCCGGTGGGCGGCGGAACGATAGGCCTTGTAGGCCTCGCGCAACAGGCTGGCGTCTTCGGCCGGCATCAGCCCTTCGTGCTCCAGCTCTTCCAGAATGCGGATATTGTCCGTCCAGCGCAGCAACGGCGGGTGGGTCTGCGACCACGCCAGGGCCGCGTATTGCACCATAAATTCAATATCGACGATACCTCCGGCGTCCTGCTTGAGGTCGAACGGCGCCGTGGCCTCGAAGGCATTCGCCCCGGTGCCGGCGGCGGTGCTCTTGCTGCCGAGGTTGTCGCGCATCTTGGCGCGCATCTCGCTCACTTCCTGTTGCAGTTTCGCCAGATCCCGAGCCTTGCCCAGCACCTGGGCCCGCACGCTCTCGAAAGCCTGGCCGACATCCTGGCTGCCCACCAGCACCCGCGCCCGCACCAGGGCCTGATGTTCCCAGGTCCAGGCTTCATTTTCCTGATAGCGCGCAAACGCGCCGAGCGAACTGACCAGCAGCCCGGACGCCCCGGACGGACGCAGGCGCATGTCCACTTCGTACAACTGGCCGGAGTTGGTCTGCGCCGTCAGCAAGTGAATGATCCGCTGGCCGAGCCGGGTGAAAAACTGCGTGCCATCGATCGGTTTCGGGCCATCGGTTTCGGCCTGCTGATCGCCATCGTGGATGAACACCAGATCCAGATCCGAACCATGCCCCAACTCGATCCCGCCGACTTTTCCATAACCGACAATGATGAAGCCGGGATCGCACAGCGTGCCATCGGTGCGCAGCGGCGTGCCGTACTTGGCCACGGTCTGACGCCAGGCCAGGGCCAGCACTTGTTCCAGAATCGCTTCGGCCAGCCAGGTCAGGTAATCGCTGACTTTCATCAACGGCAGGCTGCCGGCGATTTCCGAGGCAGCGACGCGCAAGCGGTGCGCCAGTTTGAAATGGCGCAGGGCTTCCATCTGTTGTTCGAGGTCGTCTTCCGGGATCCGGGTCAGGCGCTCGCGCAACTCGGCGGCCAGCTCCGGCGCCAGCGGCGGCTTGAACAGCCGGCCTTCGTTGAGCAATTCATCAAGCAGCAGCGGGAAACGGGTGATCTGCTCGGCGATCCACGGGCTGGCGGCGCACAACGTCAGCAAACGCCGCAGCGCGCCGGGGTTTTCGGTCAGCAGCACCAGATAAGCCGAACGCCGGGCCACCGCTTCGACCAACGGCAGAACCCGCTCCAGCACCAGATCGGGATTTTCGTGCTCCACCGCCTGAGCCAGCAGGCGCGGAATAAAGGCATCGAGACGTTCGCGCCCCAGACGCTGCATCGCTCGCAACTGCGGGCTGGCGCGCAAACTCGCCAATGCCTTCAAGGCCTTGGTCGCGTCGGCGAAACCGCCCTCTTCCAGCTGACGACAGGCCGCCTCTTCGTCCTGAGCCTCTTCCCACAGCGGCAGCCATTCACCGCCGACCACCACTTTACTCTCGACGCCTTCGTCCTCATCCGGATCGGCGATCACTTGCGCGAAGTGCCAGGCCACGCGGCCGCGCCAGAACATCAGCTTCTCGTGGAACGCCTCCCAGTCGGCAAAACCGAGCATGAACGCGATTCGCGCCTGATCCTGAGCGCTGTCCGGGAGCATCTGGGTCTGGCGGTCGGCAATCGCCTGGATCGCGTGTTCGGTGTAACGCAGGAATTCGTAACCTTCGCGCAGCTCGCTGATCACCGCCGGCGGCAGATAGCCCTGCCCTTCGAGCGTACTCAACACCTTTAATAGAGGGCGCTGTTGCAGACTCAGGTCGCGACCACCGTGAATCAGTTGAAAGGCCTGGGCGATGAACTCGACTTCACGGATACCGCCGGAGCCCAGCTTGATGTTGTCGGCCATGCCCTTGCGCCGCACTTCCTGCTGAATCAGCTGCTTCATGGTGCGCAGCGCTTCGATCGCCGAGAAGTCCAGATAACGCCGGTAAACGAACGGCCGCAGCATTTCCTGCAACTGCTCGCCCGCCACCTGATCGCCGGCCACCACCCGCGACTTGATCATCGCGTAGCGTTCCCAGTCGCGGCCCTGATCCTGGTAATACTGCTCCAGCGCATTGAAGCTCAGCACCAGCGCACCGGACGAGCCGTACGGGCGCAGGCGCATGTCAACGCGAAACACGAAACCGTCAACGGTAATCGGGTCGAGGGCCTTGATCAGGCGCTGGCCGAGACGAATGAAGAATTCCTGGTTGTCCAGCGGGCGTTTCACGCCGACGGTTTCGCCGCCCTCGGGGTAGGCGAAGATCAGGTCGATGTCCGAAGACAGGTTCAGCTCGACCGCGCCGAGCTTGCCCATGCCGAGGATGACCATTTGCTGCGGTTCGCCGCTGCGTCGGCCGGTCGGCGTGCCGAACTGGTCGCAATGGCGGCGGTACAACCATTGATAGGCCTGATCGATGCTGGCGTCGGCCATGTCCGAAAGATCGCGGCAGGTCTGCACCAGATCGGCCTGACGGTTGAGGTCGCGCCAGATGATCCGCACCTGATGCCGGGTGCGCTGACGGCGCAGGACGCGGCCCAATTCGTCTTCGGTCTGCGCGGTGCCGACCGCAGCCGCCAATTGCCCGCACAACTCGCCGGGAGCGAATGCCCGGTCGAGTTCGCCGGACTGCACCAGCGACAACAACATCAAAGGGTCACGAACGCTCTGTTCAATGACGAAATCGCTGGCGGCGCTGACGCGGGCGAACTGCGCCCAGCGTTCCGGCGTCCAGGACGAGAAGCCGTGATCGTCTTCCAGTTGCGCGACGGCCGCACGGAACGACTGCTCCGATCGGCTGACCAACGGCAGGAGAATGGCGGGCAGTTCGGCAAGCGCGGGCAGGGTCATGGTCTATCCTTGATCGGCGTGTAAATGGCCGCTTGTAGTGATGAATGAAAAACCGCTACGCGAAGGACTGTCGAACAAAAGTGAGAAATAGCTGAAATTTCTTTTTCTTTGGCAGCCAGCATCAAACTTTCACCTTTTTCGGATGGCTAAAGACCAACCTTAACGATTATTCTCACAACGCAGCTGGAGGCCACAAGCCTTTCATCTGTAGTTTTACTACTCGTCTATACATTCGAGAGGCTGAAATGCCGGATGATTTGTAGTAAAACTACACGCCGCCGGAACAACCTGTCGGCAATCCAAGAATTTTAAATCGTCTGCCCACAAGGCCAGTCGCAAACTCAGGCAACCGATTCTGGAAGCCTTTCCGCCCTGGAGCAAGCCATGCAAGACCTCGATCCCGTCGAAACCCAGGAATGGCTGGACGCCCTGGAATCGGTTCTCGACAAAGAAGGCGAAGACCGTGCTCACTATCTGATGACCCGTATGGGTGAACTGGCGACCCGCAGCGGTTCGCAGCTCCCTTACGCCATCACCACGCCTTACCGCAACACGATCCCCGTTACCCACGAAGCACGCATGCCTGGCGACCTGTTCATGGAACGCCGCATTCGCTCGCTGGTACGCTGGAACGCGATGGCCATGGTAATGCGTACGAACCTGAAAGATTCTGACCTGGGTGGTCACATCTCCAGCTTCGCTTCCAGTGCGACCCTGTACGACATCGGCTTCAACTACTTCTTCCAGGCCCCGACCGACGAACACGGCGGCGACCTGATCTACTTCCAGGGCCACACCTCGCCAGGCGTCTACGCCCGCGCATTCATGGAAGGCCGCATTACCGAAGACCAGATGAACAACTTCCGCCAGGAAGTCGACGGTCAGGGCCTGTCGTCCTACCCGCACCCTTGGCTGATGCCTGACTTCTGGCAGTTCCCGACCGTATCCATGGGTCTGGGCCCGATCCAGGCGATCTACCAGGCACGCTTCATGAAGTACCTGGAACACCGAGGTTTCATCCAGCCGGGCAAACAGAAAGTCTGGTGCTTCCTGGGCGACGGCGAGTGCGACGAGCCGGAATCCCTGGGCGCGATCTCCCTGGCCGGCCGCGAGAAGCTGGACAACCTGATCTTCGTCATCAACTGCAACCTGCAGCGCCTCGACGGCCCAGTTCGCGGCAACGGCAAGATCATCCAGGAACTCGAAGGCGTGTTCCGCGGTGCTCAGTGGAACGTGACCAAAGTCATCTGGGGCCGTTTCTGGGACCCGCTGCTGGCCAAAGACGTCGACGGCATCCTGCAACGTCGCATGGACGAAGTCATCGACGGCGAGTACCAGAACTACAAAGCCAAAGACGGCGCGTTCGTTCGCGAACACTTCTTCAACACGCCTGAACTCAAGGCGATGGTTGCAGACCTGTCCGACGACGAGATCTGGAAACTCAACCGTGGCGGCCACGACCCGTACAAGGTCTACGCGGCGTACCACGAAGCGGTCAACCACAAAGAACAACCGACCGTCATCCTGGCCAAGACCATCAAGGGTTACGGCACCGGTGCGGGCGAAGCGAAGAACACCGCGCACAACACCAAGAAAGTCGACGTCGACAGCCTGAAGCTGTTCCGCGACCGCTTCGACATCCCGGTGAAAGACGAAGAGCTGGAAAACCTGCCGTTCTTCAAGCCGGAGCCAAACAGCGCCGAAGCCCGTTACCTGGCCGAGCGTCGCGCCGCACTGGGCGGTTTCGTGCCTCAGCGTCGCGCCCAGAGCTTCAGCGTGCCGACTCCGGATCTGGACACCCTCAAGGCGATCCTCGACGGTTCCGGCGACCGTGAAATTTCCACCACCATGGCCTTCGTGCGGATCCTCGCGCAACTGGTCAAGGACAAGGAAATCGGCCCGCGCATCGTTCCGATCATCCCGGACGAAGCCCGTACCTTCGGTATGGAAGGCATGTTCCGTCAGCTGGGCATCTACTCGTCCGTCGGCCAGCTCTACGAGCCAGTCGATAAAGACCAGGTGATGTTCTACAAGGAAGACCAGAAAGGTCAGATCCTTGAAGAAGGCATCAACGAAGCAGGCGCCATGAGCTCCTTCATCGCCGCCGGTACTTCGTACTCCAGCCACAACCAGCCAATGCTGCCGTTCTACATCTTCTACTCGATGTTCGGCTTCCAGCGTATCGGCGATCTGGCATGGGCCGCTGGCGACAGCCGTACCCGTGGCTTCCTGATCGGCGGCACCGCCGGCCGTACCACCCTGAACGGTGAAGGCCTGCAGCACGAAGACGGTCACAGCCACCTGCTGGCTGCCACCATCCCGAACTGCCGCACCTACGATCCGACCTACGGCTACGAGCTGGCGGTGATCATTCAGGACGGCATGAAGAAGATGACCGAAGAGCAACAGGACATCTTCTATTACATCACCGTGATGAACGAGTCCTACCAGCAGCCAGCCATGCCGGCCGGTGCCGAAGAAGGCATCAAGAAAGGCATGTACCTGCTGGAAGAAGACACCCGCGATGCGGCGCACCACGTACAGCTGATGGGCTCCGGCACCATCCTGCGTGAAGTCCGTGAAGCGGCGAAGATCCTGCGTGAAGAGTTCAACATCGGCGCCGATGTGTGGAGCGTCACCAGCTTCAACGAACTGCGTCGCGACGGCCTGGCCGTAGAGCGCAGCAACCGTCTGAAACCTGGCCAGAAGCCTAAACAGAGCTACGTCGAAGAATGCCTGAGCGGCCGTAAGGGTCCGGTCATCGCATCGACCGACTACATGAAGCTGTTCGCCGAACAGATCCGTCAGTGGGTACCGTCCAAGGAATTCAAAGTCCTGGGCACCGACGGTTTCGGCCGCAGCGACAGCCGCAAGAAACTGCGTCATTTCTTCGAAGTCGACCGTCATTTCGTGGTGTTGGCAGCCCTGGAAGCACTGGCTGACCGTGGTGATATCGAACCTAAAGTCGTGGCCGAGGCCATTACCAAGTTCGGCATCGACCCGGAAAAACGCAACCCACTGGACTGCTGAGGAGAAACTCTGTGAGCGAACTCATTCGCGTACCTGACATCGGCAGCGGTGAAGGTGAAGTAATCGAACTGTTTGTGAAGGTCGGCGACCGTATCGAAGCCGACCAGAGCATCCTGACTCTGGAATCGGACAAGGCCAGCATGGAAGTGCCGGCCCCGAAAGCCGGCGTCATCAAGAGCCTGAAAGTGAAGCTGGGCGACCGCCTGAAAGAAGGCGACGAACTGCTGGAGCTGGAAGTCGAGGGCGCCGCGCAAGCGGCCCCTGCTGCGGCTGCTGCGCCTGCCGCCAAGGCCGAAGCTGCACCGGCTGCCGCTCCTGCACCGGCTGCGCCTGCCGCCGCTCCGGCTGCCGCTTCGGTTCAGCAAGTGCACGTGCCGGACATCGGTTCGTCGGGCAAGGCCCAGATCATCGAGATCCAGGTCAAGGTCGGCGACACTGTCGAGGCTGATCAGTCGCTGATCACCCTGGAATCCGACAAGGCGAGCATGGAAATCCCGTCGCCTGCCGCTGGCGTGGTCAAGGCCATCAGCGTCAAGTTGAACGACGAAGTCGGCACCGGCGACCTGATCCTGGATCTGGAAGTGGCGGGTGCTGCGGCCCCTGCTGCTGCCGCTCCGGCCCAGGCTGCTGCTCCAGCCGCTGCCGCTGCGCCGGCTCCGGCCGCCGCGCCAGCCGCACCGATTGCCGACAGCGTTCAGGACATCCACGTTCCGGACATCGGCTCGGCCGGCAAAGCCAAGATCATCGAAGTGCTGGTCAAGGCTGGCGACAGCGTTGAAGCCGATCAGTCGCTGATCACTCTGGAATCCGACAAGGCGAGCATGGAAATCCCGTCGCCTGCCGCTGGCGTGGTGGAAAGCGTTTCCATCAAGCTGGACGACGAAGTCGGCACCGGCGACCTGATCCTCAAGCTGAAAGTCAAAGGCGCCGCTCCGGCTGCTGCCGCGGCTCCAGCTGCCGCTGCTGCTCCGAGCGCTCCGGCGCCAGCCGCTGCTGCTCCGGCTGCCGCTGCACCTGCTGCTGCCGCTCCGGCCGCTGCTCCAGCCAAGCCTGGTGCGAAAGTTCACGCCGGCCCTGCCGTGCGTCAACTGGCTCGCGAGTTCGGCGTCGAGCTGAGCGCTGTCGGCGCCAGCGGTCCGCACGGTCGCATCCTGAAAGAAGACGTGCAGGTTTACGTCAAAGCCATGATGCAGAAGGCCAAGGAAGCACCGGCCGCTGCTGCTGGCGCAACCGGTGGCGCGGGCATCCCGCCGATTCCGGTCGTCGACTTCAGCCGTTTCGGCGAAATCGAAGAAGTGCCGATGACCCGCCTGATGCAGGTAGGTGCTGCCAACCTGCACCGCAGCTGGCTGAACGTACCGCACGTAACGCAATTCGACTCGGCGGATATCACCGAGCTGGAAGCGTTCCGCACCGCACAGAAAGCTGTCGCAGAGAAGGCCGGCGTCAAGCTGACCATCCTGCCGCTGCTGCTCAAGTCCTGCGCACACCTGCTCAAGGAACTGCCGGACTTCAACAGCTCGCTGGCACCAAGCGGCAAGGCAATCATCCGCAAGAAATACGTGAACATCGGCTTCGCCGTCGACACCCCGGATGGCCTGCTGGTACCGGTCATCAAGAACGTCGACCAGAAGAGCCTGCTGCAACTGGCCGCCGAGGCCGCTTCCCTGGCTGAAAAAGCCCGGACCAAGAAGCTTTCGTCGGACGAGATGCAAGGCGCCTGCTTCACCATTTCCAGCCTCGGCCACATTGGCGGCACCGGCTTCACGCCGATCGTCAACGCGCCGGAAGTGGCGATCCTCGGTGTTTCCAAGGCAACCATCCAGCCAGTCTGGGACGGCAAAGCCTTCCAGCCGAAACTGATGCTGCCACTGTCGCTGTCCTACGATCACCGTGTGATCAACGGCGCCGCTGCTGCACGTTTCACCAAGCGCCTGAGCGATCTGCTGGCGGACATCCGCACCATCCTGCTGTAAAGCGCTCGGCCCTCCGGCGACGGAGGGCCGACCGTGTTCCACGTTTTCGAGCGCCACACGCTCGTACCTCAACCCCGTCACTTTGGCGGGGCTTTTTTTTGCCTGAAATAACGGCCGCCCGAACTTTTCCCACAACTTGCGCTGATATAGGCCACGACTCAAGTCCACTTCCTATCGATATTTTTCAGCACCAGGCAACTAACCTTGGCGCACTGAAGTTACACCACTAAACCGGGAAACTTCATTAATCACCAACACTTATTCGAATGGATTCGAACATGCTTAAACCTACTGTCGGCCCGATCATTGGCCACACCACAACTAACCAGGCGCGAATTTTCATTCGTGGCGGACTGCAACATAATGCGTCCGTATTTGCCGGCATTCGTTACCGGCTACTGGATTCGAAACAATGGCAACCCGCCCAGTTTGTCAAACTTGATTCAACCCGCGACATGACGGAAGTATTCGTAATCGATCATCTGAAGGCAGACACCGAATACGAATACCAGACCGGCTGGTTCAGCCCGATGAGTCCCGTCCACACCATCCACAGCGTGGCGGAGTTGCCGCTGCAATGGCCACGGGAGATTTACCGCCTGCGCACCCGCAGCAGCCAGCCTTTGCAGCCGCGCGCTTACATCCTCGGCTCCTGCCGTTACCTGCGCATGACCGCCGGCGTCCCGGTGCTCCCGCATCTGGGCGACCGGATCTTCGCGTCCATCAGCCAGTTGATCGAGGGTGCACAACCGGCAATCAGCGCAATCATGATGTGTGGCGATCAGATCTACGCCGACGACTTGAACCTGTTCGCCCCGGATCGCGACTATGACGAGTTCATTGCAAAGTATCGCGCGGCGTTTTCCCTGCCTAATATTCGACGATTGATGTCCGGCACTTCGACCTACATGATCCTGGACGATCACGAAATAGAAGATAACTGGCCAATGAACGCCCATGAGTCCGATAAAACGCTCTATCGCAACGCAATGGCGACTTACGATATTTATCAAGCGAGTCATAGCCCGATCTGTTCAACAACAACTAGCGGAACAATTGATCGCACGACACTGAAGCACTATTGGTATCAATTCAGCGATGGCGATATCGAATGGTTTGTGACGGACAGTCGAACTTGCCGCAACTTGTCGAATGACAACCGGCGCATCCTCGATGAAGAACAGGAACAGGCGCTGTGCAAGTGGTTGATCAATAGCCCGGCGCGGGTCAAGTTTGTAGTCACCAGCGTCATGTTCTATCCCGACCGCAAAATGAACGGCGATGATGCCTGGATGGGCTTCCCCGAACAGCGTCTGCGCCTGCTGGAAATCATCCGCCAGCATCGGATCAGGAACGTCGTGTTCATTTCCGGTGATGTGCATGGCTCGCTGACCAGTCGCCTGACCCACAGCGAAGACCCGGACTTTGAAGTGCACACCGTCGTTTCCTCACCGCTGAGCAACAGCAAACTGCTGCCCTACGCCACCGCCGCGACCTTCACGCTCGACCAGCCGCTGGCGCAGACCGAGGCAGGCGAATACCGGCACGAACTGACCAGCGAGGTCGTCAGCCAGGACAACTTTGCGCACATGGTGGTTGAAGCCGGGCGAATGCAGGTCAACTATCACGATCGGGATGGCAGGCACCTGCAATCCATCGATATTCCGTTGCGATGAATCCAGCGGTACGACCGTTCCGGATGCCGGAGGGCTCTGGAACGGCCATTTTCACGCTTGGTAGCATTAGTTTCCGGCGGGTGCTGGAGAAATGTTCACTGCAGCCGACATATTCTTATAGCACTTGGCCTTCATGTCTCTTGTCAGTCAGTGCCGCAATGATGCAACCTTGCCGCAGGCAACAGTAAAGAGGGCGCGAGCCCGGCGCGTTCAGCAAATTTCCAAGCGAGTTCCCTTCATGAAGAGCCAACCCGATGCCGCCAGCCGTATGGTGGCCGAGGTAGTGACGCAGTTGCCTGTGCCCTCGCGGCTCGGCATGCTGCGTTTCGAGCGCTTGAATGAAGCCAGTTGGGCCATGTTGTTTCTAGATCCCAACTGTGAACGCCAGTTCGGCCAGCCCGCCGTCGAACTCTGCGCTCTGGTCGGCTCGCCCTATGCCAGCCTGATGGAGCCCGAAGCGCGTTATCAACTGCACGACGCGATCCAGCAACAACTCGGCCACAGCCCGCATTATCTGGTGCGCTACACCCTGCACACCGCCGCCGGTGCGCTGAGCATTCTCGAACTCGGTGAAGCCTACAGACAGCACAACCGCCACTTGCTGCGCGGTTACCTGCTGGCGGTCGACAACGTGTTTGACGAGGCACCTTCGCTGCCGTCCGTCGACCTTGAAACCCAGAATTCACGCCTGCAAATCGCCCTGGAGCTCAACCAGCGTGCCCAGCAGGAACAACTGCAGCATCTGGAGCGGGTGCGCGCCCAGCAGGACCTGATCCTGCTGCTGGCCCGCCAGCGCTACAGCAGCCAGAACTCCCTCCAGGAAGCTGCCGAGCTGATCACCCGCTGCGCCTGCGATATCTACGAAATCGACTGTGCCAGCCTGTGGAACCTCGAAGGTCAGAAGCTGGTGCCGATTTCGGCGTACCACCGCGCCACCCAGGAATACATCCTGCCGGAGGTGATCGACGTCAGCGGCTTCCCCGATTACATGGAAGCCCTGCACGGCAGCCGCGCCATCGACGCGCACAACGCGATTCGCGACCCGCGTACCCGGGAAATGGCCGAAGCCCTGCGCCCGCGCGACGTCAACGCCATGCTCGACGCCAGCATCCGCGTCGACGGCCAGGTGGTCGGCGTGTTGTGCCTGGAGCAGACCGGCGTCACCCGCGCCTGGCAATCCGACGAAATCGCCTTTGCCGGTGAACTGGCCGACCAGTTCGCGCAGGTCATCAATAATCACAACCGCCGCACCGCCACCAGCGCCCTGCACCTGTTCCAGCGTGCGGTCGAACAAAGCGCCAACGCCTTCTTGCTGGTCAACTGCGACGGCGTGGTCGAGTACGTCAACCCGAGCTTCACCGCGATCACCCAGTACACCACCGAGGAAGTCCACGGCCAGCGCCTGTCGGAGTTGCCAGCCCTGGAAAACTTAAGCGAGCTGCTGTTCGACGCGCCGTCGGCTCTGGCCAAGAGCAACAGCTGGCAGGGCGAATTCAAAAGCCGCCGCAAGAACCTCGAACCCTACTGGGGCCAACTGTCGATCTCCAAGGTCTACGGCGACAACCGTGAGCTGACGCATTACATCGGCATCTACGAAGACATCACCCAGACCAAGCTGGCGCAGCAGCGCATCGAGCGCCTGGCGTACACCGACAACCTGACCAACCTCGGCAACCGGCCTGCATTTATCCGCAATCTGGATGAACGCTTCGCCCGGGATAGCGATACCCCGATCAGCCTGCTGCTGGTGGACATCGACAACTTCAAGCGGATCAACGACAGCCTCGGCCACCAGACCGGCGACAAGCTGTTGATCAGCCTGGCCCGGCGCCTGCGTAACAGCCTGAGCCCGAGCGGCAGTCTGGCGCGGTTCGCCAGTAACGAATTCGCGGTGTTGCTCGACGACACTGACCTTGCCACCGGGCAGCAGATCGCCAACCAATTGCTGGCGACGCTGGATAAACCGATGTTCGTCGACAACCAGCTCATCAGCGTCACCGGCTCCGTGGGCCTGGCCTGCGCGCCGCTGCACGGCCGCGACCCGCAGACCCTGATGCGCAACGCCGGCCTCGCTCTGCACAAGGCCAAGGCCAACGGCAAACATCAGGTGCAGGTGTTCACCGAAGCGCTGAACGCCGAGGCCAGTTACAAACTGTTCGTTGAGAACAACCTGCGCCGCGCTCTGACCCAGAATGAATTGGACGTGTTCTACCAGCCCAAGCTGTGCCTGCGCAGCGGTCGTCTGCTGGGCATGGAAGCGCTGCTGCGCTGGAATCACCCGGAGCGCGGCATGATCCGCCCGGACCAGTTCATCAGCGTCGCCGAAGAAACCGGTCTGATCATTCCGATCGGCAAGTGGATCGCCCGCCAGGCCTGCCGCATGAGCAAAGCGCTGACCGCTGCGGGCATGGGCAATCTGCAGGTGGCGATCAACCTGTCGCCCAAGCAGTTCTCCGACCCGGATCTGGTGGCCTCCATCGCCAACATCCTCAAGGAAGAAGCGCTGCCGGCCAATCTCCTGGAGCTGGAACTGACCGAAGGCCTGCTGCTGGAAGCCACTGAAGATACCCACTTGCAGCTCGACCAGCTCAAGCGTCTGGGCCTGACCCTGGCCATGGACGACTTCGGCACCGGTTACTCGTCGCTCAGCTACCTGAAGAAATTCCCGATCGACATCATCAAGATCGATCGCAGCTTCATCCATGAAATCCCGGACAATCAGGACGACATGGAGATCACCTCCGCCGTGATCGCCATGGCCCACAACCTGAAACTCAAGGTCGTGGCCGAAGGCATCGAGACCGCCGAGCAGCTGGCGTTTCTGCGTCGGCACCGCTGCGACGTCGGCCAGGGCTACCTGTTCGACCGGCCGATTCCGGGCGGCGAGCTGATCCAGGCGCTCAAGCGCTACCCGCGCGGTCCGCTCTCTCTGTAACCCACAGGACACTATCCGCACATTTTGCCTGGTGATTAACCGGGCATCATTGGGCACACTGTGGGTCAGCTTATAGACATCCCATCCTGACTGAGAGGAACGATCATGGTTCTGCGCTCGGAAATTCTGGTGAACAAAAACGTGCTACCGACTAAAGAACAAGCTCTGCCTGGCCGCGAAACCCCGATGGCCCTGCCTGAAAAACACTTTGTTTTCACCGAGACGCCGTTGCTGGGCCCGTTCTTTCAGGACGTCGACTTCGCAATCTTCGGGCTGGGCTGCTTCTGGGGTGCCGAGCGCCGCTTCTGGCAGCGCGAAGGCGTGGTCAGCACCGTGGTCGGTTACGCCGGCGGTTACACGCCGAACCCGACCTACGAAGAAGTCTGCTCGGGCCTGACCGGCCACGCTGAAGTGGTGCTGGTGGTGTTCGACAAGGCCAAGGTCAGCTACGAAGAGCTGCTGGCGATGTTCTGGGAATTGCACAACCCGACGCAGGGCATGCGCCAGGGCAATGACATCGGCACCCAGTACCGTTCGGTGATCTACGCGACCCATCCGGAGCAACTGGAGGCGGCGCTGAAGAGCAAGGCCGTTTATCAAGCTGAGCTGTCGAAGGCGGGTCTGGGTGAAATCAGCACCGAGATTGAACAGGCGCCGACCGTTTACTTCGCCGAGGCCTATCACCAGCAGTATCTGGCGAAAAATCCGGAAGGCTACTGCGGGATTGGCGGCACGGGTGTTTGCATGCCACCGAGTCTGGCGGGGAACTAAGCCCGCCCTGATCGCTCCCGCGCTATGTGCGGGAGCGATTGACGGTTGATCAGCTCTCGGCGATCAACCAATCCATCTGCCATCCGCCCTGGGTCTGCCCAAGTTTCTTGGACAGCCACGGCAGCAGCTCACGCAATTCTTCCTCCAGCCCCCACGGCGGATTGGCAATCGCCAGGCCGGAGCCGTTCAGGCTGTTCGGCGTATCCAGTGGATGCACCAGCAGCTCGACCCGCAGCAACTTCGGCGCACCGGTGCCGGCCAGATCCTGATAGAAACGACGCAGCGCACGCTGATCCTTCACCGGATACCAGATCGCCGCCACGGTCTGGCGCATCCGCGAGATCGCCTCTTTCAGCGACGCCGCACAACGCTGCATCTCGTCGAGCTTCTCGAACGGCGGATCGATCAGCATCACCGCACGCTTCTCGGTCACCGGCAGCAGCGCCCGCGCCACGTGCCAGCCCTCGCCCAGATGCACGGCCACACGGCGGTCGCCCTTCATGTTGTCCTTGAGCAGCACGCCGTCTTCCGGGTGTTTCTCGTTGAGCAACACGCGATCCTGGGAACGGGTCAGACGCCGCGCCAGCTCCGGCGAGCCCGGGTAATAACGCAACTGGCCGTCCGGGTTCATCTCGTGCAGCACTTTCATGTAGTCGGCGGTCAGCGCCGGCAGATCCGGCTGATCCCACAAGCGCGCGATGCCTTCCAGGTACTCGCCGGTACGGTTGGCCTGATCGCCCTGCAGGTCATACAGACCGATGCCGGCGTGGCTGTCGAGATAGGCAAACGGCTGCTCCTTGCGCGACATCAGGGCGATGAGGCGGGTCAAGGTCAGGTGTTTGAACACATCGGCGTGATTGCCGGCATGGAAGGCGTGACGATAATTCATGGCTGCTCCTGCGAGGGCCGTGAAGTTTACCTTTTACCGGGCGGCAAGTCAGGGGTTGGGGGCTGAGTGGCTGACAACCCTTCAAAAGCCCCTGATAAAACGGAATTGCAATGAGTGGAGTCGCCCAACCAATTCAGTGCGACATTAGCCTGATTACGACGAACGGTCTCTTTTTAAATGGAATTACAGCCTCTACCTGTCAACTTTGACAGTATCCATCTCGCCGAAAACAACACTTAATCAGGTGACAGGACCAGCGTTCGTTAACGCTTGTAATGTTTCAATCCATTGCAAAGAGGATCGTCATCAATGGCACAACCTATTACTACCACATCAGCTACTGGCACTGTTGTGTCAGTCGAAGACATCACAATCCCGCACCCGAAATATGCGAGGTTTGGTCAGACATTCAGCATCAGCGTAACCGTTGATAACGGAGGTGGAACATTGGAGGAAACAACGCAAACAAAGCCGTCCGTAATCGTTGGAGACAGAGTCAGGGTTACGATCACCGATGGCCCAAAGGGAAAACTCATGAGTGAAGTTATAAAAATCTGAAAAAACAAATGGAGAGAGCTTGTTTGGCGCGCTCATGCGGTACGGTGCGGTGAGCCGACAAGCTCCCTCGTCTCAGGCTATGCCTCGCCTACTAAAGCTACGAGCGTAAGCGCTTGCCAATCACATCCAGCACATCACAGCCGTCACGCAGTGGAATCACGCAGAGCTGGGCGAAGTCGCTGAGGATGACCGAGTCGCACTCGACCGAGCCGCGCATGCACATGTTTTCCAGGACCTGGATCACCGCGCGGATGCGGTAGTTGGCGGCGTCCATCAGGATGTCGAGCGGGGCGTGGGTGTCGATGAACAGGGTGGGCATGTCGTTGCAGTTGCTGGTCAGCGCCATGAGGCGGTTGTCGGGGTGGGGGATGAAGGGTTCGTAGGGTGGATCGGGATGAAGCTTGCTCATTTTTTAACCTCTGGTAGTGAAGTGAACGTCCACCGTTTCCTCCTACGGATTGGGTGGCAGCCATGCGCGGGGTAGGAGGACTGAGACCAGAGCACTCAGCCACGCCGAAGCGTGCCCGCGCATAACCGCCGCAAAGGATCTTACGGTCGAGCGAAGACTGCCGCAAATCGGGCAACGACGCTTATGCACTGCTCTGAAATCAGGGCTCCTACGCCCTGTCTCCACACTTGCGGAGACAGCCAAAGACTATCCCCGCAGCACCGCGCCCACCAGTTCACGCAAACCGCCGCAACTCGCAGGAAACGTCCGAAGCCTTTGCCCGGAAATTTCACTCTGACTCGTCTCGCAAGTAGTCCAGCAATGCCGAAGCCGACGATTCGTCCGACGTCGAAACCGCAAAAAACCTGACAACCTTGCAGCGCAAGACATCGGCGGGAAACGCCTCGAACAACGCCGGCTGCTCCTCGCTCAACCACTGCAAGGCGTTGTTGATCCGGGCATCATCGCCGAACTGCGCCAGCAGCTTTTCCGGCACCTGCCACCAAGGAAACTCCCGACCCGAGACCTGCGCCCTGCCCCCGATTTCGACGGCCTGACCGTTGATAAAGCCTCGCGTGAGAACCGGCAGCAATTGCCCGGCATCCACCTCGGACGACTCAAGGATCGGCAACAAAAACCGCCCATCCCAAAACCGGAAGAACACCGCTTTCCCGTCCGGCATCAGCACTTGGGTCAAGCTGCGAAAGTGCTCGACCACCGCCTCAAGCCCCGCCGAAGAAACCGCCAGCCAACCCCAGTCACGGGATTCGATGGCCGCGACCCAATCCAGAAACTCACTGCCCGCGTCGACGATTCCCACGTAGGGCATCACCGTATCCCACTCGGCGTAGATCGTTTCCGCCCACACCGGCTTCGGCATCTGCGCATTCAAAGGCCAGGCTTTCAGCGGTTCTACCGCACTCGAGCTGCTGAAAACCGCGAACAACTGCTCCGAGGGTTTCAGCGGCTGATCCTTCAACCATTGATCAGGCTGCACAGACACCGTCCTTGCAGCGCTCGCATTCTTCACAGAAAGGCGCATCACCTTTCAGGCTCATGATTTGCGCAGCAGTCAGAATCGCAGCCGGGGCTGCCGCCAGTTTTTCCGGCAACCCCGGCACTGTCGGCGCCGCACTCATCGCCGCCATCGGCGCACCACCCACCACAATCGGCACGCTGCTGAAGATCCCGCCGGGGCCGATGTTGATCCACTGCCCGCCCGCCTGAATCGTCGCGCTCGCACCACCGTCGATCACCACTTGCTGGCCGGCGCTGACGTGGAATTGAGCACTGGCGTTGATCGCCTGATTGCTCACGCGGATGTGCCGGTCGCCGGCCACCGTAAGGTGGTCGTCCTGCTTCACCTCGGTCTGGCGCTGGCCGTGGGTGATGCGCTGCTCATCGGCTTTGAGCTCGTGTTTGGCGAGGCCGGTGACGACAACGCTGCGCTGGTTATCCACCTGCACCTGCTGATCGTTCAACACGTGCTGGGTCCAGTTTCGCTGGGCGCGCAGGTAAATTTCCTCGGCGCCTTTGCGATCCTCGATGCGCAATTCGTTGTAGCCCCCGCCGCCGGGACTGCTCTGGCTGCGGAAAATACTGCGGGTCTTGTCGGCCGGCAGATCCAGCGGCACCGGCGTGGCGGCGTTCGGCAGACAACCCATGACCAGCGGTTTGTCGGCGTCGGAATCGATGAATCCCACCAGCACTTCCATGCCGACCCGCGGTATCAGCACGCTGCCATAACGGTCGTGGGCCCAGCCGCTGGCGACCCGCAGCCAGCAGCTGGAATGCTCATTGAGCTCACCGTCGCGATCCCAGGCCAGTTGCACCTTGACCCGGCCATACTCGTCGCAATGGATTTCACTGTCTTTCGGGCCGGTGACCACGGCGGGTTGATAGCCGAGCATCCGTGGTTTTTCCGGGCCCATCGGCGGGCGGAAGAACACGTCCCACGGTGTGGCGAGAAAGGTATTACGGTAGCCCTGGAAGTCATCACCGTCGCTGGTCACCGATTCCTCCAGCACTTGCGGCTGTCGGCCACGGTGCTCGATCGCAGTCAGCAGCCAGAGGTCATTCAGATCCTGGCGCGGATGCTCGGTCAGTTGCAGGAAATGTCCACTGACCAAGGCAGATTGATCGCTGCGTCCCTCGGCCTGACGGTAATCGGCGACATGCCGCTCAAGGGTGCGCTGGGCCAGTTGCTTGCCGGTTTCGCGCTCGGTGAACTGGCCGGGAAAGTGGTAATCCTCCAGCACCGGGCGCTGCTCGCTTTCGGCGCGACTTTGCAGCGCCAGCCGGGGTTTGGTGAAGTCGTAATCACGCCGGGTGACCACGCTGGTGCGGGTTTCAACGCGTACGGTGAAACGCTTGATCGCCGGTGCCGATGCAGCCATGCCGCTGCCCGGCAGGTACAGCGTCGGCTCAGCCAAACGCGGGAACACCGTTTGGTCATCGCCGAACACCAGCAGATGCCCGTTCGGGCTGTGCTGAAAATGGAAATGAATGCCGACTTCGGCACACAGGCGCTGTATGAACGCCAGATCGCTCTCGGCGTACTGCACACAGTATTCACGCGGCGGATAGTCGCTGCCGAGGCGAAATTCGAAGGCATCGCGCAGGATCGCGTGATCCTTGAGGATCTGCGTAACGATGTGCGGCACGCTTTGGTGCTGGAAGATTCGCTGATTGATCCGGTGACCCAGATAGGCCAGACGCGGAACAAGACTGACGTGATAGCGGGTCAGACGCTTGCCGGAATCCCCCTGCCCGACCCGATAGATCTGACCGTGAATACCGGAACCGTCTTCATCAAAACTCAGAAACGCCTGACAGTGCAGCAGACTTTCCAGATCCAGGTCCGGCCGCTCACTGACCAGCTCCAGGTCAAAACGGAAGGGTTGGCTGATGGCTTCCTTGCCCGTGAACTCAAGGACTTTGAGGTCAAACTGGGCGCCTTCGACGGTCAACGTGAAACGCGGTTGATTGGCAGACGCGAACATCCGATGTCTCTCTGCAGATTGAGGGCGGGCGATTCTGCATGAGGGGCAAGGGGTGCAGGTTGGGTGACTGAAAAATCAGATTTTCCCTACTTGAAACTTCGATCTCCCCTTCAAGAATTGGCGCATTCGACTACAGACATTTCTTTCAGAAATATCACCAAACCCTGTGGGAGCGAGCCTGCTCGCTCCCACAGGTTGCTCGGGTGAACCCGATAAATCGCAGGCAATAAAAAACGGCCCGCTTCCTGTAGGACGCGGGCCGTTTTCTTGTGAGCCTCAGCTCATTCCCATCACTTGTTCAGATGGAAGTCCTTCTCGGCCGCTTCAAAGCGCTGAACCATGCCGGCGCTCGGCTGGCCCATCAGGCTGACGAAGTAGATCGCCAGGCTGGCGAAGATGAAGCCCGGGATGATTTCGTACAGACCCAGCAGTTCGAAATGCTTCCACACGATCACGGTGATCGCGCCGACCAGGATGCCGGCCAGAGCGCCGTCACGGGTCATTTTCTTCCAGATCACCGAGATCAGCACGACCGGACCGAAGGCTGCACCGAAACCGGCCCAGGCGTAGGACACCAGGCCCAGCACACGGTTGTCCGGGTTGGCGGCCATCGCGATGGCGATCAGTGCAACCAGCAGCACCATGGCGCGACCGACCCATACCAGCTCGACTTGCGAAGCGGATTTACGCAGGAAAGCCTTGTAGAAGTCTTCGGTCAGGGCGCTCGAGCACACCAGCAACTGGCAGCTCAGGGTGCTCATCACGGCAGCCAGAATGGCCGACAGCAGCACACCGGCGATCCACGGGTTGAACAGCAGCTTCGCCAGTTCGATGAACACACGCTCGTGGTTCTCGGTCACTGGACCCGCGACTTCCGGGTGCGCCGAGAAGTAGGCGATACCGAAGAAGCCCACGGCCACGGTGCCGCCCAGGCACAGGATCATCCAGGTCATGGAGATGCGACGGGCGTTGGCGATCGATTTCACCGAATCAGCAGCCATGAAGCGCGCCAGGATGTGCGGCTGGCCGAAGTAGCCCAGACCCCAACCCATCAGCGAGATGATGCCGATGAAAGTGGTGCCTTTGAGCATGTCGAAGTTGCTCGGGTCCTGTGCTTCGATGGCCAGGAACGTGGTGTCGACGCCGCCGGTAGCCAGCAGCACGATGATCGGCGTCAGCAGCAGGGCGAAGATCATCAGGGTGGCTTGTACGGTGTCAGTCCAGCTCACCGCGAGGAAACCGCCGACGAAGGTGTAGGCAATCGTCGCCGCAGCACCGGCCCACAGCGCGGTCTCGTAGGACATGCCGAAGGTGCTTTCGAACAGGCGGGCACCGGCCACGATGCCGGAAGCGCAATAAATGGTGAAGAACACCAGAATCACCACCGCCGAAATGATGCGCAGCAGACCGCTTTTGTCTTCGAAACGGCTGGAGAAGTAGTCCGGCAGAGTCAGCGCATCGCCGTTGTGCTCGGTTTGAACACGCAGACGGCCGGCGACGAACAGCCAGTTCAGGTAGGCACCGACGATCAGGCCGATGGCGATCCAGCTTTCGGACAGGCCGGACATGTAGATGGCGCCCGGCAGGCCCATCAGCAACCAGCCGCTCATGTCGGAAGCGCCGGCGGACAATGCCGTCACCACGCTGCCCAGGCTGCGGCCGCCCAGAATATAGTCGGAAAGGTTGTTGGTGGAGCGATAGGCCATGAAGCCGATCAGCACCATTGCTGCGATGTAGATCACGAACGTGATCAGGGTTGGATTGCTTGCGCTCATTACGTACGTGCCCTGGCTTTGTTTTTATGTAGCGGCGGCGGTTGCACCGTTTGCAGACTGATGCCTGACAGACGATTCGCACGGCCGCGCATTTATGACCAATGTTTCCCCAGGAAAGCCATTGGCCGGTGCGTCGGGTTTCCCCGGTTGCACCTTGGGCGCGAATCCTATGCAACAAAGCAAAACAGGTGCAACCAGTTTCTTGAGAATTAGTTGCACCCAGTCGGATTTATCCTACGGAAGTGGCTTTTTGCTCCCTTTTAACGCAGAGACAACGCTTTTCTAGAAGCAAAAGCACCAAGCGAGAGCAGTACTTTCGTACCAGAAATTATTTCCTGACGAGCTGCAGAATATTCCGACAAAAAAAGGGTTGCACCCGGTTGCACCTATTTCGGCTCGCGGCTAATCTTGCCGCCAGCTGTTGTCGCGCAACTGCGGCACCTATGAGGATAAAAATATGGCTACCACCACCCTTGGGGTCAAACTTGACGACCCGACCCGCGAGCGCCTGAAGGCCGCCGCAACCTCGATTGATCGCACACCGCACTGGCTGATCAAGCAGGCAATTTTCAATTACCTGGAAAAACTCGAGGGTGGTGCAACCCTGACCGAGCTGAACGGTTTGTCCGCCAAGGACACCGACGACGCAGGTGAAGTCCACACCGATCACGCGCACCAATGCTTCCTCGAATTTGCTGAAAGCATCCTGCCGCAATCGGTGCTGCGCGCCTCGATCACCGCCGCTTACCGTCGCCCCGAGCCGGAAGTGGTGCCGATGCTGATCGAGCAGGCGCGCCTGCCGGCGCCGATGGCCGAAGCTACCAACAAACTCGCCGCAACCATCGCGGAAAAACTGCGTAACCAGAAGAGTGCCGGCGGTCGTGCAGGCATTGTTCAGGGCCTGTTGCAGGAATTTTCCCTGTCGTCCCAGGAAGGCGTGGCGCTGATGTGCCTGGCCGAAGCGCTGCTGCGTATCCCGGACAAAGGCACTCGCGATGCGCTGATCCGCGACAAGATCAGCACCGGCAACTGGCAGCCGCATTTGGGCAACAGCCCGTCGCTGTTCGTCAACGCGGCGACCTGGGGCCTGCTGCTGACCGGCAAACTGGTCTCCACCCACAACGAAGCCGGCCTGACTTCTTCCCTGAGCCGCATCATCGGCAAGAGCGGCGAGCCGATGATCCGCAAGGGCGTCGACATGGCCATGCGCCTGATGGGCGAGCAGTTCGTCACCGGCGAAACCATCGCCGAAGCCCTGGCCAACGCGAGCAAGTTCGAAGCCAAGGGCTTCCGTTACTCCTACGACATGCTCGGTGAAGCGGCGCTGACCGAACACGACGCCCAGAAGTACCTGGCCTCGTACGAACAAGCCATTCACTCGATCGGCAAAGCGTCCCACGGCCGTGGGATTTATGAAGGCCCGGGCATCTCGATCAAACTGTCGGCCCTGCACCCGCGCTACAGCCGTGCCCAGTACGAGCGCGTGATGGACGAGCTGTACCCGCGCCTGCTGTCGCTGACCCTGCTGGCCAAGCAATACGACATCGGCCTGAACATCGACGCCGAAGAAGCCGACCGCCTGGAGCTGTCGCTGGATCTGCTCGAGCGCCTGTGCTTCGAGCCGCAACTGACCGGCTGGAACGGCATCGGTTTCGTCATCCAGGCCTACCAGAAGCGTTGCCCGTACGTGATCGACTACGTGATCGACCTGGCTCGCCGCAGCCGTCATCGCCTGATGATCCGCCTGGTGAAAGGCGCGTACTGGGACAGCGAAATCAAGCGCGCCCAGGTCGAAGGCCTGGAAGGCTATCCGGTCTACACCCGCAAGGTGTACACCGACGTTTCCTACATCGCCTGCGCGCGCAAACTGCTGTCGGTGCCGGAAGTCATCTACCCGCAATTCGCCACGCATAACGCCCACACCCTGTCGGCGATTTATCACATTGCCGGTCAGAACTATTACCCGGGCCAGTACGAATTCCAGTGCCTGCACGGCATGGGCGAACCGTTGTACGAGCAGGTTGTAGGCAAAGTCTCCGAGGGCAAGCTGAACCGTCCGTGCCGCGTGTACGCTCCGGTCGGCACCCACGAAACCCTGCTGGCGTACCTCGTACGTCGTCTGCTGGAAAACGGCGCCAACACCTCGTTCGTCAACCGCATCGCCGACCAGTCGATTTCGATCCAGGAACTGGTGGCCGATCCTGTTGCGCAGATCGAGCAGATGGCAACCGTGGAAGGTGGTTTCGGCCTGCCGCACCCGCGCATTCCGCTGCCGCGTGACCTGTATGGTTCCGAGCGCGCCAACTCCGCCGGCATCGACATGGCCAACGAACATCGTCTGGCCTCGCTGTCCTGCGCCCTGCTGGCCACTGCGCACAACAACTGGAAAGCCGCGCCGATGCTCGGCTGCGCCTCCAGCAACGAAGCGCCGGCACCGGTGCTGAACCCGTCCGATCTGCGTGACGTGGTCGGCCATGTGCAGGAAGCCACGGTCGAAGACGTCGACAACGCCATTCAATGCGCCCTGAACGCCGCACCGATCTGGCAGGCCACCCCGCCGGCCGAACGTGCCGCGATTCTGGAACGTGCCGCTGACTTGATGGAAGGCGAGATCCAGCCGCTGATGGGCCTGCTGGCCCGCGAAGCCGGCAAGACCTTCGCCAACGCCATCGCCGAAGTCCGCGAAGCGGTCGACTTCCTGCGTTATTACGCGGTGCAGGCACGCAACGATTTCAGCAACGACGCCCACCGCCCACTGGGCCCGGTGGTCTGCATCAGCCCGTGGAACTTCCCGCTGGCGATCTTCAGCGGTCAGGTTGCCGCCGCACTGGCCGCCGGTAACCCGGTGCTGGCCAAACCGGCCGAACAGACTCCGCTGGTCGCCGCACAAGCTGTGCGTCTGCTGCTCGAAGCCGGGATTCCGGAAGGCGTGCTGCAACTGCTGCCGGGTCGCGGTGAAACCGTCGGCGCCGGTCTGGTTGGCGATGAGCGCGTCAAAGGCGTGATGTTCACCGGCTCCACCGAAGTCGCCCGTCTGCTGCAACGCAACATCGCCGGTCGCCTCGACAACCAGGGCCGTCCGATTCCTCTGATCGCCGAAACCGGCGGCCAGAACGCGATGATCGTCGACTCTTCGGCACTGACCGAACAGGTGGTGATTGACGTGGTGTCGTCGGCCTTCGACAGCGCCGGTCAGCGTTGCTCGGCCCTGCGCGTTCTGTGCTTGCAGGAAGATTCCGCCGATCGCGTCATCGAAATGCTCAAGGGCGCGATGGCTGAAAGCCGTCTTGGCAACCCGGAGCGTCTGTCGGTAGACATCGGCCCGGTGATCGACGCCGAAGCCAAGGCCGGTATCGAGAAGCACATCCAGGGCATGCGCGACAAAGGTCGCAACGTGTACCAGGTGGCCATCGCCGATACCGAGGAAGTCAAACGCGGCACCTTCGTCATGCCGACCCTGATCGAACTGGAAAGCTTCGACGAGCTGCAACGCGAGATCTTCGGCCCGGTGCTGCACGTGGTGCGCTACAAGCGTAAAGAGATCGACCAGTTGATCGCCCAGATCAACGCCTCCGGTTACGGCCTGACCCTCGGCGTGCACACCCGCATCGACGAGACCATCGCCAAGGTGATCGACAACGTCAACGCCGGTAACGTCTACGTCAACCGCAACATCGTGGGTGCTGTGGTTGGCGTCCAGCCGTTCGGTGGCGAAGGCCTGTCGGGTACGGGTCCGAAAGCCGGTGGCCCGCTGTACCTGTACCGTCTGCTGTCGACGCGTCCTACGGATGCCATCGAACAGTCCTTCGCTCGCGGTGATGCTGCCGTGGCGCCGGACGTTCGTCTGCGCGACGCCATGAGCAAACCGCTGACCGCTCTGAAAGCCTGGGCCGACAGCAACAAGTTCGCCGATCTGAGCACCCTGTGCGTGCAGTACGCAGCCCAGTCGCAAAGCGGTATCACCCGCGTGCTGGCCGGCCCGACCGGCGAGAAGAACAGCTACGCCATCCTGCCACGCGAACACGTGCTGTGCCTGGCGGACATCGAAGGTGATCTGCTGACCCAGCTCGCTGCGGTACTGGCGGTGGGCGGTTCGGCGGTCTGGCCGGAATCCGACACCAGCAAGGCATTGTTCGCACGCCTGCCGAAGGAAATTCAGGCGCGGATCAAACTGGTTTCCGACTGGAACAAGGACGACGTGGTGTTCGATGCGGTTCTGCATCACGGCCATTCCGACCAGTTGCGTGCGGTCTGCCAGCAGATCGCCAAGCGTCCCGGCGCCATCGTCGGGGTTCAGGGCCTGTCCCAGGGCGAGACCAACATTGCGCTGGAGCGTCTGGTGATCGAGCGCGCGTTGAGCGTCAACACCGCGGCGGCGGGCGGTAACGCCAGCCTGATGACCATCGGCTAAACGGCTGTAACGCCAGGCGACCGCAATGGTCGCCTGGAATGTAATTCCCCTGTGGGAGCGGGCTTGCTCGCGAAAGCGGTAGATCATTCGATATTGATATCGACTGACACGACGCCTTCGCGAGCAAGCCCGCTCCCACATTTGTTTTGTGGAGTTTGTTAAGCCGCTGCTCGGCTCCAATATCACCGTTATCAATCTTCCTGTTCAGCCTTTATTCGCACGCCTAGACTCGGCCCATTCCAAAAAAAGGTAGGCCGCCATGTCCGAGACGTTGCTCAGTTCCCGCAATCTGGCTTTCGAGCTGTACGAAGTCCTCGATGCCGAGGGCCTGACCCGGCGCGAGCGGTTTGCCGAGCACAATCGCGAAACCTTCGATGCCGCCATCGGTACAGCGCGCAACATTGCCGAGAAATACTTCGCGCCGCACAACCGCAAGGGCGACGAGAACGAGCCGCGCTATGAGAACGGTCAGGCGATTCTGATTCCCGAAGTGAAACCGGCGGTGGACGCCTTCCTCGAAGCCGGATTCCTCAACGCGGCGCGCAGTTTCGACGCCGGCGGCATGCAACTTCCTACATTGTTGTCCCAGGCCTGCTTCGCCCACTTCCAATCGGCCAACGCGGCGTCGACTTCCTATCCGTTCCTGACCATGGGCGCGGCCAACCTGATCGAAAGCTTCGGCACCGAAGAGCAGAAGCAACGCTTCCTGCAACCGATGATCGACGGCCGCTTCTTCGGCACCATGGCCCTGACCGAGCCCCACGCCGGCTCGTCGCTGTCGGATATTCGTACCCGCGCCGAGCCTTCGTCCGACGGCACTCATCGCCTCAAGGGCAACAAGATCTTCATCTCCGGCGGTGATCACCCGCTCTCGGAAAATATCGTGCACATGGTGCTGGCCAAACTGCCGGACGCACCGGCCGGGGTGAAAGGCATTTCGCTGTTTATCGTGCCGAAGTTTCTGGTCAACGATGACGGCAGTTTGGGCAAACGTAATGACGTGTTGCTCGCCGGGCTGTTCCACAAGATGGGTTGGCGCGGCACCACGTCAACGGCGCTGAACTTCGGCGATAACGGCGAGTGCGTCGGTTATCTGGTGGGCAAGCCGCATCACGGCTTGAGCTACATGTTCCAGATGATGAACGAGGCGCGGATCGGCGTCGGCATGGGCGCGGTGATGCTCGGTTACGCCGGTTACCTGTATTCACTGGAATACGCCCGCGAACGCCCGCAAGGCCGAGTGCCGGACAGCAAGGATCCGACGACGGCGCCGGTGGCGATCATTCAGCACGCCGATGTCAGACGCATGCTGCTGACGCAGAAATCCTACGTCGAAGGTGCTTTCGATCTCGGTCTGTACGCGGCGCGGCTGTTCGATGACACCACTACGCTGGAAACCGAGGCCGAGCGCAAACAGGCCCATGAACTGCTGGATTTGCTGACACCGATCGTCAAATCCTGGCCCTCCGAGTTCTGCCTCAAGGCCAACGAACTGGCGATCCAGATTCTCGGCGGCCACGGTTACACCCGCGAGTACCCGGTGGAGCAGTACTACCGCGACAACCGCCTGAACCCGATCCACGAAGGCACCCACGGCATTCAGTCGCTGGACTTGCTGGGACGCAAACTGGCGCAGAACGGTGGTGCCGGGCTCAAGCAACTGATTCGCCTGATTGCCAACACCGCCGAGCGCGCAGTCGCGTACGAATCGTTGACCGCACTGCGTGAGCCGTTGGAGAAACTGGTCGCGCGCCTACAGACAGTGACCATCGGTCTGCTGACCGATCTGGCACAGGGCAAGGTCAACAGCAGCCTGGCGAATTCGGCGTTGTACCTGAAAGTGTTCGGGCACGCGGTGATTGGCTGGCGCTGGCTGGAACAGGCGATTCGCGCCGAGGAAGGGTTGGCCAAGGGAAATGCGGCGGATGCCGACTTCTATCAGGGCAAGTTGCAGGCGGCGCGGTATTTCCTGACGTGGGAAGTGCCGGGGTGCCAGCATGAGCTGGCGTTGCTGGAGGCGCGGGATGATACGTGTCTGGCAATGCAGGATGCGTGGTTCTGATCCGGATTATGCGTTGCGGCTGATACCGTCTTCGCGGGCTTGCCCGCGAAAGGGCCGGAACTGGCGACACATCAGCTCAACTTGAACCCACCCATCTGCCGCGCCAGATCATCCGCCAACCGCTGCAGCATCTGACAATCCTCACGACAGGCGCGGACCTCCCCCGCCGTCGCCCGGGCCAGATCGGAAATGCCCTGTACGTTGCGGTTGATCTCCTCGGTCACCGCCGACTGTTCCTCGGTCGCCGTCGCCACCTGATGGTTCATGTCGCTGATGCGCTCGACCTGCCCGGTGATCGCAGTCAAAGACGCCCCGGTACGCTGGCTCGATTCGACTCCAGTCCCCGTCGCAGCCTGCCCGGTGCGCATCGATGACACCGCATTCTCCGCCCCCTGCTTGAGGCTGCCGATCATCTGCTGAATTTCGTCGGTAGACGCCTGAGTCCGGCGCGCCAGCGTGCGCACCTCGTCGGCCACCACTGCAAAACCACGCCCCATGTCCCCGGCCCGCGCCGCTTCAATCGCCGCGTTCAGCGCCAACAGATTGGTCTGCTCCGACACCCCGCGAATCACCGCCAGCACCTGATCAATCGACGCCACCTGATGCGCCAGCTCCCCCACCGCGCCCGCCGCAACGCCGATTTCATCTGACATGCTTTCTATATGGCGAATCGAGCCGCCGACCACTTCCCGCGCCTGCATCGCTTCATCGCGGGCGGTTTGCGAGGCGAGCGCGGCGTTGCCGGCGTTCTGGGCGATCTCCTGCACGGTCAGGCCCATTTCGTGGACGGCAGTGGCGACCATGTCGGTCATTTCCTGCTGGCGACCGGAGCGTTCGGCGGTGTTATCCACAACCCTGGCCACCTGGCCGACGGCAACGCGCAGACGTTCGCTGGTGGTCAGCACTTCGCCGATCATCCCGCGCTGGCTGTCGAGGAAACGGTTGAAGCCCCGCGCGAGGTCGCCGAGTTCATCGGCGCGGCTGGAATCTAACCGGTGAGTCAAATCTCCACCACCGCTACCAATGCAGCTGTTACCTGACGAATCGGTCTCACCAACCCCTGAGCCAGCCAGATCACCAGCGCCAGGCAAACCAGCGCCACCACCAGGCCGATGCCGCTGCTCATCCACATCGCCCGGCGGGCTTCGGCGTAGATCTGCGACTGCGGCACTTCGGCCACCAGGGTCCAGCCGAAGTCGCGCAGGGGCAGGCTGAAGGCGAGGAAATCTTCGCTATCGCGCTGGAAGCTGCTGTTGCTCGCCGCTTTATGACCCATGACTGCTTGTGCTGCCGAGGTGCCGATCTGCTCGCTCAAGGTGCGCTTGCCGCTGAACTGCGCCTCGGGATGGACCTGGATCAAACCGTCGGAACGCACGAGATAGACCTTCCCACGCTCGCCGAAGCTGAAGTTGTGGATCAGCTCCGACAGCTCTTTCATGCTCAGACCAAGGCCCGCGACACCGACCACTTTGCCGGCCTGCTCCACCTTCAAATCGATGAACAGCGCCAGCTCTCCGGTCGCCCCGTCGTTGTCGATGTTCAGGGTTCGCGGCTGATTGCTGTCGAGGAAGGAGTAGAACCACGCATCGGCCGGTTTGTCGCGACTCAGGGTGCGATCCAGGCCTTTTTCGGTGATGTAGTGATTGGATTCGGTGCCGATGATCAGCGCGGTAAACGCCTTGTGTTCGGCGCGGATGCCTTCCAGATACTGCGCGAAGCCCGCCGTTTTGGCGGAGTCTTCACCATTGGCCAGCCAGTCTCGGACCATGGTGTTGCTGGCGATGTCCTTGGCGGCGGTGAGAGGTTGAACGAGGATTCGTTCGATGTCGTTGCGCGTCGCTTCGATGCTCGACGGCAGCGCCTGTTCGACCAGATAGCTCTGGGCGAGGCGGTTGACCACCAGGGTATAAATGCCAACCACTATCAGAATGCTGACCAGCAGGGCGGTGCCCATACCGAGGATCAGCTGCCATTGAATACTGCGACGCCAGAACTGCATGGAGCACCCCCAAAGAATAAGAGGCTGAAACACTGCAACAGCCGTGCCGATTGTATACAGCGCAATCGACAATCTTATTCTTTGGTTGTGCGCAACCCATCAACCCTGATTGATGGTCTTGGCGATGGTCTCGACCGTGGCGCTGACTTGCTCTTGGTAACGCTCGAGTTCTTCCTGATGCTGCTTCTTCATTTCAATCTGCTGCGAGCACAGATTCATCGCCGCCAGCACCAGCAGGCGGTCACCGATCAGGGTCGGGTATTTCTTCTTGGTGTCGGCCAGTGCGGCCTTGAGCATCAACGCAGCGTCCAGCAGGGTCTGTTCTTCCCCGGCCGGTGCCTTGATCGAATAGTCCTCCCCCATGATGGAGATGACTTTTACCCCTGCTGTGCCGTGGTTCATGCGCTGACAGGACCTGCGTTGACGCGATCAACCAGGGCCTGGATGCGCGCGGCGGTGGCGCCGTGCTTTTCTTCCTGTTCCATCAGGCTCAGTTGCAGGCTTTCGTTTTCATCCTTGGCCTGGGCCAGTTCCGTGGACAGGGTCTGGTTGGCTTCCGACAGGGTCTGGTTCTGTTGCACCAGGTCGCTGACGAGCTGTTCCAATTGGCTGAGGGATGCTTCCAACATTTTGATCTTCCAGGGCTTTTTCAAAGGGCGCGTACGATAAAGAAAAGTCATCGTTGACGCCAGGGTTAAACCGGCGCAAGGCCTTGATTTTCCTGGCGGCCGACCGTTCTTGCGAGTGTTAGAGACTGTGATCTGCCGATCTGGTTCCTGCACTTCGTCGCCCGACGCCCCATGCGACAAAATACGCACACCGCCTCAAGACTTTAGTCGTATGACCGATAAGTCACCCAACAGCAGTCTCAGCCCGCACGGATGCGGCCCTTCCCTGGTATCCGCCTCCATGTCCCTTCGCAATATGAACATCGCCCCCCGGGCGTTCACCGGTTTCGCCCTGATCGGCGGCCTGATGCTGATTCTCGGCGTGTTCGCCCTGAATCAGATGAGCAAGATCCGCGCGGCAGGCGAAGACATCGCCACGGCCAGCGTGCCTTCGATCAAGGCCCTCGACGAATTCACCCAGTTGACCCTGCGCCTGCGCGTGCTGTCGTATCGGTTGCTGATCAACCGTGAGCCAGACGTCCAGCAAAAAACCATCGAACTGTTCGATTTGCGCAACCGGCAGATCGCCGACGCGCAACGCGCCTACGAGCCGCTGATCGATGGCCCGCAAGAACGCGCGGCTTACGATCAGTACGTGCAGTTGCTGGCGCAGTACCATCAGCTCGAAGACCGGATGAAGACTCTGTCGCGCAACAATCAGGTCGACGAATTGCGGCAGATGCTCAACACCGATTTGCTCGCCAATTCCGAAGCGGTGAATACCGCTCTCGCGCGTTTGCTGGAGATCAACACCCAACAGATCGCCGAGACCAATCAGGGCGCCACTGATCAGTATTCGATGTCGTTCAATCTGGTGGTGACCCTGTTGGTGATTGCCACCGGCCTGACCTTGCTGTTCGCCTGGCTGTTGACCAGCAGCATCACCAAGCCGATCGCGAAGGCGCTGGATGCAGCGGAAACCATCGCCGAGGGCAACCTGACCCAGCCGATCCACGTTGACGGCACCGACGAAGCCGGACGCCTGCTGGCGGCCATGGCCAAGATGCAGTCGAAGCTGCGCGACACGCTGCAGCGGATTTCCGGCTCGGCCACCCAACTGGCCTCCGCCGCCGAAGAGCTGAACAGCGTCACCGACGAAAGCGCCCGTGGCCTGACCCAACAGAACAACGAAATCGAGCAGGCCGCCACCGCCGTCAACGAGATGACCAGCGCCGTTGAGGAAGTAGCGCGCAACGCGGTCAGCACCTCGGAAGCCTCGAAGAACGCCACCACCTCCGCCGGCGACGGCCGCGATCTGGTGCAGGAGACCGTCAGCGCCATCGAACGCATGAGCGCCGACGTGCAGAGCACTGCGACCCTGATCGGCGATCTGGCCAACGAATCCCGTGACATCGGCAAGGTGCTGGACGTGATTCGCGGCCTGGCTGACCAGACCAACCTGCTGGCGCTCAACGCGGCAATTGAAGCGGCCCGTGCCGGTGAAGCGGGTCGTGGTTTTGCCGTGGTGGCTGATGAGGTCCGTGCCCTGGCCCACCGCACCCAGCAGTCGACCAGCGAAATCGAGCGCATGATCGGCAGCATCCAGAGCGGCACCGAACACGCCGTGGATTCGATGCGCAACAGCACCGAGCGTGCAGAGTCGACGCTGAATATCGCCCGTGGCGCCGGCCTGTCGCTGGACACCATCAACACGGCCATCGTCGAAATCAACGAGCGCAACCTGGTGATCGCCAGCGCCGCCGAAGAACAGGCGCAAGTCGCACGGGAAGTGGATCGCAACCTGGTGAACATCCGCGATCTGTCGGTGCAATCGGCGACCGGGGCGAATCAGACCAGTGCGGCGAGTAATGAGCTGTCGCGATTGGCGCTGGATCTGAACAATATGGTTGGGCGGTTCAGCCTCTAACCCTCTGCATTGATCGTTCCCACGCGGAGCGTGGGAACGATCTTGCGCAAAGCTGAAAAAGCTTTTTGACAGCATCACATTTCAACAGGTTAGAATCGCTGGCACGCAGACTGCATGGTCAGTTTGTGCCCGTCTTTCCGCTTCTGGAGTACTGCCTTTGAACGCGACGACCATCAACAGCCTGTTCTTGATCGGCGCGTTGCTGGTAGGCGCAAGTATTCTTGTCAGCTCCCTGTCTTCCCGTCTCGGCATCCCGATTCTGGTGATCATCCTCGCGGTCGGCATGGCTGCCGGGGTCGATGGCGGCGGGATCATTTTCGATAACTACCCGACGGCCTATCTGGTCGGCAACCTCGCGCTGGCGGTGATCCTGCTCGACGGCGGCTTGCGAACCCGGGTGTCCAGTTTCCGCGTGGCGTTGTGGCCGGCCTTGTCGCTGGCGACGGTCGGCGTCCTTATAACCACCGGCCTCACCGGCATGGCCGCCGCGTGGCTGTTCGACCTCAATCTGATTCAAGGCCTGCTGATCGGCGCCATCGTCGGTTCCACGGACGCCGCGGCGGTGTTCTCGCTGCTCGGTGGCAAGGGCCTGAACGAACGGGTGACCGCCAGCCTGGAAATCGAATCCGGCAGCAACGACCCGATGGCGGTGTTCCTCACCGTGACCCTGATCGACATGCTCGCCAGCGGCCAGACCGGCCTGCACTGGAGCCTGTTGACCCACCTGATCCGCGAGTTCGGCATCGGTGGCGTGATCGGTCTGGGCGGCGGCTGGCTGATGCTGCAACTGGTCAACCGGATCAACCTCGCCACCGGCCTCTATCCGATTCTGGTGATCGCCGGCGGTCTGGTGGTGTTCGCCCTGACCAACGCCCTGCACGGCAGCGGCTTCCTCGCCGTGTACCTGTGCGGTCTGGTGATCGGCAACCGCCCGGTGCGCAGCCGTCACGGCATCCTGCACATGCTCGACGGCATGGCGTGGCTGGCGCAGATCGGCATGTTCCTGGTGCTGGGGCTGCTGGTCACGCCGCATGATCTGCTGCCGATCGCCCTGCCGGCGCTGGGTCTGGCGCTGTGGATGATTCTGTTCGCTCGGCCGCTGTCGGTGCTGGTCGGGCTGTTGCCGTTCAAGGCCTTCCACGGTCGCGAGAAAGCCTTCATTTCCTGGGTTGGCCTGCGTGGCGCGGTACCGATCATTCTGGCGGTGTTCCCGCTGATGGCCGGGCTGCCGAATGCGCAGCTGTATTTCAACCTCGCCTTCTTTATCGTGCTGGTGTCGCTGCTGGTGCAGGGCACGAGCCTGCCGTGGGTGGCCAAGCTGCTGAAGGTGACCGTACCGCCGGAGCCGGCGCCGATCTCCCGCGCCGCCCTCGAAGTGCACGTCACCAGCGAGTGGGAACTGTTCGTTTACAAGCTCGGCGCGGAAAAATGGTGCATCGGTTCGCCCCTGCGCGAACTGAAAATGCCCGAAGGCACCCGTATCGCCGCCCTGTTTCGCGGCCAGCAACTGCTCCATCCGTCGGGTAGTACGGTGCTGGAAGTCGATGATTTGCTGTGTGTTATCGGCCATGAACACAACCTTCCGGCCCTCGGAAAACTGTTCAGCCAGGCGCCGCAACGCGGCCTCGATCTGCGCTTCTTCGGCGACTTCGTACTCGAAGGAGACGCCCAGCTCAAAGCGGTTGCCGCCCTGTACGGCCTGCCCGCCGAAGGCATCGATCCGGACATGACCCTGGGCCACTTCATTGCCCAGAAAGTCGGCGGTGCGCCAATCGTTGGCGACCAGGTGGAATGGAACAACACCCACTGGACGGTTGCGGTCATGGACGGGAACAAGATCGCCAAAGTGGGCGTCAGATTCCCCGAAGGAAGTCGCCCGGGGCCCGGGCTCTTCCTCTAAACTGCGTCCACTCTCACTTGCTTGACCGGTCTCTATGCCTACCCTGCGCTCCTTTTTCCTCGCGGCCCTGCTGGGCCTGAGTCTTTCCGTCGGCCCGCTGCAAGCCGCCGAACCACCGTCCAGCGACGCCGTGCAGGCCAGCCTGGACAAGCTCACCGACAGCAAACTGCCCGAGGCCGACAAGAAGGCCCTGCAGACGGTCCTGCAAAACACGCTGAACCAGCTCAACAACCGGCGTGACTACGAGCAGAAGCTGATTGACCTCAAGCAGCAGCTGGCCACTGCGCCGAAGCAGACCATCGAGAATTCGCGCGAACTGACCCGCCTCAAGGCCAGCGCAGTGGTACCGGTAGCGCAGCGCTTTCCCAAGGAAAACATCCAGCAGCTGGAGCAGATGCTCACCGAGCGCTCGACCCAGCAAAGCGATCTGCAGAAAGCCCTGGCCGACGCCAACAGCCTGATCATCACCGCCCAGACGCGTCCCGAGCGCGCCCAGGCCGAGATTTCCAGCAGCCAGACGCGCATCCAGCAGATCAACAACATCCTCAAGACCGGCAAGGACGCCGGCAAAACCGTCAGCGCCGAGCAGCGCGACCTGCTCAACGCCGAGCTGGCCGCCCTGAACGCGCTGATCCCGCTGCGCCGTCAGGAACTGGCCGGCAACAACCAGTTGCAGGATCTGGGCAACAGTCAGCATGACCTGCTCTCGGAAAAGTCCGACCGTCTGGATCGCGAGATCCAGGAACTGCAAACCCTGATCAACCAGAAACGTCTGACCCTGTCGCAGGAAACCGTGACGCAGCAGTCGATCGAGGCCCAAAAGTCCGGCAGCAGCGCCCTGCTCGCCACGGAAAGCGCGGCCAACCTCAAGCTCTCCGACTACCTGCTCAAAAGCACCGACCGTCTCAACGAACTCACCCAGCAGAACCTGCAGACCAAGCAGCAACTGGACAGCGTGACCCAGAGCGACTCGGCCCTCGACGAGCAGATCAACGTGCTCAAGGGCAGCCTGCTGCTGTCGAAGATTCTCTATAAGCAGAAGCAAGCGCTGCCGCGCCTCAAGGTCGACCGCGATCTGGCGGACCAGATCGCCGACATTCGCCTGTACCAGTTCGAAATCAACCAACAGCGCGAACAGCTGAGCAATCCGGCGACTTACGTCGACAACCTGCTGTCCACTCAGCCGCCGGAACAAGTCACACCGCAACTGCGCAAGAGCCTGCTGGAGCTGGCCAACACCCGCGTTGATCTGCTGGAACGGCTAAGCCGCGAACTGAGCGCGATGCTCAACGAATCGATCACCCTGCAACTGAACCAGAAACAACTGCTGAGCACCGCGCAAAGCCTGCGCGCGACCCTCGACGAGCAGATGTTCTGGATCCCGAGCAACAAGCCGCTGGACACCGAATGGATGCGCGGCGTGCCGGAGCGCCTGAAGCGTCAGGTCGACACCTTGCCGCTGGCCTCAAGCTTCAGCGAACTGACCGACGGCCTGACCCAGCGACCGCTGTTGTTCCTGCCGCTGGCGCTGCTGATCGGCGCGTTGCTGTGGCGGCGCAAGCAACTCTATTCGCGCCTGAACAAGGTTCATCAGGACATCGGCCACTTCAAACGTGACAGCCAGTGGCACACGCCGCAGGCGATCCTGATCAATATTCTGCTGGCGATGCCGGTGGCGCTGGGCCTGGCCCTGTGCGGGCTGGCGTTGCAGATCGACGCCCGTGGGCAGAACGCGAACATGGGCGCGGCGCTGCTGCAAATGGCCCAGGCGTGGCTGGTGTTCTACACCGCCTATCGGATCCTCGCGCCGGGCGGTGTGGCCGAGTTGCACTTCCGCTGGGAAAAGCCGCAGGTCGAATTCCTGCAAGGCTGGGTCCGTCGCCTCGGACTGGTGGTCATGGCATTGGTGGCCGTGGTGGCGGTTGCCGAACTGCAACCGGCGGCGCTGGCCGACGATGTACTGGGCATGCCGGTGGTGCTGACCTGCTATGCGCTGATGGCGTGGCTGCTCAGCCGCCTGTTGATCAGCAGCCCGACCCACGAAAACGCCTCGCTGTTTCGCAAGGCCGTGGGCGTGATGTTTACCCTGCTGCCCATCGCGCTGTTCGTCGCCGTGTGCTTCGGCTACTACTACACCGCGCTGAAGCTCAGCGACCGCTTGATCAACACTCTGTACCTGCTGATGTTCTGGTTGGTGATCGAAGCGACTTTCGTCCGAGGTCTGGCGGTCGCGGCACGCCGTCTGGCCTACCAGCGCGCCCTGGCCAAACGTCAGGCAGCGAAGGAAGCCGGCGACGGCGAAGCGGTGATCGAAGAGCCAACCCTGGACATCGAAAAGGTCAACGAACAGTCCCTGCGCCTGATCCGTCTGGCACTGCTCGGCGGCTTCATCGCCGCGCTGTACTGGGTCTGGGCCGACCTGATCACGGTGTTCTCGTACCTCGACAACATCACCCTCTACGAATACACCAGCGGCACCGGCGCCAACATGAGCATGGTGCCGATCAGCATCGGCGACATGCTCGGCGCGCTGATCATCATCGGCATCACCTTTGCCCTCGCCCGCAACTTGCCGGGCCTGCTTGAAGTGTTCGTACTGTCGAAACTCAATCTGGCCCAGGGCAGTGCGTACGCGACCACGACGCTGCTGTCGTACGTGATCGCCGGGGTCGGTTTCGTCTCGACCCTGTCGACCCTCGGCGTGAGCTGGGACAAGTTGCAATGGCTGGTGGCGGCGCTGTCGGTGGGCCTCGGTTTCGGCATGCAGGAGATCTTCGCGAACTTCATCTCCGGCATCATGATCCTGTTCGAACGCCCGGTGCGGATCGGCGACACCATCACCATCGGCAACCTGTCGGGCACGGTGAGCAAGATCCGCATCCGCGCCACGACCATCACCGACTTCGACCGCAAGGACATCATCGTCCCGAACAAGACGTTCATCACCGGGCAACTGATCAACTGGTCGCTGACCGACACCATCACCCGGGTGACCCTGAAACTGGGCGTCGATTACGGTTCGGATCTGGATCTGGTCAAGGAACTGCTGCTCAAGGCCGCCCGGGAAAACCCGCGCGTGCTCAAGGAACCCGAGCCGCATGTGTACTTCCTCAATTTCGGCGAAAGCACCCTCGACCACGAACTGCGCATGCATGTGCGTGATCTCGGCGACCGCAACCCGGTACTCGACGAGGTCAACCGCTTCATCAACCGTGAGTTCAAGAAGCAGCACATCAACATCTCGTTCCGCCAGATGGAGGTTTACCTGAAGAACCTTCACGGCCAGGAATACAAGATGGTGCCGATCGAGCCGGAAACCAAAACCATCGTGCCGGTCAGCGACGACCAGAAACCGTTGCAGGAACCGCCGCCGGCCAAACTCGACTAACCCGGCTAATCCCAGCAGAATGCTCGGACATTCTGCTGGAGCCGGTCCTTGAAAGCCCTCGACGAACTGACCTTCGACAACCGCTTCGCCCGCCTGGGCGATGCGTTCTCGGCCCATGTGCTGCCCGAACCGATCGACAATCCGCGACTGGTGGTGGCCAGCCCTGCGGCCCTGGCGCTGCTGGATCTCGACCCGGCGGTGGCCGACACCCAGGAATTTGCCGAGCTGTTTGGCGGCCACAAGCTGTGGGCCGATGCCGAGCCGCGGGCGATGGTCTATTCCGGGCATCAGTTCGGCGGTTACACCCCGCAACTGGGCGACGGTCGTGGGTTGTTGCTGGGCGAGGTCTACAACGCGGCCGGCGAACATTGGGACTTGCATCTGAAGGGCGCCGGGCAGACGCCGTTCTCACGCATGGGCGACGGTCGCGCGGTGCTGCGTTCGTCGATCCGCGAGTTTCTCGCCTCCGAAGCGCTGCATGCGCTGAACATCCCGTCTTCACGCGCCGCCTGCGTGATCGGCTCCGACACCCCGGTCTGGCGTGAGAAACAGGAACGCGCCGCGATGGTGCTGCGCCTGGCGCCGAGCCACATCCGTTTCGGCCACTTCGAATACTTTTATTACACCAAGCGTCCCGAACAGCAGAAGCAGCTCGGCGAACACGTGTTGGCGATGCACTACCCCGAATGCCTGGAGCAGCCGGAACCGTATCTGGCGATGTTCCGCGAAATCGTCGAGCGTAACGCCGAACTGATTGCCAAGTGGCAGGCATACGGCTTCTGCCACGGGGTGATGAACACCGACAACATGTCGATCCTCGGCATCACCTTCGACTTCGGCCCGTTCGCCTTCCTCGACGATTTCGACGCGAACTTCATCTGCAACCACTCCGATGATCAGGGCCGCTACTCGTTCAGCAATCAGGTGCCGGTCGGCCAGTGGAACCTCAGCGCCCTGGCCCAGGCCCTGACGCCGTTCATCAGCGTCGAAGCCCTGCGCGAAACCCTCGGCCTGTACCTGCCGCTGTTCCAGGCGCACTACCTCGACCTGATGCGCCGCCGCTTCGGCTTCACCACCGCCGAGGACGACGACCAGCAACTGTTGGAACAACTGCTGCAACTGATGCAGAACAGCGGCGTCGATTACACGTTGTTCTTCCGTCGTCTGGGCGAAGAGTCAGCCGAACAGGCCGTCTCCCGCCTGCGCGATGACTTCGTCGATATCAAAGGTTTCGATGCCTGGGGCGAACGCTATGTCGCCCGCGTCGCACGCGATGGCGCGACCGATCAGGAACAGCGCCGTGCGCGGATGCATGCGGTGAATCCGCTGTACATCCTGCGCAATTACCTGGCGCAGAAGGCGATTGATGCTGCCGAGCAGGGTGACTATTCAGAAGTGCGACGGCTGCACGCGGTGCTGAGCAATCCATTCGAGGAACAGCCTGGAATGGAGAGTTACGCGCAACGGCCGCCGGAGTGGGGCAAGCATTTGGAGATCAGTTGTTCGTCGTAAGCGGGAACGACTGAACCTTGATAATCGATCCGTACGGCTCCAGATCAGTCGTACGATCCCGTTTTATTCATTGAGCCGATCATGACCGACCCACTCCTCATCCCCTGCCCCTCCTGCAACGGCCTCAACCGCATCCCCGCCGAGCGCCTCAACGACCACCCGAAGTGCGGGCGCTGCAAGTCCGAGGTGCTGTTGAACAAGCCGTTCGAACTCAAGCAAGGCGATTACGCCAGTCAGATCAAGGGCGATCTGCCGTTGCTGGTGGACGTGTGGGCGGACTGGTGTGGGCCGTGCAAGTCGTTTGCGCCGGTGTTCGAGCAGGCGGCTGCGCAGTTGGCGGGCAAGTGCCGGCTGGCCAAGCTGGACAGCGAGGCCAATCAGCAGTTGTCGGCGCAGTTGGGGATTCGTTCGATTCCGAGCCTGATTCTGTTGCGCAACGGCCGGGAAGTGGCCCGTCAGAGCGGGGCCTTCCCGTTGCCACAGTTGATGGCCTGGCTGCGCAGCCAGGGCATCTGACAAGGATTCAGGCGTCTTCGAGCAGGTTATGCAGCTCGACGAACTGTTGCGTCAGCTTGTGCCGTGGGTCGAGGTGGATCAGCGGCGTGTTGGCCTGATGCGATTCGCGCATGCGCACTGAACTGGCGAGGTAGACGGGCAGTACCGGCAGGCCCTCGGCGATCAGTTCGTCGAGGATCTGCTGCGGCAGGCTGGCCCGGGCCTGGAACTGGTTGACCACAATGCCTTCGACTTCCAGGCCTTCGTTGTGGTCTTCCTTCAACTCGTCGATTTCGGCGATCAGACCGTAGAGGGCCTGACGCGAGAAGCTGTCGCAGTCGAAGGGAATCAGTACCCGATCGGCGGCAATCAGTGCCGAGACCGCATAGAAATTCAGCGCCGGCGGCGTATCCAGATAGATCCGGTCGTAATCCTCCGACAACTCGTCGAGCAGCTTTCGCAGCTTGTTGATCTTGTGTTTGGCCTCGAGCTTGGGCTGCAGGTCGGCCAGTTCGGCAGTGGCGGTAATGATGTGGAGGTTGTCAAAGGGCGTTTCGTAGATATCCGCCTGGTTCTTTTTCGAGAACGGTCCGGAAGAAAGGGTCTGCTTGAAGAAATCGGCAATGCCCATCGGAATGTCATCACCTGTGAGGCCGGTCAGATACTGAGTGGAATTGGCCTGGGCATCGAGGTCGACCAACAGCGTGCGATAACCCTCGCTGGCGCTTACCGCCGCCAGATTGCAGGCAATGCTGGATTTGCCCACGCCACCTTTCTGATTGAACACCACGCGCCGCATGACAAAACCTCCGTGTATCAAAGAATGACCGAGTGTAGTGGTGCCCGGTGCCGGTTCGCTACCTCGATGGACGCGGACTACAAAGTCAGGCGCCAATCTCCCAATGAATACGGCGCAAAGACACTCCTTGATTGCGGATTCGCCTGACAGATAGACACCCGACAATCTGGATAATGGCCAAGTGACAGCTCTTGCCGCGTACCATTCGGTTCATTTCGTCGTTCAAAACGTAACCAGCATTTGCTACACACTCGTCGCACCGGGATAATGCGCGCCACCCGGCGCCACGCGCCATGCCATTTCTGGCTAAATCAGCTCAGCGGCGACGTTGGCGAAACCGCGTCAACTCAGCCCGCAGGGGCGGGATAAATGTCCGTGATCAACTTCAACATCGCCCAATGGCGCGCCTGGGCTCCCGGGCTCGACAGTGTGGAAGCCTGGCAAGCCTGGAGCCGACAGCCGGTCGTGCTCGAAGGCAGCGATGCCGCACCCGATGTTTCGTTTCTGCCGGCCATGCAGCGCCGTCGTCTCAGCCGTCTGGCGCGGATGGCGTTCAGTGTCGGCTGGCCGCTGGCCGACGGTCGGGAAAATCTGCCGCTGGTGTTCGTCTCCCGGCACGGCGAAACCCCGCGCACCTTTGAAATCCTCAGCGATCTGGCCAACGAACAGCCGCTGTCGCCGACCCAGTTCAGCCTGTCGGTGCACAACGCGATCATCGGCCTGTGGTCGATCATGCGCGGCGAAACCAGCGAAATGACCGCACTCGCCGCGGCCGGCGACGGCCTCGAACACGGCATGCTCGAAGCGGCGACGTTGTTGAACGAAGGGGCCCCCGCCGTGCTGCTGGTGATCACCGAGGAACAACCGCCCGAAGCCTATTCGACGTGGATCGACGACGTACCGTTTCCCTACGCGGTCGGGCTGTTGCTCACCCCCGGTACCGACTGGCGGCTGACCCTGAACAGCGCCCCGCAAGCACGGTCAAAACCGCAGTGGCCCCACGCACTGAATCTGCTGCGAACCCTGCTCGGTCAGCAACCCCATTGCCAACATGCCTGGAAGAATCGTCTATGGACCTGGCAACGCAACCCGTGATCGGAAAAAACCGCGACGCCTATTACTGGCGTCTGCTGGCCACTGCCACCAGCTTCGCCCTGTTCGGGCTCGGTGGTCTGTGCCTGCGCCTGCTGGTATTTCCATTGCTCGGTTGCCTGCCGGGCGACGCCATTGCGCATCGCGAGCGGGCACGCCAGACCGTCAGTCGGCTGTTCTGGTTTTTCGTCCGGTTCATGGCCCGTACCGGCGTGCTGACCTACGACATCCAGGGCGCCGAACGGCTCGGCCGTCCGGGGCAGATGATCATCGCCAACCACCCGTCGCTGATCGACGTGGTATTCCTGATCGGTCTGGTGCGCGGGGCCAATTGCGTGGTGAAGAAAAGCCTGTGGGAAAACCCCTTCACCCGCGGCCCGCTGCGCAGCACCGAATACATCAGCAACGACGGCAGCATGGACATGCTCGACGCCGCCGCCGGCGCATTGCAGAGCGGGCAGACCCTGATCATTTTTCCCGAAGGCACCCGCACCCAGCCGGGTCAGGCGCCGGCCTTTCATCGGGGCGCGGCGGCCATCGCGCTGCGCGGTGCGAAAATCCTCACCCCGGTGGTGATCAAGGTCAATCCGACCACCCTGACCAAAGCCGAGCCCTGGTATCGCATTCCCAGTCGCCGCGTGCACTTCAGTTTTCACGTCGGGGCCGATATAGACCCACAGACTTTCGCCGCGCAGGGCCCCCCGCCCCAGGCTTCGCGCAAGCTCAACGACTATTTGCACCAATTCTTTATCAAGGAGCTCGCCGAAGATGAGCGATCTAAACCGTGACATAAAAGAGCTGATCATCGACGCCCTGGGCCTCGAAGACATCAGCCCAGAGGACATCGGCGACGACCAGACGCTGTTCGGCGAAGGCTTGGGCCTGGACTCCGTCGACGCCCTGGAGCTCGGCCTGGCGATCCAGAAAAAGTACGGCATCAAGATCGATGCCGACGCCAAGGACACCCGCAACCATTTCACCAACGTGGCGAGCCTTGCGGCGTTCGTCACGGCAAAACAGGCAGCTTGAGACCGGACCATGCAAACTCGTGACGACATTTTCAACACCCTGCGCGATGCCCTGGTCGAGCTGTTCGAACTGGACCCGGCCCGCGTGAGCCTGGAATCCAACCTGTATCAGGATCTGGAAATCGACAGCATCGACGCCGTCGACCTGATCGATCACATCAAGCGCCAGACCGGCAAGAAAATCGCCGCCGAGGAATTCAAGTCGGTGCGCACCGTCAGCGACGTGGTCGAGGCGGTCTACCGTCTGGTTCAACCGGCCGCATGAGCCGACTGATCGGCCTCGGCCTGCTGCTGGCAGGCCTGCTGTATCCCTTTGCGGTGTATTTCGGCATGGAGCATTTCGCGCCATGGCAGTTCGGCCTGCTGCTGGGCGGCCTGTGGCTGGCCCGGGCGCTGACCGGCGAACGCAAGCCCGGCAGCCTGTGGATGGCCTTCGTGGCGATCGTGTTCTGCCTGCTGCTGGCGGTGTTCGACAGCCCTTTGCTGTTGCGCTGGTACCCGGTGCTGATCAGCGGCTTCATGCTGGTGCTGTTCAGCCTGAGCCTGAAATACGGCCCGCCGATGGTCGAGCGTCTGGCGCGCCTGCGTGAGCCGCAACTGCCGCCCAAGGCGATTCGTTACACCCGCCAGGTCACCGTGGCCTGGAGCGTGTTTTTCTTTTGCAACGGTTTGTGCGCCGCCCTGCTGACACTGTGGGCGCCGCTGAACTGGTGGATGTTGTACACCGGCCTGATCTCCTACGGATTGATCGGCCTGATGTTTGCCATTGAATGGCTGATACGACAACGGGTAAGAGGTCGCCCATGAATTGGATAAAACTTGAGCAGCTGTTGCTCAAGGCCCTGCCGGCGCGTGCTGTAACAAGCGCACCGGCACTCGATCACGCACAACTGCGCGAACAGGCCCTGGGCCTGGCCGCCGGTCTGCAAGCCAAGGGCGTGCAGCGTCTGGCCGTGCATCTTGAAGATGCCGCCGATCTGGCTATCGCCCTGCTCGGTGCCTGGCGCGCCGGGGTCAGCGTATTGCTGCCTTCGGATCTGCAAGCGCAGACCCGTCAGCGCTGGTCGAACGACGTCGATCTGTGGCTGACCGACCATGCCGATGACGCCCGCCTGAGTGATCTGCTGCAACCTCCCCTGCCCGCTGCCGAACTGGACCTCGACCAGTGCCGCCTGAGCCTGTGCACCTCCGGCTCCAGCGGCGAGCCCAAGCGCATCGACAAATCCCTGCGGCAACTGGCCAACGAAGTCGAAGCCCTTGAGCAACTCTGGGGCGCCGATCTCGGTGAGGCCTGCATTCTTGGCAGCGTCGCCACCCAGCACATCTACGGTTTGCTGTTCCGCGTGCTGTGGCCGCTGTGCGCCGGGCGTCCGTTCCTGCGCAAGCAACTGGCCTTCCCGGAAGACCTGCAACGCGCCAGCCGCGAACACCCGGCCTTCGCTTGGGTCGCCAGCCCGGCGCTGCTCAAACGTATGGGCGACAACCTCGACTGGCCGGCCCTGAGCGCCGTGCGCCGGGTGTTTTCCTCCGGTGGCGCACTGCCGGCAGACGCCGCACAAAGCCTGCATCAACGCCTGGGACAGTGGCCGACAGAAATCCTCGGCAGCTCGGAAACCGGCGGCATCGCCTGGCGCCAGGGCGAATCGTTGTGGCAGCCGTTTGCCGGTGTCGAGTTGAGCCAGGACAGCGACGGCGCCCTGCTGATCGCTTCGCCTTACCTGCCCGCCGGGCATGTCGAACACACCGCCGATGCGGCACGCATTCAGGCCGATGGCCGCTTTGAATTGCTCGGACGGCTCGACCGGATCGTCAAACTCGAAGAAAAACGTATTTCTCTGCCGATGCTAGAACAGGCGCTGGTGGCCCACGACTGGGTCGCCGAAGCGCGTCTGGGCGTGGTGCAGGAAAACCGCGCGTCCCTCGGCGCTCTGCTGGTGCTCAGCGAATCGGGCCTGTTTGCCCTGCGCGAACACGGTCGGCGCAGTCTGACCGAAACCCTGCGCCGTCATCTCGGCGACCACTGCGAAGCCCTGGCCCTGCCCCGCCGCTGGCGCCTGCTGCGACAGTTGCCGCTGAACTCGCAGGGCAAGTTGCCTCAGGCCGACGTCGAAGCCCTGCTGCTGGCGCCACGGCCAAAAGCGCCGGAGATTCTGGAGCAGGCCGAAACCGAGGGCGAATGGAACCTGCAGTTGAGCGTTCCGCCGGATCTGGCCTATTTCAGCGGCCACTTCCCCAAGGCCCCGGTGCTGCCCGGCGTGGTACAGGTCGAATGGGCACTGAATCTGGGTCGGCAACTGCTGAACCTGCCCGGCGCGTTCGCCGGCATGGAAGTGCTGAAGTTCCAGCAACTGGTGCGCCCCGGCGATGAAGTCCAGTTGCACCTGCGCTTCGATCCGGAACGCGGCAAGTTGTATTTCGCCTACCGCAACGACACCGCCACCTGCTCCAGCGGGCGGATTCTGCTGGGGGCTGGCGATGCATAATCCTTGCGCCGTGATCCCGGTCTACAACCACGAAACCGCCATCGGCACGGTGGTCGACGCCCTGCTCGCCGAGGATCTGCCGTGCATTCTGGTGGACGATGCCAGCAGCAAATCGTGCGCGGCGGTGCTGGACGTGCTGGCCGAGCGCGAGCGGGTTCATCTGGTGCGCCTCACTGCCAATCAGGGCAAGGGCGGCGCAGTGATGACCGGTCTGCGTGAAGCCGCGCGACTGGGCTTCAGCCATGCCTTGCAGGTCGATGCCGACGGTCAGCATGACCTGCAGGATGTCGCGCGGTTCATCGAAGAATCCCGCGCTCACCCCAAGTCGCTGATCTGCGGTTATCCGCTGTACGACGCCAGCGTGCCCAAGGGCCGTTTGTATGCGCGTTATCTGACCCACGTGATGGTGTGGATCAACACCCTGTCGCTGCAGATCCGCGACTCGATGTGCGGCTTCCGGGTGTATCCGCTGCAACCGACGCTGGGCGTGATCGACTCGGCGCGGATCGGCAAGCGCATGGATTTCGACTCGGACATTCTGGTGCGCCTGGCGTGGCGCAATCAGCCGATGCGCTGGTTGCAGACCAGCGTGCATTACCCGCTGGACGGCGTGTCGCACTTTCGCCTGTTCCACGACAACGTGCTGATCTCGAGCATGCACACGCGCCTGTTCTTTGGCATGTTGCTGCGCCTGCCCGTGATCCTCTGGCGACGGTGGCGCGCATGACCGTCGAGACCGACAAGAAGCACTGGGCCGACCGCGAAGAGCGCGGCAGTTTCCTGCTGATGAAATTCACCGCGTTCGCCGCCAAAGTCCTTGGCCGACGCCTGCTGAGCCCGTTGCTGTACGGCATCGTCCTGTACTTTTTCCTGTTCGGTCGCACCGCCCGGCGCAGTGCCTGGCAGTATCAGCAGCGCCTCGCCGACTGGAGCGGTCGCCACGAATTGCGCCCGACCCGGTGGCGGGTGTTCCGCCAGTTCATGGCATTCGCCGATTCGCTGCTCGACAAGCTCGACGTGTGGAATGGCAAGCTGAAGATCGAGCAGATCGAAATCATCGACCCGGCGCTGTTGCGTAATCAGTTGCGCGGCAGTCGCGGGCAACTGCTGGTGGGCGCGCATCTGGGCAACCTCGAAGTGTGCCGGGCGCTGGCGGAGCTGGGCGAAAAGGTCACCATGAACGTGCTGGTGCACACCAAGCACGCCGAGCAATTCAATCGGCTGCTGGGCGAGGCCGGCGCGACCAACCTGCGGCTGATCCAGGTCAGCGAACTGGACCCGGTGATCATGCTGCAACTGCACGAACGCCTGGAGCGCGGCGAGTGGCTGGCGATTGCCGGCGACCGCGTGCCACTGCATGGCGGGCGCAGTGTGACCGTGGACTTTCTCGGCCACCCGGCGCCGTTCCCGCAAGGGCCGTGGCTGCTGGCCGGCCTGCTGAAATGCCCGGTCAACCTGCTGATGTGCCTGAAACAGCCCGACGGCCACTATCGTCTGACCCTCGAGCCGTTCGCCGACGCCGTGGTGTGGTCACGCCGCGAGCGCGAACAGGTCATTCATCAGTGGGCCACCCGCTATGCGCAACGCCTGAGTCACTATTGCCTCGAAGCACCGTGCCAATGGTTCAACTTTTACCCATTCTGGAAAACCGATGACAACGCCAACTCCTGAGCCGGTCACCTTCGGCGAACGCCCTTTGCGCATCGAAGACGTGCTGGCCCTGGCCAACCGTCAGGCGCCCGTGCAGTTGCAGAGCGACGCGCCTTATCGCGAACGCATCGCCAAGGGCGCGCGGTTTCTCGATTCGCTGCTGGACAAGGAAGGCGTGATCTACGGCGTGACCACCGGTTACGGCGATTCCTGCGTGGTCGCGGTGCCGTTGCATCACGTCGAGGCGCTGCCGCGTCATCTCTACACGTTCCACGGTTGCGGACTGGGCAAACTGCTCGACGCCCAGGCCACCCGCGCGGTGCTGGCGGCGCGTTTGCAGTCGCTGTGCCACGGCGTGTCCGGGGTGCGCATAGAACTGCTGGAACGCCTGCATGCGTTTCTTGAACACGACATTCTGCCGCTGATCCCCGAAGAGGGTTCGGTGGGCGCCAGCGGCGATCTGACGCCGTTGTCCTACGTCGCCGCGACGCTGTCCGGCGAGCGTGAAGTGATGTTCCGTGGCGAACGCCGCCAGGCTGCCGATGTGCATCGCGAACTGGGCTGGACACCATTGGTGCTGCGGCCGAAAGAAGCGCTGGCACTGATGAACGGCACCGCCGTAATGACCGGCCTCGCCTGCCTGGCCTATGCCCGCGCCGATTACCTGCTGCAACTGGCCACTCGCATCACCGCGCTGAACGTGGTGGCGCTGCAAGGTAATCCCGAGCACTTCGACGAGCGCCTGTTCGCCGCCAAGCCGCATCCGGGGCAAATGCAGGTCGCCGCGTGGCTGCGCAAGGATCTGGCGATCGACGCGCCGACCGCGCCGCTGCACCGTTTGCAGGATCGCTACTCGCTGCGCTGCGCACCGCACGTGCTCGGCGTGCTGGCCGACAGCCTGAACTGGCTGCGCTCGTTCATCGAAACCGAACTGAACAGCGCCAACGACAACCCGATCATCGACGCCGAAGCCGAGCGCGTGCTACACGGCGGGCACTTCTACGGCGGGCATATCGCGTTCGCCATGGACAGCCTGAAAAACCTCGTGGCCAACGTCGCCGACCTGCTCGACCGACAACTCGCGCTGCTGGTGGACGAACGTTACAACCACGGCTTGCCGAGCAACCTGTCCGGCGCCAGCGCCGACCGCGCGATGCTCAACCACGGCTTCAAGGCCGTGCAGATCGGCGCCAGCGCCTGGACCGCCGAAGCGTTGAAAAACACCATGCCGGCCAGCGTGTTCTCACGCTCCACCGAGTGCCACAACCAGGACAAGGTGAGCATGGGCACCATCGCCGCCCGCGACGCCATTCGTGTGCTGGAGCTGACCGAACAGGTCGCCGCCGCCACGCTGCTCGCGGCCAATCAGGGCGTGTGGCTGCGCGGCCGCGATGCAGACGCGCGTGCGCTGCCACCGTCGCTGGCCGCCATGCATGAACAACTGGCCCAGGACTTCCCGCCAGTGATCGAAGACCGCGCCCTGGAAGGCGAACTGCGCCTGTGCCTGCAACGCATCGCCGAGCAACACTGGAGGCTGCATGCGTAGTGCCGGAGTGCTTCACGCCGATACGGAAATCCTTGTGCCGTTCTTTGACGTCGACACCATGCACGTCGTCTGGCACGGCCATTACGTGAAATACCTGGAAGTGGCGCGCTGCGCACTGCTCGACAAGATCGGCCACAACTACAACCAGATGGTCGACTCGGGCTATGCCTGGCCGGTGATCGACCTGCAACTGCGCTATGTGCGCGGCGCGGTGTTCGGTCAACGGTTGAACGTGCGCGCAAGTCTGGTGGAGTGGGAAAACCGCCTGAAGATCCACTACCTGATCACCGACGCCCAGACCGGCGAACGCCTGACCCGCGCCAGCTCGGTGCAGGTCGCCGTCGAAGTCAGCAGCCGCGAGATGCAACTGGCTTCGCCAAAAGTCTTCACCGATGCCGTGGAAAGGATGCTGCGATGAATGTGTGGTTGAAATCCCTTGGGGCCCTGGCGCTGCTGACGCTGTCGTCGCTGGCCAACGCCTTCGACCTGCAACAGTTGAGCGAGCAACTGGCGAAGCCGGACGTGATCCACGGTCGGTTCATCCAGGAAAAACACCTGCGCGCCCTGCCCCAGCCGCTGATCAGCAAGGGCAGTTTTGTCCTCGCCAAAAACCACGGCTTGCTGTGGCTACTGAAAACCCCGCTGCAACAGGATTACCGGATCAGCGCCAAGGGTATCGCCCGGCGTGATGCCACCGGCTGGCAACTGCTGCCGAACAAGAGCGCCGGGGCCGAGCAGAACCGCTTGTTCCTGGCGGTGCTGCAAGGTGACAGCAGCGGTCTGCAACGGGATTTCGAACTGGCCCTGAGCGGCGATGCACAGAAATGGCAACTGACCCTGACCCCGCGCTCGGTGCTGCTCAAGCAGGTCTTCAACCAGATCAACATCAGCGGCGGCACGTTGGTGAACACCATCGAACTGCTGGAAACCCAGGGCGACAGCACCGTGCTGCGCATGCAGGACAGCACTGCCGGCCAACCTCTGAGCGACGCGGAGCAACATGACTTTGCCGAGTGAACGCAGGCTGCCCTGGCTGTTCCTGATCCTGCTGCTGGCTGTCGTCGCACTGGGCGCCTGGCAGTGGCGCGACGGCGCGCCGCTGTCGGCCAACCTGATGGAACTGGTGCCCGGCACCCACCCGGACGCCCTCGAACTGCGCGCCGAACAACGCATGCAGGAACCGCTCAACCGCGACATGCTGGTGCTGGTCGGCCACGCCGATCGCCAGCAAGCCGTCGCCATGGCCCAGACCCTGGGCGAGCAATGGCAGGCCAGCGGGCTGTTCGAAAAGGTCCAGTGGAACCTGCAAGCCGATCTGCCGGCCCTGCGCACGCAACTGCTGCAAGGACGGCTGGCGATGCTCTCGGCGGATGACCGACAACTGCTGATCGAACATCCCGACGCCTTTATCCAGCAACGGGTACAGGCGTTGTTCGACCCTTTCACCGGGTTCAGTCTGGTGCCGAGTCAGGACGACTGGCTGGGCCTGACCGGACGCATCCAGAACAGCCAGCCGCAACATGGCGCGGTGCAACTGGACATCGGCAGCGGCGCGTTGATCGCCGACGCCGACGGCAAAAGCTGGGTGCTGCTGCGCGCACGCACCACCGGCAACGCCTTCGACATGAATCAACCGCTGCAAGTTGCCGCCCTGCTGCAACACAGCCGTGAGCAAGCGGCTCGCGCCGACGTGCAATTGCTGGCCGCCAGCGGCCTGCTGTACGCCGCCAACGGCCAGCAGCAGGCGACCCGGGAAATGACCTGGGTCGGCGGCGGCGCCACCATCGGCATCCTGTTGCTGTTGCTGCTCGCCTTCCGCCGCTGGCGGGTGCTGCTGGCGTTCATTCCGGTGCTGGTGGGCATGTTGTTCGGCGCGGTGGCCTGTGTCGCGCTGTTCGGGCACATGCATGTGATGACGCTGGTGCTCGGCTCCAGCCTGATCGGCGTGGCAGTGGATTACCCGCTGCACTATCTGTCCAAGAGCTGGAGCCTCAAGCCCTGGCACAGCTGGCCGGCGTTGCGCCTGACCCTGTCCGGGCTGACATTGAGCCTGATCACCAGCGCCATCGGTTACCTGGCGCTGGCCTGGACGCCCTTCCCGGCCCTGACCCAAATCGCCGTGTTCTCCGCCGCCGGTTTGCTCGGCGCCTACCTGTCGGCGGTGTGCCTGTTGCCGGCGCTGCTGAAAAACGTCGAACTGCGCCCGGCGCAATGGCCGCTGCAACTGGCCGAGCGTCTGGTGCGACTGCGGGAAACTCTGCTCGAGCACGTCAGGACGCCAGTGTTGCTGGCCCTGCTGATCGCCTTCTGCGTCGGCGGCCTGCTGCAACTGGAGAGCAAGAACGACATCCGCCAGTGGGTTGGTGCGCCGCAACGCCTGACCGATGAAGCGCAGACCATCGCGCGGATTACCGGCTATCAGCCGACCAGCCAATTCTTCCTGGTGCGCGCCGCCGATCAGCAGCAATTGCTGGAACGGCAAGCAGCCCTGAGCGAGCGGCTGGATCAACTGGTCAATCTCGACAAGTTGCAGGGTTATCTGGCGCTCAATCAACTGGTCTGCCCGCCGGCTCAGCAGCAACAGGTGCGGGAAGCGCTGAGCAAGTTGCCGCAATTCTGGCAGCCGTTGCTGGAGGTCGGCGTACCGCTGGCGGCGCTGCAAACCGAACTGCAACAGTTGCAGGCCCTGCCCGCCGAGGACATCGATGCGGCGCTGGCCGGCCCGCTCGGCGAGCCCTACCGCACGCTGTGGCTCGGCCCGACCGAGGACGGCGTGGCGGCGATGGTCAGCCTGCAAGGCCTGAACAATCCGTCGCTGCTGCGGGTGCAGGCGCTGGATCTGCCGGGCGTGATGCTGGTGGACCGGCTCGGCGATCTGAACAAGGTGTTCGCCCAGACCCAGATCAGCGCCGCGGAACTGAAACTCGCGTCCTGCGTGTTGATCGTGCTGGTGCTGATGCTGCCGTTCGGTCTCGGTGGCGCCCTGCGAATCGTTGCTCTACCGCTGCTCGCTGCGTTGTGCAGCCTGGCCAGCCTGGGCTGGCTCGGTCAGCCGCTGACCCTGTTCAGCCTGTTCGGCCTGTTGCTGGTGACGGCGATCAGCGTCGACTACGCGATCCTCATGCGCGAACAGGTCGGCGGCGCGGCCGTCAGCCTGCTCGGCACTTTGCTCGCAGCCGCCACCACCTGGCTGTCGTTCGGACTGCTGGCGGTGTCGAGCACCCCGGCGGTGAGCAACTTCGGCCTGTCGGTGAGCCTCGGTCTGGCGTTCAGCTTCATGCTCGCGCCGTGGGCCGGGCGTCAGGCCCATGCGGTTTCCGTCACGGAGCCTGCAGCATGATGGTGGTGATTTTCTGGCTGATGGCCCTGGCGCTGTTCTTCGTCGCCACCCGGGTCGGCCGGCATTTCGGGCTGATCCCGATCGTCAGTCAATTGCTGCTGGCCAGCTTCGGCCTGCCGCTGCTGATGTACTTCTGGATCGAACCGGGCTGGCAACTCAACGGCGCCGCACTGATCGCGCCGGGCTGGTTGAAAAATCTCTACAGCCTGAGCTTCGCCCTGTTGCTGGGGCACATCCTCAGCGACGTGATCGACCTGCGCCTGGACCGTCAGAGCGTGAAGATCGCCCTGCCGAGTTTCGCCGTACCGTTCGCCTGCGGCCTGGCGACGGCGTACTGGCTGCTGCCGACACAACCGTGGATCAACTCGCTGGCCATCGGTCTGGTGTTCGCTATCACCGCGATTCCGGTGTTGTACCTGTACCTGCGCCACATCGACTACCCGCCCGCCGCCACCCGGCGTCTGGTGCAGACCGCGATCCTGATCGACCTGACCTGCTGGACCCTGTTCGGTCTCGCCCAGGGCAGCCTGCACCTGAGCAGTCTGTTGCTGCCGCTGGGGCTGGCCTGCGTACCCGTGCTGCTGCGGGTGTTCGGCATCCGCCGGCCATTGACCTACAGCCTCGGCTTTTTTGCGCTGCTGGTGCTGGCCGAACACTACAAACTCAACGCGCTGATTTTTGGCATCGGCTATCTGCTGTGCATGGCCGCGCTCAAGGTGCCACTGGTGTTGCCGCTGCCGGCGCACTGGATGAACCGCTTGCAGACCTGGGTCGCAATTCCGCTGATCCTGACTTTCGGCATCGTCCAGATCGACGTGCACAGCGCCCTTGCCAGCCTCGGTGCCGTGCAATGGACGGCGCTGCTGCTGTTGCCGGTCGCCAGCAAAATCCTGGGTAACTGGCTCGGCCTCGGCTGGGCCGGCGCGTCGTTCGAAGGCGCCAGCCGCTGGCGCGAGAGCGTGCTGCTGAACATTCGCGGCTTGAGCGAAATCGTCTTTCTCAACCTGCTGTTGCAACAACAACTCATCAGCCCGGCGCTGTACTTTGCGCTGATGCTGATGGGTCTGATCGCGACGCTGTTGCCGGCCTTCATCGGCCTGCACCGGGCGTCACTGAACCCTATTGCCGTACCCAGGAGCTCACGTGCCAATCGTTGAAATGGAATCCCGTCAGGTCGTGATCATCGGCGCCGGCCCCTCCGGCGCCATCGCCGCCGCATTGCTCAAGCGCAAGGGGCACGACGTGCTGGTGATCGAGCGTCAGCATTTCCCGAGGTTCTCCATCGGTGAAAGCCTGCTCTGCCATTGCCTGGATTTCGTCGAAGAGGCCGGCATGCTCGAGGCGGTGAATGCCGCCGGTTTCCAACGCAAGAACGGTGCGGCGTTCGCCTGGGGCGAGCGCTACAGCGCCTTCGATTTTGGCGACACCTTCACCGCCGGCAAGCCCACGACCCTGCAGGTGCAACGCGCCGACTTCGACAAGCTGCTGGCCGATCAGGCGGCGTTGCAGGGCGCGGAAATCCGCTATGGCGACGCGATTGTCAGCGTCAATTTCGAACGTCCGCGACCACAGCTGAATGTGCGTCGCGAAGACGGCAGCGAGTACCGCGTCGAAGCCGACTTTGTCCTCGACGCCAGCGGCTACGGCCGCGTGCTGTCGCGCCTGTTGGACTTGGAAGCGCCGTCGAATTTCCCGGTTCGCCAAGCCGTGTTCACCCACGTCGAAGACCACATCGATCATCCCGGCTTCGACCGCGAGAAGATTCTCATCACCACCCACCCGCAGCACCGCGATATCTGGTTCTGGTCGATCCCGTTCAGCAACGGTCGCTGCTCGGTAGGCGTGGTGGCTGCCGCCGAACATTTCGCAGGGCGCGATACCGACCTCGACGCCTGCCTGCGCGGGTTCATCGCCGAGACCCCGAGCCTGGCCAAAGTGCTGCACAACGCGGTGTGGGATACCCCGGCGCGCACTCTCGGCGGCTATGCGGCCAACGTCAAAACCCTGCACGGCCCGGGCTTTGCGCTGCTGGGTAACGCGGCGGAATTTCTCGACCCGGTGTTCTCTTCGGGCGTGACCATCGCCATGCGTTCGGCGAGCATGGCCGCCGCTGTGCTGCATCGACAGTTGCAGGGCGAAACGGTGGACTGGCAACGGGAATTCGCCGAGCCGCTGAAACGCGGGGTCGACACTTTCCGCTGCTACGTCGAAGGCTGGTACGCCGGCACTTTCCAGGACGTGATTTTCCACGAGCAAGGCTCCCCGGAAATCCGCCGCATGATCTGCTCGATCCTCGCCGGTTACGCCTGGGACGAACGCAACCCGTTCGTCAGTGAAGCGCGCCGTCGGCTGAAGACGATCTCCGAACTCTGTGCAAGGGACGACACTTGAATTACTTGAGCGACAACTACGTCGAGGAAACCCGCTTCGGCTTCTGGTTCCTGCGCAGCCACACCTGGCAGCACCATGTGCTGCGCGTGGCAATCAACGATCTGCGCGGGCTGTTCAGCGAATCATTGCCCGCCAACCCGGTGCTGCTGGATGCCGGCTGCGGTCAGGGCAAGTCGTTCGGCCATCTGCGCCAGACCTTCGCGCCACAGCGCCTGATCGGCGTCGATGCCGACCCGCACAGCCTTGAACTGAGCGCCGCCGAGGCCGCGCGTCTGGGCTTCGACGTCGAGCTGATCGGCAGCGACTGCGCGACGCTCAATGTGCCGGACGCCAGCGTCGACCTGCTGTTTTGTCACCAGACCTTCCATCATCTGGTGGAGCAGGAAAAAGCCCTCGCCGAGTTCTATCGGGTGCTCAAGCCGGGCGGTTACCTGCTGTTCGCCGAGTCCACCGAGGCTTACATTGATACGTGGGTGATTCGCTGGCTGTTCCGGCATCCGATGCACGTGCAAAAGAGCGCGGCGCAGTACCTGGAGATGATTCGCCAGCAGGGTTTCGAGTTCGGCGAACAGAACGTTTCGTACCCGTACCTGTGGTGGAGCCGGTCGAAGGATTTCGGTCTGCTCGAACGTTTTGGTCTGCGCCAACCCAAGCCCTTTGGCCAGCGGGAAGAAACCCTGGTCAACGTGGTGGCCCGCAAACCGCTTGAAGGGATTTGCTGATGTCGCACTTTACTGGTGGGAGCGAGCCTGCTCGCGATAGCGGTGGATCAGCTGGCTTCAATGCTGGATGTTCCGACGCCATCGCGAGCAGGCTCGCTCCCACATTTTCCGCGGTGATACGACTTATTCTGCTGGCTTGCATCAGCCTGCTCGGTGCCTGCGCCAGTCAGGCGCCGCTGCCGGCCGGCAACCCGAACCTGCCGCTGCCCCTGCAATTGCATATCGAGCGGCACCTGGCCGGACAGCAGCAAGACTGGTTGCTGGTAATTCAGCGTGAAGGGCCCGGCATCCGCTGGTCGATGATGGATCCGCTGGGCATTCCCCAGGCGCGTCAGCAGTTGATCGACGGGCACTGGCAGGCCGACGGCCTGCTGCCGCCCAACCCGGAAGCCCGGGAGCTGTTCGCCGCGCTGCTGTTCGCCCTGACTCCAGCGGGCGAGCTGTCGCGCAACTACCCCGACGCGCAGCAACAGGGCGGCCAACGTTCCCTGCCAGCGCGCTGGGACATCCGCTACACCCAACCCTTGAGCTTCGAATTGAACCTGCCACAAGGCCCGCACTATCGCGTAACGCCACTCGGTGAACCGACGTCATGACCGCCTACCTCAATGCCCTTGGCGTGATCTGCGCCCTGGGGCGCGACAAGCCAGCCGTGGCACGCAACCTGTTTGCCGGCGACTGTTCGGGCATGCGCCGCGAGTCCGGCTGGGTGCCGGAGCGCGAACTGCCGGTGGCCGCCGTGCACGGCGATCTGGCGCCGATTCCCGAGGCGCTGGCCGACCAGCGCAGCCGCAACAACCAACTGCTGCTGGAAGCCGCGTTGCAGATTCGCGATGACATCGAGCAGGCGATCCAGACTTACGGCCGCGAGCGCATCGGCGTGGTGCTCGGCACCAGCACTTCGGGCATCGACGAAGCCAGCCGAGGCCTTGCGCACTACATTCGCGACCAACAGTTCCCGGCCGATTACGACTACCGGCAACAGGAACTCGGCGCCCCGGCGAATTTCCTCGCCGACTGGCTGCAACTGAGCGGCCCGACCTATGTGATTTCCACTGCCTGCACCTCCAGCGCACGCGCGCTGATGAGCGCCCGACGCCTGCTCGATCTGGGCCTGTGCGACGCGGTGCTGTGCGGCGGTGTCGACAGCCTGTGCAAACTGACCCTCAACGGTTTCAGTGCGCTGGAAGCGGTGTCGGACGAGCGCTGCAATCCGTTTTCCGCCAACCGCAACGGCATCAACATCGGCGAAGCGGCGGTGCTGTTCGTGATGAGCAAACAGCGCGGTGCTGGGCCGGGCATCGCCCTGCTCGGCGCCGGCGCCAGCTCCGACGCGCACCATATTTCCGCACCGGAACCGACCGGCCGTGGCGCCCTGCAATCGATGCAGAAGGCGCTCGACCAAGCCCATCTGCACGCCGGCGACATCAGTTACCTGAACCTGCACGGCACCGCGACCCAGCACAACGACGCGATGGAAAGTCTGGCCGTCGCCTCCCTGTTTCCCGAAGGCGTGCCATGTTCCTCGACCAAACCGATGACCGGCCACACCCTCGGCGCCGCCGGCGCACTGGAAGCGGCGTTCTGCTGGTTGAGCCTGAGTGCCGACAACCCCGACAACGCCTTGCCGCCGCACGTCTGGGATGGCCAACCAGATCCCGACCTGCCAGCGCTGAAGTGGGTGACCGCAAGCGAACGCCTGGCGTCCATTGCACCCCGCTACCTGATGAGCAACTCGTTTGCCTTCGGTGGCAATAACGTCAGCCTGATTATCGGAGACGCCCCATGAGCCACTGGCCGCTCGCCGAACTGCTGCCCCACGCTGGCGACATGATCCTGATCGACCGGATCCTGAGCTTTGACGACGAACAGATCCACACCACCCTCACCGTCCGGCCTGGCGGCCTGTTCAGCCTGCCCGACGGCAGCCTGCCGGCCTGGGTCGGCGTCGAGCTGATGGCGCAAAGCGTCGCCGCGTTCGCCGGCTGCCATGCGCGGCAGAAAGGCAACCCGGTGGAGCTGGGCTTTCTGCTCGGCACACGCAAGTTCGAATGCAATGTGGCGGCCTTTCCGGTTGGCAGCGAACTGACCATCCATGGCCTGCGCTCGCTGGAAGACGACAACGGCATGGGCGTATTCGAATGCCACATCAACGCGCCCGGCATCGAGGCCAGCGCCCGGCTGAACGTGTTCCGCCCGCCGCAGGCGGCGGACTATCTGGAACAATCCCGCGACGAAACCAACAAGGAGTCGAACGATGACTGAATCCATCCTGGTCACCGGCTCCAGCCGTGGCATCGGCCGCGCCATCGCCCTGCGTCTGGCCAGCGCCGGCCACGATATCGTTCTGCATTGCCGCAGCGGCGTGAGCGACGCGCAAGCGGTGAAAGCCGAAGTCGAAGCGCTCGGGCGCAACGCGCGCATCCTGCAATTCGACGTGGCGGATCGCGAAACCTGCAAAGCCATCCTCGAAGCCGACGTTGAAGCCCACGGCGCCTATTACGGCGTGGTGCTCAATGCCGGCCTGACCCGCGACGGCGCGTTTCCGGCCCTGAGCGACGATGACTGGGACGTGGTGTTGCGCACCAACCTCGACGGTTTCTACAACGTCCTGCACCCGGTGATGATGCCGATGATCCGCCGCCGCGCCGCTGGTCGCATCGTGTGCATCACCTCGGTGTCGGGGCTGATCGGCAACCGTGGTCAGGTCAATTACAGCGCCTCGAAGGCCGGCGTGATCGGCGCCGCGAAAGCCTTGGCGATCGAACTGGCCAAGCGCAAGATCACGGTCAACTGCGTCGCGCCGGGCCTGATCGATACGGCGATGCTGGATGAAAACGTGCCGGTGGAAGAACTGCTGAAAATGATCCCCGCACAACGCATGGGCACGCCTGAAGAGGTGGCCGGTGCGGTGAATTTCCTGATGTCGGCGGAAGCGTCGTACATCACCCGCCAGGTGCTGGCGGTCAACGGAGGCTTGTGCTGATGAAGCGCGTCGTCGTCACCGGCATGGCCGGCATTACCTCGCTGGGCAGCGACTGGGACACCATCGCCGGCAATTTCGCCGCCAACCGCAGCGGAATTCGCCGGATGGACGAGTGGGATCGCTTCAGCGAGCTCAACACGCGCCTGGCCGGGCCCATCGATGATTTCCAGGTGCCGGCGCACTGGACACGCAAACAGCTGCGCAGCATGGGCCGTGTTTCGCGGCTGGCCGTCGGCGCGGCGGAAAAAGCGCTGGCCGACGCCGGCCTGCTCGGCGACGAATCGATCAAGGACGGGCGCATGGGCGTGGCCTGTGGTTCGTCCACCGGCAGCACCGACGAGATCAAGGCGTTCGGCAACATGCTGCTCAACTCGGTGGCCGAAGGCCTCAACGCCAACTCCTACGTGCGGATGATGCCGCACACCACGGCGGCGAACATCAGCATCTTCTTCGGCCTCACCGGCCGCTTGATCCCGACCTCCAGCGCCTGCACCAGCGGCAGCCAGGGCATCGGTTATGCCTACGAGGCGATCAAGTTCGGCCGCCTGCCGCTGATGCTCGCCGGTGGCGCCGAAGAGCTGTGCCCAACCGAAGCCATGGTGTTCGACGCGCTGTACGCCACCAGCCTGAAAAACGATGCACCGCATACCTCGCCACGCCCCTACGACAAGGGCCGCGACGGTCTGGTGATCGGTGAAGGCGGCGGCATGCTGGTGCTTGAAGAGCTGGAACATGCCCTGGCGCGCGGTGCGCACATTCACGCCGAGATCGTCGGCTTCGGCAGCAACGCCGACGGCCAGCACACCACCCGCCCCGAACAAGTCACCATGCGCCGGGCGATGGAACTGGCGCTGGAAGACGCAGGCCTTGCGCCGGACGTCATCGGCTACGTCAACGGCCACGGCACCGCCACCGAACAGGGCGATGTCGCCGAAACCCTGGCCACCAGTGCTCTGTTCGGCGAACGCATGCCGATCAGTTCGCAAAAGAGCTTCCTGGGCCACACCCTCGGTGCCTGCGGGGCGCTGGAATCGTGGTTCAGCATCGAGATGCTCAACCGCGACCTGTACGTGCACACGCTCAACCTCGACGAGGTCGATCCGCACTGCGGCAAGCTCGACTACCTGCGCGGCGAGTTCCGACAGATGAGCCACGAATACGTGATGAACAACAACTTCGCTTTCGGCGGGGTCAACACCTCGCTGATCTTCCGCCGCTGGCCCCAACCGAATTAATCCAGGTCAAGGAGACCTTCATGCACTTCAAGAAACTCGCTGCCACCCTGCTCATCTGCGCCTTGCCGGCCGTCAGTCAGGCCCGTGACACGGCGGTCTATCTGCCGTTCGACAAGGCCGTCGCCGAAGCGACCCGCACCGGCAAGATCGATGGCAGCGTGAAGTTCTATCTGGCGGGCAACGCCCCGGCTGGCAAAGTCACCGTTGTCAGCCCCGGCGCCGTGACCAACAAAAAGACCAACGCCTTCAACAAGACCGACCAGGAAGCCTGCGAGTGGGTCGTGCAATCGGCGATCATCAGCCTGCACCAGGCCGCAAAAAATGCCGGCGCCAACGCCGTGACCAACATCGTCAGCTTCTACAAGAGCAACGAGCGCAAGGATGCGAAAACCTACGAATGCCACGCGGGCGCCATCATGGCCGGCGTAGCGTTGAAGGGCGATCTGGCGACGGTTAAGTAACGGCCGGAAACGACAAAGGGCGCCTTTCGGCGCCCTTTCACAAACAGGTTGGCTTGTCATCGCCTGTCACCTGTCTGGCTCTGCGATGGCTGGTTGCCCAGGATCCTCAGAGTCTCACAAGCCCCTTTCGGGAACGCCGGCAGTATTGCCTGAAACCTCATGTCGAGCAACGGCTGGCATTTGGCTTCGATGCGCCACTTCCGTTGCCATCACAGTCCCAACGCCCGTCTGACTGCGGTTTTAATGGCGTGAAATTCGTCTGTTGCAAGATGTGAGATCAAGTAAATGCGCTTGCCTTGCCGATCACGGCTTTTGATCCGATCAAGCCGCGAAAGACTGACCGTGGCAATCATGTCGCACTTTGCCCAACAGGTCGGGCTGGCTCCCTGAAGGTGACTTGCAAGTTCAAGATGGTGCCCGAGCAAGCAATCAGGGGCGGTGGTACTCAGCGGCACTACTGTTACCAATAGGCTGTTGGTTCGATGTTTACGTATCACAACAACAGGTCTGACTTTGACCATCTCGGGGATTTCATAACCCCTGAAATCGCAAATCAAAACGCTGCCCTCCTTAGGCTGATATCGAAGTGGCATCCGTGACACTCGTTTGAAAAAGAACTGATTTTGCGCAACAACGGCCATATTCCCTACGACAGTTCCGTTACTCGAAATGTACGGAGCCAAACCAACCAAATCCATGCACCACAACGTTTTATCTGGTCGGCAACGGGCCTCAAGGCACTCAGCGGTTGTTGCAGCGCGGAGTGATCAGTGACTTGAAGACCAACGGCTTCAACAAGAGCGATCACGACTCCTGCGAGTGGGTGTTGCAGTCGAATCTGATTGCGCTGCAGGCCGAGGCCAAGCGTGTCGGGGCGAATGCGGTGACCAACATCGTCAGCTACTACGACCAGCATGTGCGCAAGGATCTGAACACTTACGAATGTCGGGCCGGCATCTTTGTCACGCGGGTGGCGTTGAAGGGTGATCTGGTGCGGCTGCCTTGATCAACCGGCTTCGACCTTGCGCGTGAGCAGTTCGACAAACGCCTTGGCCATCGGCGATTTCTGGTCCTTGCGCTGCACCAGCCACACCGCCGTCACGGCCTCGGGATCGAGCAGCGGTCGATAGACCACGCCGTCGATGCGCATCCGCTGATACGACGCCGGCATCACTGACACGCCCAGACCGGCTGCCACCAGCCCGATGATGGTCATGGCTTCGCCGGCCTCCTGGGCGAAGTGCGGACTGAACCCCGCATCGCGGGCCAGGCTGATCAGTTGCGAATACAGTCCGCTGCCGTAACTGCGCGGGAAGAACACGAACGGCTCAAGGGCCAGCGCCGAGAGGAACAGCCCCTCTTCAGAGCCCTGCGCCAGCGGATGTTTGGAGCTGAGCACGGCCACCAATGGCTCGCGCATGAGTTCGACCACGCTCAGCGAATCCGGCAGGCCCAGCGGTCGCATGATGCCGACCTCGATCGATTCGTCCACCAACGCGTCGGCCACCATGGTGCTGCTCATCTCCCGCAGGTTCAGATGCACCGCCGGGAAGCGTTGGCGGAAGGAAAAAATCGCTTGGGGAATGGTCGAGTTGAACGGCGCCGATGAGGTGAAGCCAATCTTCAGCTCCCCCAGTTCTCCAAGCTGCGCGCGGCGGGCCACGTCCGCCGCTTTATCGACCTGAGCCAGCACCAGCCGCGCTTCCTCCAGAAACAACCGCCCGGCCTCGCTGAGCTCGACCCGACGATTGGTACGCTCGAACAGTCGCGCGCCGACTTCCTGTTCCAGCGCCTGAATCTGCTGGCTCAGCGGTGGCTGGGAGATCCCCAGCACCTGTGCGGCGCGACCGAAGTGCAGTTCTTCGGCGACGGCGATGAAGTAGCGCAGATGACGCAATTCCATGAACACCCCATTAGGTCGTTAAAGCTATCAAACAGGTCGAACAATATATTGGATAGAAACATTAGCCAGCTATATGATTTTTTCATTGCCTGCCTGCCTGCGCCCTCCGAGGTCTGATGTGAAAACCGCCGTCGCTCCACTGGCCCATGAAGTTCCGCCCGCTGCGGCGGACGATGTACTGACCGAACTGCAAGAGATCTACATCGAGAAAGGTACGCCCGCGTTCATGCGCACGGTACTCGCGCTGTTCAGCGGCGGCTTCGCCACCTTCGCCCTGCTGTACTGCGTGCAGCCGATGATGCCGCTGCTGTCCCACGAATATTCGATCAACGCCGCGCAGAGCAGCCTGATCCTGTCGGTGGCCACCGGCATGCTGGCGTTCGGTCTGCTGATCACCGGCCCGATTTCCGATCGGGTCGGGCGCAAACCGGTGATGGTCGCCGCGCTGTTTGCCGCGGCGCTGTGCACCATCGCCAGTTCGATGATGCCGAGCTGGCATGGCGTGCTGATCATGCGTGCGCTGATCGGGCTGTCATTGAGTGGCCTGGCGGCGGTGGCCATGACTTACCTGAGCGAGGAAATCCATCCGCAGCACATCGGTCTGGCGATGGGTCTGTACATCGGCGGCAACGCGATTGGCGGTATGAGCGGGCGGTTGATCACCGGGGTGCTGATCGACTTCGTCAGCTGGCACACGGCAATGATGGTGATCGGCGGCCTGGCGTTGATCGCCGCAGCAGTGTTCTGGAAGATCCTGCCGGAGTCGCGCAACTTCCGCTCCCGCTCGCTGCATCCGCGTAGCCTGCTCGACGGCTTCACCATGCACTTTCGCGATGCCGGCCTGCCGCTGCTGTTCCTAGAGGCGTTCGTGCTGATGGGCGCGTTCGTCACCCTGTTCAACTACATCGGTTACCGCCTGCTGGCCGAGCCGTATCACATGGATCAAGTGTTCGTGGGGCTGTTGTCGGTGGTGTATCTGTCGGGCATCTACAGCTCGGCAAAAATCGGTTCGCTGGCCGACAAACTGGGCCGCCGCAAAGTGCTGTGGGCGACCATCGCCCTGATGTTCGCCGGCCTCGCCCTGACGATGTTCACACCGCTGCCGCTGGTGATCATCGGCATGCTGATCTTCACCTTCGGCTTCTTCGGCGCCCACTCGGTCGCCAGCAGCTGGATCGGCCGCCGGGCGCTCAAGGCCAAGGGCCAGGCGTCGTCGTTGTACCTGTTCAGCTATTACGCCGGGTCGAGCATCGCCGGGACAGCGGGCGGGGTGTTCTGGCACATGGCCGGGTGGAACGGGATTGGGCTGTTTATCGGCGCGCTGTTGCTGGTGGCACTGTTGGTGGCGTTGAAGCTGGCGAAGTTGCCGCCGCTGGGGGGTGGCGAAAAGGTTTAGCCACAACTGCGCCCTAGCGGTAATCACGGGCCAAGGTACACTGACGGCATTCACCTGCTTTGGTAAAGGAAGCCAGAATGCGCCTGGACCGTCTCCACATTCAGAATTTTCGTTGCTACGAAGATGCCACGTTCGACTTTCAGCCGGGATTCAATCTGGTGGTGGGAGTTAATGGGAGCGGGAAGACGTCGTTGTTGCAGGCGGTTGCCGTTTCGTTCATCGAACTTGGCAATGCTATGAAGCCAAGTCAGACCTCTATAAAAAATGAAGACATTCGTTTTGTCATAGATCGTTTTGAAAACAGAAGCCGCTTCGAGCGCAAGTTCCCATTACTGGTACATGGCATAGGCAGCTTCTTCGGAGCTACAGACTGGGTTCTGAAACGAGATGCAGAAGACTTGCCCCATCTTGTAGATTCAGTATTCGACGCAGAGATAGAAAAACTACAACAGAAAATAAATTTGGCCATTCAGGTCGATTTGCCTGTGCTTGCTTTCTACCGATCCAATCGCCGCTGGCAGGGGGTGGGAGTATCTGCTGAGTTCGCCGCAAAACAGCGCGTCTCGCGCTTCGATGCCTACGTTAACTGGTTCGATGCGGTTGCGGATCTCAGAGATTTTGAAAGCTGGTTAATCGGCAGAACGCTGGAGCGGATGCAGAACCTTCTTGACTCCAATACTCAGTCACTTGAGTTCGACGACGAACTTTACTGGGTAAACACTGCGATTGAGCGCGCTATACCCCACGCACAAAATTTGCGCTACGACCTCAGGCTGCAAAGCTTGTTAATCGACTTGGATGGAAAAACCATTCCTTTCAATGAGCTTAGCGACGGTCAACGCGGGATGATTGCGTTGTTCGCAGATATCGCCCGCCGCATGTGCATCCTCAACCCCCAAATGGGCAAAGACGTTTTGAAGAACACCTCCGGGGTGGTCATCATCGACGAACTGGACATCCACCTTCACCCGGCCTGGCAACGCAGCATCGTGCCATCGCTGAGACAGGCATTCCCCAAAGTCCAGTTCATCGCTGCAAGCCACTCCCCGCAAATCATCGGCAGCCTGAAACCTGAGGAAGTGATCGTGTTGCAGAACGGAGATCCGACTCATCCGCGGGTCACCTACGGTCTGGATTCCAGCAGCGTGCTTGAAGAGGTAATGGGCGTTACGCAGCGCGAACCAGAAATCGAAGATCTGCTGTCCGAACTTTTTTCCACGTTGGAAGACAACGACCTCGAAAAGGCAAAGTCACAACTTGAGGCGCTGAAAAAGAAAGCCCCCGACCTACCGGAATTTGCCGGCGCCGAAGCACTGATCAGGCGCAAGGAGATTCTCGGCAAATGAAGCGAGTGCTCAAAGGAACTGAACCAGCTTCATTTACAGATTGGAAAAACTCGGCGAACGACGAGTGGAGTCCAACTTACCCAACGCTACAAAACCCGCAAAAGCGGGATTTGCATAATGCTCTGCTTAAGGAGCAAGGCTTCTTCTGCTGTTATTGCGGCCGGGAAATAGATGCCTCGACCAGCCATATCGAGCACTTCAGACCACAAGAGCATTTTGAAGAGCTAGCGTTGGATTTTCACAACCTTCATGCCTCCTGCCTGCGAGAAACCAAACCCGGCAACCCGTTGCACTGCGGCCATAAGAAAGGCAACTGGTTCGACGAAAACCAACACATTTCTCCCACCGACGAGAATTGTGAACAGCGTTTCCGATATCTGCGAACCGGCGAAATCCAACCGAAAAACGCTGAAGACCCTCCTGCTGCCAAGATGATTGAAGTGCTGGCGTTAGACATCGCCTATCTCAAAAATCGACGTCAGGACACAATCCGCCGCCTCTTCGATGATGAGTTCGTCATGCACGTCAGCGAGGAAGAGCTTGAGCGGTTGGTGACGGCGATCAGAAATACCGCGATTCCCAATCAAAAACCCTTCGACCACATCATCGCCCGCTACGCCGAACAACTCCTCGGTCGCTAAACCCATCGCAAACAAAAACGCCCGGCATAAGCCGGGCGTTTTTGTTTTCTACTATTAGAGCTGAGCGCCGATTACTCGTGATACTGCGCCGACAACTCGTGCACCGCACGCAGGAACGCGCCAGCGTGCTCCGGATCGACTTCCGGGGTGATGCCGTGGCCGAGGTTGAACACGTGGCCGCTGCCTTTGCCGTAACTGGCGAGGATGCGCCCGACTTCGGTGCGGATCGCTTCCGGCTTGGCGTACAGCACGGTCGGGTCCATGTTGCCTTGCAGCGCGACCTTGTCGCCCACGCGGGCGCGGGCGTTGCCGATGTCGCAGGTCCAGTCCAGGCCCAGCGCATCAGCACCGGCCTCGGCGATGCTTTCCAGCCACAGGCCGCCGTTCTTGGTGAACAGGATCACCGGCACTTTGCGACCGTCGTGCTCGCGGATCAGGCCGCTGACGATTTTCTTCATGTAGGCCAGGGAGAATTCCTGATACGCCGCCGCCGACAGGTTGCCGCCCCAGGTATCGAAGATCTGCACCGCTTGCGCACCGGCCTGGATCTGGCCGTTGAGGTACGAAGTCACCGACTGCGCCAGTTTGTCCAGCAGCAGGTGCATGGCTTGCGGGTTGTCGTAGAGCATCGCCTTGGTCTTGCGGAAGTCTTTCGACGAGCCGCCTTCGACCATGTACGTGGCGAGGGTCCACGGACTGCCGGAGAAACCGATCAGCGGTACACGGCCGTTCAGTTCGCGGCGGATGGTGCTGACCGCGTCCATCACGTAACCGAGGTCTTTGTGCGGATCGGGGATCGGCAGGGCTTCGATGTCGGCCAGGGTGCTGACGACTTTCTTGAAGCGCGGACCTTCACCGGTCTCGAAGTACAGGCCCTGGCCCATGGCATCGGGAATGGTGAGGATGTCGGAGAACAGGATCGCCGCGTCCAGTTGCGGATAGCGGTCCAGCGGTTGCAGCGTGACTTCGCAGGCGAATTCCGGATTCATGCACAGGCTCATGAAATCACCGGCCTGGGCTCGACTGGCGCGGTATTCCGGCAGGTAGCGGCCGGCCTGGCGCATCATCCACACAGGGGTGACGTCTACGGGTTGCTTGAGCAGGGCGCGGAGGAAACGGTCGTTCTTCAGGGCAGTCATGTCGGCATCCGGAAAAAAAGTGCGGGCATTTTCTCAGAGCGCGACGCAAAAGGCACGGATGCAGGTCAGCCTTTTGTCTATCGGGTCAATTTGTCGCAATGATTTGGCGGATTTCAGCAACACCCGGAAACCAATGTGGGAGCGGGCTTGCTCGCGAAAGCGGTGTGTCAGTCAATACATCAGGTGACTGATACAAAGCATTCGCGAGCAAGTCGAATCGTCGCACCGCCGCTCCCACATTTTTGATCGCATTTCAGGTTGAAATGTAATCAGACGCCCAGGTAATCCAGGATCCCTTCAGCCGCATTGCGACCTTCGAAGATCGCCGTCACCACCAGGTCGGAACCGCGCACCATGTCGCCACCGGCGAAGATTTTCGGGTTGCTGGTCTGGTGCTTGTACTGACCTTGCTCGGGCGCAACGACGCGGCCCTGGCTGTCGGTCTGGATTTCGAACTGTTCGAACCACGGCGCCGGGCTCGGACGGAAACCGAAAGCGATGACCACGGCGTCGGCCGGGATGATCTCTTCGGAGCCCGGGATCGGCTCGGGGCTGCGACGGCCACGGGCGTCCGGCTCGCCGAGACGGGTCTCGACCACTTTCACGCCTTCGACCTTGTCTTCGCCAACGATAGCGATCGGCTGACGGTTGTAGAGGAATTTCACGCCTTCTTCCTTGGCGTTTTTCACCTCTTTGCGCGAGCCGGGCATGTTTGCTTCGTCACGACGATAGGCGCAGGTCACCGATTTTGCGCCCTGGCGGATCGACGTGCGGTTGCAGTCCATCGCCGTGTCGCCGCCGCCCAGCACCACGACCTTCTTGCCTTTCATGTCGACGAAATCTTCCGGCGACTTTTCAAAGCCCAGGTTGCGGTTGACGTTGGCGATCAGGAAGTCCAGCGCGTCATAAACGCCCGGCAGGTCCTCACCGGCAAAACCGCCCTTCATGTAGGTGTAGGTGCCCATGCCCATGAACACGGCATCGTACTCGGCGAGCAGTTGCTCCATGGTCACGTCCTTGCCGACCTCGGTGTTGAGACGGAATTCGATGCCCATGCCGGTGAAGACTTCGCGGCGATTGCTCAGCACGGTCTTCTCGAGCTTGAACTCGGGGATGCCGAAGGTCAGCAGACCGCCGATTTCCGGGTTCTTGTCGAACACCACCGGGGTCACGCCGCCACGCACCAGCACGTCGGCACAACCCAGACCCGCCGGGCCCGCGCCGATGATCGCGACACGCTTGCCGGTCGGCTTGACCTTGGACATGTCCGGGCGCCAGCCCATGGCGAACGCAGTGTCGGTGATGTACTTCTCGACCGAACCGATGGTCACCGCGCCGAAGCCGTCGTTAAGGGTGCAGGCACCCTCGCACAAACGATCCTGCGGGCACACCCGGCCGCAGACTTCCGGCAGGGTGTTGGTCTGGTGCGACAGCTCGGCGGCCTGGAGGATGTTGCCCTCGGCCACCAGCTTCAGCCAGTTCGGAATGAAGTTGTGCACCGGGCACTTCCATTCGCAATACGGGTTGCCGCAACCCAGGCAGCGGTGGGCCTGGTCGGCCGACTGCTGGGGTTTGAACGGTTCGTAGATTTCCACGAACTCTTTCTTGCGTTGACGCAACAGTTTCTTCTTCGGATCCTTGCGCCCGACATCGATGAACTGGAAGTCGTTATTCAGACGTTCAGCCATTGTTAAAACCTCATCAAACTCTTCAGGCGCATATCACTGCGGGTTGGCACGGGTGCTGGAAAGCAACGACTTCAGGTTGGCAGCCTTCGGCTTGACCAACCAGAAACGGCGCAAGTAGTCATCGAGGTTCTCGGCGAGTTCACGACCCCACTCGCTGTCGGTTTCCGCGACGTACTCGTTCAGCACGTTCTGCAGGTGGCTGCGATAGGCTTCCATCGCCTCGCCGCTGATCCGCTGGATTTCCACCAGTTCGTGGTTGACCCGGTCAACGAAGGTGTTGTCCTGGTCGAGCACGTAGGCGAAACCGCCGGTCATGCCAGAGCCGAAGTTGTAACCGGTCTTGCCCAGAACGCAGACAAAACCACCGGTCATGTACTCACAGCAGTGATCGCCAGTGCCTTCCACAACCGTGTGGGCACCGGAGTTGCGCACGGCGAAACGCTCGCCTGCGGTGCCGGCGGCGAACAGCTTGCCGCCCGTGGCGCCGTACAGGCAGGTGTTGCCGATGATGGCGCTTTCCTGAGTCTTATAAACGCTGCCCTTCGGCGGCACGATGGTCAGCTTGCCACCGGTCATGCCTTTGCCGACGTAGTCGTTGGCGTCGCCTTCCAGGTACATGTTCAGACCGCCGGCGTTCCACACGCCGAAGCTCTGACCTGCAGTGCCCTTGAAGCGGAAGGTGATTGGCGCTTTCGCCATACCCTGGTTGCCATGCTTGCGCGCGATTTCGCCGGAGATCCGTGCGCCGATCGAACGGTCGCAGTTGCAGATATCCAGATCGAACTCGGCGCCGCTGAGGTCGTTGATCGCCGACGTCGCCATCTCGACCATTTTCTCGGCCAGCAGGCCCTGGTCGAACGGTGGGTTGCGCTCGACGCCGCAGAACTGAGGCTTGTCCGCCGGGATGTGATCGCTGCCCAGCAGCGGGGTCAGATCCAAGTGATGCTGCTTGGCGGTCTGGCCTTCGAGGATTTCCAGCAGATCGGTACGGCCGATCAGCTCTTCGAGGGAGCGCACGCCGAGCTTGGCCAGCCACTCGCGGGTTTCTTCGGCGACGTAGGTGAAGAAATTCACCACCATGTCGACGGTGCCGATGTAGTGATCCTTGCGCAGCTTCTCGTTCTGGGTCGCGACGCCGGTGGCGCAGTTGTTCAGATGGCAGATACGCAGGTATTTGCAGCCCAGCGCGATCATCGGCGCAGTACCGAAGCCGAAGCTTTCGGCGCCGAGGATGGCTGCCTTGATTACGTCGAGGCCGGTTTTCAGGCCGCCGTCGGTCTGGACCCGAACCTTGCCGCGCAGGTCGTTGCCGCGCAGGGTCTGGTGGGTTTCGGCCAGGCCGAGTTCCCACGGAGCGCCAGCGTATTTGATCGAGGTTAGCGGCGATGCACCGGTACCGCCGTCGTAGCCGGAGATGGTGATCAAGTCCGCGTAGGCCTTGGCCACACCGGCAGCGATGGTGCCGACGCCCGCTTCAGCCACCAGTTTCACCGAGACCAGCGCCTTCGGGTTGACCTGTTTCAAGTCAAAGATCAGCTGCGACAAGTCTTCGATGGAATAGATGTCGTGGTGCGGCGGTGGCGAAATCAGGGTTACGCCCGGCACTGCGTAACGCAGCTTGGCGATCAGCCCGTTCACTTTGCCGCCCGGCAGTTGCCCGCCCTCGCCCGGCTTGGCGCCCTGGGCGACCTTGATCTGCAACACTTCGGCGTTGACCAGGTATTCCGGGGTCACCCCGAAACGGCCGGTCGCAACTTGCTTGATTTTCGAGCTCTTGATGGTGCCGTAGCGCGCCGGGTCTTCGCCGCCTTCGCCGGAGTTGGAACGCGCACCGAGGCGGTTCATGGCTTCGGCCAGGGCTTCGTGAGCTTCCGGCGACAGCGCGCCCAGCGAGATACCGGCGGAGTCGAAGCGCTTGAGCACCGATTCCAGTGGTTCGATTTCACTGATGTCCAGCGGCGTGTCGAGGGTCTTGACCTTGAACAGGTCGCGGATCATCGACACCGGACGGTTGTCCACCAGCGAGGTGTATTCCTTGAATTTGGCGTAGTCGCCCTGCTGCACGGCGGCTTGCAGGGTGTTGACCACGTCCGGGTTGTACGCGTGATATTCGCCACCGTGGACGAACTTCAGCAGACCGCCCTGCTGGATCGGCTTGCGCGGACTCCAGGCTTCGGTGGCCAGTGCTTTCTGCTCGGCTTCGATGTCGACGAAACGCGCACCCTTGATACGGCTCGGCACGCCACGGAAGCTCAGCTCGCAGACTTCTTCGGACAGGCCGATGGCTTCGAACAGCTGCGCACCGCGGTACGAGGCGATGGTCGAGATGCCCATCTTCGACAGGATCTTCAACAGACCTTTGGTGATGCCTTTGCGGTAGTTCTTGAACACCTCGTAGAGGTCGCCCAGCACTTCACCGGTCCGGATCAGGTCGCCCAGCACTTCGTACGCCAGGAACGGATAGACCGCCGAGGCGCCGAAGCCGATCAGCACCGCGAAGTGGTGCGGATCGCGGGCGGTGGCGGTTTCCACCAGGATGTTGGAGTCGCAGCGCAGGCCTTTTTCGGTCAGGCGGTGGTGCACCGCGCCAGTGGCCAGCGAGGCGTGGATCGGCAGCTTGCCCGGAGCGATATGGCGGTCGCTCAGAACGATCTGGGTACGACCGGCACGCACGGCTTCTTCAGCCTGATCGGCGACGTTGCGGATCGCCGCTTCGAGGCCGACGCTTTCGTCGTAGTTGAGGTCGATGATCTGCCGCTCGAAACCCGGACGGTCGAGGTTCATCAGCGAACGCCACTTGGCCGGGGAAATGACCGGCGAGCTGAGGATCACGCGCGAGGCGTGTTCCGGCGATTCCTGGAAGATGTTGCGCTCGGCACCGAGGCAGATTTCAAGCGACATCACGATCGCTTCACGCAGCGGGTCGATCGGCGGGTTGGTCACCTGGGCAAACTGCTGGCGGAAATAGTCGTACGGCGTGCGCACGCGCTGGGACAGCACCGCCATCGGCGTGTCGTCGCCCATCGAGCCAACGGCTTCGTAGCCTTGTTCGCCGAGCGGACGCAGCACCTGATCGCGCTCTTCGAACGTGACCTGATACATCTTCATGTATTGCTTGAGCTGATCGACGTCGTAGAAAGCCGAACCGTGATCGTTGTCTTCCATGGTCGCCTGGATACGCAGGGCATTCTTGCGCAACCATTGCTTGTACGGATGACGGGATTTGAGACGGTTGTCGATCGCATCGGTGTCGAGGATCTGCCCGGTTTCGGTGTCCACGGCGAAGATCTGGCCCGGGCCGACACGGCCCTTGGCGAGCACGTCTTCAGGCTGGTAGTTCCAGACGCCGATTTCCGAAGCCAGGGTGATGAAACCGTTCTTGGTGGTGACCCAGCGCGCCGGGCGCAGACCGTTACGGTCGAGCAGGCACACCGCGTAGCGACCGTCGGTCATGACCACGCCGGCCGGGCCGTCCCACGGCTCCATGTGCATCGAGTTGTACTCGTAGAACGCACGCAGATCCGGATCCATGGTTTCAACGTTCTGCCACGCTGGCGGAATGATCATCCGCACGCCACGGAACAGGTCGATGCCGCCGGTGACCATCAGTTCGAGCATGTTGTCCATGCTCGAGGAATCGGAACCGACACGGTTGACCAGCGGGCCGAGTTCTTCCAGATCCATCAGATCGTTGGTGAACTTGGTCCGACGGGCCTGCGCCCAGTTGCGGTTGCCGGTGATGGTGTTGATCTCGCCGTTGTGGGCGAGGAAGCGGAATGGCTGAGCCAGCGGCCATTTCGGCAGGGTGTTGGTGGAGAAGCGCTGGTGGAACACGCAGATCGCGGTTTGCAGGCGCTGGTCACCCAGGTCCGGATAGAACGCGGCCAGGTCGGCCGGCATCATCAGGCCTTTATAGATGATGGTCTTGTGGGAAAAGCTGCAGATGTAGTGGTCGGTGTCGGCGGCATTGGCCACGGACGAGCGACGACGGGCGCTGAACAGCTTGACCGCCATGTCCTGATCGCTCAGGCCTTCGCCGCCGATGTACACCTGCTCGATCTGCGGCAGGCGCTCAAGGGCCAGGCGGCCGAGGACGCTGGTGTCGATCGGCACTTTGCGCCAGCCGATCAGTTGCAGGCCTTCGGCCAGGATCTCGCGGTTCATGTTCTCGCGAGCGGCTTCGGCCTTGGCCGGATCCTGATTGAAGAAGACCATGCCCACGGCATATTGCTTGGGCAGCTCGACGCTGAAGGCTTCCTGGGCAATTGCACGCAGGAAGGCGTCGGGCTTTTGAATCAGCAGACCGCAACCGTCACCGGTCTTGCCGTCGGCATTAATCCCACCGCGGTGGGTCATGCAGGTCAGGGCCTCGATGGCCGTTTGCAAAAGGGTATGACTGGGTTCGCCCTGCATATGGGCTATCAGGCCGAAACCGCAGTTATCCTTGAATTCATCTGGTTGGTACAGACCTGCTTTCATAGACACTTTCTCACCAGGCTGCCTCTTAACGAGGCAAATTTCTTTTCAATTCAACCACTTGCTTGCCGCGCCGAACGTACGCCGGCTTTGCGGGGGCAAAAGGGTGGTCATTGTACACAGCGACACAGAGGCTCACAAATTTGACGACGAAATGTCGCAAATTCATGTCGCATTTGTGAAAGGTTTAAAGCGATCTGCTGTGCTAGTCAAAACTTTTTTAATTTTGACCGCAACGACTCAAAGACTACTGTGACGCAGACACCACAAGGCACGCGGTCTGTAGAGACGGCGCGCACTTGTAGAGATTTTGAGGTGCTTGGAGAGGCGGCCTGGGTAAGGCCGCCGAATCTTCAGCGAGTTGTTGCCAGTTCCTGTTGGACGCTGGCGACAGTGCGAGGCCAAGGTTTACCAGCCTGAACCTTCGCTGGCAAGGCCTTGATGGCAGAAACGGCTGCATCACGATTGGCGAAGTTGCCGTAGGTGATCACGTAGAGAGGCTTGCCGTTGAGGACTTTCTTGAAATAACGGTACTCGCCGCCCTGCTCCTTGACGAAGTTTTGCGCGGTCGCTTCGGAGCTGGTGCCGAGGATCTGCACCACGTAGTTGCTGGTCGGCTGACCGGCGTACCAGCTGCCACCGGCAGCCTTGGCGACGGTGACCGGCTTCTCGGCAGGTTTCGCGGCGGCAACAGGCTTGGCAGGCGCCGGAGCCGGTTTGGCCACTGGAGCGGCCGGAGCAGGCTTGGCGGTAGCGACCTGGGTCGGTGCCGGGGTCGGTTTGGCCGCCGGGGCCGGAACCGGAACCGGGGTCGGCGCAGGGCCGGCCTGAACGCCCGCGGGTGGCGCGGTAGTGGTCACGGTCGGTGGCGTGTTGCTGGAGCCTTCGACCGGCACGCCGTCGTCGCCTTCGGTGATGCCACCCGCCGCTTCAGCCAACGGACCGCGCATTACCGGCTGCGAGTTGCCGACCAGCGGCAGCGGCATCGGCTGGGTATTGCCGTTGAATTCGACGGACGGCGCGCCACCCGCCTGCGGCGTGCCCTGGCCCAATGGCAGTTGCGCCTGCTCGTTGGCCGGCGCACCGGTGGTCGGTGCCTTGTTGCGACCCGGCATCAGCCAGGCGGCAGCGACCGCGACCACAACGACGGCGGAAATCGCCAATACGTGTTTCTTCGGCATGTTGAACCCCATACTTGGACGCTTGACCGCAGAGCGGCTGGCAATCATGACTTCGATCAGAGCATCGCGAGCGACCTGGTTGATGTTGCCCGGCCAACCCTCGGAGCTTTCGTGAATATCAGAGATCTGATCCGCGGTGAAAAGTTCGACACCCCGGCCGGCACCTTCGAGCCGCTGGTCAAGATACTCGCGGGTTTCTTCTTCGGTGTACGGCTGCAGTTCGATGACGTGAAAGCGCTCTTCCTCAAGGTGCAAAGCCTCGAGCTGCGCGATCAGCGACGACTCGCCGAACAGGAACACATGCGGGCGACCTTCCGGCGCGCCGGCGCCCAGCGCCATCAGGGCTTCAAGGGCGGACTCGTCGAGCTGCTCGGCATCGTCCACCAGCAGATAGACTTCCTGACCGGTCAGGGCCAGTTGTACGACCTGATCGAGGATCGCCCCGACTTCGGCCTGGGCCACGTCCAGCGCCTGGGCGATCTGGCGCAGCACACCGGCGGCATCGCCGGCGCCACGGGCGGAAACGACGACGCTCTGCACCGACTGCTTGTTGGTGCTGGCAACCAGCGCCTGACGCAGCAGGGTCTTGCCGCTGCCCTGCGGGCCGGTGACCACCAGCAGCAACTGGCTGTAGCGCGCCAGATGATGCAACTGACCCAGCACCGGCTTGCGCTGGGCCGGGAAGAATTTGAAGCCCGGCACCCGCGGCGCGAAAGGGTCGTGACTTAACTGGAAATGGCCGAGGAACGCCTCGTCGGCATGCAAACTAGTCATCGGAATCTTATTAACCTTTAAGCTGAGCCAGAGCGCGGTAATCCGCTCCCAGCGTGGCCTGTAGAACCTCTTTCGGATAATCGTCGGTCACCACCGCTTCGCCCATCCGGCGCAGCAGCACCAGGCGCAAGCGACCGTCGATCACTTTTTTGTCAATTGCCATGTGTTCAAGAAAATCGGCTTCGGTCATCTCTTCCGGCGGGATCACCGGCAGACCGGCACGCTGGAACAGCCGGATGCCGCGATCACGCTCCTGCTCGCTGATCCAGCCCAGGCGCGCGGACATTTCCAGCGCCATCACGGTGCCGGCGGCGACCGCTTCGCCATGCAACCAGACACCATAGCCCATGTGGGTTTCGATGGCGTGGCCAAAGGTGTGGCCAAGATTGAGGGTGGCCCGTACGCCGGTTTCCTTCTCGTCGGCTCCGACCACCGCCGCCTTGGCGGCGCAGGAACGTTCGATGGCATAGGTCAGGGCCGTTTGATCCAGCGCACGCAGGGCATCGACGTTGTCTTCGAGCCAGGTCAGGAACGGCTCGTCACAGATCAGACCGTACTTGATGACTTCCGCCAGACCGGCCGACAGCTCGCGCGCCGGCAGGGTTTTCAGGGACGCGGTATCGATCAGCACCACATTCGGCTGATAGAACGCGCCGACCATGTTCTTGCCCAGCGGATGGTTGATCCCGGTCTTGCCGCCCACCGACGAATCGACCTGGGACAGCAGCGTGGTAGGGATCTGGATGAAATCGACGCCGCGCTGGTAGCAGGCGGCCGCGAAACCGGCCATGTCGCCGATCACGCCGCCACCGAGGGCGATCACTGTGGTGCGGCGGTCATGACGGGCGGTCAGCAGTCCGTCGAAAATCAACTGCAGGGTTTCCCAGTTCTTGAAGGCTTCGCCGTCGGGCAACACCACGGAAACCACTGAAAACTGCGCCAGGCTGCGGGTCAGACGCTCGAGATAGAGCGGCGCAACGGTCTCGTTGGAGATGATTGCCACCTGCCGCCCGTGGATATGCGGGGCCAGCAGCTCAGGCTGGTCCAGCAGTCCCTCGCCAATGTGAATCGGGTAGCTGCGCTCGCCTAGGTCGACCTTGAGTGTCTGCATGTGTCCCCACAGTGAAGATGGAAGCAGGCGTCCTGCCCTGAATTATTGGTTGTCTGCAGCCTGTAGCGGGTATGACGCCGCTCGCACGCCATCCGCCACAACCTCGGCGGGCTGTGACAGGACGCCGAGGATAGCGCATTTCGAGCGATGCTTTAACGGGGCGGAAGCTGCGCCAGGCGGTCGAGAATATCGAGTACGACCATGCGCGGTGGCCGCTCGTCGGTTTCCACCACCAGATCGGCGATTTCCCGATAGAGCGGATCACGGATCGCCAGCAGATCGCGCAAGGTTTTCTCCGGATTGGCAGTGCGCAACAACGGCCGGTTGCGATCGCGAGAGGTGCGGCCGACTTGCTGTTCGACGGAGGCGTGCAGATACACCACCCGCCCGCCCTCGTGCAGGGCCTTGCGGTTGGCATCGCGCATCACCGCGCCGCCGCCGGTCGCCAGCACCACGCCGTCGAACGCGCACAGCTCGGCGATCATCGCCTGCTCACGGTCACGAAAGCCGGGCTCGCCTTCCTTGTCGAAGATCCACGGAATATTGGCGCCCGTACGCAGTTCAATTTCCTTGTCGGAATCCTTGAACGGCAGGCGCAGCTCTTTGGCCAGTAATCGGCCGATGGTGCTTTTTCCAGCCCCCATCGGTCCTACAAGAATCAAATTTCGCACAGAATCAACGACTCACAGCAATCGCCTGGTTATTCATGATACGCGGAGTGAGAAATACCAGCAGCTCGGATTTTTTCTCCGAAACCACATCACGCCGGAAAAGGCGGCCAAGATACGGCACATCGCCAAGAAATGGCACCTTATCTACGACCTTGCTTTGAGTATTTGAGAAAACGCCCCCGATCACGATGGTCTCGCCGTCGTTCACCAGCACCTTGGCGTTGACCTCGTTTTTCTTGATCGGCGGTACATCCTGCACTTTGTTCAGGTAGTCCGGTTCGTCCTTGGTGACCTTCACCTCCATGATGATGCGGTTGTCCGGGGTGATCTGCGGCGTCACTTCCAGCGACAGCGACGCCTCCTTGAAGGACACCGACGTAGCGCCGCTGGAGCTGGCTTCCTGATACGGAATCTCGGTGCCCTTGAGGATCTTCGCGGTTTCCTTGTCGGAGGTGACCACCTTGGGCTGCGAGACGATTTCGCCGTTGCCGGTCTTCTCCATCGCGGTCAGCTCAAGGTCGAGCAAGACGTTATCGGTGATGAACGCGATGCCGATCCCGGACGTGTTGTTGACCGTGCCCATGTCGACGAACGGCGAGTTGGTGCTGGTGCTGCCCGGCGTGCCAACGGTGGTCGACGAACCGTTGCTGACCCCGGAAGTGTTCCAGTTGCCCTTGTTCTGAATCGAACCGCCCCAGCGCACGCCCAGACTCTTGTCGTAGTCGACGTTGGCCTCGACGATCCGTGCCTCGATCATCACCTGACGCACCGGAATATCCAGCTGCGCCACAATCCGCCGCAGCTCGTCGAGGCGATCCTGGGTCTGGTAGGCAATGATGTTGTTGGTGCGCTCATCGACGGTGATAGAACCCCGCTCGTCGACCTTCGCCTCGGCGCTGGTGACAGACTGGAACAGCTTGGCGATGTCGGCGGCTTTGGCGTAGTTCACCTGCAATAGCTCACGACGCAGCGGCGCCAGTTCGGCGATCTGTTTCTGCGATTCCAGTTCCTGCCGCTCGCGCGCAGCAATTTCATCCGCCGGCGCCACCAGCAACACGTTGCCGACCTTGCGCTTGTCCAGGCCTTTGGTCTTGAGCACCAGATCCAGCGCCTGATCCCACGGCACGTTCTGCAGGCGCAAGGTGATCCCGCCCTGCACCGTATCGCTGGCCACCAGATTGAGGTTGGTGAAGTCGGCGATCAGTTGCAGCACCGAACGGACATCGATGTCCTGGAAATTCAGCGAGAGCTTTTCGCCGTTATAGCTGTTGCGATCGGCGTTGCGTTTTTGCAGGTCATCGACGGTCAACGGCCGGATGCTGACGGTCAGCTTGTTGTCGGTCTGGTAAGTGGAATAGTCGAAAGTACCGCTGGGTTCGACGGTGATCGTCGCCCGATCACCGCTGACCCCGGCATTGACGAACTGCACCGGGGTGGCGAAGTCCTTGACGTCGAGGCGTACCCGCAGCGGTTCTGGCAATTGGGTACGGGCGAAATTGAGGATGATCTTGCCGTCGTGCTCCTGGATGTCCGGGGCGATAGCCGGGTCGGACAAGTCGATGACCACGTTGCCCTCGCCCGCCGTGCCACGCTGGAAATCCACGCCGCGAATGACTCTGGCGGTCGGAGCAAACGTGCGGACCGGCGCTGCCGCAGGTGCTGCGCGCGGTGCACGAGCGGCCGTACGTGGGGCAGCGGCTTTAGTGCCTTGCCCGACCACCACGAACACCGTATTGCCCTCGACCCGGGTGTCGTACGGTGCCAGTTGCGTCAGGCTGATGATCAGCCGCGTCCGGTTATTGGCCTCGACCACCGTGGCCGTGCGGGCATTGCCACTGCCCAGGTCACGGGTCTTGCTTGCCAACTGACTGGCAACACCCGGCAGATCGAGTGCGATCCGTGCCGGCGAGTCGGTGGTGTAGCCCTTGGGCTGCGGGGGCGGGCCGTCGAACGACAGCTTCAGCTCGACCCGGTCGCCCGGCAGTGCCGCGACGTCCAGCGCCTTTAGATTGGCTGCCTGTACCATCGGCGAAAGCAGCGCTATCCATAGCGAAAAACCGAGGGTGGAGAAAATCCTGTTCATTGTTCGACTTCCACTTATGAATGCTCTTTCAAAGGAATGGTGCGCGGCCGCTCAAGCCAGGCGCCCTGGCCATCGGGAACGATTTCCACCACTTCGACCTGTGAAGCGCTGATGGCGACGATGCGCCCGTCGTTGCGCCCCAGATAGTCGCCGACCTTGAGCCGATGGACGCCGCCCGCGCCTCGCAGCAGGGCGAAGGAACCGGAGGCGTTGGCAATCGTGCCGACCATTTCAAACTGCTCGATGTTGAAGCCTTCGAGGTATTGCTTGACCCGGTTGGGATCGGGTTTCACGTCGCGCGAGCCATGTTTCTGCCCGGCCAGATCGACCCGCAGCTGGCGCGAAAACGGACTGCGCAGGTTGGCGGCGCTGTAGGTGAACGTCGGGTAGGAGCGGAAGGTCGGAGTCGGCTCGATCTTGCCCGGCGGACGCAGGCGCACTTCATTCATGTAGGCGTCGAGGTCGCTGAAGTCATCGCCGCCACAGCCACCGAGCACCAATAACAATGCCGACAGGGCGATAAAACGGATCGGGCTCATTTCTGCAGCCCCTTGTCGTTATAGCGGTAGGTCTTGGCGAGGATGCTCATGCGCAGCTTCGGCCCGCCTTCAGGATTGGCTGGCGCCAGCTCGAAATCGTGCAGGGTGACGATGCGGGGCAGCCCGGCCACGCCACTGACGAAGGTCGCGAGGTCGTGATAGGCCCCGGTCACGGTGATCTGGATGGGCAACTCGATGTAGAACTGCTGGGTAACCTCCGGCAGCAGTTTGATCTCTTCGAACTCAAGGCCGCTGCCCAGTCCGGTGCGGGTGATGTCTTCCAGCAACCCCGGCACTTCGGTGTCACTGGGCAGTTGTCGCAACAGCACGCCGAACGAGTTTTCCATCTCTTTCATCTGCTGGGTGTACAGCTCCAGATTGGCCGCCATGCGCGCCTTGCTCGCGAACTGCTCCTTGAGGGTGATTTCCTCCTCACGTTTGAGTTCGAGCTGGTTCTCCAGGTCACTGATGAAAAAGTTATAGCCAAGCGCCAGGACCAGCACCATCAACAGCCCGCCGGCCAGGCTTTTGACCACTGGCGGCCAGGAGCCGATGTTGCTGGTGTCGAGGTCGTTGAAATCGACATTGCGCAGGCTTTCCAGCCACTCGGACGGCTTCATTGGTCGTCCTCCTCGAGCCGGGGTCGAGTCTGGCGAACGGTCAACTGAAAGACGTTGGCCTGATCCACTTGTCCGGCAGTGGTGGCTTTCACTTCATTGAGGTTGGGCGCATCGAACCAGTCGGAGGCGTCGAGATTGCGCATCAGGTCGGACACTCGATTGTTCGATTCCGCCGCGCCGCTGATCGAAAGGGTCTTGCCGACCATTTTCACGTCGGTGAAATACACCCCGTCGGGCAAGGTGCGCGCCAGCTGATCGAAGATCCGCCCGCTGATCTGCCGGTTGCCCTGCAAGTCCTGGATGATGCGCATGCGCTCTACCAGTTGCTGGCGATGGGCCTTGAGGTCGCTGATCTGCTTGATCCTCTCGTCGACCACGGAGATCTGTTTGCCGATGTAGTCATTGCGCGCAACCTGCCGCGCGATGGCGCCGCTGATGATCTGATCAGCGATGAGCACCGCCCCCACCGAACCGACCACCACACCGATCAAGACCAGCAGGAAGCGTTTGCGCCGCTCCTCGCGACGCTCCTCGCGCCAGGGTAAAAGGTTGATCCGCGCCATCAGTCGAAACTCCTGAGCGCGAGCCCGCAGGCAATCATCAGGGCCGGCGCATCGCTCGCCAAAGCCCCGGCGTTGACCTTGCTGCTCAAGGCCATGTCGGAAAACGGGTTGGCAACCTGGGTCGGGGTGTTCAGGCGCTCTTCGATCAGCCGGTCGAGGCCGGGCACCGACGCCGTGCCGCCGGCCAGCAGAATGTGGTCGACAGCGTTGTACTGGCCGGAGGCAAAAAAGAACTGCAGGGAGCGCGACACCTGCTGCACCAGCGCCTCACGAAATGGCTGCAGCACCTCGCTGACGTAATCGTCCGGCAGGCCGCCCTGCTTCTTGGCAAGTCCCGCCTGTTCAAGGGTCAGGCCATAACGGCGCTGGATTTCCTCGGTCAGCTGTCGACCGCCGAACAGCTGTTCGCGGGTATAGATGATCCGGCCGTTGTGCAGGACGCTGAGGGTGGTCATGGTGGCGCCGATGTCGACCACCGCCACCGTCAACCGATCCTGGGACGCGGCCAGTTGCGTGGCCAGCAGGCCGAACGAGCGCTCCAGCGCATACGCCTCGACATCCACCACCCGCGCCGTCAGCCCGGCCAGTGCGAGCGCCGCTTCGCGGACTTCGACGTTTTCCTTGCGACAGGCGGCCAGCAGTACGTTGACCCGCTCGGGGTTGCGCGGCGAAACGCCCTGGACTTCGAAGTCGATGGCGACCTCGTCCAGCGGGTAGGGAATGTATTGATCGGCCTCGATCTTGAGCTGGTTTTCCAGTTCATCGTCGGACAGCCCGGCGTCCATCTCGATGACCTTGGTGATCACCGCCGAGCCGGCCACGGCCACCGCCACGGTTTTCAACCCGGTACGCGCCTTGACCAGCACCCGGGACAGGGCCTGGCCGACGCCCTCGAGTTCGGCGATGTTCTTTTCGACCACGGCACTCGCCGGCAACGGCTCCACCGCATACGCCTCGACCCGGTAGCGTTCACCCTGACGGCTCAGCTCCAGCAGCTTCACCGACGTGGAGCTGATGTCGATCCCCAGTAACGTATTGGCCTTTTTATTGAAGAGTCCTAGCACTACCAATTCCCTATGACTTTCCGTGAGTTACGGACTCTGTAATGCGCATTGCGTTCCCTCGCCCCGTCTTGACAGAAGCGCAAATGACGCCCCCTGCGGAAAAGTGCTTATAATGCCCAGCGATTTTTTCCGCCTTTTACTGCCGGCGCGGGTTGTTCTGTGTTACCCGGAACCCTGTCGCCCAATTCATTCTTTGCCGTGGATGTCCAAAAGCCTTGATTCGTCTGCTGAAATTTTTCGGTTGGTCCATCGTCGCCGTTTTCTGCGGACTGCTTTTAGGTCTCAGCGGCGCGTTTCTTTACCTTAGTCCGGGTTTGCCATCTGTGGAGGCGCTGAGAAGCATTCAGTTGCAGATTCCACTGCGGGTGTACAGCAGCGACAACAAGTTGATCGCAGAATTTGGCGAAATGCGCCGCACACCGATCCGTTTCGCCGACATTCCCCCCAATTTCATCAATGCGTTACTAAGTGCTGAAGACGACAACTTCGCCAATCACTATGGCGTCGATCCGAGCAGCCTGATGCGTGCCGCGACTCAACTGGTCAAGAGCGGGCACATCCAGTCCGGCGGCAGCACCATCACCATGCAGGTGGCGAAGAACTTCTTCCTGACCAGCGAACGCAGCTTCTCGCGCAAAACCACGGAAATCCTTCTGGCCCTGCAGATCGAACGCCAACTGACCAAGGACGAGATCCTTGAGCTGTACGTGAACAAGATCTATCTGGGCAACCGCGCCTACGGCATCGAGGCGGCGGCGCAGGTGTATTACGGCAAGTCGATCCGCGAAGTCAGCCTGGCGCAGATGGCGATGATCGCCGGCCTGCCGAAAGCCCCGTCGCGCTTCAACCCGCTGGCCAACCCGGCGCGCAGCAAGGAGCGTCGCGACTGGATCCTCGGGCGCATGTACAAGCTCGGCAAGATCACCGAGGCCGACTACACCGCTGCGATCAACGAGCCGCTGAACGCCAGCTATCACGTGCCGACCCCGGAAGTGAACGCGCCGTACATCGCCGAAATGGCCCGTGCCGAAATGGTCGGTCGCTACGGCAGCGACGCCTACACCGAAGGTTTCCGCGTCACCACCACGGTGCCGAGCAACCTCCAGGAAATGGCAAATACCGCGCTGCATGAAGGCCTGATGACCTACGATCAGCGCCACGGCTACCGTGGCCCTGAATCACGTCTGCCGGGCAAGACCCGCGAAGCCTGGGCCACTGAATTGACCAAGCAGCGCACCATCAGCAGCCTCGAACCGGCCATCGTCACCCAGGTCGACAAGAACGGCCTGCAAGTACTGACCCGCACCGGCGAAGAACATGTGGCGTGGGACACCATGAAATGGGCGCGCCCGTTCCTCAATACCAACAGCATGGGCGCCAACCCGCGTCAGCCGTCGGATGTGGCACAGGTCGGCGATCTGATTCGCGTGCAGCGCCAGCCGAACAATTCGCTGAAGTTCAGCCAGATTCCGCAGGCGCAAGGCGCGCTGGTGTCGCTGGATCCGCAGAACGGTGCAATCCGTTCGCTGGTCGGCGGTTTCGCCTTCGAGCAGAGCAACTACAACCGTGCGATGCAGGCCAAGCGTCAGCCGGGCTCGAGCTTCAAGCCGTTCGTCTACAGCGCCGCACTGGATAACGGCTACACCGCCGCGAGCCTGGTCAACGACGCGCCGATCGTGTTCGTCGACGAGTACCTGGACAAGGTCTGGCGTCCGAAGAACGACACCAACACCTTCCTCGGCCCGATCCGTCTGCGTGAGGCGCTGTACAAGTCGCGCAACCTGGTGTCGATCCGCCTGTTGCAGGCGATGGGCGTGGGCAAGACCATCGATTACATCACCCGCTTCGGCTTCAACAAGCAGGACCTGCCGCCAAACCTGTCTCTGGCGCTGGGCACCGCGACCCTGACGCCGATGGAGATCGCCACCGGCTGGAGCACCTTCGCCAACGGCGGCTACAAGATCACTCCGTACATCATCGACAAGATCGAAAGCCGCAATGGCGACACGCTGTTCGTCGCCAACCCGCCGACCGTACCGCAGGGCGGCGCGGCCACCGACGGTATCGCGGCACCGGCAACGCAATCGATCACCGTCGACGCAGCGCCGGTTCCAGGGGAAGCGCCAGGCAACGCCGCTGTACCGCAAGCCCCCGCAGTTGCCGAGCGCATCGTCGATGGCCGTACCACCTACATCCTCAACAGCATGTTGCAGGACGTGATCAAGCTCGGCACCGGCCGTCGCGCACTGGCCCTGGGCCGCAGCGACATCGCCGGCAAGACCGGTACCACCAACGAATCCAAGGATGCGTGGTTCTCCGGCTACAACGCCGACTACGTGACCACCGTGTGGACCGGTTTCGACCAGCCGGAAAGCCTCGGTCGCCGGGAGTTCGGCGGCACCGTGGCACTGCCGATCTGGATGAACTACATGGCCGCCGCGCTCAAGGACAAGCCACCGCATGTCCAGCCGGAGCCGGAAGGCATTCTCAGCCTGCGGGTGGATCCGGTCAGCGGTCGCGCGGCATCGCCGAGCACGCCGGGCGCCTATTTCGAGCTGTTCAAGGCCGAAGACACGCCTCCGTCGGTCAACGAGATCGGCAATGGCACCGTGCCGGGCAGTCCGCTGCCGGCGGATGAGCAGGCGCCGATCGATTTGTTCTGATCCCGATCCTGAACCGCTAAAAAGCCCCGCCTTCGATTGAAGTGCGGGGCTTTTTATTACCTGTTCATTTTTGTGTTGTCTGGGCCGGCCTCTTCGCGGGCAAGCCCGCTCCCACAGTAACCGGGTGTACGCTCCATTTGTGAACGCCACAAAACCCTGTGGGCGCGGGCTTGCCCGCGAAGAGGCCCTTAAGATCACCCCAAAATCAACAGGCACAAAAAAGCCCCGACTCTCGCGAACCGGGGCTTTCGGCTGAAGCGCTACAACGACTTAGCCGTTGAACACGTCATCCACGCTTTTCAGCGGGTAGTTCTTCGGATACGGCAGGGTCGCCACACCAGTCTCGATCGCGGCCTTGGCCACGGCGTCGGAGATCACGGTGATCAGGCGCTTGTCCATTGGCTTCGGAATGATGTACTCACGGCCGAATTCCAGCGAGATACCGCCGTAGGCGTCGCAGACTTCCTGAGGAACCGGCAGCTTGGCCAGTTCGCGCAGGGCGTTGGCGGCAGCGATCTTCATTTCTTCGTTGATGCGCTTGGCGCGAACGTCCAGGGCACCACGGAAGATGAACGGGAAGCCCAACACGTTGTTGACCTGGTTCGGGTAGTCCGAACGGCCGGTGGCCATGATCACGTCGTTACGGGTGGCGTGAGCCAGTTCCGGGGAGATTTCCGGATCAGGGTTGGAGCAGGCGAAGACGATCGGGTTGGCCGCCATGCGCTTGAGTTGCTCGGCGCTCAGCAGGTTCGGGCCCGACAGGCCGACGAATACGTCAGCGCCTTCGATGGCGTCGTCCAGAGTGCGCTTCTCGGTAGGGTGAGCGAACACAGCCTTGTACTGGTTCAGGTCGTCACGGCCAGCGTGGATCACGCCAGTACGGTCAACCATGAAGATGTTCTCGACCTTGGCGCCCATGCTCACCAGCAACTTCATGCAGGAGATGGCGGCTGCGCCGGCGCCCAGGCAGACGATCTTGGCGTCGGCCAGGGTTTTGCCAGCGATTTCCAGGGCGTTGATCATGCCCGCAGCGGTCACGATCGCGGTGCCGTGCTGGTCATCGTGGAATACCGGAATGTCGCACTGCTCGATCAGAGCGCGTTCGATCTCAAAGCACTCGGGCGCCTTGATGTCTTCCAGGTTGATGCCACCGAAGGTGATGGAAATGCGTTTTACGGTGTCGATGAAGGCTTGCGGGCTTTCGGAGTCGACTTCGATGTCGAAGACGTCGATACCGGCGAAGCGCTTGAACAGCACGCCTTTACCTTCCATCACTGGCTTGGAGGCCAGTGGGCCGAGGTTACCCAGGCCCAGAATCGCGGTGCCATCGGAAATGACTGCAACCAGGTTGCCCTTGCCGGTGTACTTGTAGGCCAGTTCAGGATCGCGGGCGATCTCGCGCACTGGTTCAGCTACGCCGGGGCTGTAGGCCAGCGACAGGTCGCGGGCGGTAGCAGTGGCCTTGGTGAGCTCGACACTCAGCTTTCCTGGGCGAGGATTGGCATGATATTCGAGAGCGGCAGTTTTCAGATCAGACATTTTGGCATTCCGCTTTTTACTGTTGGACAGACTGGTCAGCGAGGATACGCGCCTCGCAAAGTCCCCACAAGACTGCCCGGTCACCCCTGTCAAGCGCCCTGCCCTAAGACTTTGGGCCAAGAGCCACGGCGCACAAGGGCTAGACTGTTCACAATCGAAAGAAAAAATGTCTACAATTTTTTATTCAACGGGACGGCTGGAGCATCGAAGGATCGGTCAGCGGCAACAGCCAACGCGCCTGACCTGATTTCAGTCCACCGCGCCGGGAACGGTCGACCACCCAGCCACGAGCCTCGATCTGCTTGCCCTTCAACGCCTGCAGAGCGGCGCTATCGAAGCTTTCCAGCAGATTGGGTGCAACGCGCAGTACAAGCTTGTCCTGCAACTCGATCCAGATTCCGCCGCGATTGCGTTGAATCTTGCTCACACGACCGCTGACCAGCGCGAAACCCGAGCGCTCGATCTGCTCCGCTTTCAGTACAGGCGAGCGCTTCCACAGGCCCAGCCCGGACTGTCGTGCGCGGCGTTCGGCAGCTTGCTGGCAATCGACCAGATCGACATTCGGCGCCACCGCGACCTGGAAACCGAGGCCATCGGCGAGCATTTGCGCTTCGAGATTCTCACCCTTGGCGCTGAAAACATGGGCGAGGGTCCGGCCGTAGTGGTCCTTGGGCTGGGCGCCGAGGCGCAGGCCAACCCGCCCGTCGCTTTCGGCGACCAGGGCTTCGAGACGCTTGCGCGCGGCCACTGCAAACGGTTCGTCGCTGCGGCCCTGCTTGCCGAGCTCGGGCGTATTGAGGCCGATCATCCGCACATTGCGCCCGTCGCTCAGGCGCAGGGTGTCGCCATCGACCACCCGCTGCACCGTGGCGCTGTCCAGCCCTACAGGTGCCGGGCAAAAGGCCTGAGCGGAGGAGAACCAAATCGCGGACACAAAAAAGGCGCCCGCAAGGGACGCCTTTTTCATCAGACCGGAAAAGCCGCTGAGGTTTTCCAGAATGAAGGGCCTTAGGCCTTTTTCGCGCCGAAAGCACCGAAACGGTCGGCGAACTTCTGAACGCGACCACCGGTGTCCAGAGTCTTCTGCTTACCGGTGTAGAACGGGTGGCACTCGTTGCAAACGTCGATCGACAAGGCTTTGCCGAAGGTCGAACGGGTTTCGAACTTGTTGCCGCAGCTGCAAGTTACTGCAACTTCTGGGTAATTCGGGTGGATATCGGCTTTCATGGTGTTTTCCTCAGCTGGCGTGCCGCCATCCAACACGATTGTTGAATACCGCACGTAATTAGGCCGCGGATTCTACCAGACAATCCCGATCACGCAAGCTGTCAGGGGTGCCCTCCATCAGAAAAGACTGTTCAATGTTGACGGCGTCTTTTGACGTCAGGCTGCGTTGCTACTCCTCCCCATAGCAAGCTATGAGTCGTCGTAGCGCCTTGCCTGACGCCAAAATCCACTCGTCAACATTTGAACGCTTTCCTGATGGAGGACACAGAACCGACCGTCTGCTAGGCTCCCGCCCTTCTCCACCGCCCCGCCTATGAGAATCCCCCGCGTGCCCGACGCCATTCTGCGCCTCGCCCTGCCTTCGCCCCTGCGCCGCCTGTTCGACTATCGGGCCCCGGCCGGCGTGCTGCGTTCGCAGTTGCAACCGGGCATGCGCCTGCGAGTGCCGTTCGGCCGACGGGAGATGATCGGGATTCTGGTGGAGGTCACCGACACCAGCGAAGTGCCGGTGGAAAAGCTCAAACCGGCGCTGGCCCTGCTCGACGCCACCGCTCCGCTACCGCCGGCGCTGTTCAAGCTATGCCTGTGGACGGCTCAGTATTATCAGCACAGCCTCGGCGACACTCTGAGCTGGGCGTTGCCAGTGCTGCTGCGTCAGGGCGAACTGGCCGAAGCCCGTCAGGAACGGTTCTGGTCGGCGGCTCCCGGCGCCAGCCTCGACGACCCGCGCATCGCCCGCGCCCCGCGCCAGCGTGAAGCCCTGGCGACTTTAGCCCAGCACCCCCACGGCGTCGCCCATCAGTTGCTGAGCAAACTGATGCTGAGCAAGGACAGCCTCGACCTGTTGCTGGCCAAGGATCTGGTGCAGGTCGAAGTGCGCCGTCACGCCCCCGGCGCGCGCCATGAACACTGGCTGGCCCAGCCCGAACTGCCGCTCAACAGCGAACAGCGCGCCGCGTATGAGGCAATTCGCGCCGGGTTCGACAGTTATCATGCGTTCTTGCTGGCCGGGGTCACCGGCAGCGGCAAGACCGAAGTCTATTTGCAGTTGATCCGCGAAACCCTTGAGGCCGGCAAACAGGCGCTGGTGCTGATCCCGGAGATCAACCTCGGCCCGCAGACCCTGGCCCGTTTCGAACAACGCTTCAACGCCCGGATCGCCCTGCTGCACTCGGCGGTCAATGACCGCGATCGTCTGGACGCCTGGCTCGCCGCCCGTGACGGCGAGGCCGACATTATTATCGGCACCCGCTCGGCGCTGTTCACCCCGATGAAGAATCCGGGGCTGATCATCATCGACGAAGAACACGACGGCTCCTATAAACAGCAGGAAGGTCTGCGCTACCACGCGCGGGATCTGGCGCTGGTGCGGGCGCGGCAGGAAAACATCCCGATCGTGCTCGGCTCCGCGACGCCATCCCTGGAAAGCCTGCACAACGCCTACACCGGTCGCTACGGACTCCTGCGCCTGAACGAACGCGCCGGAGGCGCCAAGCAGCCACGTTTCCTGCGCCTGGATGTGAAAAGCCGTCCACTGGACAGCGGCATTTCCGGGCCGATGCAGCAAGCCATCGGCCAGACCCTAGCCGCCGGCCAGCAGGTATTGGTGTTCCTCAACCGCCGGGGGTTTGCCCCGACGCTGCTGTGCCATGACTGCGGCTGGATGTCCGAGTGCCAGCGCTGCGATGCGCGGATGACCGTGCACCAGCGCTATGGCGAATTGCGCTGCCACCACTGCGGTTACGTCGAGCGCGTGCCGCGCCAGTGCCCGAAGTGCAACAAGGTCGATCTGCGCCCCGTGGGCGCCGGCACCGAGCGGGCCGAGGAAAGGCTGGCGATTCTGTTCCCGGACTATCCGGTGTTGCGCGTCGACCGTGACAGCACGTCGCGCAAGGACGCGATGAACCAGTTGTTCGCCACGATCCAGAAAGGCCAGCCGTGCATTCTGGTCGGCACGCAGATGTTGGCCAAGGGTCACCACTTCCCTCGGGTGACGCTGGTGTCGATCCTCGATGCCGACGGCGGTCTGTTCTCCGGCGACTTCCGCGCCAGCGAGCGCATGGCGCAGCTGATCGTGCAGGTTGCCGGGCGTGCCGGGCGTGCGGAGGAACCGGGCAAGGTGATCATCCAGACGCATCTGGCCGACCATCCTTTATTGGTGCAACTGACCGAGCAGGGTTACTTCGCCTTCGCCGAACAGGCCCTGAGCGAACGCCGCGCCGCCGGCCTGCCGCCGTTCGCCCATCTCGCCCTGCTGCGCGCCGAAGCGCACAAGCCGGGGCAGGCCGAAGGCTTTCTTGATGAAGCCTGCAGCGAGGCCGAGCGCTTGCTGGCCGAACAGAATCTGACCGGCATTGAACTGCTGGGGCCGGTGCCGGCGCCGATGGAACGCCGGGCCGGGCGCTTCCGCGCGCAGCTGCTGTTGCAGGCCACGGCCCGGGCGCCGCTGCACCGATTGCTGGCGAGCTGGCTGCTGGTGCTAGAACAGATGCCAAGCGGCCGGGCGGTGCGCTGGTCGCTGGATGTCGACCCGGTGGATCTGTACTGACCGGGCAAAACCGGCCGAATTGTCACCACACATCCACATCCTGCCTGCTAAGGTTGGCAAGCCCGTCTTCGCAACGGATAATGCCCAGTTTTTCCACCCGCGCATCGATGCGCCGCCGCGCTTGCGGTCGAAAGAGAAGACCATGAAAGACACCATTCGCCAGCTGATCCAACAAGCCCTCACCCAACTCGTCAACGAAGGTGTGTTGCCTGAAGGCCTGACGCCGGCGATCCAGGTGGAAAACGCCCGGGACAAGACCCACGGCGACTTTGCCAGCAACATCGCCATGATGCTGGCCAAGCCTGCGGGCATGAAGCCGCGCGATCTGGCGGAAAAAATCATCGCCGCCCTGCCGGCTGACGAAAACGTCACCAAGGCCGAAATCGCCGGCCCCGGTTTCATCAACTTCTTCCAGAACACTCAAGCGCTGGCCTCGCGCCTCGACGCCGCCCTGGCCGACGATCACATTGGCGTGCGCAAGGCCGGCCCGGCGCAACGCACCGTGGTCGATCTGTCGGCGCCGAACCTGGCCAAAGAGATGCACGTCGGCCACCTGCGCTCGACCATCATTGGCGACGGTGTGGCCCGAGTCCTCGAATTCCTCGGCGACGATGTCATCCGCCAGAACCATGTGGGTGACTGGGGCACCCAGTTCGGCATGCTGATGGCGTACCTGCAGGAAAACCCGATCACCAGCGACGAGCTGTCGGACCTGGAAAACTTCTACCGCGCCGCCAAGCAACGCTTCGACGAATCCCCGGAATTCGCCGACCGCGCCCGTGGTCTGGTGGTCAAGTTGCAGGCCGGCGACGCTGAATGTCTGGCGCTGTGGACCAAGTTCAAGGACATCTCGCTGTCGCACTGCCAGAAGATCTATGAACTGCTCAACGTCAAACTGACCATGGCCGACGTGATGGGCGAAAGCGCCTACAACGACGACCTGATCAACGTGGTCAACGACCTGAAAGCCGCCGGCATGCTGGTTGAAAGCAACGGCGCCCAGTGCGTGTTCCTCGACGAATTCAAGAACGCCGAAGGCGAGCCGCTGCCGGTGATCATCGTCAAGGCTGACGGCGGCTACCTGTACGCCACCACCGACCTGGCGGCCGTGCGCTATCGCAGCGGCAAACTGAAGGCCGACCGCGCGTTGTACTTCGTCGACCAGCGTCAGGCCCTGCACTTCCAGCAAGTGTTTGCCGTGGCACGCAAGGCCGGTTTCGTGACCCATCCGATGGAAATGGAGCACATGGGCTTCGGCACCATGAACGGCGCCGACGGCCGTCCGTTCAAGACCCGTGACGGCGGCACCGTGAAGCTGATCGACCTGCTGACCGAAGCGCAGGAACGTGCCTACAGCCTGGTGAAGGAAAAGAACCCGACACTGGCCGAAGACGAACTGCGCGCCATCGCCAAAGTAGTCGGCATCGGCGCGGTGAAATACGCCGACCTGTCGAAACACCGCACCAGCGACTACAGCTTCAACTTCGACCTGATGCTCAACTTCGAAGGCAACACCGCGCCGTACCTGCTGTACGCCTACACCCGCGTGGCCGGCGTGTTCCGCAAACTGGGCAAGGATTTCAGCGAAGTCGACGGCCAGATCGTCCTCGAAGCGGCGCACGAACAGGAACTGGCGGCGAAACTGGCGCAGTTCGGTGAAGTGCTGAACAACGTTGCGGAAAAGGGCACGCCACACACTCTCTGCACCTACCTGTACGACGTGGCCGGCCTGTTCTCCAGCTTTTACGAGAACTGCCCGATCCTCGCCGCCGACACCCCGGCACAAATGCAAAGCCGTCTGCGCCTTGCCGCGCTGACCGGCCGTACCCTCAAGCAAGGCCTGGAACTGCTCGGCCTGGAAACCCTGGAGCGCATGTAAGTTGGCTGCCAAGAAAAAACCTGCACCCAAGCGTGGCGCCAGCCGTTACCAAGCTCCAGCGAAGCAGCCGATTCCGGGCTGGCTGTGGATGGCCATCGGCCTGACGGTCGGCGCGTTCATCGTGTTCCTGATGAAACTGGAGCCGGGCAAGGGCAGCGACACGGTCAAGCGCGAGAAGGTCGAGCAACAGCAGCAACAGAAAGCCTCCAAGATCGCCGAGGCCAACAAGACCCCGCCGAGCCCGACGCAACCGGTGAAGCCGAAGTACGACTTCTACACCCTGCTGCCGGAATCGGAAGTGATCGTGCCGCCTGATGCCGTGCCGGAGAAAACCCTGCCGACGCCACAGGTGCCGGCAATCCCGACCACGCCGGTGACCCCGGCCGAAGCGGCGAAGATCGACACCGCACGGGCGCAGGCTGCGCTGGCCGGAATCACCCCGCCGCCAGCGCCACCGGTGACCAAGGCTGCACCGGTGACCAAGTTCTTCCTGCAGGCCGGCTCGTTCCGCAAAGAGACGGATGCCGACAAGGTCCGCGCGCAGATCATTCTGCTCGGCCAGGCAGTCGCGGTTGAATCCGGGACGGTCAAGGACGAAACCTGGTATCGCGTACTGGTCGGCCCGTTCAGCAACCGCGAACAACTGACCACTGCCCAGAAACAACTGGCGGGCGCGGGCTTCAGCAACCTGCTGTTACAACAACGCCAGAGCCGTTGATCCTCCTCACCGATCGTTCCCACGCTCTGCGTGGGAATGCAGCCCGGGACGCTCCGCGTCCCTTGCCGCGGGGACGCGGAGCATCCATTGAGGCGTTCCCACGCGGAGCGTGGGAACGATCATGTCGTTCTGCGTGGGAACGATCATGCACAAATCACCGCTCGTCCCCTCTCCCGCCCCGCAGTTGAAATCCTCTCCACCACCCCCATATGAATGGGCATAAGGCATTTTCGCCCCGCAGTGTGGAGACTCTTCCCTTGACCACCATCGTTTCAGTCCGCCGCCACGGCAAAGTCGTCATGGGCGGCGACGGCCAGGTTTCTCTCGGCAACACCGTGATGAAAGGCAACGCGAAGAAAGTTCGTCGCCTGTACCACGGCGAAGTCATCGCCGGTTTCGCCGGTGCCACCGCCGACGCCTTTACCCTGTTCGAACGTTTCGAAGGCCAGCTTGAAAAACACCAGGGTCACCTGGTTCGCGCCGCCGTCGAACTCGCCAAAGAATGGCGCACCGACCGCTCCCTGAGCCGCCTCGAAGCGATGCTTGCGGTCGCCAACAAGGACGCATCCTTGATCATCACCGGCAACGGTGACGTGGTCGAACCCGAAGACGGCCTGATCGCCATGGGTTCCGGTGGCGCCTATGCGCAAGCCGCCGCCAGCGCCCTGCTGAAGAAGACCGACCTGTCGGCCCGCGAAATCGTCGAGACCGCTCTCGGCATCGCCGGCGACATCTGTGTATTCACCAACCACACCCAGACCATTGAGGAGCAGGATCTCGCTGAATGAGCCTGACGCGGCCCCTGTGCCACGGCTTGTTTCTGCTTGAGGACCGTCAATTATTATGTCCATGACTCCCCGCGAAATCGTCCACGAACTCAACCGCCACATCATCGGCCAGGACGATGCCAAGCGCGCTGTCGCGATTGCCCTGCGCAACCGCTGGCGCCGCATGCAGCTGCCTGAAGAGCTGCGCGTTGAAGTGACCCCGAAGAACATTCTGATGATTGGCCCAACCGGCGTCGGTAAAACCGAGATCGCCCGTCGCCTGGCCAAACTGGCCAACGCGCCGTTCATCAAGGTCGAAGCGACCAAGTTCACCGAAGTCGGCTACGTCGGCCGTGACGTCGAATCGATCATCCGTGATCTGGCCGATGCTGCGATCAAGATGCTGCGCGAGCAGGAAATGACCCGCGTTCGCCACCGCGCCGAAGACGCCGCCGAGGACCGTATCCTCGACGCCCTGCTGCCGCCGGCACGCATGGGCTTCAGCAACGAAGAAGCGCCGACCCAGGATTCCAACACCCGCCAACTGTTCCGCAAACGCCTGCGCGAAGGTCAGTTGGACGACAAGGAAATCGAGATCGAGGTCGCCGAAATGGCCGGCATCGAAATCGCCACGCCTCCGGGCATGGAAGAAATGACCAACCAGTTGCAGAACCTGTTCGCCAACATGGGCAAGGGCAAGAAGAAGGCCCGCAAGCTCAAGGTCAAGGAAGCGCTGAAACTGGTACGCGACGAAGAAGCCGGTCGCCTGGTCAACGAAGAAGAGTTGAAGGCCAAGGCCCTGGAAGCCGTCGAGCAGCACGGCATCGTGTTCATCGATGAGATCGACAAGGTCGCCAAGCGCGGCAATGTCGGCGGCGCTGATGTGTCCCGCGAAGGCGTGCAACGTGACCTGCTGCCGCTGATCGAAGGCTGCACCGTCAACACCAAGCTGGGCATGGTCAAGACCGACCACATCCTGTTCATCGCCTCCGGTGCGTTCCACCTGAGCAAGCCGAGCGATCTGGTGCCGGAGCTGCAAGGCCGTCTGCCGATCCGTGTGGAACTCAAGGCCCTGAGCCCGCAGGACTTCGAACGCATCCTCAGCGAACCGCACGCCTCGCTCACCGAGCAGTACTGCGCACTGCTGAAAACCGAGGGCCTGAACATCCAGTTCCAGCCGGAAGGCATCAAGCGTCTGGCGGAGATCGCCTGGCAGGTCAACGAGAAGACCGAGAACATCGGTGCCCGTCGCCTGCACACGCTGCTCGAGCGTCTGCTGGAAGAGGTGTCGTTCAGTGCCGGCGATCTGGCCAGCGCCCACGACGACAAGGCGATCGAGATCGACGCCGAATACGTCAACAGCCACTTGGGCGAATTGGCGCAGAACGAAGACCTGTCCCGTTATATCCTGTAAGCCATACTTACAGTGGTCGTGAAACTGTGGGAGCCGTCGGCTCCCACAATTTTTTCCACCTGACGGAACGCCGGCGATGACCCAACTCCCCACCGACATCAAGTTGCACAAAGCCTCGAAAACCCTGTCGCTCAAATACGCGACCGGCGAGGAATACACCCTGCCCGCCGAATTCCTGCGCGTGCATTCCCCCTCCGCCGAGGTCCAGGGCCACGGCAAACCGATCCTGCAATTCGGCAAGCTGCACGTCGGCCTGACCAAGGTAGAACCGGCCGGTCAGTACGCACTGAAACTGACCTTCGACGACGGTCACGACAGCGGTCTGTTCACCTGGGATTACCTCTACGAGCTGGGGCGACGTCATGACGCACTCTGGGCGGATTATCTGGCCGAACTCAAAGCCGCCGGCAAAACCCGCGACCCGGACCAGTCCGTCGTCAAGCTGATGCTCTAGTCCGCACCTCGGACTGTTTAGAGGGCATTTTCTAGATTCATCTGTTTGAATGCTCCGCTAAAGCGGCCCGGGATCGGCTGCTTGCGAAAAAAATCATTCTCGGGTAACCAATGGAACTGGCAAGTTCCCTGCAATGCTCTACGACTGTAAAGCAGCTATGCAGAATCAACGGTCACCCGAGCAGTAGTACCTGGCATTGGCTGTGGAACTGCACAGCAGAAAACCGGGTACTCGTCTCAGGACAATGGAGCGTCGTAGATGAGTAACAAGAATAACGATGATTTGAAGTACCAGGCCTCGGAGAACACCCTGGGGCTGAATCCTGTCGTTGGGCTACGCGGAAAGGATCTGCTGGCCTCTGCTCGAATGGTGCTGACCCAGGCCATCAAACAACCGATCCATAGTGTCAAACACGTCACCCAGTTCGGCCTTGAACTGAAGAACGTGCTGTTCGGCAAATCCGATCTGCAACCGGCTGGCGATGACCGTCGCTTCGTCGATCCGGCGTGGAGTCAGAACCCGCTGTACAAACGTTATCTGCAAACCTACCTGGCATGGCGCAAGGAACTCCATGCCTGGATCGACGACAGCAGCCTCTCGCCCAAGGACATCGCGCGCGGCCACTTCGTGATCAACCTGATGACCGAGGCCATGGCGCCGACCAACACGGCGGCCAACCCGGCGGCGGTCAAACGCTTCTTCGAGACCGGTGGCAAGAGCCTGCTCGACGGCCTCTCGCACCTGGCCAAGGATCTGGTGCACAACGGCGGCATGCCGAGCCAGGTCAACATGGGCGCGTTCGAGGTCGGCAAGAGCCTGGGCGTGACCGAAGGCGCGGTGGTGTTTCGCAACGACGTGCTGGAGCTGATCCAGTACAAGCCGATCACCGAGCAAGTGCACGAGCGCCCGCTGCTGGTGGTGCCGCCGCAGATCAACAAGTTCTATGTATTCGACCTGAGCCCGGACAAGAGCCTGGCGCGTTTTTGCCTGCGCAACAATGTGCAGACCTTCATCGTCAGCTGGCGCAACCCGACCAAGGAACAGCGCGAGTGGGGACTCTCGACCTACATCGAAGCCCTGAAGGAAGCGGTCGACGTGGTCACTGCGATCACCGGCAGCAAGGACGTCAACATGCTCGGCGCCTGCTCCGGCGGCATCACCTGCACCGCCCTGCTCGGCCACTACGCGGCGATCGGCGAGAACAAGGTCAACGCCCTGACCCTGCTGGTCAGCGTGCTCGATACAACGCTGGACAGCGACGTCGCCCTGTTCGTCGACGAGCAGACACTGGAGACCGCCAAGCGCCATTCGTATCAGGCCGGCGTGCTCGAAGGCAAAGACATGGCCAAGGTCTTCGCCTGGATGCGCCCGAATGACCTGATCTGGAACTACTGGGTCAACAACTACCTGCTCGGCAACGAACCGCCGGTGTTCGACATCCTGTTCTGGAACAACGATACGACTCGACTGCCGGCCGCGTTCCACGGCGACCTGATCGAGATGTTCAAAAACAACCCACTGATCCGCCCCAATGCACTGGAAGTGTGCGGCACGCCGATCGACCTCAAGCAGGTGACCGCCGACATCTTCTCGCTGGCCGGCACCAACGACCACATCACGCCGTGGAAGTCCTGCTACAAGTCGGCGCAGCTGTTCGGTGGCAAGGTCGAATTCGTGCTGTCCAGCAGCGGGCATATCCAGAGCATCCTGAACCCGCCGGGCAACCCGAAGTCGCGCTACATGACCAGCGACGAAATGACCGCCAATGCCGATGACTGGCAGGAAAATTCGACCAAGCACGCCGACTCCTGGTGGCTGTACTGGCAGGCGTGGCAGGCCGCGCGGTCGGGCGAGCTGAAAAAGGCGCCGACCAAGCTGGGCAACAAAGCGTATCCGGCAGGCGAAGCTTCACCGGGCACTTACGTTCACGAGCGGTAACCGACACACCTCATTCCCCCTGTGGGAGCGGGCTTGCTCGCGAAAGCGGTTGATCAGCCAACATCAATGGCGACTGACACGACGCCTTCGCGAGCAAGCCCGCTCCCACAAAGGGTACGAGGTGACATTGAGATTGACCCACAGGGCCTTGAAGCATGCCGCACCCGTTCATCTTTCGAACCGTCGAGCTGGATGGCCAGACCATCCGCACGGCGGTCCGCCCCGGCAAGCCTCACTTGACGCCCTTGCTGATATTCAACGGCATCGGCGCCAACCTGGAGCTGGTGTTTCCTTTTGTCGCGGCGCTGGATCCGGACCTGGAAGTGATCGCCTTCGACGTGCCCGGTGTCGGTGGTTCCTCGACGCCGAGCCGTCCGTATCGCTTTCCCGGGCTGGCGAAGCTCACCGCGCGGATGCTCGATTACCTCGACTACGGACAGGTCAACGTGATCGGCGTGTCCTGGGGTGGCGCGCTGGCGCAGCAGTTCGCCTACGACTATCCCGAGCGCTGCAAGAAGCTGGTGCTGGCGGCGACCGCCGCCGGTGCGGTGATGGTGCCGGGCAAGCCGAAGGTGCTGTGGATGATGGCCAGCCCACGGCGCTACATCCAGCCGTCCCATGTGATCCGCATCGCCCCGATGATCTACGGCGGCTCGTTCCGCCGCGACCCGACACTCGCCGCCAGCCATGCGGCCAAGGTGCGTTCGGCGGGCAAACTCGGCTACTACTGGCAACTGTTCGCGGGCCTGGGCTGGACCAGCATTCACTGGCTGCACAAGATCCATCAGCCGACGCTGGTGCTGGCCGGTGATGACGATCCGCTGATCCCGCTGATCAACATGCGCATGCTCGCCTGGCGAATCCCCAACGCGCAGCTGCACATCATCGACGACGGGCATCTGTTCCTGATTACCCGGGCCGAGGCGGTGGCGCCGATCATCATGAAATTCCTCCAGGAGGAACGTCAGCGTGCGGTGATGCATCCGCACCCGACACCGCTGGGCGGATAACCGTCCTGGCACGGATTTCTGGACAGCGTCTTGCAACGTGTCCGCACAGGTGCGTGGCAGGAAGCCACGCAGGCAACAACCCGCAACAGCGTCTATGGTGTTCTGGTTCGGTGTGTTTGTTTTTGGCCTGAAGACGAAGGAGTGTTGAGTCATGCGTGACAAACCAGCGACGGGCGTCGTGCCCAGCCCCGCCGTGTTCATCAATGCACAGAGTGCCATGACCGGTCTGCGCGGCCGGGACCTGATCTCGACCTTGCGCAGCGTCGCGGCCCACGGCCTGCGCAATCCGATCCACAGTGCAAAACACGCCTTGAAGCTGGGGGGCGCGCTCGGACGCGTGCTGCTCGGCGAAACTCTGCACCCGACCAATCCGCAGGACAGCCGCTTCGCCGATCCGGCGTGGAGCCTGAACCCGTTCTATCGGCGCAGCCTGCAGGCTTATCTGGCCTGGCAGAAACAGGTCAAGAGCTGGATCGACGAGAGCAGCATGAGCGACGATGACCGCGCCCGCGCACACTTCGCCTTCACCCTGCTCAACGACGCCGTGGCGCCTTCCAACACACTGCTTAATCCGCTGGCTGTGAAGGAGCTGTTCAACTCCGGCGGCCATAGTCTGGTGCGCGGTCTCAGCCATCTGATCGACGACCTGCTGCACAACGACGGCCTGCCACGCCAGGTCACCAAACAGGCTTTCGAAGTCGGCAAGACCGTCGCCACCACCACAGGGTCAGTGGTGTTTCGCAACGAAATGCTCGAGCTGATCCAGTACCGGCCGATGAGCGAAAAACAGTATTCGAAACCGCTGCTGGTGGTGCCGCCGCAAATCAACAAGTACTACATTTTCGACCTCAGCCCGAGCAACAGCTTCGTCCAGTTCGCCCTGAAGAACGGCTTGCAGACCTTCATGATCAGCTGGCGCAACCCGGATGTGCGGCATCGCGAATGGGGCCTGTCGACCTACGTCGAAGCCGTGGAAGAAGCGATGAACATCTGCCGGGCGATCACCGGCGCCCGTGAGGTCAACCTGATGGGCGCCTGCGCCGGCGGGCTGACCATCGCCGCGCTGCAAGGGCATCTGCAGGCCAAGCGGCAGTTGCGGCGGGTCTCCAGCGCCACCTATCTGGTGAGCCTGCTCGACAGTGAAATGAACACCCCGGCCACCCTGTTCGCCGATGAGCAAACGCTCGAAGCGGCCAAGCGGCGCTCCTATCAGAAAGGCGTGCTGGACGGTCGCGACATGGCCAAGGTGTTCGCCTGGATGCGCCCCAACGATCTGATCTGGAGTTATTTCGTCAACAACTACCTGCTGGGCAAGGAGCCGCCGGCGTTCGACATCCTCTACTGGAACAACGACAGCACCCGCCTGCCCGCCGCGTTTCACGGCGACATTCTGGACTTCTTCAAGCACAACCCGCTGACCCATCCGGGTGGCCTGGAGGTGTGCGGCACGCCGATCGATCTGCAGAAGGTCACGGTCGACAGCTTCAGCGTGGCCGGCATGAATGACCACATCACGCCGTGGGACGCGGTGTATCGCTCGACGCTGTTGCTGGGCGGCGAGCGGCGCTTCGTGCTGTCCAACAGCGGCCACGTGCAGAGCATCCTCAACCCGCCGGGCAACCCGAAAGCCCATTACGTCGAGAACGGAAAGCTCAGCGGCGATCCGCGCGCCTGGTACTACGACGCCAAGAAAGTCGACGGCAGTTGGTGGCCACAATGGCTGGAGTGGGTGCAGCAGCGCTCCGGCACCCTGCACGAAACCCAGATGACCCTCGGCAACGCCAATTATCCACCGATGGAAGCGGCACCCGGCACCTATGTGCGTGTGCGCTGACTGACTCAAGCCCTTTTAAGAAGACTGGATGAAAACAAGCGAACGGATCCTCGAATGTGCCCTGCAGTTGTTCAATGAAAAGGGCGAGCCGAACGTCTCCACCATGGAGGTTGCCAATGAAATGGGGATCAGCCCCGGCAACCTTTACTACCACTTCCACGGCAAGGAACCGCTGATTCTCGGACTGTTCGAGCGCTTCCAGAACGACCTCGCCCCGCTGCTCGACCCGCCCGCCGATGTCGAACTGGCGCCGGAGGATTACTGGCTGTTCCTGCACCTGATCGTCGAACGGCTGGCGCAGTACCGCTTCCTGTTCCAGGACCTGTCGAACCTGGCCGGCCGCCTGCCGAAACTGGCCAAGGGTATTCGCCAGTTTCTCAACGTGCTCAAGCGCACGCTGGCGTCATTGCTGGCGCGGCTGAAGGCGTCGGGGCAGTTGGTCAGCGACACCCAGGCGCTGGGGCAACTGGTGGAGCAGATCACCATGACGCTGCTGTTCTCGCTGGACTATCAACGGATTCTTGATCGCGAAGGAGAAGTGCGGCTGGTGGTGTACCAGATCATGATGCTGGTGGCGCCGCATCTGTTGCCGCCGGTGAAGGTGGCGACGGAGAGGATGGCTTTGCAGTACCTCGAAGATCACGAGTAATCCGACGGCTTTTACCCAAACAAAAACGCCCGACCTTCACAGGCCGGGCGTTTTTTTGAGCCCTGAAAAATCAGGACTGACTGGTTGGCGTCGACGGCGTCGATGCAGCAGTCGGAGCAGGCGCCGGGGTTGGAGCCGAGGCGGAGTTCGACGTGCTTGCCAGTGCTTGCGGTGTGGTCACCGGTTTGGGTGCAGCAGCTTTCGGCGCAGCGGCTTTCGGCGCGGCCGGTTTTTTCACTGCAGGCTTTTTCGCCGCAGCCGGTTTGGCGGCAGGCTTGGCGGCGGGTTTGGCTGCTGCGGTTTTCGCTGCTGGTTTGGCTGCTGGCTTGGCCGCAGGTTTAGCGGCTGATTTTGCAGCCGGCTTGGCGGCGGCCTTGGCAGCAACCGGTTTGGCCGCGGCTTTCGCTGCAGGCTTGGCGGCAGCAGTTTTGGCTGCTGGTTTTGCGGCCGGTTTGGCGGCGGCTTTAGCCAGTGGCTTGGCAGCGGTTTTGGCCGCAGGCTTGGCTGCTGCGGTTTTCGCCGCGACAGGCTGAGCTTTCAGGCCGGTGAGTTTTTCGATCTGCCTGGTCAGGGTATCGACCTTCTTGTGCAGATCCTTCACCTCGTTGCGGCTCGGTACGCCCAGGCGCGAAATCGCACTGTTCAGGCGCTTGTCGAAAGCCCCTTCCAGCTGATCCCAGGTGCCCAGTGCGCGATCTTTCACGCCGCTGATGCGCGATTTTGCCGAGCTTGCAGAATCCTTGGCAGCATCGACTTTCTTGCCGACTGCAGCCTTGGTGAGCTTCTCGGCTTTCTCGCCGTCTTTGACCAATGTATCGAAGAGCTTGCTGCCGTCAGTGTCGATCTTCGAGTACACGCCTAAACCAGCCAGCCAGATCTTGCGGGAATAGTCTTCGACTTTTCCGATCCACGAGCTGCCTTCTTTATCGGTGTTCTTTTTACCAGCCATCCCGTTCTCCTTAAGATTTACGCGCGACGCGTTCGAGCAATGCCGTCAGCTCATCGAGCTTAGCAGAGAGTGTCTCAACGTCATGTTTAGACGGAATGCCGATACGATTCAAGGCACTGGCCACACGCGTGTCGAACGCCTTCTCGACCTTGTCGAGCTGAACTTCGACCCGGCCTTTGAAAGAGCTGACTTCGCTCTTGGCTTCATCAATCTCGGCGTTGGCCGCTTCGAGTTTTTCGGTGACGGCTTTTTTGCCTTTCTTTTCAACAGTTTGACCAGCCTTGATCAACTCCTGAAAGTACTCGCTGCCCTCCTGACCGACCTTGGTGTAGGCACCCAGGCCTGCCAGCCAGATCTTGCGGGCATAGGATTTGACGTCGCTCAGAGCGGAAGTCGAAGCGTCGATTTTTTTCTTCAAAATGACTTTGGCCATGGTGCACCTCACGCGCAGAAGGTTTGAGGAACTGCCCTGACGAGTGTCGGGCTCAGGCACAAAGTAGGGAGAAAAATTAGAAACGGCACCCTAACAACTGACATAAAAGGCAGGTGCAGGAGAAAAAAACGGGGAGCCCGAAGCTCCCCGTTTTGTCCTGATCAGACCAGCGCTTTATCCAGCGCCTTTTCGATCTCGGCTTTGATCATGCCGCTCATGGCCGACATCATCAGGCCCAGTTCCACGTCGACCCGGATCGAATCCTCGGCCACATGCACCGCGCCCTTCACGCCCGAACGCTTGAGGTTCAGGACATCGCCCGACCACTGCGGCTCCAGGCCATATTGATCGGAGAGTTTCTGCGCCAGTTTGTCGGCTTTCTCGCGGGCCGCTTCCTTGCCCAGGCTGTGGGCACGCTCAACACTGATATGGGCCATTGAATGACTCCTGCTTTTTGAATGGGGCTATGAATGCCTGCAACGAATCTTGACCGCCACTGCGGCAAATCGTCCCGAAGGTTGCCCATCTTACCTTTAGCCATTCCAAGACAAAGCATGGCTTGGGGATTAGAATGTCGCGCATTCTCTTTTGGTGACAGCGATATGACTGATCAGCGCAAAGGCAGCGATGCCGAACCCACCACTCACTTCGGCTTCAAAAACGTTCCGGAAAGCCAGAAAGCGGAAAAAGTCGCTGAGGTGTTCCACTCCGTGGCCGCCAAGTACGACCTGATGAACGACCTTCTGTCGGGCGGCATGCACCGTCTGTGGAAGCGTTTCGCGATCGAATTGTCTGGCGTACGCGCCGGCAACCGCGTGCTGGACATCGCCGGCGGCACGGGCGACCTGACCAAGAAATTTTCGCACCTGGTCGGCCCGACCGGTCAGGTGGTGCTGGCCGACATCAACGAATCCATGCTCAAGGTCGGTCGTGACCGCCTGCTGGATGTCGGCGTGTCGGGCAACGTCGAGTTCGTCCAGGCCGACGCTGAAAAGCTGCCGTTCCCGGACAACCATTTCGACTGCGTGACCATCGCCTTCGGCCTGCGCAACGTGACGCACAAGGAAGACGCCCTGCGTTCGATGCTGCGCGTACTCAAGCCGGGCGGCCGCCTGCTGGTGCTGGAATTCTCCAAGCCGACCAACGCGCTGATGTCCAAGGCCTACGACGCCTACTCGTTCGCCTTCATGCCGCTGATGGGCAAGCTGATCACCAACGACTCGGAAAGCTATCGTTACCTGGCCGAATCGATCCGCATGCACCCGAATCAGGAAACCCTGAAGTCGATGATGGTCGACGCCGGTTTCGACCGCGTGACCTATCACAACATGACCGCAGGCATCGTCGCCCTGCACCGCGGCATCAAGCCCTGATGCTGCTGACCGGGCTGCTCGCCAGCGTCGAACTCGGCCTGAACCGCGTGCTGCGTCTCGACAGCACGGCGCTGCCGCGACTGGCGCACCTGACCGGCAAAGTGATTGCCGTGGATTGCCGCAGCCCGGCGCTGCAACTGTTCATCCTGCCGAGCGACGAAGGCCTGATGCTGGCGTCCCACTGGGAAACCGGCGTCGACTGCACCCTGCGCGCCCCGGCTTCGAGCCTGGTGAAACTGGCCCTGAGCAAGGACAAGACGGCGGTGCTGCACGCGCCGGAAGTCGAACTCGACGGCGACAGCGGCGTGCTGCTGGAGCTGGCGGGCGTGCTGCAGGACCTGGAGCTGGACTGGGAGTACGAACTCTCGCGCTGGCTGGGACCTGTCGCCACGCAACTGGTCGGCGGCCACCTGCGCAGCCGCGCCCGCTGGTATCAACAAGGATTTGCCAGCCTCAACCAGAACCTCGCTGAATACCTGGCCGAAGAATCGCGCACCCTCGTCGGGCAGCGCGAAGCCGAAGCCCGTTTCAGCGAACTGGACCGGATCAAACTCGATCTGGAACGTCTCGAGGCGCGCTTCGAGCGCCTTTCCCGATCCCTCGACCCAAGCGATAACGCATGAAGCTGCTCGCCGTCCGCCGTCTGTTGCGCATCCAGCGCGTCGTGATCCGCTACCGCCTCGATGACCTGCTGTTCGATCTGCCTTTGCCGTGGTTCCTGCTGGCGCTGCGCTACGTCCTGCCGTGGCGCTGGTTCCCGCGCAAGCCGCTGGACCTGAGCCGTGGCGCACGCCTGCGCCTGGCGTTGCAGGACCTGGGGCCGATCTTCATCAAGTTCGGGCAGATCCTTTCGACCCGCCGCGACCTGCTGCCGGAAGACATCGCCGATGAGCTGATGCGGTTGCAGGACCGCGTGCCGCCGTTCGATTCGCAGCTGTCGGTCAAACTGATCGAAGAGCAACTGGGCAAGAAGATCAGCGAAGTGTTCAGCCGCTTCGACGTCGAACCGCTGGCCTCGGCCTCGGTGGCGCAGGTGCACGCCGCGCAACTGAAGACCGGTGAAGAAGTGGTGGTCAAGGTGATCCGCCCGGGCCTGAAACCGATCATCGCCCAGGATCTGGCGTGGCTGTTCATCCTCGCCCGCGCCGCCGAAAAAGTCTCCGCCGACGCCCGTCTGCTGCACCCGGTGGACGTGGTCAGCGACTACGAAAAAACCATCTACGACGAACTCGACCTGTTGCGCGAGGCGGCCAACGCCAGCCAGTTGAAGCGCAACTTCGAAGGCTCGCCGCTGTTGTATGTACCACAAGTCTATTGGGACTGGTGCCGGCCGAAAGTGCTGGTGATGGAGCGCATCTACGGGATTCAGGTGACGGATCTGGCGACCCTCGCCGACCAGCGCACCGACATGAAGCTGCTCGCCGAACGCGGCGTGGAGATCTTCTTCACCCAGGTGTTTCGCGACAGTTTCTTCCACGCCGACATGCACCCGGGCAACATCTTCGTCAGCACCGTCAACCCGTGGAGCCCGCAGTACATCGCGATCGACTGCGGCATCGTCGGCAGCCTGACCCCGGAAGACCAGGATTATCTGGCGCGCAACCTGTTCGCCTTCTTCAAGCGCGACTACCGCCGCGTGGCGCAATTGCACATCGATTCGGGCTGGGTGCCGGCGGAAACCAAATTGAATGAATTCGAAGCGGCGATCCGTACCGTGTGCGAGCCGATCTTCGAAAAACCATTAAAAGATATTTCATTTGGCCAGGTGCTGATGCGCCTGTTCCAGACCGCGCGCCGCTTCAACATGGAAGTGCAGCCGCAACTCGTATTGCTGCAAAAGACCCTGCTGAACATCGAAGGCCTGGGCCGTCAGCTGTACCCGGATCTGGATCTGTGGAACACCGCGCAGCCGTTCCTCGAACGCTGGATGCGCGAGCGCGTCAGCCCGAAAGCCTTGCTCGGCAACGTCCAGAGCCAGTTCGAACAACTGCCGCACCTGGCCAACATGGCCCGCGATCTGCTCGAACGCATGTCCCAGCCCCACGCCAACGACCCGCCGCCACCGTGGAAAAAACGCAAGGACGACTGGTTCCTGCGCCTGCTCGGCAGCGCCCATCTGGCGGGTGGTACGATCCTCGCCGCCGGGGGCCCGATGCACGAACTGGGGCATTGGCCCGCCGGGATCATGGTGGCAGTCGGCTTGTATCTGGTCGTTCGCCGATAGCCAGTTCCGTGATCGGCTGGCACACTGTTTCAACGCCTGAACCCGACTATTGAAGTGTGGGTTCGCTGTCGGAGTCGAAGATGAAAAACTGGCTGGACGAGATCAAGTGGGACGCCGATGGCCTGGTGCCGGCGATTGCCCAGGATCACAAGACCGGACGCGTATTGATGATGGCCTGGATGAACCGCGAAGCCCTGGAGCTGACCGCGGCGGAAAACCGTGCCATCTATTGGTCACGTTCCCGTGGCAAGCTGTGGCGCAAGGGCGAAGAGTCCGGCCACGTACAGACGCTGCATGAAATGCGTCTGGACTGCGACGCCGACGTCATCATCCTGATGGTCGAACAGATCGGCGACATCGCTTGCCATACCGGCCGTCAAAGCTGCTTCTACCGCGTCTTCGAAAACGGCGACTGGAAAACGGTCGACCCGGTCCTGAAAGACCCGCACGCTATTTACTCCGCAGGACACAAACATGAGTGACACCCTGACCCGCCTCGCTCAGGTGCTGGAAGAGCGCAAGGGCGCTGCTGCCGACAGTTCGTATGTGGCTAGTCTGTATCACAAGGGCTTGAACAAGATTCTGGAAAAGGTCGGCGAAGAATCGGTCGAAACGATCATTGCCGCCAAGGACGCCGCCGTCAGCGGCGACTGCAGCGACGTGATCTACGAGACCGCCGACCTGTGGTTCCACAGCATGGTCATGCTTGCCCAGCTGGGGCAGCATCCGCAGGCGGTGCTGGATGAACTGGATCGCCGTTTCGGCCTGTCCGGACACGTCGAGAAAGCCTCGCGCCCGTCCGCCTGAACAACTTCAAAAGAGGAACAGCAACATGGGCATTTTTGACTGGAAACACTGGATCGTCATCCTGGTGGTCGTGGTACTGGTGTTCGGTACCAAGAAACTGAAGAACCTCGGCACCGACGTTGGCGAGTCGATCAAGGGCTTCCGTAAAGCCATGAACGACGACGAAAAACCGGCCGATCCGACCGTCACGCCTGCGCAACCGGTACCGCCGGTACAGCCGCAAGCCACCGCTCAGGCCAACCCGCCGCACACCATCGACGTGCAGGCGCAGAAAGTCGAAGAGCCGATCCGCAAAGACGTGTGAGCACTGACTAATGTTTGGTATCAGCTTCTCTGAACTGCTGCTCGTCGGCCTCGTCGCCCTGCTGGTGCTGGGCCCCGAGCGTCTGCCGGGCGCTGCACGCACCGCCGGCCTGTGGGTCGGACGGCTGAAGCGCAGCTTCAACGCGATCAAACAGGAAGTTGAGCGTGAAATCGGTGCCGACGAAATCCGTCGGCAACTGCACAACGAGCACATCCTGTCGCTGGAACAGGAGGCGCGGAAGATTTTCACGCCGGTTCAGCAGGAGCCGACGCCGGTACAGCCGGTGGCAGATCAGACGCCAGTGCCTCCGGTTGTGGAACAAACAATTCATGCGCCGACGGCGAGCGTCGAGCACGTCTCTGCCGCAGCCGCTGAAACTGCGCCGATCATGAAGCCTGTCGAACCCATTGCTCCAGCTGCCGCGCCAACAACGCCGGCCCCTCACGACCCAACATTGCCGCCGCGAGCCCCATGAGCGATCTCCCCGAAAACGACCAGCACATGCCGCTGGTTTCGCACCTCACCGAGTTGCGCACCCGCCTGCTGCGTTGCGTGGCGGCGATCTTCATCATCTTCGCCGGGCTGTTTGCCTTTACCCAGCAGATCTACACCTTCGTTTCGACGCCGCTGCGCGAATACCTGCCGGTGGGCGCGACGATGATTGCCACCGACGTGTCGTCGCCGTTCCTGACGCCGTTGAAGCTGACGATGATGGTCTCGCTGTTCCTGGCGATCCCGGTGATCCTGCATCAGATCTGGGGCTTCATCGCACCGGGCCTGTACAAGCACGAGAAGCGTGTCGCAGTGCCGTTGCTGATCTCCAGCATCCTGCTGTTCTACACCGGCATGGCGTTCGCCTACTTCTTCGTGTTCCCGCTGATCTTCAAGTTCTTCGCCTCGGCCACCCCGGCCGGTGTGGAAATGATGACCGACATCACCAGTTACCTCGATTTCGTCATGACGCTGTTCTTCGCCTTCGGCGTGGCGTTCGAAATCCCGGTGGCCGTGGTGCTGCTGGTGTGGATCGGCGTGGTCGACGTCAAATACCTGAAGAAGATCCGTCCGTACGTGATCATCGGCTGCTTCGTGGTCGGCATGATCCTGACCCCGCCGGACATCTTCTCCCAGACCCTGCTGGCCGTGCCGATGTGGATGCTGTTCGAAGTCGGCATCCTGTTCGGCAGTCTGGTCAGCAAGCGCGAACGCCCGGAAGAAACCGCCGACGATCACAACGACCAGCCGCCAGCGACTCAGCCATGAACCTGCTGCTGCTCGAAGAGGCCGACTTCATTGCGGCCGACCGCGTCGTGCTGCGTGATCGGCGCCTGACCCACATGCAGGAAGTCCACCGCTCGGAAGTCGGCGACAGCCTGCGGGTCGGGCGCACTGGCGGGCTGATGGGCTCGGCCGAGCTTTTGCGCCTTGACGCGGGCGAAGCCGAGCTGCGGGTCACCCTCGATCAACCGCCGCCGGCCAAACTGCCGCTGACCCTGGTACTCGCCCTGCCCCGCCCGAAGATGCTGCGCCGGGTGTTCCAGACCGTGGCGACCATGGGCGTGTCGAAGGTGATTCTGGTCAACAGCTACCGGGTCGAGAAAAGCTTCTGGCAAACGCCGTTCCTGGAGCCGGAAGCGATTCGCGAACAACTGATCCTCGGCCTCGAACAGGCTCGGGATACGGTGTTGCCGGAGATCATCATCGAGAAGCGCTTCAAGCCGTTCGTCGAAGATCGCCTGCCGGCCATCACCGACGGCACCCTCGGTCTGGTCGGTCATCCGGGCAACTTCCCGCCCTGCCCCCGCGCCCTCAGCGAACCGGTAACCCTGGCCATCGGCCCCGAGGGTGGCTGGATTCCCTACGAAATCGATCTGTTGGCCAAGGCCGGGCTGCAACCGGTGCAACTGGGCGAGCGAATCCTGCGGGTCGAAACCGCAGTCACCGCGCTGCTCGCCCGGCTGTTCTGAAGTCTCTCCGGACAAAAGGCGTTACAGATTGCCATCATGCGGCCGATACCCTCCCCATAAGTCCAATTAGTGGTCCGAGGGAGTCGTCGCATGTACCGTTGGTTAGCCGAGAGTCTTGGAAACGTCAGCGTCAAACGTAAGCTTGGAATCGGTTTCGGCCTGGTGCTGCTGCTGACCCTGTTGATCACCTTCACCGGCTGGACCGGAATGAGCGGGATCATCAGCCGGGGCGACAAGCTCGGCTTCATCTCCAGCCTCAACGAGCTGACCAAGGACCTGCGTCTGGCGCGTCTGGACTATGAAGCCCGCCGTGGCGAACAGGGCCCCGGCGCGGTCAACGACCTGCTCGGCAAACTCGACGCCGGCCTGCAAAGCGCCCGCGGCATGATCGAGCAACCGTCCGACGTGGCCATGATCGATCAGCAACTGGCGGCGGTTGCCGAGTACAAACGCGCCTTTGGCGACATGACCCAGGCCACCGTGCAGCGTGAAGACGCTCGCAGCAAACTCGGCGCCAGCGCCGATAACGCGGTGGCCAAGGTCAGCGAAGTCGAGAAATCCCTGCTGCAAGGCGACAGCGTCGCGCAATTCAACAGCGTGATCGAGCTGAGCAAACTGCTGCAGCAGGCGCGCTATCAGGTGCGCGGCTACACCTACAGCGGCAAGGCCGAAGCCGAACAACCGGCGCTGGATGCCATCGCCGCCGCCCTGAACAATCTGGAAAGCCTGCCGAGCAAACTGCCCGAGCAACACATCGCCAACCTGCAACAGGCCACCGAATCGCTGAAGGCTTATCGCGCCGCCGTCAGCCAGTTCCGCGACTCCCAGGTGAACAACGCCAAGGCGCTGGCTCGCATGTCGGCCCAGGGCGACATCCTGCTCGACGTCAGCAAGAAACTCACCGAATCCCAGACCATCGTCCGCGACACCGATGCCGCGCACGCCAAAAACATGCTGATGATCGCCACCCTGCTGGCCCTGGCCTTCGGTCTGCTCGCGGCCTGGGCGATCACCCGGCAGATCATCATTCCGCTGGAGCAGACCCTGAAAGTCGCCGAACGCGTGGCCGCCGGTGACCTGACCCACAATCTGGCGTCCCTGCGCCGTGATGAACTCGGTCAATTGCAGCGCTCGATGCAGAGCATGACCCAGGGCCTGCGCGAATTGATCGGCGGCATCAGCGACGGCGTGACCCAGATCGCCAGCGCTGCCGAAGAGTTGTCCGCGGTGACCGAGCAGACCAGCGCCGGGGTCAACAATCAGAAAATCGAGACCGACCAGGTCGCCACCGCCATGAACGAAATGGCCGCCACCGTGCAGGAAGTCGCGCGTAACGCCGAGGAAGCTTCGGAAGCAGCGGTCGCCGCCGACCAGCAGGCCCGTGAAGGTGACAAGGTGGTTGGCGAGGCCATCGCCCAGATCGAACGTCTGGCCGCCGAAGTCGGCCATTCCACCGAGGCCATGGGCGAGCTCAAGCGCGAAAGCGACAAGATCGGCAGCGTGCTCGACGTGATCAAGTCCGTGGCCCAGCAAACCAACCTGCTGGCCCTCAACGCCGCCATCGAAGCCGCCCGTGCCGGTGAAGCCGGTCGCGGCTTTGCGGTGGTTGCCGACGAAGTCCGCAGCCTGGCCCAGCGCACTCAGAAGTCCACCGAAGAGATCGAAGAGCTGATCGTCGGCCTGCAGAACGGCACCCAGCAAGTGGCGACGATCATGGACAACAGCCGCACCTTGACCGACAGCAGTGTCGAGCTGACCCGGCGTGCCGGTGGCTCGCTGGAGAGCATCACTCGCACCGTTTCGGCGATTCAGGCGATGAACCAGCAGATCGCCGCAGCGGCCGAGCAACAGAGCGCCGTGGCTGAAGAGATCAACCGCAGCGTGCTGAACGTGCGGGATGTCTCGGACCAGACCTCGGCGGCCAGTGAAGAGACGGCGGCCTCCAGCGTCGAACTGGCGCGTTTGGGCACTCACCTGCAAACGCTGGTGGGCCGGTTCAAGGTTTGAAGTGATTCATTGGCCTCGGTTCACTGTGAACCGAGGTGAGGCCATTCGCGAGCAGGCTCGCTCCCACAGTCGACCGAGTTGTCCGAGCGGACGCGGTCCAATGTGGGAGCGAGCCTGCTCGCGAAGGCGTCCCGGGAGACGCCGCAGTTACAGGACTTGCCGCAGGAACGCCTGAGCCCGTGGATCCTTCGGCGCATCAAAGAACGCCGCCGGCGACGCATCTTCCAGCAACTTACCGTGATCGAAGAACAGCACCCGATCCGCCACTTCCCGGGCAAAACCCATTTCGTGGGTCACGCAGACCATGGTCATGCCTTCCACGGCCAGGTTTTTCATCACGTCCAGCACTTCGCCGACCATTTCCGGGTCGAGGGCCGAGGTCGGCTCGTCGAACAGCATGACCTTGGGGTCCATCGCCAGCGCCCGGGCAATCGCTACGCGCTGCTGCTGACCGCCGGACAGGCGCGACGGATATTCGCGGGCCTTCTGGGCAATCCCGACCTTCTCCAGCAATGCCAAAGCCTTGGCCTCGCTTTCCTTCTGGCCGCGCTTGCGCACGACTTTCTGTGCCAGGCACAGGTTTTCCAGCACGGTCATGTGCGGGAACAGATTGAAATGCTGGAACACCATGCCGACTTCGCGGCGGTAGGCGTTGACGTCGGTTTTCGGGTCAGCCAGTTGCAGGCCGTCGATGCTCACCGAACCCGAATCGAATTCTTCCAGACCATTGAGGCAACGCAGGAAGGTCGACTTGCCGGAACCGGACGGGCCGATCACTACCAGCACTTCGCCCTTGGCCACGGACGTGCTGACGTTATCCACCGCGCGCACCACTTGCCCACGGGTGTCGAAGACTTTTACCAGATCGCGAACTTCAATCACTTTGCGCGAGCCTCCGCTCAAGCCGGCTGGCGATTTTCGACAGCGGCAGGTTGATCAACAGGTACAGGCCGGCGACGCAGAACAGGATCTCGAACGGCGAGAACGACGTGGTGATGACTTCCCGGCCGCTTTTCAGCAGCTCGGTGATGGCGATCACCGACACCAGCGAGGTGTCTTTGACCAGACTGATGAACTGCCCGGCCAGCGGTGGCAGCACGCGCTTGAATGCCTGCGGCAGCACCACATGACGCATCGACTGGCCGGCACTCAGACCCAGCGAACGCGCCGCTTCGTTCTGGCCGCGGGCAATCGACTGCACACCGGAACGGATGATTTCCGCCACGTAGGCGCCGGTGAACAGCGACAGCGCGGCAATCCCGGCGAACTCCCGGGACAGGTTCATCACCGTGCCGATGAAGAAATAGAAAATGAAGATCTGCACCAGCAGCGGCGTGCCGCGCACCAGTTCGACATAGATCGTCGACAGGTCGCGCAGGGTCGGGTTGCTCGACAGCCGGCACAGCCCGGTGGCCAGACCGATCAGCAGACCCAGCACGCCGGACACCACCGACAGCCAAAGCGTGGTCCACAGCCCCCACAACAGCGGACCCGCCGCCCAATGCCGCGTCACGCCCACGACGTCGCCTTCGGCCACATCGTCGCCCTGAGCGAATTGCAGGCTGTTTTCGTCGACGGTCAGGTGCTGCTCGTCACCGGCATCGTTGCGCAGGGTGACCTGCGCGCTGCCGCCCTTGCGCACCAGTTCGCTGACGGTGGAAATATCGGTCGCGCGCTGGGTTTCCTCGGCCTGATAAGCGAAGTACTGCGGCACACGGTTCCAGCGCCATTCGTAGGACATCAGCGACGTGGCGTAATACAGCGCGCCGGCCAGGCCGACCAGCACCAGCACGGTCAGAACGTGCCAGGGCCATTGGGCTTTTTTCTGTTTCATTACAGGTTCCGGATTCTGTGTTGCTCTGGAGGCCCTCTTCGCGAGCAAGCCCGCTCCCACAGTGGATTTGTGGTGTTCACACAATCTCTGTGGGAGCGGGCTTGCTCGCGAATGGGGTAACTCGGTCTAACTGACCCAGTGTTATTCCATGTCCTTGAGCCACTCGGTGCTCTTGAACCACTTGTCATGGATGCGATCGTAGGTGCCGTCTTCGTGGATCTGGTGCAGGAAGTTGTTGATGAAGTTGATGCTGTCGTAGTCACCCTTCTTCAGACCGAAGGCCAGCGGCTCGTAGGTGAACGGCTTGTCGAGGAACACCAGTTTGCCGGCGCCGACCTTGTTCACCGCGACCACGTTGTACGGCGCGTCGTAGATGAAGGCGTCAGCCTTGCCGTTGACCACATCGAGCACGGCTTCCTGCTCGTTGTCGTAGCCGTGGTACTTGGCTTTGGAGATCAGCTTCTTGGCGACCATCTCGCCGGTGGTGCCGAGCTTGGAGGTGATGCGGTAGTCGGCGGTGTTCAGGTCTTTATAGGACTTGATGGTGCCTTCCAGCTCCTTGCGGATCAGCAGGGTCTGGCCGACCACGATGAACGGTTCGCTGAAGTTCAGGCGCAGGTTGCGTTCCTGGGTCAGGGTCATGCCGCTGCCGATCATGTCGAACTTGTCGGTCATCAACGCCGGGATGATCCCGTCGTAACCGGTGGAGACCAGTTCCAGCTTGACGCCCATGGCCTTGGTCATGGCTTTGAGGATGTCGACTTCGAAACCGATGATTTCACCGCGCTTGTTGGTCATTTCGAATGGCATGTAGGTCGGATCCATGCCGACCTTCAACGAGCCACGCTTGACCGCGTCGTCGATCGCGCCGGCCTGCGCCGCATTGACTGCAACCAGTGCCGTGACGCCGACCAGCAGCATCGACAGATACTTCTTCATCTTCAAGTCCCCAAAACATTGCGTTTGCGGCGCGAAAACCGACAGAAATGGACAAGATTGTCCGGGTGCGCCAATTCGGGGACGGATGCTAACGCACTCGTCCGTTTGCACAAGGTTTTTTGATCGGTTGCTGCCGGATGGGACGCAGTCCGGGACGGTAATCGGCAGGCAAAAAAAACCCCGCTTTCGCGGGGTTTCTTCATCAGGCCGGTTGCGCCTGCAAGCTCACCGGCTTGAGCGGCAGCAGCGGCGCATGGGGATCGGCTTTCACCGAGGCCCGCCATGCGTCCAGCCACTCGGCGTGACCTTCGGCCCACACCTGCTCGTGCAGACGGGCCAGGGCCACCGGATCGCTCAGCAATTGCAGGCGATCATGGTTGTTCAGCCCGGCCGGGCCGACCTTGATCGCGTGACGCACACGTTCCTGGCGCAGCCATTCGATCGGCTCGGCCTGACCGTGACGCGAGGTCGCCAGCGAGCACGCCAGGGCGTTCTGCTGTGGATCGACCACCGCGCGGATGAAGCCGTCATTCAGTGCGTGCCAGCGGTTTTCGTGGGTGTACTGATCGGTGGCCAGCAGCGCCTGTGGCGGATTGTATTCCTCGGGGATGAGGAACAGGCTCTCGTCACGAGACTTGAGGCCCAGACCGACGCGGCTGGAAATCACCGACACCGGAATCGACAGCATCAGCGAACCGACGATCGGGACCAGCCACCACAGGAAGCTCGGGTTCAGCCAGATCACCAGCAGCGCCCAGAAGAAGCCCAGCAGGGTCTGCGGGCCGTGACGCTTGACCGCTTCGCTCCACGGCGTGGAGTCGTCGTCACGCTGCGGCGAGTTCCAGGTCGCGGCCCAGCCGAGGAACGCGGCCAGAACGAAACGGGTGTGGAAAATCATCCGCACCGGCGCCAGCAGCATGGAGAACAGCATCTCCAGCAGCATCGACACGGTCACCTTGAACTTGCCGCCGAACTCTTTCGCGCCCTTGGCCCAGATCAGGATGATGCTCAACAGCTTCGGCAGGAACAGCAGCACGATGGTCGTCGAGAACAGCGCGATCGCCTTGTCCGGGTGCCATTGCGGCCACAGCGGATAGAGCTGACGCGGTTCGAGGAAGTACTGCGGCTCCATCAGCGTGTTCACCGCCAGCAGCGCGGTCGATAGCACCAGGAAGAAGAACCACAGCGGCGCCGACAGGTAAGACATCACGCCGGTCAGGAACACCGCGCGGTGCACCGGGTGCATGCCTTTGACCAGGAACAGACGGAAGTTCATCAGGTTGCCGTGGCACCAGCGACGGTCACGCTTGAGTTCGTCGAGCAGGTTCGGCGGCAGTTCTTCGTAGCTGCCCGGCAGATCGTAGGCAATCCACACGCCCCAGCCGGCACGGCGCATCAGCGCAGCTTCAACGAAGTCGTGAGAGAGAATCGCACCGGAGAACGCACCCTTGCCCGGCAACGGCGCCAGGGCGCAGTGGTCGATGAACGGCTTCATGCGGATGATCGCGTTGTGACCCCAGTAGTGGGATTCACCCAGCTGCCAGAAGTGCAGGCCGGCGGTGAACAGCGGACCGTACACGCGAGTGGCGAACTGCTGCATGCGCGCATACAGCGTGTCCATGCCCGAAGCGCGCGGCGCGGTCTGGATGATGCCGGCGTCCGGCGTGGCCTCCATCAGGCGCACCAGACTGGTCAGGCACTCGCCGCTCATCACCGAGTCGGCGTCGAGCACGACCATGTACTTGTAGTCACCGCCCCAGCGACGGCAGAAGTCGTCGAGGTTGCCGCTCTTGCGTTTGACGCGACGGCGACGGCGGCGATAGAAGATCTTGCCGAAGCCCTTGGCTTCGCGGCAGACGTCCAGCCAGGCCTGTTGCTCGGCCACGCAGATGTCGGTGTCGTTACTGTCGCTGAGGACGAAGAAGTCAAAACGGTCCAGGTCACCGGTAGCGGCGACCGACTCGAACGTCGCGCGCAGACCGGCGAACACCCGAGGCACGTCTTCGTTGCAGATCGGCATCACCAGTGCGGTGCGCGCGTCTTTCGGAATCGGCTCGTTGCCGGCACTTTTACCGGAGATCCGGTATTTATCGTGGCCGGTGAGCAATTCGAGGAAGCCCATCAGCGCGGTCCAGAAACCGGCCGACACCCAGCAGAACAGAATCCCGAACATGATCAGAATGCTGGTTTGCAGCGCATACGGCAGCACTTGCGTGGCGGTTTGCAGCAGCGGTTGATGCAGGACTTCTTCCAGATCGACGAACGACCAGCCCTGGTACGGCATGATGCCTTTCATGTACCAGCCGGCGACGATGGTCTGGCCCAGCATCAGCACCAGCAGAATGTAGCGACGGATCGAACCGACCGTACGCCAGCGCGCCGCCGGCAGCACGTTGGCGTCCTTCGGCGGTTGCGGCGGGTTGGTCCGGCCGGTCAGGCGACGCCAGCCACGCACCAGAATGTTGGTGCGCCACGGCTCCGGCACGACCTTGGTCCGACGGATCGGCGGCGTGGCCTTCATGCTGACCCGGCCGCTGGCGTCGAGCACCAGCATTTCCGCGTCTTGCAGCTCTTCGGCGGTGCTCAGGATCAGGCGCTTGCCCACCGAAGCCTGGGCGGCTTCGGTCGGTGCGTCAAAGGTCTTGGACGACAGGCGTTCATGCAATTCGCTGAAGGACTGGCAGCCCGCGAGTTCCGCGCGCTGCTCGTCGGTCATCGGCAGATGCGCCAGGTACTCGGACAGAGTCTCTGGCTGTACTTGAGAGTTACTCATCGGCAGGCAACTGATAGCTCCAGGTCTCGGTCAGGACTTCTTCAGTCGGTGCCGATTCCGGTGTGGCTGGGGCCGCGTCCGCAGCGGCTGGCTGCTTGGCGTCTTTGTTGGCCTTGTCCTTGGCATCTGCAACCGGCTTGGCGTCGGCCTGTTTGGCCTCGGCGGCCTTGGCTTCCTTGTCGGCTTTCTCTTGTTGCTTGGCGGCAACCTTGTCGGCCTTGGCTACCGACGAATTGGACGTCGGTACCGAAGACTTGGCCAGATCAGCGGTGACCACTGGCTGCACCAGGGCTGCGCGCATCTCGGTGGACTTGCTCGCGTCCTTGATCTTCATCCGCAGGGTCAGGCGCCAGCCCTTGGTTTCCGGGTTGTAGCGCACGCTGTTTTCGACCAGCTCGGCGTTGTCGCCGACGCTGACCTGGCTGCGAACGTCCGCATCCGGGGCCAAAGCGGCCAAGGACGGGCCTTCGAAATCGACCAGGTAGGCAACGCTGCCATCCGGCTGACGGATCAGGTTCGATTGCTTGACGTCACCGGTCGAACGCAGGGTCTGGTTGACCCAAGCGCTGTCCGGCGCGTGCAGCGCGGCTTCGTCGATGGTCCAGTGCATACGGTAGGCGAAGTCCAGCGGCTGGCCAGGCTCCGGCAGTTTTTCCGGGTTCCAGAACGCAACGATGTTGTCGTTGGTTTCGTCGGCGGTCGGGATCTCGACCAGATCAACGGTGCCCTTGCCCCAGTCGCCCTTCGGCTCGATCCAGGCGCTTGGGCGCTTGTCGTAGCGGTCGTCGAGGTCTTCGTAGTGGCTGAAGTCACGGCCACGTTGCAGCAGACCGAAACCACGCGGGTTCTCGACGCTGAACTGGCTGACAGCCAAGTGTTTCGGGTTGTTCAGCGGACGCCAGATCCACTCGCCGTTGCCGGCATGGATCGACAGACCGCTGGAGTCGTGCAGTTCACGACGGTAGTTGAGCACCTTCGACGGCTGGTTGGCGCCGAACAGGAACATGCTGGTCAGCGGCGCGATGCCGAGCTTGCCAACCTTGTCACGCAGGTACATCTGGCCCTTCACGTCGACAATGGTGTCGCTGCCCGGACGCAGGATCAGACGGTAGGCGCCGGTCGCACGAGGCGAATCCAGCAGGGCGAAGATCACCAGGTGCTTGTCGCCCGGCTTCGGCTGCTGAATCCAGAACTCGCGAAAACGCGGGAATTCTTCGCCGGACGGCAGAGCGGTATCGATCGCCAGGCCACGGGCCGACAGACCGTAGGTGTGACCCTTGCCGACGACGCGGAAGTAGCTCGCGCCCAGCATGGTCATGATTTCGTCTTGCTTGTCAGCCTTGTTGATCGGGTACAGCACACGGAAACCGGCGTAGCCCAGTTGTTCGGTGGCCTTCGGATCGAACTGCAGGTCGCCGAAATCGAAACGGCTCGGATCGTATTTGATCTCTTCGACGGTGTTCGCGGTGATTTCGTTGATTTTCACCGGCGTATCGAAGTGCATGCCCTGATGATAGAAGGACAGCTTGAACGGGGTCTTCTGGTCGGCCCATTCGGCTTTTTCGGTGCGGAAACGAATCTTCTGATAGTCCGCGAATTTCATTTCACGGAATTCGTTCGGCAGGTTGCTGCGCGGGGCTTCGAACTTCTGCCCGGCCAGCTCTTTGGCCTTGGCCGACACATCGTCAAGATTGAATGCCCAAAGCTGGCCGGCGCTGAGCAGGCAGAGTACTGCCGAGCCCGCTACCAGAGCGCTGCGCAAGCGTTTGGCAGACAATTTTGCTGCATTACAGGGACTAACAATCACGAGCAACCCTCGCCGAAAACAGATCAATAAACCAACGGCCAGATGAAGTGCCTGTGAGGGATTCGGTACAAAAAAACCGACCTTGCAGGACACCCTTGCCAAGTTGGCGAGCATTGTTCCGACTCCGCTGGGTCAAAATGATTCCCCAATCGGATCCGGACAAGTCTCTACCTAAGTCAAAATGGACCAACGAACGCTGATCCCCGTAGCGCGCGATTATCTAGTAGCCCGCGTGACAACGCATCAGGGGTAACAAAGTATTTATCGCGAAAATTCCCTGTTTTCAGTCGAAAAGCCCTTAAAAAGTTGTTTCAAGCACTTTCATGTCTGTAACAGGAAGGTTACCGGGCCATCGTTGACCAGGTGCACCTGCATATCCGCGCCGAATCTACCTGATGCCACTGTGCCATGCATCTGTTTCGCTTTGCTTAATAGATAGTCGAATAATTCTTCGCCCAGCGCCGGAGGGGCGGCGGTCGAGAAACTCGGGCGCAACCCGCTTTTGGTGTCGGCAGCGAGGGTGAACTGAGAGACCAGCAGCAACCCGCCGCCCACATCCGCCAGGGACAGATTCATCTTGCCCTCGGCGTCACTGAACACTCGATAGTTAAGCAGCTTATGCAGAAGTTTGTCGGCGCTGGCCGGCGTGTCGTCGGGTTCTACCGCCACCAGCACCAGCAAACCCTGATCGACACTGCCAACCACCTCGCCCGCCACTTCGACCCGCGCGCCTTTCACGCGCTGCAACAGCCCCTTCATGCTTCTTCGGGCGGCAGGTCGAGCAGGCGCCGGGCCATTTTGCTGGCGGCGCGTACCAGCGCATCAGTGATACCCGGTTCGGACGCGGCGTGGCCGGCATCGCGGATCACCTGCAGCTCGCTGTTCGGCCAGGCCTGATGCAGTTCCCAGGCGTTGTCGAGCGGGCAGATCACGTCGTAGCGGCCGTGGATGATCACGCCCGGCAGATGGGCGATCTTGCCCATGTCGCGGATCAGCTGGTTTGGCTCAAGGAAGGCATTGTTGGTGAAGTAGTGGCATTCGATCCGCGCGATCGACAAGGCGCGCTGCGGCTCGGAGAAACGGTCGACCACCAGCGGATTCGGACGCAGGGTCGCGGTGCGCCCTTCCCAGGTCGACCAGGCCTTGGCTGCGTGCATCTGGGCGATCTGGTCGTTGCCGGTCAGGCGTTTGTGGAAAGCGCTGAGCAGGTCGTCGCGCTCGTCCAGCGGAATCGGCGCGAGGTAGTCCTGCCAGTAGTCGGGAAACAGACGGCTGGCGCCGGCCTGGTAGAACCATTCGATTTCCTGCGGACGGCAGAGAAAGATCCCGCGCAGGATCAGACCGTGCACGCGCTCCGGGTGGGTCTGCGCGTAGGCCAGCGCCAGGGTCGAACCCCAGGAACCGCCGAACAGCACCCATTTGTCGATGCCCAGATGTTTACGGATGCGCTCGAGGTCTTCGACCAGATCCCAGGTGGTGTTGTTTTCCAGGCTGGCGTGAGGCGTGGAACGACCACAGCCGCGCTGATCGAAGGTGACAATGCGATACAGGTTCGGATCAAAATAGCGGCGACTCTGGGCGTCGCATCCGGCGCCGGGACCTCCGTGGATGAACACCACCGGCAAACCTTCCGGTGAACCGCTTTCGTCGACGTACAGCGTATGGGTGTCATCGACGGCCAGATCGTGCCGTGCGTGAGGTTTGATCTGCGGAAACAAAGTCTGCATTGCGCGCTCCGTAAGGGGTCGAGGTCATCCCTGGGGGGACTTCTATTATTCTGCCGTCCGGCATCATAAACCCGATTTACGTCAATGAGCATGCCCGTACGCTGTCACATTTTGTCAGCCATGAACCCCAGCAGGTTCTCAAAGAGACGATCGACCTCGGCGACCTGATGTCGCGCCCGCAGGCAGCCATGAACCAGCCCTTCGCCGTAATACAGCGCCGCGTCGACGCCCGCCGCGTTCAGCCGCTCGGCGCAGCGCACACCGTCGTCACGCAGCGGGTCGAACTGCGCCACGGCGATCCAGGCCGGGGGCAAACCGCTGAAGTCCCCGGCCAGCAACGGCATCGCATAGGCGTTCGGCTTGGCGGTGCCGCGCAGGTACAAGGCGTGATAACAGTCGAGATCGCTGCTGGCGAGCAACGGCGCATCGGCACATTCGCTGCGTGACGCTAACTGCTCGTCGCCTCCCAGCCCCGGATAGATCAAGACCTGCGCACCCGGCAGCGGCTCGCCGGCATCGCGCAGTGCCAGGCACAGCGCCGCCGCCAGATTGCCGCCGGCGCTGTCGCCCGCCACCAGCATCCGTCCGGGGTCGAACCAGAAGGGCCCACTGCGCAACGCGCGCCAGACGCTCAGGCAATCCTCGAAACCGGCGGGGAACGGATGTTCCGGCGCCAGCCGGTAATCCACCGCCACCACCATTGCCCCAAGCGCCATGGCCAGCTCGCAGCAGATGAAGTCATGGGAATCCAGCCCGCCGACCACCCAACCGCCGCCGTGCAGGTACAACACGCACGGCCAGCCACTGGCCGATGGCCGGACGGGCGGGCGATACGAACGCACCGCCACCCCGCTCAACTGGAAATCCACCACCTCCAGACCCGCCGGCCGTTCGGGCGTGAAGGCGCGGCACATGTCGTCATAGGATTTGCGCAATCCGCCGAGGCTGCTGTCATCGCTGGCGAAGCTTTCGGTTCTGGCAACGAACGCCGCCATCGCCGGTGAAAGTGGATAAGTGCCCATCAGTTTTTCAGGCTGGCCTGAACCGTGGCCACGCCGTCCTTGCCATCGAAACTGCTGACACCCGCCAGCCAGCGTTGCAGGTCTTCGGGATGCTCACGCAGCCAGCTCTTCGCCACTTCCTGAGGGGTCTTGCGCTCCATGATCGGCACCATCAACTGGCTTTCCTGGGCGGCGGTGAAGGTCAGGTTTTCCAGCAGTCGATGGACGTTCGGGCAGCGCTCGGCGTAGTCCGGCGCGGTGACGGTGGAAACGGTGGCGGCGCCTTCGTTCGGGCCGTAGACGTCTTCACTGCCGGTCAGGTAGGTGATTTTCATGTTGATGTTCATCGGGTGCGGGGTCCAGCCGACGAACACCACGAACTCTTTGCGGTTCACCGCCCGCTGCACGGCGGCGAGCATGCCGGCCTCACCGGATTCGATGATCTTGAAATCCTTCAGGCCGAAATGATTGGTTTCGATCATCGTCTTGATCGTGGTGTTGGCGCCGCTGCCGGGCTCGATGCCGTAGATCTTGGCGCCGAGTTGATCCTTGAATTTCGCGATGTCGCCGAAGGTTTTCAGCCCCGCCGCCGCTACGTAATCCGGCACTGCCAACGTCGCCTGGGCGTCGGCCAGGCTGGGCCTGTCCATGACCTTGACCTGATTGGCGGCGAGGAATGGCGCGATGTTCTTGTCCATCGCCGGTTTCCAGTAGCCGAGGAAGATATCCAGACGCTTGTCGCGGATGCCGGCGAAGATGATTTGCTGCACCGCGCTGGTCTGCTTGCTTTCGTAGCCGAGGCCGTTGAGCAGCACGTCGGCCATGCCGCTGGTGGCGATCACGTCGGTCCAGTTGACCACGCCCATGCGCACGGTTTTGCAGGAAGCATCATCGGAAGCCATGGCACCGGCGCTGAGCAGCGCACTGCCGGTCAGGATTAACGCACAACGAGTGAACAGTCTTTTCATGTGGGATCGTCTCGTGCGGCAGCGGGTTATTGTTCGGATCGGTGTCTTCTTGCACCGTGGCCGAAACATTACGCAGCAGACGAGCGGGAAAAGCGAACTGTGGCGACCGGGATTTGCACGGTGGCGACCCCGTTGGAACGCGGAACCCGTGAAAACCCAAAACCCTTGTGGGAGCGGGCTTGCTCCCACAAAGTTATGCGGTATAGCGGGATTTGCCCCAGGCAAGCAGCCCTTGCAGCAATTCCTTCAGCACCACCCGCGTCGGCTCCGCCAGATCGGCGCGGTAGCGGAACGGTTCGAACTCTTCCATGTAGGTGCACTGGCCCAGCTCCAGTTGCACGGCGTGGATGTTTTCCGCCGGGTTGCCGTAGTGACGGGTGATGTGGCCGCCCTTGAAGCGTCCGTTCAGCACATGGCTGTAATCGCCATGGCGGGCGCAGATCGCTTCCAGTTGCGTGGCCAACTGCGGATCGCAACTGGCGCCGTTGAAAGTGCCGAGATTGAAGTCCGGCAGCTTGCCATCGAACAGGTGCGGGATGATCGAGCGGATCGAATGCGCATCGAACAGCAGTGCGTAACCGAACTCGGCTTTTAGCCGCGCCAGCTCTTCCCGCAAGGTGCGGTGATACGGCGTCCAGATCTGCTCCAGATAGGTCGCACGCTCTTCTTTCGACGGCTCCTGCCCGTCCTTGAACAACGGAATGCCATCGAACAGCGTCGCCGGGTACAGCCCGGTGGTGGCGCCGGCGTACAGCGGTTTGTCGTCGGACGGCCGGTTCAGGTCGATGACAAATCGCGAGTACTCGGCCGCCAGGGTGCTGGCGCCCAGTTCGGCGGCGAAATCGTAGAGCTGCGGAATGTGCCAGTCGGTGTCCGGCAGGCTTTTCGCGTCCGGGATCAACCCGGCCTCGACCGCCGGGGTCAGGCGCACACCGGCGTGGGGCATGCTGATCAGCAGCGGCACGCGACCTTGTTTGAAGTTCAGAACCTTATCCACAACCGCTCTCCTACAGACTTGATTCAACGCCGTGACGCACGACGCGTTTGTCCAGTTCACCACCCAGCCAGTACGCCAGATCCGCAGGGCGGTCGATCTGCCAGGCGACAAAATCGGCGACCTTGCCGACTTCCAGCGAACCGTGGGTCTCGGCCATGCCCAAGGCTTGCGCCGCGTGAATCGTGGCGCCGGCCAGGGCTTCCTCCGGGGTCATGCGGAAACAGGTGCAGGCCATGTTCAGCATCAGGCGCAACGACAGCGCCGGCGAGGTGCCGGGGTTGAGGTCGCTGGCGATGGCGATTTTCACCTTGTGTTTGCGCAGGGCGTCCATCGGCGGCAACTGGGTTTCGCGCAGGAAGTAGAACGCGCCCGGCAACAACACCGCGACGGTGTCGGACTCGGCCATGGCGATGGCGTCGGCTTCGTCCATGAACTCCAGGTGATCGGCGGAAAGTGCGTGGTAGCGCGCAGCGAGGCTGGAGCCGTGCAGCGACGACAATTGCTCGGCGTGCAGCTTCACCGGCAGACCGAGTTTTTGCGCGGCGATGAACACCCGCTCGACTTGTTCCGGGGAGAACGCCAGGTATTCGCAGAACGCATCCACCGCATCGACCAGGCCTTCGGCGGCCAGCGCGGGCAGCATCTCGGCGCAGATGTGATCGATGTAATCGTCGGCGCGATCCTGGTATTCCGGCGGCAAGGCATGGGCGGCCAGGCAGGTGCTGCGCACGCTGATCGGCAGCTCGGCGGCGAGGCGACGGATGACCCGCAAAATCTTGCGCTCGCTGGCCAGATCGAGGCCGTAGCCGGACTTCATTTCGATTGTGGTCACGCCGTCGCGCATCAGGCTTTTCAAGCGTTTGACGGCGCTGGCGAACAGCTCGTCTTCCGAGGCTTCGCGCGTGGCCCGCACAGTGCTGGCGATGCCGCCGCCGGCCGCTGCGATTTCGGCATAGCTGACGCCTTGCAGGCGCTTCTCGAACTCGCCGCTGCGGTTGCCGCCGAACACGGTGTGGGTGTGGCAGTCGATCAGGCCGGGAGTGACCCACGCGCCTTGCAGGTCATTGACCGCCGGGTATTCGCCTGACGGCAATTGGCTGCGCGGGCCGATCCACTCGATGAGTGCACCGGACGTCACGATGGCCGCATCCTCGATGATCGAGTAGATGCCTTGCGCCATGGTTGCGACGTGGCAGTGTTGCCAGAGGGTTTTCATCCCAAGTCCTCGTCTTGCGATCGTTCCCACGCTCTGCGTGGGAACGATCAGTGGTGGTTAAAGGCTCGGCAGCAGTTTCGCCGGAACCAGCTCAGTCAGCACCCGCGAAGCCAGCAGTTCGGTCGCCGCATTGATGTCCGGCGCAAAGAAGCGGTCCTTCTCGTAGAACGGCACTTCGCGACGCAGAATCCCGCGAGCCTGCTCCAGTTTGGTCGAGGTCTTCAGGCCGTTGCGCAGGTCCAGGCCCTGCACCGCCGCCAGCCATTCCACCGCAAGAATCCCGCGCGTGTTCTCGGCCATTTCCCACAGGCGCTTGCCGGCAGCCGGGGCCATCGACACGTGGTCTTCCTGGTTGGCAGAAGTCGGCAGACTGTCCACCGAATGCGGATGGGACAGCGCCTTGTTTTCGCTGGCCAGGGCCGCAGCGGTCACCTGGGCGATCATGAAGCCGGAGTTCACGCCTCCGTTGGCGACGAGGAACGGCGGCAGCTGCGACATGTGCTTGTCCATCATCAACGAGATGCGGCGCTCGCTCAGGGAACCGATTTCGGCAATGGCCAGCGCCATGTTGTCAGCGGCCATGGCGACGGGCTCGGCGTGGAAGTTGCCGCCGGAAATCACGTCGCCTTCGGCCGCGAACACCAGCGGGTTGTCAGACACGGCGTTGGCTTCGATGGCCAGCACTTCGGCGGCCTGGCGGAACTGGGTCAGGCACGCGCCCATGACTTGCGGCTGGCAACGCAGCGAGTACGGATCCTGCACCTTCTCGCAGTTCTGGTGCGAGTCGGAGACTTCGCTGCGCTCGCCCAGCAGATCGCGGTAAGCGGCAGCGGCGTCGATCTGGCCTTTCTGGCCACGGGCAGCGTGGATGCGTGCGTCGAACGGCGAACGCGAACCGAGCACCGCCTCCACCGTCAGACCGCCCAGCGCCAGCGCGCCGGCGAACAGGTCTTCACCTTCGAACAGGCCGCGCAGCGCGAATGCGGTGGAAACCTGAGTACCGTTGAGCAGCGCCAGACCTTCTTTCGCCGCCAGGGTCAGCGGCGTCAGACCGGCGACTTTCAGCGCTTCGGTCGCTTCCATCCACTCGCCCTTGTAGCGCGCCTTGCCCTCGCCCAGCAGCACCAGCGACATGTGCGCCAGCGGTGCCAGGTCGCCGGAGGCACCCACCGAGCCTTTCAACGGAATGTGCGGATAGACCTCGGCGTTGATCAGCGCGATCAGCGCATCGATCACCACGCGACGGATGCCAGAGAAACCACGGCTGAGGCTGTTGACCTTGAGCACCATGATCAGGCGCACCAGCTCATCGCTGATCGGCTGGCCGACACCGGCGGCGTGGGACAGCACCAGCGAGCGCTGGAGGTTTTCCAGGTCTTCGCTGGCGATGCGGGTCGAGGCCAGCAGGCCGAAACCGGTGTTGATGCCGTAGGCGGTGCGGTTTTCCGCGAGGATCTGCTCGACGCAGGCCACGCTGGCTTCGATCTGCGCGCTGGCGCTGTTGTCGAGGGTCAGCTTGACCGGGTTCTGATAAATGTCACGCAGTTGGGCCAGGCTCAGTTGGCCGGGGATCAGGTTCAGCGCAGTCATTTTGTGCTCCTTTTGAGAGTTTATTGTTAACTCGCCAGACGCTCCGGAGATGTCCGTTGTCCGTCGCGTCTGCCCTTTTGGGGAGCCGCGCCTTGGCACGCTGGCGTGGGTAGTTTTCAGTGCAAATTCGGTAATGCGTTGTGCAGCAGATCCGTATCTTTCAGAACGCTTGCGGCAGCGGCGATATCCGGCGCCAGCCAGCGGTCCTGATCGTAGGCCGGGACTTTTTCGCGCAGCAGTCGCCAGGCGGTATCGGTGCCCGCGCCGAAGCGCTGTTCCTTGAGAAATTCAAACGCCTGGGCCGCCAGCAGGTACTCGATGGCGAGGATCTGCGTGCAGTTTTCCAGCGCGCGGTGCAGCTTCAGCGCGGCGTTGGTGCCCATGCTCAAGTGATCTTCCTGCAGGCCCGAAGTGACGTAATTGTCGAGCACCGCCGGTTGCGCCAACTGGCGGTTTTCCGCGCACAGCGACGCGGCGACGTATTGCACGATCATCATCCCGGAGTTCACCCCCGGATTGGCCACCAGAAACGCCGGCAGGCCGCTGACGTGCGGGTTGATCAGGCGATCCAGACGCCGCTCGGCAATCGAGCCGATTTCGGCCATTGCAATGGCCAGCAGATCCGCCGCCAGCGCCACTGATTGCCCGTGCGGGTTGGCCTGGGACATCACCCGGAAATCGTCCGGCGTGCCCAGCAGCAAAGGGTTGTCGGTGCAGCCGTTGAGTTCGGTTTCGATCTGTTTGATCGCGTGTTCCAGTTGATCGCGGGCGGCGCCGTGCACCTGCGGGATCGAGCGGATGCTCAAGGCATCCTGGGTGCGAATGCCTTTGCTCGACGCAATCACTTCGCTGCCATCGAGCAAGGCGCGCAGATTGACGCCGACCTGCTGCATGCCCGGATGCGGTTTGAGCGCAATGATCTCGGCATCGAACGCGGCGATCTGGCCGCGCTGGGCTTCGAAACTCATGGCGCCAATCACATCGGCCCATTGCACCAGACGCGTGGCGTCGGCAATCGCCAGGCAACCGAGGCCGGTCATGCACGGCGTACCGTTGACCAGGCACAGACCGTCCTTCGCCCCGAGCTGCACCGGTTGCAGGCCCTCTTCGGCCAGCGCCTGCTGTGCAGACACGATCTGCCCGCGATAGCTGACATTGCCCACGCCCAACAGCGCGATGCCGATGTGCGCCATGTGGGTCAGGTAACCCACCGAACCCTGGGACGGCACTTGTGGGGTGATACCGCGATTGAGCAGCGCCAGCAGCGCTTCGACCACCCGGCGATGAATGCCGGATTTGCCGTGGCTGTAGTTGCGGATCGCAGCGCACAGGATGGCGCGGGTCTGCTCATCGGCCAGCACCGGACCGACGCCGCAGGCATGGCTGAGCAAGGTGTTGCGCGACAGCTGGCTGAGCTGTTCGTCTTTCAGCGAGACGTTGCACAGCGCACCGAGCCCGGTGTTCACGCCATAGGCGCGCTCACCGCTGGCGACGATGCGCTGGACGATGCCCTGCGCGTTTTCAATGCGCGCCCAGGTCTGGGCCGACAGCTCGAGCTGCGCGCCATGACGAGCGACTGCGACCACATCCTGCCAACGCATCGGAGCGTCGGCGATAACGATTTTTTCAGCCTGGGACATCTAAAACCTCATCCGAACATTGATGCAGCTTTGCCGACGATTTCGGGGCCGGCCCAGCCAACACAAATCTGTTTAAACCACCGCCGCCCGCCGCTGCACGAAGCGGTCGACATACTCGTCCGCCGGCGAATGCAGGATCTCTTTCGGCGTGCCGACCTGGATCAGGCGGCCGTCCTTGAGGATCGCGATGCGGTTGCCGATGCGCACGGCCTCGTCGAGGTCGTGGGTGATGAAGACGATGGTCTTGTGCAGGGTCTTTTGCAGCTCCAGCAACTGGTCCTGCATCTCGGCGCGGATCAGCGGATCCAGCGCGCTGAACGCTTCGTCCATCAGGATGATGTCGGTGTCCGCTGCCAAGGCGCGGGCCAGGCCCACACGTTGGCGCATGCCGCCGGAGAGCTGGTGCGGGTATTTGTTTTCGTAGCCCTTGAGGCCCACGGTGTTGATCCAGTGCAGCGCGCGTTCGGCGCACAGCTGCTTGCTCTCGCCGCGCACTTTCAGGCCGTAGGCGACGTTGTCGAGCACGGTCTTGTGCGGCAGCAGACCGAAGCTCTGGAACACCATGCTGATCTTGTGCCGGCGAAATTCGCGCAGGGCTTCCATGTCGTATTGCAGGATGTCCACGCCGTCCACCAGGATCGCGCCGCTGGTCGGGTCGATCAGGCGGTTGAAGTGACGCACCAGGGTCGATTTGCCGGAGCCGGACAGGCCCATGATCACGAAGATCTCGCCGGTGCCGATGCTCAGGGACAAGTCGTTGACCCCGACCACGCAACCGGTTTCGTTCAGCACCTGATCCTTGGTCTTGCCCTGGCCGACCATCGCCAGAGCGTCCTTGGCGCGGTTGCCGAAAATCTTGAAGACGTTTTTGACTTCGATCTTGCTCACGGTTGCGTTGCTCATTTGCTCACCTCATGCCGTGGCCGACCATACGCCTGGGTAATGCGGTCGATGACCACTGCGAGAATCACGATCGCCAGACCGGCCTCGAGACCGCGTCCGACGTTGAGGGTCTGAATGCCCACCAGCACATCTTCACCCAGGCCACGGGCGCCGATCATCGAGGCGATTACCACCATCGACAGGGCCATCATGGTGGTCTGGTTGATCCCGGCCATGATGCTCGGCAGGGCCAGCGGCAGTTGCACGCCGAACAGTTGCTGCCGGCGGTTGGCGCCGAAGGCGTTGATGGCTTCCATCACTTCGCCGTCGACCTGGCGGATGCCCAGATCGGTCAGGCGGATCAGCGGCGGCGCGGCGTAGATCACGGTGGCGAAAATCGCCGGCACCTTGCCCAGGCCGAACAGCATCAGCACCGGAATCAGGTACACGAAGCTCGGCATGGTCTGCATGATGTCGAGCAGCGGCATCAGCACCGAACGCAGGCGATTGCTGCGCGCCGAGAGAATCCCCAGCGGTACGCCGATCAGCACCGAAATGACCGTCGCCACCATCATCAGCGCGAGGGTCTGCATCAACTTGTCCCACAGACCGACGGCGCCGACCAGGAACAACAGACCGACGATCACGGCGGTGGTCACGACTTTGCGCGTTGCGTGCCAGGCCACGACGCCGACGATGGCCAGCATCAACCACCACGGTGCGGCGCGCAGCAGGCCTTCAAGATTGACGATGGCCCACAGCAGGGTGTCGGAGATGTGGCGGAACACATCGCCATAGTTGGTGACCAGCGCATCGACCCAACCGTTGACCCAGTCGGCGATGGAAAAGGTAAAGCTTTCGGGAAACATAAGCGGCTCTCAATCAGGAAACTCAATCAAGCGATTGCGGCGAACACCCCGGCCAGCCTCTCGGTTGGCCGGGAGGAATTCGACCTACAGCGCCGCGTCGATTTTCTTGGCAGCGTCTTCACTGACCCACGCATGCCAGACCTCAGGATGTTCCTTGAGGAAGATTTTCGCCAGTTTTGGCGACTCGATACGTTCCTTCGCCATGCGGCCCAGGTTCTGGTTCAGCAGGTCGATCGGCAGGTTGACCTTTTCCAGCACGGCCACCAGCTCCGGCGCTTGTTCGTGGAAGGTCTTGGACAGACCGACCTTGATGGTCACGGTCTTGTCGACGCCCGGTTTCTCTTCCAGTTTGACTGCGTCGATCTGGCCCATCAGCGGGGTTGGCGTCCAGTAGTAGAACAGGATCGGCTCGCCACGTTTGTAGCTCGACAGCACGGCCGCATCCAACGCCGGACCAGTGCCCGGGCGGAAGTTGGTGTAGCTGTTTTCCAGGCCGTAGCTTTTCAGCATTTCGCTGTTGTCCAGCTCGCAGGTCCAGCCGGCCGGGCAGTTGTAGAAGCGGCCCTTGGACGGTTCTTCGGCGTCCTTGAAGACGGCGGCGTATTTGCCCAGATCGGCGATGTTTTTCAGGTCCGGTGCCTTCGCTTCGATCTTGCGCTTGGCATCGCCTTCGATCACGTAGCGCGGCACGTACCAGCCTTCCACCGCACCGACCACCGGCGCGCCGACACCGACGACCTTGCCGGCCTTCTCGGCTTTGTTCCAGACCTCGCTGCGGCCAACCCATTCTTCGGCGAAGATCTGGATGTCGTTGCTGCTCAGGGCGTTTTCCATGGTGATGGAGTTGCCCGGCAGGCTGTCGGTCTTGCAGTCGTAACCTTTTTCCAGCACCACTTGCAGAAGGTCGGTCAGCAGCATGCCGCTTTCCCAGTTCAGGCCGGCGAATTTCACCGGTTTGCCGGACTCGCACCAGCCGGCGGCCTGGGTCGCGCCGGCGCTGGCCAGCAGGCCCATGGAAAGCAATGTGGTCAGCAGGGTCTTGTTCGATTTCATTGTTGTGACGCTCCTAATCATGAATTGGCTTACGGCAGTCAAGAGGCATCCAGCCCTGTCCACGTCCAAATCAGGCCTGCGCCGCAGCGCGACCGGCCCCGCTTGTTTTAGGTTGTACAACGCTGTCCTGCTCGACGGGCAGAATCAGTTGATCGGGTACGGTGCCGTGCCATTTTTTCGCGCAGACGTAATACAGCGCTGCGGGCAGCACGAGACCGATGATCCAGGAAATATCCACATCCCCCAGGGCCGCTACCAATGGACCGGTATAGAACTTGGTGGAAATGAACGGCAGTTGCACCAGCACCCCGAACACGTAAACGCTGATACCGAGGATGTTCCAGCGGCCGTAGCGACCGTTCGGATCCGCCAGCGCCGGTACGTCGTAGCGCTCGCGGGTAATGCAGTAGTAGTCCACCAGATTGATCGCGCTCCACGGCGTGAAGAACGCCAGCAGGAACAGGATGAAGGACTTGAACGCACCGAGGAACGAGTGCTGGCCGAGCAGCGCGATCAGGGTCGCCGCGCCGACGATCCCCAGCACGAACACCAGACGCTGCATCCGGGTAACCATCAGGTGACCACGGAAGCCGCTGATGATGGTCGCGATGCACATGAAGCTGCCGTAGGAGTTCAGGGTGGAGATGGTGACCTTGCCGAACGCGATGCTGAAATACAGCAGCGCGGCGGTGGCACCGGTCCCGCCCAGACCGACGATGTAGGCGACTTCATGACCGGCGAATTGCCCGTTGGCCGAAGCGGCCGCGAACACACCGAGGATCATCGCCACCTGCGCACCGATTACCGAACCGGCGCCTGCGGCGAAGAAGGTTTTCACCGAAGACACCTTGCTTGGCAGGTAACGCGAGTAATCCGCCACGTAAGGGCCGAAAGCGATCTGCCAGGAGGCCGCGAGCGACACCGCCAGCAGGAAACTGCTCCAGCTGAAGTGGCGGATTTCCAGAAGTGCGCCGACGTCCACCTGACTCATCAAGCGGCTGAACAGGTACACGAAAGCGATCACGCCAATGACACTGGCGATGCGGCCGATCCAGTGGATCACCCGATAGCCGAGCACCGTGACCACCACGATGACGCTGGCGAAAAGCAGGATGCCGATGGTGTCGCTGACCCCGAACAACTGGCCCAGCGCCTGACCGGACAACACCGTTCCGGTGGCGGTGAAGCCGAGGTACATCAGACACACCAGCACGATCGGAATCGCCGCCCCGTAGACGCCGAACTGCACCCGGCTGGAAATCATCTGCGGCAGGCCAAGCTTCGGCCCTTGCGCCGCGTGCAGCGCCATCACCCCGCCGCCCAGCAGTTGACCGATCAGCAGACCGATCAACGACCAGAACACATCGCCGCCCAGCACCACGGCCAGGGCCCCGGTGACAATCGCAGTGATTTGCAGGTTGGCACCCATCCACAGGGTGAACTGACTGAACAGACGACCGTGTCTTTCCGCTTCCGGGATGTAGTCGATCGAACGCCTTTCGATCAACGGTTTACTGCCTGCACGATCGGTGTTGCCCGCCATGATTCAACCTCTGTGGATTGTTCTGGATTTTGCTGTTTTGGTACCTGTGGGAGTGAGCCTGCTCGCGATGAGGGCGGTTCATGCAACATTTTCGTTGACTGACAAACCGCTATCGCGAGCAGGCTCGCTCCTACAGGGCAAGCATTACTTGCCGGTAATCATCGGCAGGTTCAGCCCTTGTTCCTTGGCGCAGTCGATGGCGATCTGGTAACCGGCATCGGCGTGACGCATGACCCCGGTGCCCGGGTCGTTGTGCAGCACGCGAGCGATACGCTCGGCCGCTTCGTCAGTACCGTCGCAGACAATCACCATGCCCGAGTGCTGGGAGAAGCCCATGCCGACGCCGCCGCCGTGGTGCAGGGACACCCAGGTCGCACCGCTCGCGGTGTTCAGCAGCGCGTTGAGCAGCGGCCAGTCGGAAACGGCATCGGAGCCATCCTGCATCGACTCGGTTTCACGGTTCGGACTGGAGACCGAGCCGGAGTCGAGGTGGTCGCGACCGATCACGATCGGCGCCGACAGCTCGCCGCTGCGCACCATTTCGTTGAACGCCAGACCGAGCTTGGCGCGCAGGCCCAGGCCGACCCAGCAGATACGCGCCGGCAGACCCTGGAAGCTGATGCGCTCGCGGGCCATGTCCAGCCAGTTGTGCAGGTGCGCGTCGTCCGGGATCAGCTCTTTGACCTTGGCGTCGGTCTTGTAGATGTCCTGCGGATCACCCGACAGCGCAGCCCAGCGGAACGGGCCGATGCCACGGCAGAACAGCGGACGAATGTAGGCCGGTACGAAGCCAGGGAAATCGAATGCGTTTTCGACGCCTTCTTCCTGAGCCATCTGACGGATGTTGTTGCCGTAGTCGAAGGTCGGCACGCCCATTTTCTGGAAGTCGAGCATGGCTTTGACGTGGACGGCCATCGATTGCTTGGCGGCCTTGACCACAGCGGCTGGCTCGGTCTTGGCGCGGGCGCGGTATTCGTCCCAGGTCCAGCCGGCCGGCAGGTAACCGTTGAGCGGGTCGTGGGCACTGGTCTGGTCGGTGACCATGTCCGGGCGCACGCCGCGCTTGACCAGTTCCGGAAGGATTTCGGCGGCGTTGCCGCACAGGGCGATGGAAACCGCCTTGCCTTCGGAAGTGTATTTGGCGATGCGGGCCAGCGCGTCGTCGAGGTCTTTGGCCTGCTCGTCGACGTAGCGGGTCTTGAGGCGGAAATCGATGCTGATCTGCTGGCATTCGATGTTCAGCGAGCAGGCACCGGCGAGGGTCGCGGCCAGTGGCTGGGCACCGCCCATGCCGCCGAGGCCGGCGGTCAGGACCCACTTGCCGGTGAGGTTGTCTTTGTAGTGCTGGCGACCGGCTTCAACGAAGGTTTCGTAGGTGCCTTGGACGATGCCCTGGCTGCCGATGTAGATCCAGCTGCCGGCGGTCATCTGGCCGTACATGGCCAGGCCTTTGGCGTCGAGTTCGTTGAAGTGTTCCCAGGTCGCCCAGTGCGGCACCAGGTTGGAGTTGGCGATCAGTACGCGCGGGGCGTTGCTGTGGGTCTTGAACACGCCGACCGGCTTGCCCGATTGCACCAGCAGGGTTTCGTCTTCGTTCAGGTTGGTGAGGCTCTCGACGATCTTGTCGTAGCACTCCCAGTTACGCGCCGCGCGACCGATGCCACCGTAGACCACCAGCTCTTTCGGGTTCTCGGCGACTTCCGGGTCGAGGTTGTTCATCAACATGCGCAGCGGCGCTTCGGTCAGCCAGCTCTTGGCGGTCAGCTTGTTGCCGCGGGCGGCGCGGATCTCAACATCACGTCTCTTTGTATAAACGGCAGTTGTAGGCTTATTGTCAGTCACGAAAAAGACTCCTCAGCGATCAATTCAAACCAACCCTGGCAGTGGGCAAGCAGCCTGTGCGCCTCAGTGCGCGACAAGCGAATCAGTGGACGCCGCGGAGAGTCTCGATCGACTCATACGCATACGTCTTTACTTGTACATACAAGCATATGCAATCAAGCGGCCAACTTGTTGGAGGGCTGTTCAATAAAAATTCCGAACAGGGCTGCAGAGCGCCTGAATCAAGGGCTCTGGCGTCCATGAAATTTTTCGCGGGGTGGATTGAGGGTGGCGAGAGGTTGTTACGGAAGCGTGGTTCTGCGCCACGCTGGGGCGTTCGGTAACAAGTTGGTGCGCATTTCGGGAACGTCGGGACGAAAAAAAACCGCTGCTTTCAAAGCAGCGGTTTTTGATCGTTTCCCACGAAGAGCGTGTGAAGGATCAGCGCGGGGACAGTTCGATCACGCAGCAGCCGGCATTGACGGCGATCTCGGTCAGCCCGGTGTTACCGTCCAGTTGCAGACAGTCATGGCGGCCGAGTTGCGACGCACTGTCACCGACCGTGACCTCCAGCAATTCGCTGACGCTGAAGACCAGCACGGTGCTCGCCGAACTGAAAAACCGCTGTTCGCCGTCCAGCCATTGCAGGCGTGCGCTATAACGCTGGGGCGAGTAGATCAGGTTGAAGTCACGGATCGCGCCGCCGAGCAAGGTGCAGGACACCTGGCTTTCGCCGCTGAAGGCAAACGGGTCGAGGGGTAACAACGGTTGGGTATCGTCGCCGTCGACACACAGGGTCATGCCGTCGCCCTGCAACACCGTGATGACCCGCTGGTAACCGGCGAAGGTCGAAAAGCCGCCGGATTCGGCGATGTCGGCAATCGACAGACGCCAGCCAAAACCGTCGAGGCCGGCGCCGGCGTCACGGGTGATTTCCTCGGTGCTGCCGCCGCCGTTTTTCCACGGCATGCGCGGGTAGCCTTCGGCGCGTAAAACCTTCAAACCATTCATTTATGCTCTCTATTTATGGAACCGTCCTTCCAGACGATGACGGGAACCGGGGTGAATCAGGCGTGCCGCCGTGACCGGCTGACGACCCGACCAGGTACGGCGGCGGATCAGCAGGCAAGGCTCGCCTTTTTCGATCTGCAGCAATTTGCATTCGGACGCTTCGGCAAGAATCGCTTCGACCACGTGCTCGCCTTCGGTCAGCGGCGCGACCTGGTTCAGGTAGGCGTAAGGCGTTTGCAGGGTGAAGTCCTGCTTGAGGTATTCCGGGGCGACCAACGCATTGACGAAGCGGTCTTCGATTTGCACAGGAATATCGTTTTCGTAGTGCACGATCAGCGAGTGAAAGACCTTTTGCCCTTCGCGCATATCCAGCGCCAGCGCGCGCTCGGAGCCGGCGGCCTCTTCTTCCAGGGTGATCACCTGGCAGGTGTGGCGATGGCCACGGGAGGCGATTTCGTCGGCGATGTTGTGCACCTCGAACAGCGCGGACTGGCTCTTCGGTTCGGCGACAAACGTGCCGACGCCTTGCATGCGTACCAGCAGACCGTCGGCGGTCATTTCCCGCAGTGCGCGGTTGATGGTCATGCGGCTGAAGCCCAACTGGCTGACCAGCTCGCTTTCCGACGGCACGCGGTAATGCGGCGGCCAGTTACCGCTGTCGATCTGCTGGGTGATCATCTGTTTGACGCGGGCGTACAAGGGCGCCGGACTGTCGCCCATGTTCGCGGCCAACGGGGAGACTGGAGGCGGAGTCGGCACGGTGGATCCCTGTTCATTGGTGAAAGTGGCTAGCTTGCCGGAGTTTACCGGGCAGGCAAACGTCTGTATATGTATATACAAATAACACACGATGGGGTGCTGAACCATGTCCGCCTTCTTTGCCGAACGCGCGCTGCTGCCTAACGGATGGGCCAACAATGTACGTCTCGAGGTCAGCGCCGATGGCGTGTTGACCCGAATCCAGGCCGATTCCACTGCAGACGGCGCCGAACGACTGAGCGGTCCGCTGCTGCCGGGGATGCCGAATCTGCACTCCCACGCGTTCCAGCGAGCGATGGCGGGACTGGCGGAAGTGGCCGGCAATCCCAACGACAGTTTCTGGACCTGGCGCGATCTGATGTATCGGCTCGTCGGAAAAATCAGCCCCGACCAGCTCGGTGTGATCGCCCGTCAGCTGTACATCGAAATGCTCAAGGCCGGTTACACCTCGGTCGCCGAATTCCATTACGTCCACCACGATAACAACGGCCAGCCTTACGCCGATCCGGCCGAGCTGGCCCTGCGTATCAGCCAGGCGGCCAGCTCGGCCGGCATCGGTCTGACGTTACTTCCGGTGCTCTACAGCCACAGCGGTTTCGGCGGCCAGACGCCGAACGAAGGCCAGCGCCGCTTCATCAACAGCACCGAAAGTTACCTGAAGCTGCAATCGCGTCTGCAACCGTTGCTGGCACAGCAAAAGGCGCAGTCGCTGGGCCTGTGCTTCCACTCGTTGCGCGCGGTCACGCCGCAGCAGATCAGCGAAGTGCTGGCGGCCAGCAACCAGCAATGCCCGGTGCACATCCACATCGCCGAACAGCAGAAGGAAGTCGACGACTGCCTGAGCTGGAGCGGTCGTCGCCCGCTGCAATGGCTGTACGAAAACACCGAAGTCGATCAGCGCTGGTGCCTGGTCCACGCGACTCACGCCAATCCGGAAGAAGTCACCCTGATGGCCAAGAGTCGCGCCATCGCCGGCCTGTGCCTGACCACCGAGGCCAACCTCGGCGACGGGATTTTCCCGGCGGTGGATTTCCTCGCTCAGGGCGGGCGCATGGGCATCGGCTCCGACAGCCATGTGTCGTTGAGCGTGGTGGAAGAACTGCGCTGGCTGGAATACGGCCAGCGCCTGCGCGATCAGCGGCGCAACCGCTTGTATGGCGCGGATCAGCCGATGGTCGGCCGCACGTTGTATGACGCGGCGCTGGATGGAGGTGCTCAGGCGCTGGGCCAGCCGATCGGTGCGCTGGAGGTCGGCAAGCGTGCCGACTGGATTGTGCTCGATGGCAGCGATCCGTATCTGGCCACGGCCAGCGGTGACGGGATTCTCAATCGCTGGCTGTTTGCCGGCGGCGACCGTCAGGTGCGCGATGTGCTGGTCAATGGTCAGTGGGTCGTGCGCGAGGGGCGACATGCCGGGGAAGAGGACAGCAATCGCGCCTTCACCCAGGTTCTGCGAGACCTTTTGGGCTGACATAAAAAAACCTGTGGAGGGCAACCTCCACAGGTTTTTTGTTGCGCGTCAGTTGGACGTCTTGGCCATCTGCTGATCCGACGCCCGCCAGATCAGGCGCGTGGTGTCGTAACCCTGCTGACGCGCCTTGCTCAGCAGTTCCTCACGCACCACACCGTTGACGGTCGGCGTGCGGGACAACAGCCACAGATAGCGACGACTCGGGTCGCCCACGAGGGCGGTCTTGTAGTCATCGCTGACATACAGCACCCAGTATTGACCCTTCGCCACACCCGGAATCAGGCGCGAGAACCAGGTATCGAACTCAACCCACAGCTTGTCGGTCTTGCCCGGCACCTGTGGATAAGCCGTACCTTTGACCTCTTCCCACTTCCAGTCTGCCGTCAGACAGCGGTTGTACACCGCAATATTGCCGTCGGGCTTGAGCGAGTAACGGGCTTCGGATTGCGCGCAATTGCGCTGGAAATACATCGGCAGACGCGCCAGCTCGTACCAGGTGCCCTGGTAACGCTTGAGATTGACACTGTTGACCGTCTTCGGCGCCAGCGGATCTTCACCGGACGTGGCGCAGCCAGCCAATACCAGGCCGGCCAAAAGGACAAGCAATAACCGCTTCATTGTTTTTCTCCCGTGGGCGCGTGGCCCCGGTTTACTTCAGGCCTTGGCCGGAAAACATCAGCACTTTGTCACCGGCGTACTGCACGCTGATAAAGCTGTTCTTGTCGCCCCAGGTGCAACTGGACATGCCCAGCGCGCCCGAGCAATCGGTGGGCTTGCCAAGCAGCGTCTCGACTTCGGCCTTGGCCATGCCGGCCGAGAGCTTCGAATAGTTTTCCTGATTGACCTTGCTGCATGCGGCCAACAGCACGCAAAACGACAGCAGGGCGATAGATCGCAGCGACATGGTGTAACTCCTGGAGCGGAAGGGGGATGGCATGGCGCCAACCAGAAGCTTAGAAGAGAAAACCCCTGTCTGGTTCCCTGGCAGACCGGCTATTTGTTCGCCCGCTCGTCCGGCATTCATCGGTAAATCAGACACTTTGTGGGGCTATTGAGCATTTCGTCGACTTTCGCAAAAGCCGCCTAATCTTTGGCGCGCCGCGGTCGAAATAAGAGCAGCGCAAAGCCCGATAGTGTGGCAAATTGCCGCCCTTTCTTGACCAGCCCCTTCGCGGTAGCTCTCTTAATGACCAGAAACATGAAATTCAGCCACAAGATCTTGTTGGCTGCCGCCCTCGTGGTGGCCGTTGCATTCGCCTGTTTCATTTTGTTCAACGACTATCGCCAGCGCGAAGCCCTGCAAAGCAGCACCGAAGCGTCGATGCAGGAACTGGGCAGCCTGACCACCAGCAACATCCAGACCTGGCTGGAAAGCCGCATCCAGTTGCTGCAATCGATGGCGCAACAGGTTGTCGCCGACGGCAACGCCCCGGCCAGCTTGAAACGCATCATCGACCTGCCGGCCTACACCGGCAACTTCCAGCTCAGCTACTTCGGTGGCGCCGACGGCGTGATGTTCTCGGTCCCGGCCGGCAACCGCGCGCCGGATTACGACCCGCGCGCCCGTGGCTGGTACAAGGCAGCCAACGCTGCGCAACAGACCATCGTCACCGAACCGTACATCGCCGCCTCGTCGGGCAAACTGGTGATCACGGTCGCCACCCCGGTGCAGCGCCAGGGCCAGATGATCGGTGTGGCCGGCGCCGACATTGATCTGTCCAGCGTCAGCGCGATCATCAACTCGCTGAACTTCGGCGGCCACGGCCATGCGTTCATCGTCAGCGCCGACGGCAAGATCCTGATCCACCCGGACAGCAAGCTGGTGCTCAAGACCCTCGCCGAGGCCTACCCCAACGGCGCGCCGAAAGTCAGCCCGGGTCTGAAAGAAGTCGAGTTCGACGGCAAGACCCAACTGATCTCCTTCACCCGCGTCAACGGCGTGCCGTCGGCCGACTGGTACGTCGCGCTGGTGCTGGACAAGGACACCGCGTTCTCGATGCTCAGCGAATTCCGCACCTCGGCGCTGATCGCCATGGTCATTGCCGTAGTGATCATCATCGCCCTGCTCGGCATGCTGATCCGCGTCCTGATGCAGCCGCTGCTGACCATGGGCCGTGCCATGCACGACATCGCCGAAGGCGAAGGTGACCTGACCAAACGCCTGACCATCCACGGTCACGATGAATTCGGTGCGCTGGGGCTGTCGTTCAACCGTTTCGTCGAGCGCATCCACACCTCGATCCGCGAAGTCTCCTCGGCCACCGGCCAGGTCAACGAAGTCGCGCTGCGCGTGGTCGCGGCGTCGAACTCGTCGATGTTCAACTCCGACCAGCAGGCCTCGCGCACCAACAGCGTGGCCGCCGCGATCAACCAGCTCGGCGCCGCCGCCCAGGAAATCGCCCAGAACGCCGCCCTCGCCTCGCAGCACTCCAGTGATGCACGCAGCCTGGCCGAAGACGGCCAGCAGGTGGTGGATAAAACCATCCACGCGATGCAGCAGCTGTCGGCGAAGATCAGCGACTCCTGCGGCAACATCGAAACCCTGAACAGCAACACCGTGAACATCGGGCAGATTCTGGAAGTGATCACCAGCATCTCCCAGCAGACCAACCTGCTGGCGCTCAACGCCGCGATCGAAGCGGCCCGTGCCGGTGAGGCCGGTCGTGGTTTCGCGGTGGTCGCCGACGAAGTCCGCAACCTGGCGCACCGCACCCAGGATTCGGCGCAGCAAGTGCAGAAGATGATTGAAGAGCTGCAAGTCGGCGCGCGTCAGGCGGTCGGCATCATGACCGAGAGCCAGCGTGAGAGCGAAAGCAGCGTCGGCATCGCCAACCAGGCCGGCGAACGCCTGGGCAGCGTGACCCAGCGTATCGGCGAGATCGACGGCATGAATCAGTCGGTGGCGACGGCGACGGAAGAGCAGACGGCGGTGGTCGAGTCGATCAACGTTGATATCAACGAGATCAACACGCTGAACCAGGAAGGTGTGGAGAACTTGCAGGCGACGTTGCGGGCTTGTGCGGATCTGGAGCAGCAGGCTGCGCGGTTGAAGCAGTTGGTTGGCAGCTTCCGAATCTAAGTCGTTCGAAGCCGTCTTCGCGCTTGAACCCGCGAAGACGGAACAACGCTAGACACGCTTGTCACCTCGGACTGACTCAGGACTGAATTAAGACTAAACTCAGTCCTAGTCCACTCAGCGAGGCGCAGCCCGTGAAGCTTTCATCCCAGATCAAACCCATCAGCTACCTGAAAAGCCATACCGCCGAAATCGTCAAAACGATTAGCGAAAGCCGTGAGCCGCTGGTGATTACCCAGAACGGCGAAGCGAAGCTTGTAGTCATGGACGTCAAAAGTTTTGAAGAGCAGGAAGAAACAATGGCTCTGCTCAAACTGCTTGCCATGGGAAATCGAGAAATTGAGGAAGGCAAGTACAGGGACGTTGAAGACGTTTTCGCAGAGTTGGACAGGATCGACCCCCAATGAGTTTGAAGGTCGTTATTCTTCAGTCCGCCGAAACAGATCTCAAAGATCTTCGCACCTACCTCATCAAACAGTTCTCACCTCAAACCTGGCATAGCACTTATGCCAGCTTGAAGATCGCTATTCGCAGTCTCGCATCCTTACCCTATTCAGGTTCCATTCCCGAAGAAATAGAAAGGCTGAACCTTGGTCAATATCGACAAGTCATCTCTGGCTTGAATCGCATCATTTATGAAGTCCGAGAGCAAACCATCTATATCCATATCATCGCCGATACGAGAAAAAACCTGCCTGCACTCTTGATGAAGCGTTTGCTTCAAGGCAATCCGTGAGTCTGATGCAGCTTCAGAAACTCGACCCCGGCTGCGAAAGAAACTCCAGCTCCTCAACCGTAGACTCCCGCCCCAACACCACATTGCGATGCGGAAACCGTCCAAACCGCGCAATCACCTTCTGATGCCGCTCGGCATAATCCAGGTTGTCGGCAAACACCCCACGCTCCGCTTCCGGCTGTTCAGCCACCAGTTCGATGAATCGCGAGACCGCTTCATTCTGCACCGCGAGGTTTTCGCAGTGTTCGAAGACGAGGTAGATGAAGAGTCGCTGGATCGGTTTCAACTGCCGATCGAAGTCTGCGGCAATCCCCTGAGCCACCAGTTTCTGTGCCCGTAGATCACCGGAAAAAGCCTTGGGTGTGTCGCGAAAGATCATTCGCGGGAGTTGGTCGAGCAGCAGCACCAGCGCCAGCCAACCTTCGGGATGTTGCGTCCACTCGGTCAATTCGCCAGCGAGGGCCTGATCGACAAAGACCCCGAAACGCTCACGCGCTTCGAGGTCCTGGCTGTCTTTCTTGCCGAACCACAACTTGCCCTGTTGCGCCGAAACTTCAGTGGCTGATTCGGCATGACCGAACCACCAATCGAGCAACGGCTGCCAGGGCGCGGTCATGGTTTATTCCTTGTGGTAAGCCGTGGCGCGGGCGACTTCTTCTTTCGAGCCGAGGAACACCGCTACACGCTGGTGCAGGCCTTCAGGCTTGATGTCGAGAATGCGCTGGTGGCCGTCGGTGGAAGCGCCGCCCGCCTGTTCCACCAGGAACGACATCGGGTTGGCTTCGTACATCAGGCGCAGTTTGCCCGGCTTGGACGGCTCGCGGCTGTCGCGCGGGTACATGAACAGACCGCCACGGGTCAGGATGCGGTGTACGTCGGCAACCATCGCCGCGACCCAACGCATGTTGTAGTTCTTTTTCAGCGGACCTTCTTCACCGGCCAGCAGTTCCGAAACGTAACGCTGTACCGGAGCTTCCCAGTGACGCTGGTTGGACATGTTGATGGCGAATTCCTGGGTGGATTCAGGAATGGTGATGTCTTCGTGAGTCAGGACGAAGCTGCCCATTTCGCGGTCCAGGGTGAAGCCTTTGACGCCGTGGCCCAGGGTCAGCACCAGCATGGTTTGCGGGCCGTAGATCGCATAACCGGCGGCAACCTGCTGAGTGCCTGGCTGCAGGAAGGCCTTTTCATCCAGCGCTTCGTTCTGGCTCAGGTATTCGTTCGGGCAACGCAGCACGGAGAAGATAGTGCCGACCGGGGCGTTGATGTCGATGTTCGACGAACCGTCCAGCGGGTCGAATACCAGCAGGTAGGCGCCTTTCGGGTATTTGCCCGGGATCTGGTAGGCATTGTCCATTTCTTCGGACGCCATGCCGGCCAGGTGACCGCCCCACTCGTTGGCTTCGAGCAGGATTTCGTTCGACAGCACGTCGAGCTTCTTCTGCACTTCGCCTTGCACGTTTTCCGTGCCCATGCTGCCCAGAACACCGCCCAGGGCGCCTTTGGACACGGCGTGGCTGATCTCTTTACAGGCGCGCGCCACCACTTCGATCAGGAAACGCAGATCGGCAGGAGTGTTGTTGCTGCGGGTCTGCTCAATCAAATAGCGACTCAGGGTAACGCGGGACATGGACGGCTCCGGTGGAATGGGGGGCTAAAAACCCGCGCAGTTTACAGGGAGTCTGAAACCGTAGCGAGCAATGACGCCGGTAACGTGCGTCGGGGGCAATTCCTGCTATCAGACGTGATCGAACCGAGAGAGTTCAGGCACCGGATTCAGCGTAGATGCAAACCCGACGGGTGTGGAGGTCACACCCGTCATATTCACGACTTGGCCGACGGCTTGCGCAGCAGACTGAAGGCCATCGCCGCCAGAAACAGCACACTGAGCAGCAACACCGCCCACAGGCCGAATTTCTTCCAGTTGATATCGGTGGTCGCAGCCGTGGTGGCCGTCGAGGTCTGAGTCGCCAGCGCTTTACCCTGCACCGTGGCCTTGCCCAGTGTGGCCAGTTTCTCCGGTTTGAAATCGGGGATCAGCGTGGTCAGCGGCAGGTTCGCCGTCTTCACGGTCGGATTGCCCAGCGCCAGGCTGTACGGTCCGTCGCCGCGCGCGAGGAAAATGACCTGAGTGGCGCGCACCGCGTATTTCAAGCTCGGCGCCTGCTCGCCGAGACCGCCACCGCGTTCGTCGACCGTCAGTTTCAACTGCTGCACGGTTTGGCCGTAGAGCTGCAATTCGTTCTGCACCACGTCCTGGCCGTTCTGGGTCAGGCGATAGAGCAAGCCGCTGCTCAGCGGTTGCCACGGCAGACTGCTGTCGCGCCGCCCCGACAGGGTCACCGGCGCCAGGCTGTTGGCCTGTTTCAGTTCGACCTGCACCCGCTCGATGTTCAGCCCCATCGGCAACTGCCAGGTGTATTCCCCGGCCTTGCCGCTGCTGCCGGCCAGTGCCGGCGACCAGACCAATGGCAGCGGCAGGTTGCGCGGGTCGCTGCTTTTCAGTTGCGCCGACGTCAGGACCGGCGCCGAAGCCGGCGAATCCCACAGCAGACGCAGATAGCGCGCCGATTGCCCGGGCAGCGCCACTTCATGCTGCTCGACCCGTTCGTCGGCAAAGGTCAGGCGCGCGACCTGACCTTCGCCCCAGGCTTGCCAGTGCTGCAAGTCGTCGCTGGCCTCGATGCTGAAACGCTGGAAGCCGTCGCGCTCGCTGGTCCAGTCGAGGATCAGTTGCTGCAACGGCGCCTTGATCGCGCTGGCGTCGAGCAGCCAGCCGCGCAGCACTTCTTCCCCGGCTTCGAGCTGGCTGGACGGCTGCACTTCCACCAGCGTACCGGTGGTGGTGGATTGCACGCGTACGCTCGGCGCGCGCTCGGTGGCATCCGCCGAGTTGTACAGGGGGAACCACTTCACCTCATGCAACTGACCGTCGTCGCGGGTCTGCGCTGATTCCCGGGCCAGCGCATAGGCCTGCGGTTCTCCGGCGGCGTTGAACACTCGCAGATCGCTGAGATCAGTCTGGCGCGCCTGCAACTGCACGCTCAGCGGCAGTTCGAGGCGATACCACGGGCCGGAACCGCTGACCGACAACGGTACCTGCGCGGCGAAGTCCGCCGGTTTTTCCTGGGCGCCGGCCGCCATGGCCACGCCCAGCAACAGCCACCCGAGATTAAGCTTGCGACTCAAGACGACACTCCTTCGGTTTCCGGGGCCGGTTGGTCCGCCGCCGGTGCAGCTTCGACGCGTTTGGGCGGCAGCGGCGCAAAATAACCCACCACCAGCAACAACACACCAACGCCGATGAACGAGACAATCCGGGCCAGTCCGCCACGGTTGCTCAATTCGACAAAAATAAGTTTGGCCACCACCAGCGCAATCAGCGCCGCGCCGATCAGCCACACTTCGCGGCGATGGCGCAGGTGCCCGCCGATCATCAGCCCGAGCGCCATCAACGTCCAGACAATGGACAAGCCGGCCTGCACCAGCATCGAGTCGAGCAACAGATCCAGCTCGAACGGAATGCCCGCCCAATGGTGCGCGGCGCGGGTCACCAGCGCGGTGCAGAACGCAAACAGGGAAACGCCAGCAATCAGTTGCGTCGCGTAAGCGGCGTAATCCTGGCGGATCGACAGCTCGGCGACGGCGCTGCGCGACCAGACGTAGACACCGAACAGCGCAAACAGCAGACCCAATTCCAGCGGGTTGAGCAGCGGCACATAAGGCAGCGGCTCGGCATTGCCATCGCTGATGCCATTGGCCAGCCAGAACCAGATCAGCATCAGCACCGCCAGCGGCGCCGCCGCATACAAACGGTATTCGCGAGGGAACGCCGCCACCGGCCATGGCCACTGACGCGGCGCGGCCATCAGCAACAGATACACGCTCGGCAGAATCGCCCAGCCCAGCCAGCGCCAGGCGTTGTATTGCTCGGACAACAGCAGCAGGCCGTAGCGTAATTCCAGCGCCAGCACGCCGATCAGCAGCCAGCAACCGAGCACATGAGCCGTGCTCAAGGCCCGTGCCGGCAGCATCGGTGCCAGACGTCGCAGGCTGATGAAATGCACAACGAACACCGCCGCCCACGCCAGCCAGCCGAAATCCGCCGCCGGGTGATAACGCGAATGCCACGCGGCCAGCAACACCAGCCCGGCCGCCGGAATCAGCAAGGTGCAGAGCAACCCGAGCGACGGCCATTTCAGGCGCAAGGCCAACAGTGTCCACAACGCGGCGCTCAGCGCAGCGACCAGCAGCAACAGCGGCCCCTGCAGATTCAGCGGCGCAAACCGCAGCACTTCGCTGACCCACGCCAGCGCCCACCAACCAGCGCCCCACACCAGCAACACGTCGGACAGGCGCTGCAGACTCAGCACGTCAAACGCCGAGGCGTGATTGCCCAGTTGCAGGCGCCACGCCCCGATCATCGCCGCCAGGCCCAACACCAGTGGCGTCCAGAATCCGCCATGGGCCAGCGGTCGCAGCCCCTCGCTGGACAACGGCCCCAACAACTCGGGGCCGGCGAGCAGAAACGCCGCGCCGCCGATCAGTTGCAACAGCAGACCGAAGACAAAACTCACGCGCTGCTTGAGGTACAGACTGAGCCAGATGATCAGCAAGCCACTGGCCGCCCATACCGCGCTCGCGGTCTGCCATGGCAGCACGAACAACACTGCCAGATTGATCAGCACCAGACCCGCCAGCAGCACCACCGACAACCCGCGCAGCAGACGAACATCGCTGCGCACCATCTCGTCGCGCGCCGCCAGCAGCATGCCGGCGATCAACGCCAGACCGATCAATGAGGCGCTGAACAGACCGCTCCAGCCAGCGCTGAACACCGCCGCCGAATCCTCGCCCGCCCCTTGCAGGCGCAACAGGAACAACGCCCCGCCGAGCAGTTGCACGGCAAACGCGGTGAACAGGAACGTGCGCGATTGCAGGCGCAAGCCGACGAACAAGGTCGCCAGCCCGGCCAATGCCCAACTGATCGCCGTGCCCTGAATGAAGAAGAACAGCGGCGCCAGCAAATACAGGAAGGTCAGCCCCAGGCACGCCAGCACCGGCAAGCCCTGACGCTCCCACAGCGAGGTTTGCTCCGGCGACGCCTTGCGCAATTGATAGAAGCTGAACAACAAGGCCGCGCCGAGCATCAATGCGCCCAGCGGCGCAGCGTCGAGCAGGCTGCTTTCGCCAACCCGCAACTGACTGAGAAACGCCAGCGCCGAACCCAGTTGCAGCAGCAATGCGAAAGCCCGGGCCAACGGCCGTTGCTGACGCAAACCGAGCCAGAAAATCCCCGCGCCCTCCACCGCCCAGGCCGCGGACGTCCAGCGTGCATCCAGCCCCAGCGGAATCGCCAGGCTGGCGAAAATCACCCCGAGCGCCAGGCAAGTCTCGCCCAGCAACATCGCCCGACCGCCTATCAGCATTCTGGCGAGGGCCATGTAGATCATGCCCAGCGCCAGCGCACTGAACGCGGCAGCGAATTCCAGATGCTGGACCAGCGCGAATTGCAGGCCGAAACCCACCAGCGGCGGACCGAACAGCATCGTCCCGTCGACGTAATCGCCCTTGCGCGCCGACCAGTGCAGCAGCGCCTCGCGGTCACCGTCCGCCGGGGCATCCGGCATGTCCAGCAACTTGCGCCGGGCGAACAGCAGACCGATGGCCAGGTACATCAGGAAGAACAGAAGCAGGAACGGTTCGGTGCTCCACAGCAGTTCCGGCGTGTACAAACGCAAGCCCCAGGCGAAACCGATGCCGAAGGTGCCCACGAAGCCGATCAGGTTGAGCAGGCGCCAGGCCTTGAACCAGGCGATGGCCAGAATACCGGCGTTGAGCAGCGCGAAATAACTGAACAGCGCGACGTGGTTGCCGGCCCCGGTGGAGGTCAGGATCGGCGCGGCGAAACCGCCCAGTGCGGCGACGCAGGCCAGGGCCAGGGAATCCTGGGTGATGGCCAGAATGGCCGAAAACACCGTCACCGCCACCAGCAAGCCCAGCGCGGCAGACGGATCGAGCAGCGGATGCAGACGCATCGCCGCAAACACCGTCAGGTATAGCACCGCGATCCCGGTGCCTTGGAGCATCAAGGCGTAGCTGTTGTTGCGATGGCGCAACCACCAGCCCAGCGCCAGCAAGCCCAACGCTGCTGCCGCAACTCCGGCGTAACGCAATTCGATCGGCACCACCATGCCTTCGGTGGCGTAGCGCAGCAGGAACGCCAGACCGAAGAACAACAGCACCACGCCGACACGCAGCACAGTGTTGCCCCCGAACAGCCAGTTTCGCGCAGCGCTGATACCGCGTTCGATGAGGTTCGGGCCACGGGGCTCGGCGGGTTGTCGGGGTTCAGGTTCAGGCGTAACGGCGTCCAGACGCCAGACATCGACCGGCAGCGGCTGGCTGGATTCGCTGGCGGCGACGGCAACAGGTTCGAGTTCGGGTGGCAGTTCCCAGACCAGCTCGGGTTCTGCGGCAGAGGGTTGTTCAACTACCGTGACGGGCTCAACGACCGTTGCGCTGGCCGGGGCGACACTCGGCGGCGCTGGCGAATACGCCGGAGCACCCTCCAGCAGAAACAGTCGCTGCTCGACGCCCTGCAACGCGATCTTCGCGTGATCCAGCTGACGCTGTTGCTCGGCAGCCTGTGAACCGAGCCGCGCGATACGCATCGCCTGGCCGATGGCGAGCCCCAGCAACGCGCCCAACAGCGCATCGCTGAACGACTCGTCGAGCAGCCAGCCGAGCAGCAGCCCGATCAACATGAACATCCATTGCATGGTCGATATCCCTGAGCAGCCCCGTAGCGGGGCGGAACCAAGGCTCAGTATATCGGCCCGGCCCAACAATCGTGGGGCCGGGCGCACATTTGTCGCTAAAAGTTACTCCAGTGCCTTCCAGATATCCGTAGCGTACTCGCGGATCGTCCGGTCGGAGGAGAACCAGCCCATGCGCGAAGTATTCAGCACCGCCGAACGCCACCAGTTATTGGCGTCGTGCCAGAGCGCATCGACGCGCATCTGCGCCTCCCAGTAGGAGTCGAAATCGGCGCAGACGAAGAACCGGTCGTAATCCACCAGCGAATCGATCAGCCCGGTGTAGCGCGACGTGTCGTCCGGCGAGAACACCCCGCTGCGGATCGCCTGCAACACATCATTGAGGCGATGGGACGCGGCAATGTCCGGCACCGCGCTGAACTCGTGGTTCTGCTTGCGCGCTTCGACCTGTTGAGCGCTCAGGCCAAAGATAAACATGTGCTCGGCGCCGATGCTCTCGCACATTTCCACGTTGGCACCGTCGAGGGTGCCGATGGTCAGCGCGCCGTTCAGGCCGAACTTCATGTTGCTGGTGCCCGAGGCTTCGAAACCGGCGGTGGAGATCTGCTCCGACAGGTCCGCCGCCGGAATGATGCTCTCCGCCAGGCTGACGTTGTAGTTGGGCAGGAACACCACTTTGAGCAGGCCACGCACGGTCGGGTCGTTGTTCACCACCCGGGCGATGTCGTTGGTCAGCTTGATGATCAGCTTGGCCTGGTGATAACTCGCCGCGGCTTTGCCGGCGAAGATTTTCACCCGCGGCACCCAGTCGATTTCCGGCTCGGCGCGGATCGCCTGATACAGCGCGACGGTGTGCATAAGGTTGAGCAACTGGCGTTTGTATTCGTGGATCCGTTTGACCTGCACGTCGAACATCGCCGCCGGATTGACCGCGATCCCCAGCCGTTCATGGATCAGGTAAGCGAGGGCTTTTTTGCTGTGCAGCCGCTGCTCGGCGAAGGCTTTGCGGAAGGCGGGTTTTTCGGCGAACGGCTCAAGATCGAGCAGACGCTCTTCAGGGTTGTCCAGCACGTCGGCGCCAAGGGCATCGACCAACATCGACGTCAGCTCCGGGTTGGCCTGGTACAGCCAGCGGCGGAAGGTGATGCCGTTGGTCTTGTTGTTGATTCGCTCCGGATACAGCTTGTGCAGCTCGGCAAATACGGTTTTGCGCATCAGTTGCGTGTGCAGCCCGGACACGCCGTTGACGCTGTGCGAGCCGAGAAACGCGAGGTTGCCCATGCGCACCCGACGGCCGTTGTCTTCCTCGATCAGCGACACCGCGCGCAGCACGTCGAAATCGTGGATGCCCTTGGCCCGCAACGAATCGATGTGCTGGGCGTTGATCAGGTAAATGATCTGCATGTGCCGCGGCAGCATGCGCTCCATCAGCCCCACCGGCCAGGTCTCCAGGGCTTCGGGCAACAGCGTGTGGTTGGTGTACGACAGCGTGTCGACGGTGACTTGCCACGCCGCGTCCCAGGCCACATCGTAGACGTCGACCAGTTGACGCATCAATTCGGCAACGGCAATCGAAGGGTGGGTGTCGTTGAGCTGAATCGCCGCGTGATCGCCGAGGGTCAGCACCGAGGTGTGCATGTTGCGATGACGGCGCAGCAAGTCCTGAAGCGACGCAGCGACGAAGAAGTATTCCTGACGCAGGCGCAGTTCCTGCCCGGCTTCAGTGCTGTCCGCCGGGTAAAGCACGCGGGAGATACTTTCGGCCCGGGCCACTTCGGCGACGGCTCCGAGGTGGTCACCGGCGTTGAAGCGCTCCAGGTGCAGGTCTTCCATCGCCCGCGCCCGCCACAGGCGCAAGGTGTTGACGCTCGCCCCGCGCCAGCCGACCACCGGGGTGTCGTAGGCAATGGCCCGGACGGTTTCCGCCGGGTGCCAGACTTGCCGGGACTTGCCGCTGGCGTCGGTGACGGTCTCGACGCTGCCGCCAAAGCCGATCGGATAGACCACCTCCGGCCGCTCGAACTCCCAGGGGTTGCCGAAATCCAGCCAGTGTTCGGTCTGTTCCTGCTGCCAGCCGTCGACGATGGCCTGGCGGAACAACCCGTGCTCATAACGAATGCCGTAGCCGTGGCCGGCGATACCGAGGGTCGACATGCTTTCCATGAAGCACGCCGCCAATCGTCCGAGGCCACCGTTGCCCAGCGCCGCGTCCGGCTCCAGGATGCGGATGCGCTCGAGATCGACGCCCAGTTCGGTCAAGGCTTCACGGGCGACGTCCAGCAAACCGAGGTTGCTCAGGCTGTCGTACAGCAAACGGCCGATGAGAAATTCCAGCGAGAGGTAATACACCCGCTTCTGGCCTTTGCGGTAAATCTGCCGGGTGTGGTCCATCCAGTGCTCGACCATGTGATCGCGCGCCGCCAGGGCGATGGCTTCGAACCAGTCATGGTCGAAGGCGTGATCCGGGTCTTTGCCCACCGCATAGGTGAGTTTGGTCAGGACGGCGTCGCGGAATGCGGCCACCTCTGCTTCGCGAACTAGTGGTTCTTGAGTCATCGATAGGACCTCGAGCGAGCGGGGAGTTGTCAGAGCCTAGACGGTCTGACCGACGGTAAGGGCTCTGGTTCGGCAGTTTTTACCGAGAGTGTGAGATCGACCGGCATTACTTTGTCATATGCCTCAATGAATGCAGGGGCCGTGCCGAATTGTCGCCCCTGCAAACGCGCGAAGAAAAAATCTGGCGAAAGGTTGTTCAAAATTCCACCCGTCCCGGTATGATCGCGCGCCCTGATGCACACGCCTGGTAAACACCGATGATGAAGCCCAACCTGATCGCCGCAGCCGAGATCGACCGTCTCGATACCTGGGCCAAATATTCGGCCCCGATGTGCGGCTCGTGCGTTTCCAGCTGCTGCACGCTGCCGGTCGAGGTCAAGATCAAGGACCTGGTGCGCATCGGCGTGGTCGACGAGTTCGAACTGGGCGACCCGCCGAAGAACATCGCCAAGCGCCTGCAAAAGGAAGGTCTGGTCGAGCGCTTCAACCAGAAGTCGGGGATTTTCACCCTGCAGCGCATGAGCAACAACGATTGCTACTACCTGGATCGTAAGAGCCGCCTGTGCACCATTTATGACAAGCGCCCGGACACTTGCCGCAACCACCCGAAGATCGGCCCGCGCCCGGGTTATTGCGCGTACAAGCCGAAGGAAGTGGAGCGGGTGCAGAACTCCCGTTCGATCGAGAAATTCTGATCTGCCCTGAGATGTTCGGCGGCTGATCGGCCGCCTTCGCTGGCAAGCCAGCTCCCACAGGTTTTTTTGCTGTACACAAACTTTAGGTACGACTCAAAACACTGTGGGAGCGGGCTTGCCCGCGATAGCGACGGAACAGACACTGCATAAACCCCAGACAAACAAAAACGCCCCCGATCTCTCGACCGGGGGCGTTTTTTTCAGCCTTGGCTAAATCTTATGCCTTGGCTTTCTTGGCAGCGCGGGTACGCTCGCTTTCGTCCAGGATCTTCTTGCGAAGACGGATGGACTTAGGAGTCACTTCGCACAGCTCGTCTTCCTGGATGTATTCCAGAGCCTGTTCCAGGGTGAAGCGAACAGGTGGGACCAGAGCGATGGTTTCGTCTTTACCCGAAGCACGCATGTTGTCGAGCTTCTTGCCTTTGGTCGGGTTCACACCCAGGTCGTTGTCGCGGGAGTTCTGACCAACGATCTGACCGTTGTAGATCTCCTGGCCGTGTTCTACGAACAGCTTGCCACGAGCCTGCAGGGTTTCCAGGGAGTAGGTCAGCGCCTTGCCGGTTTCAACCGAAACCAGAACGCCGTTCTGACGGCCGGACATGTGGCCCGACTTCACTGGAGCATAACGGTCGAAGATCGAGGTCAGGATGCCAGCACCGTTGGTCAGGGTCAGGAACTGGTTACGGAAACCGATCAGACCGCGAGCAGGGATGTTGTATTCCAGACGAACACGGCCTTTGCCATCCGGCACCATGTTGCTCAGGTCGCCTTTACGCAGACCCATCTCTTCCATGACCTTGCCCTGGGATTCTTCAGGGATGTCGATGGTTACGTTTTCGAACGGTTCCTGCTTCACGCCGTCGACTTCACGGATGATCACTTCAGGACGGCCCAGGGCCAGCTCGAAGCCTTCGCGACGCATGGTTTCGATCAGTACCGAGAGGTGCAGCTCACCACGGCCGGAAACCTTGAACTTGTCAGCCGAGTCGCCTTCTTCAACGCGCAGTGCAACGTTGTACAGCAGCTCTTTGTCCAGACGATCCTTGATGTTACGGGAAGTCACGAACTTGCCTTCTTTACCGCAGAATGGCGAGTCGTTTACCTGGAAGGTCATGGAAACGGTTGGCTCGTCAACGGTCAGAGGCTTCATCGCCTCGACGTTGTTGATGTCGCACAGGGTGTCGGAGATGAACAGCTCGTCGAAACCGCTGATGCAGACGATGTCGCCGGCCGCTGCTTCTTCAACGTCAACGCGGTGCAGGCCGTGGTGACCCATCAGCTTCAGGATACGACCGTTGCGGCGCTTGCCGTCGGCGCTGATAGCGACAACCGGAGTGTTCGGCTTGACGCGACCACGAGCGATACGGCCAACACCGATAACACCCAGGAAGCTGTTGTAGTCCAGAGCGGAGATCTGCATCTGGAACGGACCGTCACGGTCAACAGCCGGAGGCGGAACGTGGTCGACTACCGCCTGGTACAGCGCGGTCATGTCTTCGCCCATGGCGGTGTGGTCCAGACCGGCGATGCCGTTCAGGGCCGAAGCGTAAACAACCTGGAAGTCCAGTTGTTCTTCGGTGGCGCCCAGGTTGTCGAACAGATCGAAGATCTGGTCCAGAACCCAGTCAGGACGCGCGCCCGGACGGTCAACCTTGTTGATGACCACGATCGGACGCAGGCCGGCTTCGAAAGCCTTCTTGGTCACGAAACGGGTTTGCGGCATAGGGCCGTCCTGGGCGTCGACCAGCAGCAGCACGGAGTCAACCATGGACATTACGCGCTCAACTTCGCCGCCGAAGTCGGCGTGGCCCGGGGTGTCCACGATGTTGATGTGGTAGCCGTTCCAGTTGATGGCGGTGTTTTTCGCCAGAATGGTAATGCCGCGCTCTTTTTCCTGGTCGTTGGAGTCCATCACGCGCTCGTCGTTGAGCTCGTTGCGCTCCAGGGTGCCGGATTGACGCAGGAGTTTGTCTACCAGGGTGGTCTTACCATGGTCAACGTGGGCAATGATGGCGATGTTGCGTAGATTTTCGATCACTTGTGTATCTCGATCAGAGGATTCGGTTTGCTGACAAGTCTTGGCAGCGATTGACAGTAGTGTCCGGCATGGCCGTTACAGCTTGACGGCGGTGTCGGGGGGCCGGTGACGCAGGCCACAGGCAAACAGCCCCGGGCACTTAGCTCGGTCGATAAACGCGCACATTGGCATGCCCCTCACTGAGCAAATGGTGGGCATGCAGGCGACTCATCACGCCTTTGTCGCAATACAGCAGGTACTGGCGAGTAGGGTCCAGTTCCTTGAAACGAGCGTTCACTGCGTAGAACGGCATCGTCTGTACCTCTATGCCGGCGAGTTCCAGCGGGTCATCCTCGGCGGCATCCGGGTGGCGGATGTCGATGACGATCTGACCGGCCAGCGCTTCGCTGACTTCTTCGATCTGCAAATCCTGGCCCAATTCGTCGATCACCCGATCGATCGGCACCAGTCTGGCGTTTGCGAGCGCACGCTCAAGCACCGCCATGTCGAATTCCTGCTCTTCGTGCTCGACCCGGCCACGCTTGGCGGCGGTCTTCGGGTTGACCGAGATGACGCCGCAGTATTCCGGCATGTGCCGGGCGAAATCACCGGTACCGATCTGGTCGGCCGTGTCGATGATGTCCTGCTTGTGGGCGACGATCAGCGGCCGCAGGACCAGTTTGTCGGTGACGCAATCGATGACCGACAGGTTCGGCAGCGTCTGGCTCGACACCTGGGAAATCGCTTCACCGGTGACCAGCGCATCGATGTGCAGGCGTTCGGCAATGCTCGACGCTGCGCGCAACATCATACGCTTCAATACGACGCCCATATGACTGTCGTCGACCTTGCCGAGAATTTCGCCCAAGACTTCTTCGAACGGAACACTGACAAATAGCACGCGTTGCGAGCTGCCGTACTTCTTCCAGATGAAATGCGCGACTTCCATTACGCCCAATTCGTGGGCACGACCGCCCAGATTGAAGAAGCAGAAGTGCGTCATCAGGCCGCGACGAAGGATCTGGTACGCGGCCACCGTCGAGTCAAAGCCGCCGGACATCAATACCAGCGTCTGCTCCAGCGCACCGAGCGGGTAGCCGCCGATGCCATTGTGCTGGCTGTGAATCACGAACAACCGTTTGTCGCGAACTTCGATGCGGACTTCGATTTCCGGCTGTTTCAGGTCGATTCCGGCAGCGCCGCACTCACGGCGCAGCTTGCTGCCGACGTATTTTTCGACGTCCATCGAGCTGAACGCATGCTTGCCCGCACGCTTGCAGCGCACCGAAAAGATCTTCCCGGCCAATGCATCGCCGTAGTGCTGCTTGCACTTTTCGGTGATGTCGTCGAAGTCGCCCAGCGGGTACTCGTCGATCTGCAGAAAGTGCGCGATGCCCGGCATGCAGGTCAGGCGCTCGCCCATCTCTTTCAGGGCCTTGGGGTCGGTGACGCGGGTTTCCAGCTCGAGGTTGTCCCACACACCGTTCACCACCACGGCCGGGTCCAGGTCGCGGAGCACGGTGCGGATGTTCTTGGCCAACTGGCGGATGAATTTCGTCCGGACAGGTCGGCTTTTGATGGTGATCTCGGGGAAGACTTTTACGATTAGTTTCATGAAAACAGCGCGCGCAGGGCCAGCCGAAAAAGGGGGGCGCGGATTATAGCGGAAATTGCTCAAGGTTTAACCAGTTAATGTGCAGAAGGTTTTGCACGCACCAAAACGGATCATTTTTCGATTTGAGCGCTACATTACAGGGCGAGATTTTCGCCTTTAAGGCACTTTCGACCTTTAGAAGCGTGAATTTGGGGCAAAAAACCCATGCTGGGGCACTGGCATGCAATTTGCTCCCTTGTGAGGCAGGTTGCCTTGGCAGAGTATTCGCGCCGGCATCACCACTATTAAGGGCATCCACTACCCGCCCTAATTCACCCGGAGGACACTATGTCGAAGTCGGTTCAACTCATCAAAGATCATGACGTCAAGTGGATTGATCTGCGCTTCACGGACACCAAAGGCACTCAGCACCACGTGACCATGCCGGCTCGCGATGCGCTGGAAGACGACTTCTTCGAAGTTGGCAAGATGTTCGACGGTTCCTCCATCGCTGGCTGGAAAGGCATCGAAGCCTCCGACATGATCCTGCTGCCGGACGACGAAACCGCCGTTCTGGACCCGTTCACCGAAGAGCCGACCCTGATCCTGGTCTGCGACATCATCGAACCTTCGACCATGCAAGGTTACGATCGCGACCCGCGCGCCATCGCCCGCCGCGCCGAGGAATACCTGAAGACCACCGGTATCGGTGACACCGTATTCGCCGGTCCAGAGCCTGAGTTCTTCATCTTCGACGAAGTGAAGTTCAAGTCCGACATCTCCGGTTCGATGTTCAAGATCTACTCCGAGCAAGGCTCGTGGATGTCCGACCAGGACGTGGAAGGCGGCAACAAAGGCCACCGTCCAGGCGTGAAAGGCGGCTACTTCCCGGTTCCGCCGTTCGACCACGACCACGAAATCCGTACCTCCATGTGCAACGCACTGGAAGAAATGGGCCTGACCGTTGAAGTTCACCACCACGAAGTGGCAACTGCCGGCCAGAACGAAATCGGCGTCAAGTTCAACACCCTGGTGAAGAAAGCCGACGAAACCCAGACCCTGAAGTACGTTGTGCACAACGTTGCCGACGCCTACGGCCGCACCGCGACCTTCATGCCGAAGCCGCTGTACGGCGACAACGGTTCGGGCATGCACGTTCACATGTCCATCTCCAAAGATGGCAAGAACACCTTCGCGGGTGAAGGTTATGCCGGCCTGTCCGACACCGCCCTGTACTTCATCGGCGGCATCATCAAGCACGGTAAGGCCCTGAACGGCTTCACCAACCCGGCCACCAACTCCTACAAGCGTCTGGTGCCAGGCTTCGAAGCTCCAGTGATGCTGGCCTACTCGGCTCGCAACCGTTCCGCCTCGATCCGTATTCCTTACGTCAACAGCCCTAAAGGCCGTCGTATCGAAGCCCGCTTCCCGGATCCGGCTGCCAACCCGTACCTGGCTTTCGCAGCGCTGCTGATGGCAGGTCTGGACGGTATCCAGAACAAGATCCACCCAGGCGATGCTGCCGACAAGAACCTGTACGACCTGCCGCCTGAAGAGGCGAAAGAGATCCCGCAAGTTTGCGGCAGCCTGAAAGAAGCTCTGGAAGAGCTGGACAAGGGCCGTGCGTTCCTGACCAAGGGCGGCGTGTTCTCCGACGACTTCATCGACGCTTACATCGCGCTGAAATCCGAAGAAGAAATCAAGGTCCGCACCTTCGTACACCCACTGGAATATGAGCTGTACTACAGCTGCTGATCCGGTAGCGCCGCGCCACGCGGCGTGACAAAAGAGAGGCCTCCTTCGGGAGGCCTTTTTTTATTGGCCGGAATTTGTTGGCGATGCACCACCCTGTGGGAGCGGGCTTGTGGTGTTTGAATACATTTCTGGATGTGCAGCGAGTTGGGCCAACCGCGGCGACTGGCCTATGCTGCAACCCATCGTTTTCGTTTCCGGTCGATTTCATGGGTCGCACCCTTCTCTGTATTTTGCTGCTGATCGCCCTGCCCGCCGCCGCGCAGATCTACAAGTACACCGACGCCAGCGGCAACAGGGTGTACAGCGATCACGCGCCGGACGGCGTGCAGGCGCAGCCGGTGGAGTTGCCGCCACTCAACAGCGTCCAGCCCCAGGCACCGAGCCCGCCCTCTTCAGTCACCCCCAGTCCGGCGCCAGCACGCAATGCCTACGAAGCGCTGGAGCTGACCGGCCTGCCCACCGAAGAAGCCCTGCGCGCCAACAACGGCACCTTCACGGTCAGCGTGCTGATCAAGCCGCGCCTGCAACCGCCGCATCAATTGCGTCTGCTGCTGGATGATGCGCCTTATGGCCAGCCGAGCAATGTACCGATCCTGCAACTGGTGAACGTTGACCGGGGCGAGCATCGGCTCGCGGTGCAGGTAATCAATGGCGAGGCGATCATTCAGCAGAGTCCGGCGGTGGTGTTCACCGTGCAGCGGGTGCACAGGCCATGATGCGAGGATTGATTGCCTTGTGCCTGTCGCTGATCGCGTTTGGCGCATCGGCCGAGGTGTTCACTTACGTCGACGCACAGGGCAATCGGGTCTACACCGATCAACCACGGGGCAACGCCAAGCGTGTGCCGCTGGCCACCAGCAATCGCATGGCCTCGAACCCGACCGCCGCTGCACCGGTCACGCCGTCGAAGCAATCAGGGGAGCCGACGCTGTTTCGCTACGACATGCTGCGGGTGCTGATCCCCGAGCCGGACGCGACCATTCGCAGCAGCGCCGGCGAACTGATCGTCAGCGTCACCAGCGAGCCAGGCCTGCAAAAAGGTCATCGGTATCGCCTGCTGCTGGATGGCCAGGCCGTCGGCGAACCCGGCCCAAGCCCGGTGTTCCCGCTGAGCAACATCGATCGTGGCAGCCACAACCTGTCGGTGGAGATCCTCGATGCTCAGGGTCGAACGGTGGAGAAAACCGCCAACCAGCCGTTCCACATGCAGCGCATTTCCCTGGCACAGAAGCGTCAGGTCAAACCCTGCGTCAGCGCCGACTACGGCGTGCGCCCGGAATGCCCGCTGAAAGACAAACCCGCCGAACCGAAAAATCCTTTCCTGCGTTTCTTCTGACGCCGTTCAGCTTTGCGCACTATATTGGTGCAATACATTGCACCGTACTCACATTCCAACCCATTTTGGTTCGAAAGTACCCGCCAGAGCGGTTTGACTGCCACGCAAACGAGCGTCAAACGCCCGTTTCAGGGGTTGAACGCTTCTTTTCGGAGCCTTGGTTTGGTTTTTGCATTTTCCTCGCATCAGCGCTGTATCCCTGCGCGCGCCATGCTCCAAAAGAGGTCCTCATGACCATCAGTGACGCACTGCATCGCTTGCTACTCGACAACCTGACCACCGCCACCATCCTGCTCGACAGCGAATTGCGCCTCGAGTACATGAACCCGGCGGCGGAGATGCTGCTGGCCATCAGCGGCCAGCGCAGCCATGGGCAGTTCATCAGCGAGCTGTTCACCGAGTCCACCGAGGCGCTCAATTCGTTGCGCCAGGCGGTGGAGCAGGCGCACCCGTTCACCAAGCGCGAAGCGATGCTCACTGCCCTCACCGGCCAGACCCTGACCGTGGATTACGCGGTGACGCCGATCCTCAGCAACGGCGCGACCCTGCTCCTGCTGGAGGTCCATCCCCGTGACCGCCTGTTGCGCATCACCAAGGAAGAGGCGCAACTGTCGAAACAGGAAACCAGCAAGATGCTGGTGCGCGGCCTCGCTCACGAGATCAAGAACCCGCTGGGCGGCATTCGTGGCGCCGCGCAACTGCTGGCCCGGGAACTGCCGGAAGACAGCCTGCGCGACTACACCAACGTGATCATCGAAGAGGCCGACCGCCTGCGCAATCTGGTCGACCGCATGCTCGGTTCGAACAAACTGCCGTCGCTGGCCCTGTGCAACGTCCACGAAGTGCTGGAGCGGGTCTGCCAACTGGTCGAGGCCGAAAGCCAGGGCTGCATCACGCTGGTGCGCGATTACGACCCGAGCATTCCCGACGTCCTGATCGATCGTGAACAAATGATTCAGGCGGTGCTGAACATCGTGCGCAACGCGATGCAGGCCATCAGCAGCCAGAACGAGCTGCGCCTGGGCCGCATCAGCCTGCGCACCCGCGCCATGCGCCAGTTCACCATCGGCCACGTCCGTCATCGCCTGGTGACCAAGATCGAGATCATCGACAACGGTCCGGGCATTCCGGCGGAACTGCAGGAAACCATCTTCTTTCCCATGGTCAGCGGCCGTCCGGACGGTACCGGGCTGGGCCTGGCCATCACCCAGAACATCATCAGCCAGCACCAGGGCCTGATCGAGTGTGACAGCCATCCAGGCCACACCACGTTCTCGATCTTTCTGCCACTGGAACAAGGAGCCACATCGACATGAGCCGTAGTGAAACCGTGTGGATCGTCGATGACGACCGTTCTATCCGTTGGGTTCTGGAAAAAGCCCTGCAACAGGAAGGCATGACCACCCAGAGCTTCGACAGCGCCGATGGCGTGATGAGCCGCCTCGCGCGCCAGCAGCCGGACGTGATCATCTCCGACATCCGCATGCCCGGCGCCAGTGGCCTGGACCTGCTGGCACGGATCCGCGAGCAGCACCCGCGGCTGCCGGTGATCATCATGACCGCTCATTCCGATCTGGACAGCGCTGTCGCCTCCTATCAGGGTGGCGCGTTCGAATACCTGCCCAAGCCGTTCGATGTCGACGAAGCGGTATCGCTGGTCAAACGCGCCAATCAGCACGCCCAGGAACAACAAGGCCTGGAAGTCGCCCCGACTCTGACCCGCACCCCGGAAATCATCGGCGAAGCGCCGGCGATGCAGGAAGTGTTTCGCGCCATCGGGCGCCTGAGCCACTCCAACATCACCGTGCTGATCAACGGCGAATCCGGCACCGGTAAAGAACTGGTGGCCCACGCCCTGCACCGCCACAGCCCGCGCGCGGCCTCGCCGTTCATCGCGCTGAACATGGCGGCGATCCCGAAAGACCTGATGGAATCCGAGCTGTTCGGCCACGAGAAAGGCGCGTTCACTGGCGCGGCCAACCTGCGTCGCGGCCGTTTCGAACAGGCCGATGGCGGCACGCTGTTCCTCGATGAAATCGGCGACATGCCGGCGGACACCCAGACTCGCCTGCTGCGGGTACTGGCCGATGGCGAGTTCTATCGCGTTGGCGGGCACGTGCCGGTCAAAGTCGATGTGCGGATCATCGCGGCGACCCACCAGAATCTGGAAACCCTGGTTCACGCCGGGAAATTCCGTGAGGACTTGTTCCACCGCCTCAACGTGATCCGCATCCACATCCCGCGCCTGTCGGACCGTCGCGAAGACATCCCGACCCTGGCCAAGCACTTCCTCAGCCGCGCCGCGCAAGAACTGGCGGTGGAGCCGAAGCTGCTGAAAAGCGAGACCGAGGAATACCTGAAGAACCTGCCGTGGCCTGGCAACGTGCGCCAGCTGGAAAACACCTGCCGCTGGATCACCGTGATGGCGTCCGGGCGGGAGGTGCACATCAGCGACCTGCCGCCGGAACTGCTGAGCCTGCCGCAGGACTCGGCGCCGGTGACCAACTGGGAACAGGCGCTGCGCCAATGGGCCGATCAGGCCCTGGCACGCGGGCAGTCGAGCCTGCTCGACAGCGCGGTGCCGGCGTTCGAGCGAATCATGATCGAAACGGCTCTGAAGCACACCGCCGGGCGTCGTCGCGACGCTGCCGTGCTGCTGGGCTGGGGCCGGAACACCCTGACCCGCAAGATCAAGGAGCTCGGCATGAAGGTCGATGGCGGGGATGACGATGAGGGCGATGAAGGCTGAGACTCAGCGCCAGCCTGCACCGCCGCAAGGCACCGTGACCCTTAATCGGGCACGGTCATTGGCCCAGGCTTGCACTGTAAACAGCTGAAAATCCTATCCTGTGAAAAGACGAAGGCCCCGTATTACGGGGCCTTCGTCGTCATGTCGGGCTTTTTTGTTTCAAAACGAGAAAAACTGGCACGCCCCCTGCAATAACTCCATCAGGTGATTCGATTCACCCACACTTTCGGGGGCCTTGGTACAGGCAGGCCGGGGATTCCCCTCTTTACACCGGACTCATCGAGTCCACCCTTTTGGGGCCCTTGATACAGGCAGGTCAGGGGTTCCTTCTTTACACCGGCTCAGAACGCGATGCGATGAGCCCGCCCGTTTCGGGAACCTTGGTACAGGCAGGCCGGGGATTCCCTCTTTTATTGCTCCCGGAGATGGATCTCCAGCCGCCAGCGGTCATCGACCGCCTGGCCGGCCCAATCGCCCTGCAGCGGCCGCGCCGCCACCAGCGTCAGCAACAATCCCCCGTCACTCAACCGCGTCCGCCAGTTCACGTCCTTGCCGTTGAACTTGAGCTGGCCTTTCTGCGCCTGGCCTTCGGCCTCGAACAACAGCGCAACGCTGCCATCGACGATCTCGCCATGCAGCTTCGGCTCGTTGTTGAACCAGACCGCCAGCCCGCCATCGATGACCTCGACCTGCTGCAAAACGGTCGGGTCAGGCGTGGTCAAACGGCCGATCATCATCCCGACCATCACACCGACGATCGCCAGTGAGGCCATCACCCGCGGGAATAGTTTCGAACGCGGATCCGCTTGCGGCGTAGAATGCGCGTCATCTTTACCTTCGGAGCCGTGCATGTTTCACGTCATCCTTTTTCAACCGGAAATTCCGCCGAACACCGGCAACGTTATCAGGCTGTGCGCCAACAGCGGCTGCCACCTGCATTTGATCGAACCGCTGGGTTTCGAGATGGACGACAAGCGCTTGCGCCGTGCCGGTCTCGACTACCACGAGTATGCCACCTTGCAGCGCCATGCCGACCTCGCCAGTTGCCTCGAAAGCCTCGGTCATCCACGGCTGTTCGCCTTCACCACCAAGGGTTCGCGGCCGTTTCACGATGCCGCGTTCGTCCCCGGCGATGCATTCATCTTCGGCCCGGAAAGCCGTGGCCTGCCGCCGGAAGTGCTCGACGCCCTGCCCGGCGAACAGCGCCTGCGCCTGCCGATGCGCGAAGGCTGCCGCAGCCTGAACCTGTCCAACACCGTGGCAGTGGCCGTGTACGAAGCGTGGCGGCAGAACGACTTCAAATAACACCGCATAACAAATGTGGGAGCGGGCTTGCTCGCGAAGGGGCCGCATCAGATGACATTTATGCCACCTGACACACCGCTTTCGCGAGCAAGCCCGCTCCCACATTGGACTTGCGTCAACGCTCAGATCATTTACTGAACGGTCGGGGTCTCGCCGGATTCCTGCATGCGCTGCAGCTCTTGCGCGTACAGGGCGTCGAAGTTCACCGGGGCCAGCATCAGGGCCGGGAACGAACCGCGGGTCACCAGGCTGTCCAGGGTTTCGCGCGCGTACGGGAACAGGATGTTCGGGCAGAACGCACCCAGGGTGTGGCTCATGGAAGCCGCGTCCAGGTTTTTGATCAGGAAGATACCGGCCTGTTGCACTTCAGCGATGAAGGCCACTTCTTCACCGTTTTTCACGGTGACGGACAGGGTCAGCACGACTTCGTAGAAATCACCTTCCAGGGCTTTCTGGCGGGTGTTCAGATCCAGAGCGACCGCCGGATCCCACTGCTGGCGGAAGATCGCCGGGCTTTTCGGGGCTTCGAAGGACAGGTCGCGTACGTAGATGCGCTGCAAGGAGAATTGCGGTGCGGTTTCTTCTTCGCTGGCTGCAGTGTTCTGTTGGTCAGTCATCTCAGATCCTTTCTGATCTTGGGTCTTTTAGGGTTCTTTACGTGTGCAGCAGGTCAGGCCTTGAGCAGCGCGTCGAGCTTGCCGGCGCGCTCCAGGGCATACAAATCATCACATCCGCCGACGTGGGTGTCGCCGATCCAGATCTGCGGCACGGACGTGCGTCCGGCCTTCTGGGCCATGGCGGCGCGCACCTGCGGCTTGCCATCGACCTTGATCTCTTCGAAGGCCACGCCTTTGTTCGCGAGCAGGTACTTGGCGCGCGAGCAGTAAGGGCAGTAATCGCTGGAGTAGACGATGACGTCGCTCATGTCACTTCACCAACGGCAGGTTGTCGCCTTTCCAGCTGGAAATCCCGCCGGACAGCTTGGCGGCGGTGAAGCCGGCCTTCATCAGCTCGCGGGCGTGGGTGCCGGCGGTCTGGCCCAGGGCGTCGACCAGAATGATGGTCTTGGCCTTGTGTTTTTCCAGCTCGCCGATGCGGGCGGCCAGTTTGTCCTGGGGAATGTTCACCGCGCCAACGATGTGACCGGCGGCGTAGTCCTTGCTCGGACGGATGTCCACCACCACGCCGGCTTCCTTGTTGACCAGTGCGGTCAGCTCGCCCGTGCTCAGGCTTTTACCGCCGCCCTGCACCGTATGCGCCAGCAGCAAAGCCAGCAGTACGACGAAGATACCGACAAGAATGTAGTGGTTAGTGGCAAATTCAATCAGGTGAGCAACCATCGAAGGAGGTTCCAGGGCGTTAAAATGTCGGCCAGTATACACAGCCACTATGGTCGGCCAAACCCCGTCCGGCGGTGACGCCGCCGGAACTTCGCTTTAAACTCCAACTCCCTTTTCCATCGCCCTCTTCTTATTAGCCACGAGTGGATTCCATGACTACCACGCCTAAACCTTTGGTCCTGATGATTCTCGACGGCTTCGGTCACAGCGACAGCCCCGAATCCAACGCCGTCTATGCAGCCAAAAAGCCTGTGCTGGATCGCCTGTGGGCCACCGTGCCGAACGGCTTGATCTCGGGCAGCGGCATGGACGTCGGCCTGCCGGACGGCCAGATGGGCAACTCCGAAGTCGGCCACATGAACCTCGGCGCCGGGCGCGTGGTGTATCAGGACTTCACGCGCGTGACCAAAGCGATCCGTGACGGCGAGTTCTTCGAGAACCCGACCATCTGCGCCGCCGTGGACAAGGCCGTGGCCGCCGGCAAGGCCGTGCACTTCATGGGCCTGCTGTCGGATGGCGGCGTTCACAGCCACCAGGATCACCTGATCGCCATGGCCGAACTGGCCTTCAAGCGCGGCGCCGAAAAGATCTACCTGCACGCCTTCCTCGACGGCCGTGACACGCCGCCGAAAAGCGCCGCCTCGTCGATCGAACTGCTCGACGCGACCTTCCAGGCCCTCGGCAAGGGCCGCATCGCCAGCCTGATCGGCCGCTACTACGCCATGGACCGCGACAACCGCTGGGATCGCGTGGCCCAGGCCTACAATCTGATCGTTGACGGCAAGGGCGAATTCAACGCCGCCACCGCCCAGGAAGGGCTGGAAGCCGCTTACGCCCGTGGCGAGAGCGACGAATTCGTCAAGGCCACCAGCATCGGTGAGCCGGTGAAAGTCGAAGACGGCGATGCCGTGGTGTTCATGAACTTCCGCGCCGACCGCGCCCGCGAGCTGAGCCGCGTGTTTGTCGAAGACGGTTTCAAGGAATTCGAGCGCGCACGCCAGCCAAAAGTGCAGTACGTGGGCCTGACCCAGTACGCCGCCAGCATCCCGGCACCCGCAGCCTTTGCCCCCGGCAGCCTGGAAAACGTGCTCGGCGACTATCTGGCGAAAAACGGCAAGACCCAGCTGCGCATCGCCGAAACCGAGAAGTACGCCCACGTGACCTTCTTCTTCTCCGGCGGCCGCGAAGAACCGTTCCCGGGCGAAGAACGCATCCTGATCCCGTCGCCGAAAGTCGCTACCTACGACTTGCAGCCGGAAATGAGCGCACCGGAAGTCACCGACCACATCGTCGAGGCCATCGAGAACCAGCGCTACGACGTGATCGTGGTCAACTACGCCAACGGCGACATGGTCGGCCACAGCGGCGTGTTCGAAGCCGCTGTGAAAGCCGTGGAATGCCTGGACACCTGCGTCGGCCGCATCGTCGAGGCACTGGAAAAGGTCGGCGGCGAAGCACTGATCACCGCCGACCACGGCAACGTCGAGCAGATGGCCGACGAATCCACCGGCCAGGCGCACACCGCGCACACCACCGAACCGGTGCCGTTCATCTATGTCGGCAAGCGTGACCTGAAAGTCCGCGAAGGCGGCGTGCTGGCGGACGTGGCGCCGACCATGCTGAAACTGCTGGGCCTGGAAAAACCGGCGGAAATGACTGGCACTTCGATTCTGGTCTGATATCAAAAACGCCCTGTAATCAGCCTGAAACGGCTTTTTATGACGAACGCCTCAAAGCAGTTGGCTTTGAGGCGTTTTTTTTGCCGCGTCGGGCGGGCATACTAGGCCGTCCCTTACCCTGGTGCCGCCCGCCTCTATGCTTCGCGTCCTGATCGCCCTCGCTCTGACATGCCTGCTCCAACCGGCCTTCGCGGATGAGCGCGCGCAAACCCAACAGCAACTGGACGCCACGCGCCAGGACATTGCCGAGCTGAAAAAACTGCTGGGCAAGCTCCAGGAGGAAAAATCCGGGGTACAAAAGGAGCTCAAGGGCACCGAAACCGAGATGGGCAAGCTCGAGAAGCAGGTCGAAGCCCTGCAGAAAGAGCTCAAGAAGAGCGAGTCCGAGCTGCAGCGGCTCGATGCGGAGAAAAAAAAACTCCAGAGCGCACGCACTGAACAGCAGCGACTGATCGCCATCCAGGCCCGCGCCGCCTACCAGAACGGTCGCCAGGAATACCTCAAGCTGCTGCTCAACCAGCAGAATCCCGAGAAATTCGCCCGCACCCTCACCTATTACGACTACCTGAGCCAGGCTCGCTTGGAGCAGCTTAAAAGCTTCAACGAAACCCTGCGCCAACTGGCCAACGTCGAAAAAGACATCGGCGTGCAGCAGGCGCAGTTGCTGGCGCAGCAAAGCGATCTCGACACTCGGCGCGAAGCGCTCGACAAGGTCCGCAAGGAGCGCCAGCAGGCCCTTGCCAAGCTCAATGACGACGTGAAAGCCCGGGACCAGAAACTGGCCGCCCGCGAGCAGGATCAGGCAGACCTGTCTAAAGTCCTTAAAACCATTGAAGAAACCCTGGCCCGCCAGGCTCGTGAGGCAGAAGAAGCGCGGCAGAAAGCGCTCATCGCCCAGCAGGAAGCCGAAAAAAAGCGCTTGCGTGAGGCCGAGGCGGAAAACTCCGACGCCCCACGCAAACCGGTCAGATCGACACCCGGCGCTCTGGTGTCCAGCGGCGGCGAGACCTTCGGTGGCCCTTTTGCATCAAGTCGGGGAAAACTTCCATGGCCGGTTGATGGTCGACTGCTGGCACGCTTCGGCGAAACCCGTGGCGACGATGCCCGCACCAAGTGGGACGGCGTGATGATCAGCGCCTCCGCCGGCAGCCAGGTGCATGCCGTACACGGCGGGCGCGTGGTGTTTGCCGACTGGCTGCGCGGCGCCGGGCTGCTGGTGATCCTCGATCACGGCAACGGTTTTCTGAGTCTTTACGGTCACAACCAGACGCTACTGAAGTCGGCAGGTGACGTGGTAAAAGCCGGTGAGTCCATCTCCACTGTGGGTAACAGTGGCGGCCAGGACACACCAGCGCTGTATTTCGCAATTCGTCAGCAGGGTCACCCGAGTGATCCGGCGCAATGGTGCCGTGCGCAAGGATAAGCACGCCATCTAATTCAGGAGTTCGTTCGACATGCTGCATTTGTCCCGCCTTACCTCGCTGGCCCTGACGATCGCCCTGGTGATCGGCGCGCCTCTGGCGTTCGCCGCTCAACCGGCTCCGGCCGTCGCTCCGGCAGGTACTGCCGCGACTTCCAAGGCGCCGTTGCCGCTGGAAGAGCTGCGCACCTTTGCCGAGGTCATGGACCGGATCAAGGCCGCCTATGTCGAGCCGGTGGACGACAAGACCCTGCTGGAAAACGCGATCAAGGGCATGCTCAGCAACCTCGATCCGCACTCCGCCTACCTCGGCCCTGAAGACTTCGCCGAGTTGCAGGAAAGCACCAGCGGTGAGTTCGGTGGTCTGGGCATCGAAGTCGGCGCCGAAGACGGCTTCATCAAGGTCGTGTCGCCAATCGACGACACCCCGGCGTCGAAGGCCGGCATCCAGGCCGGCGACTTCATCGTCAAGATCAACGGGGCGCCGACCCGCGGCCAGACCATGACCGAAGCCGTGGACAAGATGCGCGGCAAGATCGGCCAGAAGATCACCCTGACCCTGGTGCGCGACGGCGGCACGCCGTTCGACGTGACCCTCGCCCGCGCGGTGATTCAGGTGAAGAGCGTCAAGGCACAGCTGCTCGAATCCGGCTATGGCCTGATCCGCATCACCCAGTTCCAGGTCAAGACCGGCGAGGAGGTCTCCAAGGCCCTGGCCAAGCTGCGCAAGGACAACGGCAAGAAACTCAACGGCATCATCCTCGACCTGCGCAACAACCCGGGTGGTGTGCTGCAAGCGGCGGTGGAAGTGGTCGATCACTTCATCACCAAAGGCCTGATCGTCTACACCAAGGGCCGAATCGCCAATTCCGAACTGCGCTTCTCCGCCACCGGCAAGGACGAAAGCGAAGCGGTGCCGATGGTCGTGCTGATCAACGGTGGCAGTGCCTCGGCTTCGGAAATCGTCGCCGGCGCCCTGCAGGATCAGAAACGCGCCGTGGTCATGGGTACCACCAGTTTCGGCAAGGGCTCGGTGCAGACCGTGCTGCCGCTGAACAACGACCGCGCGCTGAAGATCACCACGGCGCTGTACTTCACGCCGAACGGCCGCTCGATCCAGGCCCAGGGCATCGTCCCGGACATCGAAGTGCGCCGCGCCAAGATCACCAACGAGGCGGACAGCGACTACTTCAAGGAAGCCGACCTGCAAGGTCACCTGGGCAACGGCAACGGCGGCGCGGACAAACCGACCGGCTCCGGCGGCAAGGCCAAGGCGATGCCGCAGGATGACGATTACCAGTTGGCCCAGGCCCTGAGCCTGCTCAAAGGCCTGAGCATCACGTCCGGCCGTTGAGGATGTCTTTGCGTTTCCTCTTTGTCCTGCTGTGCTGTCTGGCGGGTGCTGCTTACGCAGAACCTGCCAGACCCACACCTCAAAAAGCCTACCTGACGCTGATCATCGACGACCTGGGGCAGAACCTGCCCCGGGATCGCCGCGTGCTGGCCCTGCCCGGCCCGGTCACCACAGCGATCATGCCCGACACCCCGCACGCCACCGAATTCGCCCGCGAAGCCCATCGCGCCGGCAAGGTCGTGATCCTGCACATGCCGATGGACCCGGCCACCGGCCCGTTCGCCTGGCATCCCGAACTGCCCATCGAAGAACTCGAAAAACGGCTGAATGCCGCGTTCAAAATGGTCCCCTACACCGCCGGTATCAACAACCACATGGGCAGTCGCATGACCGCACAGCCGGTGGCCATGGAGTGGTTGATGGGCGAGTTGCAGCGCCGCCACAAGTTCTTCGTCGACAGCCGCACCAGCGCGCAGACTGTGGCAGCGCAGCAAGCGCAAAAGATCGATCTGGCGAGTGTTTCGCGGGATGTGTTTCTCGATGACGAGCGCACAGAAGCGGCGATCCTGACTCAATTGCAGACAGCGATCAGTCTGGCGCACAAGCAGGGTTCGGCCGTGATGATCGGGCACCCTTATCCACAGACGCTGGCAGTGCTGGAGCGGGAACTGCCGAAGCTGAAAGCCCAAGGCATCGAGTGGATCGACATCAAGCAGATGATCAGTGTGCGCAGCAATCGCGCCACGGCCGCGCATGGCAAAGACGGGATTTATCGGTAACAAACCGACACACGCCCATAAATAGTTACCGCCTGACGCCTGCCCTCTTTCCGGATAGTCAGACCTGCCACAGGTCGCAACTCTTTCGAGTTGCCATTCAATTATCAGGATTGACTATGACTACCAACGACAATGCTTCATTGCGAGACAGGCCAATGGAGCCGATCAGGCTCGACAACCTGCTGATCAACTTCACCAGCGAATTCAACCGTATCTGGAACAGCAACGGCACACGGGCCAGGCCCGCCACCTTCTGGCGCCCTGCGCCGGCCCCCGATCTTCTGCCGGGATACTTTCCGCTGGGAGACATCCTCATCCCCAACACCACCTCCATCAACGGCGAAATTGTCGCCGCAGTGGTCTGCGAGGCAACGTTACAAGACGACGGTAACACCAAGGGCAAAGCACTCAGCCGACCCACCGACTTCGAACTTGTCTGGAAAGAATCCGGATCGGGAGCCGCGACGCGCACTTCGATCTGGCGCCCGATCGCGCCGCAAGGCTATGTCGCGCTGGGTATGACCTGCTCCAGCGATCACGGCAAACCCTCACTCAACGCCATCCGTTGCGTCAGGGCCGATCTGGTCGTTGCTGCCGACCTCGGCGATCTGCTCTGGGATGACAAAGGCAGTGGTGCAAAGCTGAACTTCAGCGCCTGGAGCATTGATCCCCCGACCGCCGCGGCGGGCGAAATCTGCTTTGCGCCCGGCACCTTCATCGGCGCCCCGAGCCACAACAAACCGGCAACCGGCCCTTTCGCGTATGCATTACGGATACCGATTCCGGTTCAAGTCAGCGTACCTGCAGAAGCTCCGGTACTGACTGCACACATGAGTCCCGAAAGTGCAGTGGCGAGGGTCACGCAGACTGCCCGCCTGCCGTGGTTTGCAGTCAGGGATTACGCTCAACCCAATGATGGATTTCACCATTCGCGTTACTACGATCTGAAAAGAACCGACCAATATGTGCTGGTCGGGTACGGCCGAAATGCCACGGAGCAGGCTCAGTCGATCAAATGGAAAGCGCCAAGGGCGCAAAATGCAGCGGCCATGCGGCTATTCAATCGCCATACCGCCGTCGAATTCACCAAGGCCTGGCCGGCTGCGATGCTCAGTGATATCCGGGCAACAAAGTTTTCGGCGTGCCTGCCGCGGGATTTCACTCACACCGAAACGTCCTCCAGCGAGTGGAGCGAATCGGGCCCTCGGGTCATCATCGCCATGGCGGCGAAACTCAAATCGGTCGCGGTGTATCAGATGGAAAGTCGATACGAGCTGTTCCGGGAGGATGGCACTGAAGTCACCGTCCCGCTTGGTTACACCGATGACACCCGTCTTGTCATGAGTGAATACCCGCCAGAAGCCGTCGAGACAGCAACCCCGATGCCTGTCATGGCGGCAAACCCGTCGACGGAAACCATCACGAGCGGCGCCGACGTTGTTGCGCAATCGTCGCCGGGCTCGTCGACCGCTACAGATAGCGCCCCATGATTTCGTCGACCACGCCTTCCTTGCGCATCTGATCGAGCGCGGTTTGAAGCTTGGCAACGGCTTCGTCCGGTACGTCCTTGTTCAGTGCCAGATACAACTCGGCGCTGTTGAAGCGCAGTACGGTTTTCAGCCCGGTCACGCCATCCTGCCGCGCCAGATAGCGCCCGGCCGGGTCGCCGGTGGCCCACAGGTCGATCTGGCCGCTGACCAGTTTTCTGGCGTTGTCCTGATCACGCAGCACCACTGCCGGCTTCAACCCCTGCTTGGTCAGGGTCTCGGCAATCGCATCGCCCTTGTAGGCGCCGATCTTGTATTTGCGCGCGTCGTTGAGGGTTTCGAGGGTGATCTTGCTGTCGGCCTTGGCCAGCATGACCCAGTCGTCCGGGCCGATCGGGCCGACCCACTTGAAGAGTTTTTCGCGATCCGGCAGCCGCGCCATGACGAACGCGCCGTAACCGGGATTCTCCAGCGCCAGCTTGTAGACCCGCTCCCAAGGGAAGCGCAGGGTCAGGCTGTAAGTGATGCCGGCACGCTTGAACATCTCGCGCACGATGTCCGTGGCGATGCCGTTGATGTTTTCGTCCTGGGCGAAATTCTTGCCGTTCTTCGCCATGTTGTACGGCGGGAAGTTTTCGGTGAGGAGCACCAGATCGGTGTCGGGACTTTCTTCGGCGTGGCCGTTGTTGATCAACAACACAGAGGCACTGGCGAGGGCGAGAAGCAGGCGTTTGATCATGTCGGGCTACCGAAATCCATGGCGTGCCCAAGAGTGCCTTGGGTACGCCATGCTGTCCACTGGCCTGTATGGATGTTTAACGCATTACGATACCGCGGTGAGCCATGTAGGCCTTTGCTTCCTGAACGGTGTATTCGCCGAAGTGGAAAATACTCGCCGCCAGCACCGCGCTGGCGTGGCCTTCGAGGATGCCGTCAGCCAGATGCTGCAGATTGCCGACGCCACCGGAAGCGATCACCGGAATCCCCAGCGCATCGCTGATGGCGCGAGTCACGCCGAGGTCGAAACCGTTTTTCATACCGTCCTGGTCCATGCTGGTCAGGAGGATTTCACCGGCGCCCAGGCCTTCCATTTTCTTCGCCCACTCGACCGCGTCGAGGCCGGTCGGCTTGCGGCCGCCGTGGGTGAAGATCTCCCAGCGCGGGGTTTCGCCCGGGCCGGAGACCTTCTTGGCGTCGATGGCGACGACGATGCATTGCGAGCCGAAATGCTGCGCCGCTTCGCCGACGAATTCCGGGTTGAACACGGCAGCGGTGTTGATCGACACCTTGTCCGCACCGGCGTTGAGCAGGTTGCGGATATCCTGCACGGTCCGCACGCCGCCGCCGACGGTCAGCGGGATGAACACCTGGCTGGCCATGCGCTCGACGGTGTGCAGCGTGGTGTCACGGCCATCGACGCTGGCGGTGATGTCGAGAAAGGTAATCTCATCGGCACCCTGCTCGTCGTAGCGACGGGCGATTTCCACCGGATCGCCGGCGTCACGGATGTTCTCGAACTTCACACCTTTGACGACCCGGCCGTTGTCCACGTCCAGGCAAGGGATGATGCGTTTGGCCAGCGCCATGGTCAGTCCTCAGCCTTGGTACGAGTCGCAGAAAGCTTGCGCTTCAGCGACGTCGAGAGTGCCTTCGTAGATCGCCCGGCCGGTGATGGCACCGATGATGCCCGGTGCCTTGGCGTCGAGCAGCGACTTGATGTCACCCAGGTTGTGAATGCCGCCGGATGCGATCACCGGGATCTTCGTGGCAGCAGCCAGCGCAACGGTAAACGGCACGTTGCAGCCCTGCATCATGCCGTCTTTGGCGATGTCGGTATAAACGATCGAGGACACGCCGTCGGCTTCGAACTGCCTGGCCAGGTCGATGACTTGCACGGTGCTGATTTCAGCCCAGCCATCGGTGGCGACAAAACCGTCTTTGGCATCCAGACCAACGATGATCTTGCCCGGAAACGCACGGCAGGCTTCAGCAACGAACGCCGGATCCTTCACCGCTTTGGTGCCGATGATCACGTAGCTGACGCCAGCCTTGACGTAATGCTCGATGGTTTCCAGCGAACGGATGCCGCCGCCGATCTGGATCGGCAGGGTCGGGTAGCGCTTGGCGATCGCGGTCACCACTTCGCCGTTGACCGGCTGGCCTTCGAAAGCGCCGTTCAGATCGACCAGATGCAGACGACGGCAGCCGCCCTCCACCCACTTGGCAGCCATGCTCACCGGGTCATCGGAGAACACTGTGGAATCTTCCATGCGGCCCTGGCGCAGACGTACGCAGGCACCGTCTTTGAGATCGATAGCGGGAATAATCAGCATCTGGCAAACCTTCAAATTTGAATGTTCAGCTTGGCTCGGAAATCAGTTTTTCTCGAGCGCCCACAGGTCGCTTTCGATGCTTTCAAACCGCTCCTTGAGGTGGGTCTGCACATCGAAAATCGCCCTGTTGTAATAGTGCGGAGCAATTTCGCGGGTAAACAGCTCAAGAATTTCCGCCGCCTCGAACGAACCCAGGTCCAGTTCGAAACGATCCTCCATGAACCGCTGAATCTTGCGGTTGGCCTCGCTCTCCTGCTCGGGAGTGAGGGTCAGGATCGGCGGTTTGGATTTCTTGACGGCCATTTACCAGCGACCGTCCCACGCCGCGAAGTTCTGCAGCAATTGCAGGCCATGGGTATGGCTCTTCTCCGGGTGGAACTGCACGGCGAAACGCGAACCTTCGGCCAGTGCCGCAGCGAAATCGACGCCGTAATGACCGCTGCCGACCACCTGCCGTGGGTTACCGGCGGCGATGTAATAGCTGTGCACAAAGTAGAAACGCGCCAGGTCCGGAATGTTGTGCCACAGCGGGTGATCCACCGCCTGCTTCACTTCGTTCCAGCCCATGTGCGGGACTTTCAGGTGCTCGCCGTCTTCATGCAGGTCTTTGCCGAAGAACTTCACCGCGCCCGGGAACAGGCCGATGCAGTCGACGCCGTCGTTTTCTTCGCTGGAGTCGAGCAAGGCTTGCATGCCGACGCAGATGCCGAGGAACGGACGGTCCTGGCTGACTTCACGCACCAGCGAATCGAAACCGAGGCGACGGATCTCCGCCATGCAATCGCGAATCGCACCGACACCGGGGAATACCACACGGTCAGCTTCGCGGATCACTGCCGCATCGCTGGTGATCAGCACCTTGCCGGCACCGACGTGCTCGAGGGCCTTGGCCACCGAGTGCAGGTTGCCCATGCCGTAATCGATAACTGCAACCGTCTGCATTACAGGACGCCTTTGGTCGAAGGCATCTGGCCGGCCATGCGCTCGTCCAGCTCGACGGCCATGCGCAACGCGCGGCCGAATGCCTTGAACACGGTTTCGATCTGGTGGTGGGTGTTGGTGCCGCGCAGGTTGTCGATGTGCAGGCTGACCAGCGCGTGGTTGACGAAGCCCTGGAAGAATTCCTGGAACAGGTCGACGTCGAAGCCGCCAACGGTGGCGCGGGTGTACGGCACGTGCATCTGCAGACCCGGACGGCCGGAGAAGTCGATCACCACGCGCGACAGCGCTTCATCGAGCGGCACGTAGGCGTGGCCGTAGCGACGGATGCCTTTCTTGTCGCCAATGGCTTGCGCGAAGGCCTGGCCGAGGGTGATACCGACGTCTTCCACCGTGTGGTGGTCGTCGATATGCAGATCGCCCTTGCATTGGATATCCAGGTCGATCAGCCCGTGACGGGCGATCTGATCCAGCATGTGCTCAAGAAAAGGAACACCGATATCGAATCGGGCCTTTCCGGTGCCATCAAGGTTGATCGAGGCTTTGATCTGGGTTTCCAGAGTGTCGCGCTCGACAGACGCCTTACGTTCGGCCATCACCAGCTCCGCAAAATCATTGGGCGAAAAAGGCAGCCATTATAGGGGCGCGGGGCCGAAACAGAAACACGATAGGTGGAATGACTGACGGATAGAACCCCGTGCTGTCGGGGATAGACATGTCCATACAAGCCATTTCGGACAGCCCAAAACAACTGTGGGAGCGAGCCTGCTCGCGATGAGGGTCGTACATTCAACATCACTGTCGACTGTCAGACCGCTATCGCGAGCAGGCTCGCTCCCACAGGATTTGGCGCTGACCTGAAGATTTTCAGGCCAGCGCTTGGCTACTTAGTGGAACAGAACCGCCGTCTTCTGCAGGGTCACCCACACACCCCACGCCAACGGAATCCCCACCACCAGCCACGCAGCGATCGCCAACGGCTTGCTGCCCGGCGCGGCTTTCCACTCCAGCACGGTGCTGGCGTCAGCACCCTTGTCGTGGCCCAGCGCCTGTTCGGCCGCCAGTTCAGCGTCGGTCATGAAGTACTTGTCGGCCACCGGGCGCACCAGCAGGTTGCACAGGAAACCCAGCACCAGCAGGCCGGCGAGGATGTACAGGGTGATGTCGTAAGCGGCGGCGCGTTCAACGCCGATGCTCAGCTGATACTCACGCAGGTAGTTCACCAGCACCGGACCCAGCACGCCAGCGGCAGCCCAGGCGGTCAGCAGACGACCGTGGATCGCGCCGACCATTTGCGTACCGAACAGGTCGGCCAGATACGCCGGAACGGTGGCGAAACCACCGCCGTACATCGACAGGATGATGCAGAACGCCGCCACGAACAGCGCAACGTTGCCCAGGTGACCGAGGTTCGGGATCAGCGCGTACAGCGCAAAACCCAGTGCGAAGAACACGAAGTAAGTGTTCTTGCGGCCCAGGTAGTCCGAGAACGAGGCCCAGAAGAAACGGCCGCCGATGTTGAACAGGCTCAGCAGACCGGTGAAACCGGCCGCAATTGCAGCGATGGAAGCCAGTTGACCGGCGTCCAGCTGACCGAACGGCAGATCGTTACCCAGCAGCTTGCCGCCGAACACTTCCTGCAACAGTGGCGAAGCCATGCCGAGGATGCCGATACCGGCGGACACGTTCAGGCACAGCACCAGCCACACCAGACGGAATTGCGGAGTTTTCCACGCTACATTCACGTGAACGTGACGGTGGGTGATCATCGCGTTCGACGCTTTCTTCGCCGGCGCGGTCCAGCCTTCAGGCTTCCAGCCGGTTGGCGGTACGCGGTACGCCAGCGCGCCACCGATCATGAACACGAAGTAGATCGCGGCCATGGCCACGAAGCTCTGCCACACGCCGACACCGGTTGGCGAAGCGAAATGACTCATCAGAGCGGTCGCCAGTGGCGCACCGACCATCGCGCCACCGCCGAAGCCCATGATCGCCATGCCGGTCGCCATGCCGCGCTTGTCCGGGAACCACTTGATCAGGGTCGACACTGGCGAGATGTAGCCCAGGCCCAGACCGATACCGCCGATCACGCCGGAGCCGATCCACATCAGCCAGATCTGGTGGGTATAGATACCCAGCGCAGAAATCAGCAGACCGCCGCACCAGCAAAGTGCCGATACAACACCGGCCTTGCGAGGACCTGCATGTTCGAGCCAGCCGCCCCAGATCGCTGCCGAGCAGCCGAGGAAGATGAAGAACAGGGTGTAGATCCAGCCGAGCATGGAGATCGGCCAGTCGCATTGCGACGAGAAGACTTGTGCGATGAAGCTCATGTCCGGTGCGCAAGCCACCGGAGCAGTGACGCCCAGCGCCTTGGACAGCGGCAACCAGAACACCGAGAAGCCGTAGGCCATGCCGATGCACAGGTGAATGGCCAGAGCGGCCGGCGGGACCAGCCAACGGTTGAAACCGGGCTTGGCGATGATGCGTTCCTTGGACAGGAACCCGGGCTGATCGGCTTTGAAGCCGTCCGCCGTAATGGTCGTGCTCATTGTGTATCCCCCAATTATTAGTATGGTTCGCCAGCCACTGCCCACCCCGGCCTTTATGCACGCAGGCATGACCGTTTTTTGCGGGTGAAGCTCCTTGAAAGCGCGACGTTAAGTCGCAGATGGGCGGACGAACGGGCGAAGGTTACCATTTGCACGTGACAGAAAAACCAAACTGATATCACCTTTTTCATGTCATCTGATCTCAGGCCTTTCGGGAACCCCGATGCCGATCGTTGTCGAAGCGCTGTATATCGCGGCTCAGCAGCCTTGACGGGGCACCGCGACAGCGAGGGTTGATGCAGCGCTATACTCCCCGGCTAAATTACGAAATCGACTACTTACAAGGACTCGCCCATGAAAGCGTTCGGCAAAATCCTGGGTCTGGTACTTCTCGGGCTGTTGCTGATCATTGTGGCGGCAGGCTTCGCCCTGACCCACCTGTTTGATCCCAACGACTACAAGGACGAGATCCGCCAGATTGCCCGCGACAAGGCCCACATCGAGCTGACGCTCAATGGCGACATTGGCTGGAGCCTGTTCCCGTGGCTGGGCCTGGAACTGCACGAGGCCAGCGTCGCGACCCTGGCCAAGCCTGCCGAACCGTTCGCCGATCTGCAGATGCTCGGCCTGTCCGTGCGCGTGCTGCCGCTGCTGCGACGCGAGGTGCAAATGAGCGACGTGCGCGTCGAAGGCCTGAACCTGCGCCTGAACCGTGACAAGAATGGTCACGGCAACTGGGAAGACATCGGCAAGGTGCCGGCTCCCGCCGGAAGCACACCGCCTGCGACCGCCGGGGAAGCCTCTCCAGCAACACCGGCCCCGGTGGAAAAACCGGCCCAGCCGATTCGCCTCGACATCGACAGCCTGACCGTCAACAACGCCCGCGTGGAATACAACGACGAGCTGACCGGCAAGCAATTCAGCGCCGAAAGCATCCAGTTGAGCACCGGCGCTGTTCACGATTCGACCAACATCCCGGTCAAGGCCACCGCGTTCCTCGGCACCAACCAGCCAGTGCTGCGGGTGCGCACCGAGCTCAACGGCGAGCTGCGCTTCGAGCGCGCCCTGCAACGCTACAAGTTCGAAGACCTGAAGCTGTCCGGCGAAGTCGCCGGCGATCCGTTGCAGGGCAAGACCGTGACCTTCGCCGCCCAAGGGCAATTGCTGCTGGACAAGGCCGCCAACGTCGCCGAATGGACCGGCATCAAGCTTTCGGTCAATCAGCTGCGTGCCTTGGGCGAGTTAAAGGCCAATGACCTGGACAAGACGCCACAGATCAGCGGCGGAATTTCCATTGCCCAGTTCGATCTGGCGAAATTCGTCGACAGCATCGGCCAGACCCTGCCAGCCATGGCCGAAGGCAGCCTGAGCAAGGTTGAACTGGTCAGCCGTGTCGCCGCGACGCCGACCAGCCTGGCGCTGGACAACATCAACCTGAAACTCGACGACAGCAGCTTCAGCGGCCGCATCGCCGTCGAAGATTTCGCCAAGCAATCGCTGCGGGCGGTCCTCAAGGCCGACACCTTCAACGTCGACCGCTACCTGCCGCCGAAATCGGAAAAAGCCAACACCGCTACCCAGGTCCGTCAGGCCGAAGTCGCCAGCACCGAAGCCGATGCGATGGCCGGGGCCGGCAGCACCCCGCTGCCGGAAAAACCGAGCAAAAGCGCCTGGAGCACCGAGCGCCTGCTCCCTGTTGAGCGCCTGAGCAAGCTCGACGTCAACGCCGACCTGACCTTCGGCCAGCTGACCCTCGACAAGTTACCGATCCAGAACGCCGCACTGAAAGCCACCGGCCAGGGCGGCCTGCTGACCCTGGAGAACCTGCGCGGCGAGCTGTACAACGGCGACTTCGAAGCCAAGGGCACACTGGACGTGCGCCAGACGGCGCCGGTGCTGAACCTGCAAACCCGGATCAACCGGGTGCCGGTGGAGAAAATCCTCGAAAGCCAGGGCAAGAATCCTCCGGTCAAAGGTCTGGTCAATCTCACCAGCACCGTTACCGGCAGCGGCAACAGCCAGCAGGCGCTGATCGAAACCCTCAACGGTAACGCCAGTTTCGTGATCAACAACGGCGTGCTGCTCAACGCCAACCTTGAGCAGCAACTGTGCAAAGGCATCGCCACCCTCAACCGTAAATCCCTGAGCAGCGAACCGCGCGGCAAGGACACACCGTTCCAGGAGCTCAAGGGCAACCTCACGTTCCGCAACGGGGTGGCCAGCAACCCGGACCTGAAAGTGCGCATCCCCGGCATGAGCGTCAACGGTGATGGCGATATCGACCTCAAGGTGCTGGGCATGGACTACCGCGTCGGCATCATCGTCGAAGGCGATACCAGCGCCATGCCGGATCCGGCCTGCCAGGTCGGCGACAAATTCGTCGGCATCGAATGGCCGCTGCGTTGCCGAGGCCCGCTGGAGCTGGGTGCCAAGGCCTGCCGCGTGGACAACGAACGCATGGGCCAGGTCGCGAGCAAACTGGCCGGCGACAAGATCAGCGAAAAAATTGACGAGAAACTGGGCGACAAAGTCAGCCCGGAACTGAAAAACGCATTGAAGGGGCTGTTCAAGCGATGAGAGCGGAGCAGTTTTCCACGGCGGTGCTGGAATGGTTCGACCGCCACGGCCGCCATGATTTGCCCTGGCAACAGAACATCAACCCGTACCGGGTGTGGGTGTCCGAGATCATGTTGCAGCAGACCCAGGTCAGCACCGTGCTCAATTACTTCGACCGCTTCATGGCCGCCCTGCCGACGGTCGAAGCCTTGGCCGAAGCGCCGGAAGACGAAGTGCTGCACCTGTGGACCGGGCTCGGTTACTACACCCGCGCGCGCAATCTGCAGAAGACCGCGAAGATCGTCGTCGGCCAGTACGGCGGCGAGTTTCCCCGGGATGTCGAGAAACTCACCGAGCTGCCGGGTATCGGCCTGTCCACCGCCGGCGCAATCGCCAGCATCAGCATGGGCCTGCGCGCGCCGATCCTCGACGGCAACGTCAAACGGGTGCTGGCGCGTTTTACCGCGCAGGAGGGTTACCCCGGCGAGCCGAAGGTCGCCAAGCAACTGTGGGCCAACGCCGAGCGCTTCACGCCGCAGGATCGGGTCAACGCCTACACCCAGGCGATGATGGACCTGGGCGCCACGCTCTGCACCCGCAGCAAACCGAGCTGCCTGCTGTGTCCGCTGAAAAACGGCTGTGAAGCGCACATGCTGGGGCTGGAAACGCGCTACCCGATCCCCAAGCCGCGCAAGGCCATCCCGCAGAAACGCACGCTGATGCCGCTGCTGGCCAACGAGGACGGCGCGATTCTGCTTTATCGCCGCCCGTCCAGCGGATTGTGGGGCGGTTTGTGGAGCCTGCCGGAACTCGACGACCTCGACGACCTGCAACACCTCGCCGCGCAACACTCGCTGGAACTGGGCGAGCAGCAGGCACTGCCGAGCCTTGTCCACACCTTCAGCCACTTCCAGCTGTCCATCGAACCCTGGCTGGTTCAGGTGCAGGAAGCCGGCGGTCACGTGGCCGAGACCGACTGGCTCTGGTATAACCTCGCCACCCCGCCGCGCCTGGGCCTCGCCGCCCCGGTCAAGACCTTGCTCGAACGCGCGGCCGCCGTCTTGAATGCAGGAGAGTCGACATGACCCGCACCGTAATGTGCCGCAAGTACAAAGAACAACTCGAAGGTCTGGAGCGCCCACCGTACCCGGGCGCCAAGGGCCAGGATATTTTCGAACACGTCTCGGCCAAGGCCTGGGCTGACTGGCAGAAACACCAGACCCTGCTGATCAACGAAAAACGCCTGAACATGATGAACGCCGAAGACCGCAAATTTCTTCAGGGCGAAATGGACAAGTACTTCTCCGGCGAGGAATACGCTCAGGCCGAAGGCTACGTTCCGCCCGCAGAGTAAACCCCGCGAAATCGGGGGTCGGATCGTAAGCGACGGAATTAATTTAAGAAATTTTAAAAAAGTGTTTGACGTAAATCCGAAAAACCCTTTTAATGCGCCCCGTTGCCCAGATAGCTCAGTCGGTAGAGCAGGGGATTGAAAATCCCCGTGTCGGCGGTTCGATTCCGTCTCTGGGCACCAAATACCGAAAACCCTGAATCGCAAGATTCAGGGTTTTTTTATGCCTGCGATTTGATCACGGCCCGATTCCGCCCTTCTTGCAGGCCGGAATTGGCGATACGTTGCTCAACCCTTACGGAAGAGGGTCATCACCGCGATGAACCAGAAAAGAACCCGCGTCCCCCTGCCCCACCCCGCGCCACCCGCGAAGCGCACCGACTGGCTGATGATCGCTCTCGGCATCGTACTGACCCTCTGCGTAGGCCTGATCACTTATGAAACGGTGAACGGCCTGATTCAGGGACGCATCAGCAACATGGCGCGGGGGAAACACTTCGCCGTGTATTCACAGGCCGAACAGTCCTTCGACTTCTGGTTCACTGTTGCCACGCACTGCCTCTTCGCACTCTTCCTGTCGGGCGCTGCCTGGCTTCTGATCTGGATGGGACGCACCGCGACGGTCACGCCACCCGGGCGTGACCGTCGGCGACGTTAGCTGTTGTCGTTCCAGTGGAACACCAGATTGCGCGCAGCACCGCCGCCTACTTGCGCCACATCCCGACGCGTTTCACCCTTGCGGGTGGCGACGACCGTGTACTTGCCTGGCGGTAACTGAACGTACACCAATGGCCCGGTTTGATTGAGCGTCAGCACGGTTTGACCGGGGGCTTTCTGGATCGCCACGTCGACATCGGCGGTATATTCGTTTTGCGTACCGACAGCGAAGGTCATGTGCAGGTTGTAGCCCGCGGATTGCTGAATGGCTTTCGACTCATCTTCACCAATCCCGCCGGCCAGATAACGAACACCGTTTTGCTCCTGCTGCTGAACCTGCACGGCGGAACTGTCGATCGGAGCCAGACTCGCAGCCTGCGCCATGATCGGAAACAGCAGCACCGCAGCAGCGGCAACGGGCAGCACGAATGAAAGAACGCGTTTCATGAGGACGACTCCCGGGCTCTCGCGGAACCCAATCGTTACCTCTTTTTAGATTTTGTCTTGCGGGGTGGGTTTTAGAACGATTGGGAGTTGCGGTTGATACGAAAAGGACTACAGAAAATTCCACCAACGATTCGCGCCGCATTGCGTCTCGAATCAGCAATTGCCTGATGAACCCGCGAATTGGGTACTCACTGCGTTCCAATTCGTTGCATACCCACCCGCTTGAAGTTCATCCTCGACCCGTCCCCGAAAGTCTGAATCGCCATGAACCTCCAAAGCGTGCCACTGCCACTCGGTCAGCTGTCAGCAGAAAGCGAGCCTTTCCAAGAGCCCGCCGCCGACGGCTATCTGCTCGGCGGTTTCACCTGGCGTCACGCGTCACCGGATCCACAACGCCCCGTGGTCATCATCAACGCCGCCACGTCCGTGCGCTGCCGCCACTACTCGCGCTTCGCGGCGTATCTGTTCGCCAATGGGTTCGACGTGATCATTTTCGACTACCGCGGCATTGGTGAATCGCGGCCAAAGTCGATGAGGCATTTGCAGGCTTCGTGGACGGATTGGGGCGCGCTGGATTTCGAGGCGATGCTCAAACGCGCGCAGCGAGAGTTTCCCGGTCAGCCGATCGATGTGGTCGGGCACAGCTTCGGCGGCTGCGCAGCAGGCCTGGGGGCGTCCGGGAAGATAATCCGACGACTGGTGACCGTCGGCGCGCAGTTCGCTTACTGGCGCGATTACGCGCCCGAGCATCGCTGGCGGATGTTCGGCAAATGGCATCTGCTGATGCCGCTGGTCACGCTGTTCTGTGGATATTTTCCGGGCAAGCGACTTGGCTGGCTGGAAGACACGCCCGCCGGCGTGGTGCGCGACTGGAGCACACCTGCCGCACGTTATGAGCGGCGTCCGAGCGGTAGAACGATCCGCAACCTGCCCTTCGCCAACGTCCGGGCCAAAGCCCTGGCAATCAGCATCAGTGACGATCCCTACGGCACGATTCCCGCCATCGAACGCCTGCTGGCTTACTTCCACAATGCGCAAAAGACCCACCTGCGAATCGAGCCGCAGGACATCGGCGAACAGCAAGTCGGACATTTCGCCTTTTTTCGCAGCGCATACCAAGCCACACTATGGCCCATCGCTCTGACCTGGCTGCAGACCGGCGAACTGGCCTCCGACACACCGGGGCGCAAGATCCCACGCAGCCAAGCCCTTTAACGCACCACGGAACACACACCATGGCTTCCGCCAACAAGCAGCAAAAACGCGCCGCCCGGGCCAAGACCAAGGCCAAGCAGAACCGCACCAAACGTGCGGAAGCGCCGGTCGAGCTGGACCCGAACGACGACCGCATCGATTTTGAGTCGGTGGACCTGACCGAACTGTTCAAGAAAATGATCGACGCCGAAAAGATCAGCCAGCAGGCCCTGTGCACCGCGTTCCTCGAAGACCCGCTGCTGGAGCTGGTGTACGAGCAGGAAGGCGAAGAAGGCGCGATGGACTTCATCCTCGCCGCGCTGATCGAGTACCGCCAGTGGGCCACCGAGACTGACGAGGCTGGCGCTCTGGCGTGGATCGAATCGCCGGATTTCCAGAAAGACTATGTGGCCGCGTCCGACGCAATCGCCGCACAAACCCAACAGAAAAACTGAGTTCCCATGGCATCCCTGAACAAGCAACAGAAACGCGCCAAACGCGCCAAGGCCAAAGCCAAGCAGATCCGCATGGTCGGTCGCAAACCCCTGGCGCAGGACGATGACCTCGGTCACCTGGCCGAGCCGATCCCGGAATACACCCTGGCGATGTTCAGCAAGATGCGCGACGCCGAAGCCGTCAGCCGCAACGAAATGCTGCTGACGCTGCTGCGTGAGCTGGCGTTCATCATCGTCGACCATCCTGAACTGCTGGACATGGAAAATGCCGAGAACGAAGGCATGGCCGCCACTCACCTGGCCGCCGACATGCTGATCGACTACCGCATGTGGGCCGATGGCATGGATCGCGAGACCGCCCAGGCCTGGCTGAGCGAACCGCAGTTCATCAGCGATTTCGGGATTGCGCTGGACACCTACGGTCAGTCGGTGGAAGCGCAGGAAGAGAAGAGCGAATAAACCGCTCGCAGTAACAAAAACGGCCGCTTGTCATCACTGACAGCGGCCGTTTTGCGTTACGCGTTGCGGATCAGTTCAGCACCGCGGCGCCACGCTTTTCCAGATTGCGGCGGCGGGCCACCAGCAGACCGGCCGCGACCACCAGCAGGCTGAGCAGGCCGGTCGCGAGGATTTCCACGCGATGGGCATCCTGGAACAGCATGATGGTCAGGGCCGCCACGATGAACACGATCACCGCGTAGGTCAGGCCCGGGAACAGCCACATGCTGAAGACGATTTTCTCGCCGCGAGCCATGCGCTGTTTACGCATGCGCAGTTGCGAAATCGCGATCACCAGGTACACCAGCAGCGCGATCGCGCCGGAGCTGGCCAGCAGGAACTCGAACACCGCCGCCGGGGCTACGTAGTTGGCGAAAGTGCACAGGAACGCCGCGCCAGTGGACAGCATTACCGCCCAGTAAGGGGTGCCGCTTTTGTTGGTGCGGGTCGCCATGGCCGGGGCATCGCCGCGCTTGCCGAGGGAGAACAGCATGCGCGAAGAGGTGTACAGCGCCGAGTTCAGGCAGCTGGTTACAGCGACCAGAACCACGATGTCGACGATCATCTTGGCGTTCGGGATGCCCATGCGCTCAAGCACGGTCTGGTAGGAACCGACGCTGGCCAGAACCGGATCGTTCCATGGCACCAGGGCCACGACGATGAAGATCGAAACGAGGTAGAACAAGCCGATCCGCCAGATCACCGAGTTGGTGGCCTTGGAGATCTGCTTGCCAGGGTTCTTCGATTCCGCGGCCGCGATGGTCACGATCTCGGTACCCATGAAGGAGAACATGGTGGTCAGGATCGCGCCCAGCACCGCGCCCATGCCGTTCGGCAGGAAGCCCTGGGTGTCGAAGATGTGCGAAACGCCGCTGACCTGGCTGTTCGGCAGGAAGCCGAAAATGGCCGCGACGCCAAGAATGATGAAACCGATGATCGCCACGACTTTGAGCAGGGCGAACCAGAATTCGAACTCACCGTAATTTTTCACGCTGAACAGGTTGGTCACGGTCAGCAGCATGGTGATGATCAGGGCGAAGGCCCAGATTTCCACACCCGGGAACCAGGCGTGCAGGATGGTTGCGGCGGCGTTGGCTTCCAGCGGAATCACCAAAACCCAGAACCACCAGTACAGCCAGCCGATGGTGAAACCGGCCCAGTGACCGATAGCGCGGTCGGCGTAAGTCGAGAACGAGCCAGTGTCAGGCGAGGCAACCGCCATTTCGCCGAGCATGCGCATCACCAACACAACCAGCGCGCCAGCAGCGGCGTAAGCCAGTAGAACAGCGGGACCGGCAGCGGCGATGGCGTGGCCGGAGCCGACGAACAGACCTGCACCGATCACCCCGGCGATCGACAGCATGGTCACATGACGCGGTTTGAGCCCCTGTTCGAGGCCATTGGAGCTTTGGGTACTGCTCATTGGAACTACCTTTGCGAGGAAAGCGATTGCGTCCGGCCCGTCTGGCGTTCCTTCTCGTAAAAAGAATCCAACGGGGCGTTCCGGATTCTGCACGCAATAAATGCGCCAAAATGTTTCAAACTCTTCTGCCGTGCGGTTTTCCGCGCGACCGGACAGTCATCGCAAGTCCTTGAGAATAATGGCCTTTCGCCAAAGCGTTACCCTGCGACTCACTTTTCAAACGAACGAGCGCACCAGAAACACACTGAAAAAGTGCGGGATGCACAATAAAAGGGCGAATGAGGAACGATCGGCCGGATAGCGCTTCCAACACCCCGCCAAAGGTGGCAACATCGCGCCTTTTTTTAAGCGACACCCACGGGAATCCACGTTCAAACACCCGTTCGGTTGTTGATGGGGCGACAGTCTGCTGCGCCGATGCGACAACCTGCCACACGCCATCCGTTTACCGCTCGTAGCGCTGTTGGCTGCCATTGAAACGCTATGCTAGCTTGGCCGCCTCGCCAGGAAGGCCAACCAACAGCAGGAGCGCAACATATATGAGGAACGCACATGGCTGAGGCCACGCCCGCGCTTGAAATCCGCAACTTGCACAAACGCTACGGACAGCTTGAGGTGCTCAAAGGCATCTCGCTGACCGCCCGCGACGGCGATGTGATCTCGATCCTGGGTTCCTCCGGTTCCGGCAAGTCCACGTTCCTGCGTTGCATCAACCTGTTGGAAAACCCGCATCAGGGCCAGATCCTGGTGGCCGGGGAAGAACTCAAGCTCAAGGCCGCCAAGAATGGCGAACTGGTTGCCGCAGACGGCAAGCAGATCAACCGCCTGCGCTCCGAGATTGGTTTTGTGTTTCAAAACTTTAATCTGTGGCCGCACATGAGCGTGCTCGACAACATCATCGAAGCCCCGCGCCGCGTGCTCGGCCAGAGCAAGGCCGAAGCCATCGAAGTCGCCGAAGCGCTGCTGGCCAAGGTCGGCATCGCCGACAAGCGCCACGCCTATCCGGCGCAACTGTCCGGCGGCCAGCAACAGCGCGCGGCGATTGCCCGCACGCTGGCGATGCAGCCCAAGGTGATCCTGTTCGACGAGCCCACCTCCGCCCTTGACCCGGAAATGGTCCAGGAAGTACTTAATGTCATCCGCGCATTGGCCGAAGAAGGCCGCACCATGCTGCTCGTGACCCACGAGATGGGCTTTGCCCGTCAGGTCTCCAGCGAAGTGGTGTTCCTCCACCAGGGCCTGGTAGAAGAGCAAGGATCGCCACAGCAGGTGTTCGAAAACCCGCTTTCGGCGCGCTGCAAACAATTCATGTCCAGCAACCGCTAACGGAGCTACCCGCATGCAGAACTACAAAAAGGTCTTCCTGGCCGCCGCCGTCACCCTCGCGTTCAGCGCCGGTGCCATGGCCGAGACCCTGAAGATGGGCATCGAAGCGGCTTACCCGCCGTTCAACAACAAAGACGCCAGCGGTAACGTCGTCGGCTTCGACAAAGACATCGGCGACGCCCTGTGCGCCAAGATGAAAGTTGAATGCTCCGTCGTCACTTCGGACTGGGACGGCATCATCCCGGCCCTGAACGCCAAGAAGTTCGATTTCCTGATCTCCTCGATGTCGATCACCGACGAGCGCAAGCAAGCGGTGGATTTCACCGACCCGTACTACTCCAACAAGCTGCAGTTCATCGCGCCGAAGGATAAAGAGTTCAAGACCGACAAGGACTCCCTGAAAGGCAAAGTGATCGGCGCCCAGCGCGCGACCCTCGCCGGCACCTTCATGGAAGACAACATGCCGGGCGTCGAAGTGAAACTCTACGACACCCAGGAAAACGCCTACCTCGACCTGACCTCCGGTCGTCTGGACGGCATCCTCGCCGACAAATACGTCAACTACGAGTGGCTGAAAAGCGACGCCGGCAAAGCCTATGAATTCAAGGGCGATCCGGTGGAAGAAAGCGACAAGATCGGTATCGCTGTACGTAAAGGCGACCCGATCCGCGAGAAGCTGAACGCTGCGCTGAAGGAAATCGTTGCCGACGGCACCTACAAGAAGATCAACGACAAGTACTTCCCGTTCAGCATCTACTGATCCTGACCTGCCGGATCGGCGCCGTCACATGACGGTGCCGATCCCCGGCCTTGCCTGCCGCGATTTGAAAAGAAATCCATGATTATCGACCTCTACGGATTCGGCCCGGCGCTCTTCGCCGGCGCGCTGATGACCGTCAAACTGGCACTCTCGGCCCTGTGCCTGGGGCTGGTGCTCGGTCTGCTCGGCGCCTTGGCCAAGACTTCCCCGTACAAGCCGTTGCAATGGCTTGGCGGAACCTATTCGACCCTGGTGCGCGGCGTCCCGGAATTGCTCTGGGTGCTGTTGATCTACTTCGGTACGGTCAACGCCATGCGCGCGCTCGGTGAGTTTATCGGCAATCCCGGACTGGAACTCAGCGCCTTCGCCGCCGGCGTCATTGCGCTGGGCCTGTGCTTCGGCGCCTACGCCACGGAAGTGTTTCGCGGCGCGATCCTCGCCATTCCCAAAGGCCACCGCGAGGCTGGCGTGGCCCTGGGCCTGTCGAAATGGCGGATCTTCACCAAACTGATCATGCCGCAGATGTGGCGCATCGCCCTGCCCGGCCTGGGCAACCTGTTCATGATCCTGATGAAAGACACCGCGCTGGTGTCGGTCATTGGCCTGGAAGAAATCATGCGTCACGCGCAGATCGGCGTGACCGTGTCCAAGCAGCCATTCACCTTCTATATGGTGGCGGCGCTCATGTACCTGTGCCTGACCGTGCTGGCGATGATCGGCATGCACCTGCTGGAGAAACGCGCCGCACGCGGCTTCGCGAGGAGCGCTCAATGAATTGGGAAGTCATCATCAAGTGGCTGCCGAAACTGGCCCAGGGCGCGACGCTGACCCTGGAGCTGGTGGCCATCGCCGTGATCGCCGGTTTGCTGCTGGCAATTCCGCTGGGCATCGCCCGTTCTTCGAAGCTGTGGTACGTGCGCGCTGTGCCCTACGCCTACATCTTCTTTTTCCGTGGCACGCCGTTGCTGGTTCAACTGTTCCTGGTCTACTACGGCCTGGCGCAGTTCGACGCGGTGCGTAACAGCTCGATGTGGCCGTACCTGCGCGATCCATTCTGGTGTGCCACTGCGACCATGACCCTGCACACCGCGGCGTACATCGCCGAAATCCTGCGCGGGGCGATCCAGGCGATTCCGCCGGGCGAGATCGAAGCGGCGCGGGCGCTGGGCATGTCCCGGCCGAAAGCGCTGTTCTACATCATCCTGCCGCGCGCCGCGCGCATCGGCCTGCCGGCCTACAGCAACGAAGTGATCCTGATGCTCAAGGCCAGCGCTCTGGCCAGCACCGTGACTCTGCTGGAACTCACTGGCATGGCGCGCACGATCATTGCCCGCACCTACCTGCCGGTGGAGATTTTCTTCGCGGCTGGCGTGTTCTATCTGGTGATGGCTTACGTGCTGGTTCGCGGCTTCAAGCTACTGGAACGCTGGCTGCGCGTCGATGCGTGCCAGGGGCGCTGATTCTTCCGACGTGTTGACGGGCGAGGCCCTGCTCGCCCGTTTCACGGCACTGGATACATTTCTCACAGCGCATCAGGCGCTATGGAAGCCCCGCCCGTTCACTCATCTGCAGCTGCCGTGGGAAGCGTCCTACCCTGAATTGTCCTCGTGGCTACGCGGACGTTCGCTGGAAGATGCGGAAAACGCGCATAACCAGCCTGCCGAACTCTTGGATGCGCCGGAGCCGTTCGCTTCATTGGCGGCGTTGTCGCTTGAATTGAGTACGGTCGGTGAGCTGCCTGCACATTCGCTGAAAGCCGCCGGGCACCGTCTGAATGTCGATGTGCCGGGGCGCAAATGGCAGCAGATCGAAGCCTTCGCCAGCCGCTTGTCGTTTGCCGCGCAACCGAAGCACTGGCTGGATTGGTGTTCGGGCAAAGGCCATTTGGGTCGGCGTCTGCTCGGCACTGGCCAGCAACTCACCTGTCTGGAATACGACTCGGAGTTGGTCGCCAGCGGCCAGGCACTGAGTCAGCGTCATCACCTGCATGCGCTGCATGTCGAGCAGGATGTGCTCGCGGCGAACACCGCGTCATTGCTGCACGCCGAGCACACGCCTGTCGCCCTGCATGCTTGTGGCGATCTGCATGTACGCCTGATGCAATTGGCCTCCGCCGCTGGCTGTCGACAACTGGCAATTGCACCGTGCTGTTACAACCGGATCAGTCGCACTGAATATCAGGCGTTGTCCTCCGCAGGTTCATGCTCCGCCCTACAGCTCTCGCTGGAAGATCTGTCCCTGCCGATGAGCGAAACCGTCACCGCCGGTGCCCGCGTCCGACGTCATCGTGACACCTCCATGGCCCGCCGACTGGCTTTCGATCTGTTGCAACGGCAAGTGCGTGGCGTCGACGAATACTTGCCGACGCCGTCCCTGCCGAGCGCCTGGCTGGACAAACCGTTCGCTGATTACTGCCGCGATCTGGCAGCGTTGAAAGAGTTATCCACAATCGGCTCGCCAGATTGGGTAGCGCTCGAAGCTGCCGGTTGGCAGCGATTGGCCGAAGTTCGCAATCTGGAACTGCTGCGCGGACTGTTCCGACGGCCGCTGGAGCTTTGGCTGAATCTTGATCGGGCACTTTTCCTCACCGAACAGGGATACGTCGTACGTCTCGGCACCTTCTGCGAGGCGCCGATCACACCGCGTAATTTCCTGTTGCTGGCCGAACGCGTTTAATCTTTCACAGCCTGTGGATAACTCTGTTGATGGATTTATCGTGGATCCAATATCCACGGCTGTTTCAGGCCATTAACAGCGCTGGTCATTTTTTGTTCACATAAATAAAAAACCGGCAAAACAGGGATTTGCGACTCAAATGAGAACCCGTCCACAAAAACCTGCCTAAGCCCGCCCTCTTCAAAGCCTGTTGTGCATAAGCCCTCGACCAAAAGGACATAACCGCCGAATCGCGGACGCCGGCAGCGGGCAATTGCGCCTGCCATCCGCCCTTGCTATACAGACCTACGCCGTGCAGGTAGCGCACGCCCGAACAAGAAAAATCTGACCGACAGGAAGCGACCGTGACGTTCATTTCTTACGCACAGAATTTCGAGGACGTTCGCCTCTGGCGCGCCCTGCAGTATTTTGAAAACGGTTTTTATATCGACGTCGGCGCCAATGACCCGATCCACGACTCGGTCACCAAGGCCTTTTATGATCGCGGCTGGCAAGGCATCAACGTCGAACCGATGCAGAACTACTACGACGCACTCCGCCAGCATCGCCCCCGCGACACCACGCTGCAATGCGTGGCCAGCGACCAGCCGGGAGAACTGACCTTCTACGGCATTCCCGACACCGGCCTGTCCACCGCTGACCCGGTCGTTGCGCAAGAACGCAAAAACCTCGGCATGGACGTGCAAAGCTTCACTGTCAACGCACGCACACTGACCTCGATCTGCGAAGAGCACGCCGCCGAGCGGCCGATCCACTTCCTGAAAATCGACGTCGAGGGCCACGAAGAAACCGTCCTGCGCGGCATGGACTTCAGCCGCTTCCGCCCCTGGATCATCCTCATCGAAACCCCATGGGAGCGCGACCACACCTGGGAACACCTGGTGACCGACGCCGGCTATACCAACGTCCTGTTCGACGGCCTAAACAGCTTCTTCCTCGCCAACGAACACATCAACCTCAAACCCGCGTTCGACCTGCCACCGTGCAACCTCGACAACTTCCAGCTGTGCAAAGGCCACAACCTCGCCCACCCGGTAAACCCGGCCCTGGAAACCGCCCTGCAACGCGCCGAACAAGCCGAAGCCCAACTGCGCGCCATGCAAAACAGCCGCGCCTGGCGCGCTGTACAAAAACTGCGCAACGTCCTGCGCCGGGCGTGAATCGCAGAGGGCGCAAAAATAGTCTGAATTCAGGGGTTTACAGAAGCACCCGAGTCGCTATAATCGTCGCCCACACGCCGGTATAGCTCAGATGGTAGAGCAACTGACTTGTAATCAGTAGGTCCCGGGTTCGATTCCTGGTGCCGGCACCATACAAAACAAAGCCCCTGCAGAAATGCAGGGGCTTTGTTGTTTCTGGGGTTTGTGTTTTCCGCCCCAAATGAAAAAGCCCCCACAGTTATTGCTGCCGGGGGCTTTTCTCCATCATTCGATTGTGAAACCTACGCAGCCTCAACCGAAAGTAAAATCCGCCGTCCAAGCTGCTGCAACGCACGCTCAACATTCTCAATCTTGGAGTGATGCAGGAAATCGACTAACCGATCTACCTGGGGTCGTTGCACACCCAAGCGCCGTGCCAGCTCAGCCTTGCTCACCCCAGACTCCAGAAGCGTATTCCACAACCCGACCTTTGCGGCAGTCAGTGCAGGCAGACGCAATACCGCGTCACTTTCCTGCTCTCCCGCATCACCTGTCGGAATCAACCGGCGATCATCGACGTAAATCGACAATGCCGTTTCCATCGCATCTATAGCGCCGTCGAGTGCTTCCTCGAGGGTGTCGCCAGCGGCGTGCATCTCTGGAATTTCTGCGCAGGACAACCAGACACTGCTCGGCTCCTCGTGGACTTCCAACGCATATTCGAACATCACGTTTCCTCTCATGGGGTACAACTGGGTCTCAATCCTTGAGGCCCAGTTGTTTGATTATCGATTTTCTCAACCCTTCGCCTATCTCCTTGGCTCCGTGGTCGGGAAAGACAGTTGATTTGCCATTCAAGGAAACCTTGAAATGACTACCCTTGCCGGTTTGGAACTCGACGCCTTGGGCTTTCAACCATCGCCGAAACTCGCTGTACTTCATGTGCATCACTCGCTGTTTCGGTCGAGCAAATGTGCAACATATTTGTTACGCATGCAACATAACTGTTGCACCACACATCTGGAACATCGCTAACCCGCCACCACCTGGCCACGATTGCGCTCTCCCCTTCCCTCAAGCTACCGTCAAACCCGTCGCTGCCAATTCAGCGACCGGGCCTGAGAACCCGCGTAAGATGCAGGCGCACCAGCGCCCCAACCCACGTTTGCCGGCGTTTTTTTGTGCCTGCATTCCGTGCAATGGCGGCTGTGCGTGGGAGGCTTTCGAGCCTGCCGGGTTCCTGTATCTCCGGTTTCTCAGCCTGCGCATAGCTGCCACCCTTTCGCCTGAGAACGAAGTGGCAGCGCTCATTTGATACAGGGAGTTTCACAAATGATTAGCATCGATCCGTCCAAAGTCTGCCCTTTCCACCAACCAGCCAACGGTAGGTGAAGCCATGACCAACCTCCACGATCTGAAAACCCTCGGCCTCACCCATTTTTCCTTCCAATCCAACCACGCACTCTTCCGCACCAACTCCGGCGTTCCGGTCGTCACCGCCCTCTCCCACGCATCCCACCTGCTGCACATTTCCAAACTGCTCACGTCAGATACCTCTGCCGCCAACGATCCAGAACTCCACGCCTGCGCCTCGCAATATTTGCAGGAGTTGAGCAAGGCGCTGGTCGATGACACGGTCAAAGTGTTGAGTCCAGATCCATAAATCGTCGCCCACAAAAAAGCCCTCGCATCGCGGCGAGGGCTTTGTGTTACCGGATCAATCAGTGCCCAGCGCTTTGCCCACCATCCACATGCAGAATCTCGCCGGTCACAAAATTCGCGTTATCGAGATACACCACCGCCTGCGCAATATCGTCGATCTCGCCCATGTGCCCAACCGGATGCAGCGCGCCCAGTGCCGCGTGGGTTTCCTCGCCGTGCATCGGCGTTTTGATGATGCCTGGCGATACCGCGTTCACCCGGATTCCGCGCTTGGCGTATTCGATGGCCAGGGATTTCGTCGCAGCGTTGAGACCGCCCTTGGTCAGGGAAGCGAGGACCGAGGGCACGCCGTCTACCGCGTGGTCGGTCAGGCTGGTGGTGATGTTGACCACGTGGCCCTTACCCTGTTTTTCCATCTCGGCGATGGCCAGTTGGGTGATGTAGAAGAAGCCGTTGAGGTTGACCGACAGCACCGCTGCGTAGTCTTCCGGGGTGTAGGCGGTGAACGGTTTGGCGACGAAGATGCCGGCGTTGTTGACCAGGGTGTCGATACGGCCGAAGCGCGCCACGCCTTCGCTGATCACGCGTTGTGCGGTGGCCGGGTCGCCGATGTCGCCGGCGATGGTCAGGATCTGCGGGTCGTTCGACGGTTTGATCGAGCGCGAGGTGGCGACGATGTTGTAGCCCAGTTCGCGGAAGGCCTTGACCATGCCTTCGCCCAGACCTTGGGAAGCTCCGGTGATAACGACAGTTTTTTTCGAATTGCTCATGATGAAATCCTCAATCAATAAGTAGGTGTTGAATCAGGCCGCAGCCAGTTGTTTCAGCATTTGTTCGTAGTACTCGACCGATTGCGAACCGGAGACCAGGTGCTTGCCGTTCAGGATCAGCGCGGGCACCGAGTGGATCCCGTGCTGCCGGTAGAACGCCTGCAGTTGCCGCACTTCGCTGGCGAATTCGTCGTTGGCCAGCACCTTGCGGGCCCTCGCCGCATCCAGCCCCGCTTCGGTCGCCAGACGGATCAGCGTCGGGTGATCGTTGGGGTTGTCGCCATCGCGGAAGTAAGCGCGCAGCAGGATCTTTTTCAGCGCGACCTGCCGCCCTTCCTGCGCTGCCCACATCAACAAGCGATGGGCGTCGAAGGTGTTGTGAAAGTGCGTGCGTTTCTCCAGGTCGAACTCGAAACCGATGGCCTTGCCGCGTTCGATCTGCATCTTCTTGCCGGCGGCGACGTCTTCGGCGGTGCGGCCGTATTTGCGCATCAGGTGCTGCACGGCCGGTTCGCCTTCGGCGGGCATGTCCGGGTTGAGTTCGAAGGGCTTGTAAGTCAGCTTCACCGAAATCTCACCGGCCAGATTGCCGATCGCCTGCTCCAGCGCTGTCGCCCCGAGTGCGCACCAGGGGCACACCACGTCGGAAACGAAATCGATGGTCACGGTCGGGGTCATGACTGCCCCCGTTCCGCCAGTTGTCGGCGGTATTCGGTGGTGGTGATGCCGGCGTAGCCCCAGTTATCGGTGTCGACTTCTTCGATCACGATGTGGGTCAGGTCCGGGCGTTTGTTGAGGACGCGCTCCAGGGTTTCGGTGATTTCGGCGATCACCTGAGCTTTCTGCTCACGGGTAACGCCGTCGCGGGTGATGCGTACGCTGACAAATGGCATGACGACTACTCCAGTGACCTGCCCTCGGGATGATGGTCAGGTGTTGGAGCTCAATGTAGGCGTGTGCCGGGAGGGGAAAAAGTAGGGGTGGGGTACTTCATTTGTGAGGTGGTGTAATGAATGACCTGTAGCAACTACACAAGAGTTTGAGCAAACGAACGCGTCAGTTCAGCGCAACTTAATGCCTTTTTCTGCATTGCCTTGAGCCTTCAGCAGCTCATCAATTGAATCAAAATACTGGCGAAGGAGCAGTGCCTCCCTCATGGCGCGGGCGGTCTTCTGCGATGGTCTTCGCACATGTACGGGTTTTCGTTGAATCGCCATCGCAATTACCTATTTCCGGTCATTGCGACTTATTAGAGACGATCACTCTGGCACTCGATATCAGCTCATTCGCCGTGATCTCTGAGACCTATCCGTAAAAACTGCGGGCAAAAGGCACCCTTCACGTCAGTCGTTTCCCTTTGAGAATCCCCGCAGATGCACCCAAACCGTGCACTTTTTTTGACCCCAATCACCCCCACGTCACCAAAAACCCCGATCCTGTGTCAGCCTCCAGCCATCGGCGGGGACATCGATTCGCTACTAATTGCGCGACAACTATGCTCAGGTACAGGAATATAGCCGGCAAATGGCGCCGTTCAGGCTGTCACGTACACAACAATACCCAGCCCACTTCAGAGGGCATTACCCATGGATAGCAGAACCTTACGCAACCTCATGCGCATCGTGCAGACCGGCTCGTTGTCGGCCGCAGCCGAGCATTCGTGCCTGACTGTGCAGGCCCTGGCCGCACAGTTGAACAAGGTCGAAGAGCAGTTCGGTTTCCGCTTGTTTAGACGATCCAACAAGGGGCTGACGCTGACGCCGCAAGGCACCGAGCTGACGCCCTATATGGACAGAGTGCTGATCGCCACGCGGCAGATGGAAGAGAAAGTCGAAGCGTTGAAGGTGCCGGGACAGCGCACGTTGAAAGTGGCGTTGAACACCACACTGGCGCCGGACTTCAACCGGCGATTGATCGGGCGCCTGATCGAGGTGTTTCCCGACTACCAGATGGAATTCAGCTACGCCGAGTCGATGGAAAACCTCAGCAAGCTGAAGAACGAGGACTTTGACCTTGCGGTGCTGATAGGCCCGCAGCGTCCGGGTCTGCCGAGCATCGTCCTGCCTGAAGTACAGGTGCAGGTGGTCGGCGCGCACTGTGGTCAGGAGAACGATCCGCTGACCTTGCTTGGCAACAAGTTTCAGGTGCGTCCCGCAGAAGATTGTCCGTATTCCCACAGCTTTTTGCGTTTTCTCGACGCCGGGCTGGGCAATCACGAGAACAGTCAGCGCACGATCTATTCCTGCAGCGAAACGCTGACCCTGTCGCTCATCACCCAGATGGATGCGGTCGGCATGGTCTCCCGCGAGGCCGCGCAGAAGAACGGCCTGACGATCTTCCCCGGGTTCGAGGATTTCCTCGAAGTGCGCCTGGCGGTGAACAACCCGGATCTGTCCGGCCAGGCGTTGAACGACGTGGTCGATCTGCCGCTACATGAACGAGCCGAGCGCAATGTACGCAGCCGTCCCAACCGCCACACTGAGAAAGAGGTTTTTGCTGAAATACGCACATAACAGCGTCGGAATCGCTGCATAGAATTCCGGGCGATCGAGCTGTATGTGCTGATCCTTGATCAACAAGGGTGTCAGGCTGATCGCAGCGACGATCGCCACCGGCAGGTACTCCAGCGCGCGGGCGACGAAGGGCGGCCAGTGCTCGGTGTTGACCTGCAGCGGCAAGGCCCGTGGCAGGAAGGTCACGGCCATCATCAGCGCGACCACCAGGATCAGGAACGTTTGGTCAGGCATACACCCACTCCGCAGCCCACAAACGTGGCGATGAAAACGTTGAACGGCGAACTGCCCACCAGGCTCAGTGCGCCCATGCAGACGACTGCGGCCATAGCGGCGATGAGTTTATTGCGGGTGTTGCACAGCGAGACCAGCACGTAGAGCATCATCGCGGTCAGCGCATAGTCGAGCTGGTATTTGATCAGGTGCGACGCGTACTGCGCGCAGAGGGCGCCGAGCAATCCGCCGATCACCCAGGAGGTGTGGCAGAACAGGTTGAAGCCGATCAGATAGCGAACGTTCACCGGTGCCCCGGTGCCCAGTTTGACGCTGTGAAAGGCGAACGACTCATCGGTCAGCCCGCCGGCGTAGCACCAGCGTTCCATGCGGCTCAGGCCCAGTGCCCGCAAGGCTTTCGCCATGTAGACCGACATCAGCATGTGCCGCGCGTTGATCAGAAACGTGGTCAGCACGATGGTGGTCAGTGACGCCCCACTGCTGATCAGCGCCAGCGCCGCAAACTGCGAAGCCCCGGCATACACGAACAGACACATGGCCACCGGCAGCCACAGTGGCAGCCCGGCATTGACCGCCATCAGCCCGAACACGAACGACACGGTAAAGTAACCAGCGACCACCGGGCTGGCTTCGGCAAAGGTGCGCGATGGCTGACGGTCGACCATCAGCGGCGCACTGCCGGATGTTTCATTCATAGATCCCTCTCAAATGTCCGCTCGCCGTGAGGTTCGCAAAAACCCTGGGCCGTCCAGAAACGCTTGCCCGCGAGGTTAGCATCATCGACGAACAGGAACATCCGCAGCACTCCGACCCGTTTCATGTCGGCGGACGCCGCTTCCACCAGCCGCTGGCCCACGCCCTGGCTGCGATAGCGCAGGCTGACCGCCAGATGGTTGATCGTGCCACGGCTGCCGAGCATGCCGCCCAGCACCGCGCCGACGATCTCGCCTTCGACGTCGAACGCCAGATAGGCCGTGGTGGTTTTCTGGATCAACACGCCGCGCAGGCATTTGGCGTCCTGCCATTCACAGAACGACACTTCGTCGAACTGGCGGAAGAAACGCTCCATGCGCTGCGCGTCCTTGGCCGTCGCGCGCCGCAGCACCACCGGCGTCGAGCATTCGACGCCGTCGATTGGGGTGATCTGATTAGCGAACAATGTCGAAAGCGGTCCCGGGCCGCGAGAAGGAAATCGCCAGGATCTGCCGGTACGCCATGGCGTGGGAGTGAGTGTTGCGTGCCGGTGTCACGTAGTGGCGCATATCACGGTCGAGGAAATAGGTGGTGTCGAGGATTTCCTGGTAAGTGGTCGACGCCAGTTGCTGCTCGTGGATGTCGTACAGGCGGCTTTCGGCGCCCTCGACATTGTTGCGCCCCCAGAAGTGCACGCCGCTGAACGGGTAACCGTCGCAGTGAATCCCTTCCGGAGTGATTTCCAGTTGTTTGCCGGGCTTGATCTCGATGCGGATCTGATGGATCTGGCACTGCCAGATTTCATCGTGCAGCTCTTCCGGCAACACGCTTTTGTACACTTCGAAATCGGTGTCGATCAGGCTGCGCATCACCGGCGAGCTGATGACTTCGTCCGAGAAGTCCTGGAAGTGCCGCACCACGCCGCCCACATAGCTGTTGTTGGCCTTGGACTGCACGTACGCGCGATGTTCCAGTTGCTTCAGTTCGCGAGTCTTGGGGTTGTACTCAAAGTCGCTGTAACGACGGTAACGCATGCCGGCTTCGGCCTGACCGTAGTAACTGTCAGGCTCCATGTTTTCCCAACTTTTGGTCAGTCTGACGAAGTCGGCGAAATGACCGTAGAGATTGAAGTCAGCACCCTGCACATTGGCGTACTTGTCGCGCCGTAGCGATTCGCCCACTTCTCTGGTTAAAACGATCATTACCAAATTCTCCGCTGCATTGAGCGGCCTAATCTATTAGGTGGAGAATTTGCGTCCATGAGAAAGAATTTCAGGCATTTAAAGCCCTGTTTGAAACGCGATTTGAAACGGCTTGAAAGTGCATTTCAAATGACAAAAACACGGGTTTTTATGCTGTTTTTTCAAAAAGCGTCAAAAAAAAACCCCGAACCAGTCGGGGTTTTTCTGTCGCGTTTCGCGGGCTCAACCGATCATCAGAAGATATTGATCGGGTAATCCACGAATACACGCAGTTCGTTGCCGCTGACGTTGTATTCGCTGGATTTCTGCGACACACGCAGGATCGAGCTACGCAGCTTGATGCTCAGGTCTTTGGCCGGGCCACTTTGCACGACGTACTTGAACTGGTTGAAGATCTCACGCTCGGTGCCGCCTTCGCTGGTGGACGTGGTGATGTTGTCGCCACGCACGTACGCGAAGTTGTAGCTCAGACCCGGTACGCCGAATGCGCTGAAGTCCAGGCCGTAGCCCAACTGCCAGCTGCGCTCGTCTTCAGCGTTGAAGTCGGACCAGTAGGAGTTGGCCAGGTAGATGGTGTTGCCACCGTCACCCACGCGACCCTGACCTTTCTGATAACCGCCGTAGGCGTAACCCAGGTTGCTGTCGCCGGTGGAGCGCTGGTGCGCCACGGTGAACGAGTGCGGGCCGGTGGCGAAGGTCGCTGCCAGGCTCCAGATCTTGTTGTCGTCGCCGGTCACACCGTTTTCGCGGACGTAGGAGTTGTCCAGCTTGGTGCGGTAACCGTTGAAGTCCAGGGTCAGGGACTGATCCTTGTCGATCGGGAACACGTAGTTGGCGTTCACGTATTGCTTCTTCAGCACGTCTTCGACGTCGGAAGCGTACAGCGCTGCCTTGAACTGTTCGGTGAACTGGTAGCTACCGCCCAACACGTTGATCGACTTCAGACCACCGCTGTCACGGCCTTCAGCGCTCTTGCGCGATTCGGCGGTGAAACGGCCGGCGTTCAGCTCCAGGCCTTTGATCTCTTTGGAAGTGATCAAAGTACCGGTGTAGCTTTCCGGCAGCAGACGCACGTTGTCATAGCTCAGCACCGGCAGGGCCGGCATCTGGTCACCGTAAGTCAGTACGGTGTTGGAGATACGGAATTTTACCGCTGCGCCACCCTTCGACAGGTCGTCAGCCGCGTTGCCGCTGTCACCCTGTTTGAAGAAGTCGATACCACCGGCACCGCTGCGGCCCTTGCCGCCATCCAGGCGCAGTGCGTACAGACCGAAGGCATCCACACCCACACCCACGGTGCCTTGAGTGAAACCGGACGAGAACGTACCGATGGCCGCTTGGCCCCATTCGGCTTTGTCCTGGTTGCCATCTTTGTAGTCACGATTGATGTAGGCATTGCGCAGCAGCACTTTGAGGCTGCTGTCTTCAACAAAACCCTTGGACTCGGCCTGGTCGTTAGCCATGGCCGAAGTGGCACTCAACATCCCCAGTGCGATCAAACTGATTCGCTTGTTCAACATTTTGTTTTCCTTATTACGGGTTGAAACGCGCTGTGTCGAACGGCTGAAACGGCGCTTATTGCACTCTTTTATTCACCCCGAAACAAAAAGACCCGCTCAAGACAATGTCATGGCGGGCCTGCTCCTGATTTTGAGTCATGGCGGTTAGCCACAGGCGTTGGGCCGAATCGTAGCCGCGCCCTCAACAATGTGTCAATTTCAAGAATCGTCTTTAAATAGGCGAAAAACGTCTAAAAAAAGTAAATTTTGCGGTGGCTTCGTGCAGGGAACCGCCTGTAATCAGGGATTTTAATGCCGGGTCACGTACACCCGTCGAGGCCACAGACCGGCAAGGCATGCGCCGCTGTCGCAGGCGTAAACGACTCACTCAACCATTGAGCGAAGGCCTGCGGTTTACCGAGCCACGGGCCGATATCCACCACTGTGAACTGACCATCCTGCTCCAGTGCGAGAGTCGGAAAACCCTGCCCGCCGAGTTTCGCCAACAGAGCGCGGCTGTTCTTCATATGTTGCTCGGTGTCGACGGACTGCTTGGCGTTCAAGAAAGTAGCGGCGTCGTAACCCTGCTGCACCGCGTATTCCAACAGCACACTTTCGTCGGCAATTCGGCGCCCCTCGACATAGTGCGCCGTCTGCAAACGCCCCAGCAGTTCCAGGCCACGGCCGTCGATTTTCTCCGCTGCCAGCACAGCGGCAATCGGCGGTGCCGAATCAAACACCGCGGTGTGATCGCGCAACAGGCCTTCGAAATAGGCTTCGCCAAACGGCTGACCGGTGTATTCGGCAATGCGCCGGTCATGAGGCATCACGTAATTGCGCAGTTGCGGTGAAACGTTCTGGCGGTTGGCACCGGTCATCATGCCGCCGGCGTGGGCGATCACCGGCAGCACTTGCTGTGCGGCCTGCACCAGCGGTTTGGCGCCATAGCACCAGCCGCACAGCGGGTCGTAGATGTAATGAAGAGTCATCGGAAAACTCCGGCTGGAAGGTGGGAAAAATGATGTCGGCACATTAGTCCCTCGGTCGTTGCAGAAAAACGCCGGAATGCCTTTCAGTGTGTTTCGGCAATCGGTCAAATCGAGACCGGCAGCCGCCACTACCGGATCAGGCAGACAACCTGGTGGTCACCAGCACCTACAGCTTCTGATATCGCGCTCATAAAAAAAGCGCTGCCATCCCGGCAGCGCTTTTTACAATCCCTGTTTGTTCTTCTTATCCTTCCATCACATCCCACAATGCGTCCAGTTCGGCCTCGCTGAACAGGCCAGCGGGGTAACGCTCGATCATCATCCGGCGCGGATCAGGTTCCCTGATCTGACGCGTTCCATTGGACTTCAACCAGTGCGCGACAATCTGGAGCGACTCACTATTTACAGCCATGGGATGCAACGTCCGCTCGCTGATTACGTTCACTTCGGCGTTCATTTCAGCGCTCTCTCCCCGTTCATGAGCGGCTAAGTTATCCAAGGTATATGACAGAACTGTTGAAGTTCTCCCCCCTCCCTAGTGCGCCATGAGCGATACAAGAGCTATGCCAATGTCTGGCAATTGTCGACCAGCGGACATAAAGAAACCCGCAGTCCTGACGGGCTGCGGGTTTCTCTTCAAGCGTGGGCAACAAATGACTGCCTGGTCGATTTTCCAATCAACTCAAGCTGTTACATCCGCACTCACTCTTTGTGCGGCGCGGGCTGCTGTTGGGTAAGGCAGTGAATATTGCCGCCTCCCAGTAACAGTTCGCGCCCCGGCACCATCACCACTTCGTGTTGCGGGAACAGGTTCTGCAGGATCTCCCGGGCCGGAGCGTCCATCGGGTCGTCGAAGCTTGGCGCGATGATCCCGCCGTTGACGATCAGGAAGTTCACGTAGGAACCGGCCAGGCGCACGCTCGGGTTGCGTTCCTGAGTACCGTCCACCGGGTCCACGCCCGCGCATTCTTCCTCGGTGGCAAACAGCGGCCCCGGAATCGGCATCTTGTGCACCGTGAACGGGCGGCCTTTGGCGTCGGTGCTGCTTTCCAGCACTTTCATCGCGGCCTGGCAGCGCGGGTAGTTCGGATCCTGCGGATCGTCAGTCCAGGCCAGCAGCACTTCGCCCGGACGCACGTAGCAGCAGAAGTTATCCACATGGCCGTCGGTTTCGTCGTTGAACAGGCCATCCGGCAGCCAGATGATTTTGTCCACCGACAGGTTTTCACTGAGCACCGCTTCGATTTCTTCGCGGCCCAAGTGCGGGTTGCGATTGCGGTTGAGCAGGCATTCTTCGGTGGTGATCAGGGTGCCTTCGCCGTCGACGTGAATCGAGCCGCCTTCGAGCACAAAGCCTTCGGTGCGGTAGCGCGGGCTGCGCTCGATTTCGAGGATCTTGCCGCCGACCTGGGAATCACGGCTCCACGGCGAATACAGGCCACCGTCAAAGCCGCCCCAGGCGTTGAAATCCCAGTTCACACCGCGCACTTCGCCGCTGTTGTTGATCACGAAAGTCGGACCACTGTCACGAACCCAGGCGTCATCGCTGGACATCTCGACCACGCGGATATTCGGCACGTCGAGGCGAGCGCGAGCGTTTTCGTACTGGCCGGCGGACACCGCCACGGTTACCGGTTCGAAACGCGCGATGGCCTTGGCCACGGCGGCGTGAGCGGCCTGCGCTGGTTTGCCGCCCAGACGCCAGTTGTCCGGACGTTCGGGCCAGATCATCCAGGTCTGGGTTTGCGGTGCCCATTCGGCCGGCATGTAGAAGCCATCGGCGCGTGGTGTGCTTTTCAATGTGGTCATGTCGATCAGACTCCAGGGAACCGTCGAGGGTTTTCAACACGCCGTACAGGTTGGACGACGGACTATGGCGACTTTATAAACGATAAATATCGGCATTAGAAGCCAATAATAAAAAACAATCTGAATTAACCCCTTCAAATACCGATACAAATCGGTATTTGAAGATTGCGGATCGCCTCAAAGCCCTTCTTCAAGCACCTTCGCCAGCATGTCGACAAAGAAATCCACGCTCTGACGCGAGGTGACCATCGGCGGTTTGATCTTCAAAACGTTCAGGTAATCGCCGGTCGGCTGCATGAAGATCCCCAGCTCGCGCAGGCGATCACACAACAGGGTGGTTTCCTCGGTTGCCGGCTCCAGGGTTTCCCGATTGCGGATCAGCTCGACCCCCAGATAGAACCCCGAACCGTGCACTGCGCCGACCAACGGATATTGATCGATCAGCGCTTCCAGCCGCGCCTTGAAGTGGGCGCCGACCACCTGGGCGTTTTCCCAGAGCTTTTCTTCTTCCATGACATCGAGCACCGCCATGCCGATCTGGCAGCTCACCGGACTGCCGCCGGCGGACGAGAAGAAATAGCCCTCGGCCTCCAGCGCCTCGGCGATTTCCCGGCGGGTGATCACCGCGCCCAGCGGCTGGCCGTTGCCCATGCCTTTGGCCATGGTGATGATGTCCGGCACCACGCCTTGCTCTTCGAAACCCCAGAAAAAATGGCCCATACGGCCGTAACCGACCTGCACCTCATCGGCGATGCACACGCCGCCACGGGCGCGCACCAATTCATAGACCTTTTTCAGATAACCCGGCGGCAGCGAAATCCCGCCCGCATTGCCGTAGACCGGCTCGCAGATGAACCCGGCCAGTTGCCGTTTCTGCTCATCGATCTTCGCCAGATGATGCTCGACGCTGCGCACATAATCCGGCGCCGAATCCGCGCCGCGAAACTCGCCGCGATAGGTGTTCGGAGCGGTCACCGCATGCACCCAGTCCGGGCGACTGCTCAGGGCTTGCGGGTTATCGGCAATCGAGGTCGAGACCGCGTCTGCGCCGACCGTCCAGCCGTGATAGGCCTCCAGCACGCTGATCATGTCGCGGCCACCGCTGGCGGCCCACGCCAGGCGGATCGCCAGGTCATTGGCCTCGCTGCCGCTGTTGACCAGGAACACCCGATCCATGCCCTCCGGCGCCAGCTTCAGCAAGCGTTCGGAGAACTCGGCGACCGCCGCATAGTTGAACCGTGAATTGGTGTTAAGCAGCGACCACTGCCGGCTCGCCACCGCCGCCATGCGCGGGTGACCGTGGCCGAGCACCGCGACGTTGTTGAGCATGTCGAGGTAGGAGCGGCCCTGCATGTCGATCAGGTGATTGCGCCAGCCGCGCTCAATGCGCGGCGGGTCGACGTAATAGTGCTTCTGGGTGCGGGCGAAACTGGCGTCGCGGCGCGCCAGCAGGGTTGCTGCGTCCAGCTCGGGTTCGGCGTCGCAGGCCAGACCCAGCAGCGCGGCCGGTGATGGGGAAAGTGCTTGCCAAGCAGCCGCACGGCTCGGCGTGCAGAACAGCGGCGCCTCAAGCTGTGCGCCGCGAATCAATTGCACGATCAACGGACCGTCCACCGAACCCAGCACCTGACCTTTCACCAGCGCAGCGCCGCTGTGCAACGAAGGTTTCACGCCCCACAGACGCAGGCTAAGTTGCGGGCCGTCGAGTCGCAGTGCGCCGTCGGCCGACAGGTGCAGTACGCCAGCGAACGGCGCCTCCACCGTCGAACCTTGGGGTACATGCAATTCGACGTGCAGCGGGAAAGTCTCTGGCTCATCGGCGCTGTCGGGCCGGGTGCGCGACAACCGATATTGCCCGTATCGACTGGCCGCCAGACCATGGATGACAGCGGCCTCGTTCAACAGACGCTGATCGATGCCAGGCTGCTCCCAGTTCCCCGCCTCGAAGTGCGCGCTCAACACACCCAGGTCGATCAACGCGAATTCGCGCCCGACCAGATCGGGCAACAGCGGCGCAAAACCTTCACTGTCGATGGCCGGCAATGTCTGGCCGACCGCCGTAAGAATCGCCGCCTCCATCAATGCCAGCGGCACCGAGGTGGCGACCCGGAAGATTTCCCATTCGTGGGTCAGGTTGTCGCGGCTGTAGGTGTTGCCCGGATCGATGCCGACCTGTTGTTCGCCACTGAGCACCAGCACCGCCGCCCGCGCCACGATCAGCGGCCACAGCGCCAGCAGTTCTTCGTGCTGCAGCGGATTGACCGCGTGATAGGCCTGCACCGCCGGCAGAATCACCAACGGATCGCCGGCGGCGTGATGCAGCAGCGCGGCACAGGTGACCGACAGGTCGGTGACGCGCCAGGTGCGGATCAGGTCGCCAAAATCGATCACGCCCTGCAACTGCCAGTGCCGCCGGGCATCCCGTTGCCAGACCACGTTGTCGTCGGTGATGTCCATGTGGATCGCCTGCACCGGCAGCTTTTCCAGCAGCGGCTGCAAACGAAGTCTGGCCTGTTCGGCAGCCTCGGCGATCAGCGCGCGCTGGCGTTCGTCTTCGATGACCGGCAGCAGGTGCTCGATCAGTGCGCTGGCGTGGCGCGCGTCCCATTGCAGCGTGCGTTCGAGCCCCGGATGGTCGAACCCGGCCAGGGCCAGATCCATTTCGCCACAGAGCCGGCCGAACCCGGCAACAACTTCGTGGCCAAGATGATCGAGAGCCGTCAGTGGCTGGCCCTCGATGTAATCGAGCAGCCGCACATGCACCGATTCGCCCTCGACGTCCAGGGTCAGCAGGTCTTGGCCGTCACTGGCCGGGATGACCCGGGGAACGTGGACATCGCAGTGTTCAGCCAGATATTTCAGGCCCGCGTGCTGGGCTTGCAGTTCGACCAGCGAATAATCGCCCCGGCAGATCTTCAGCACGAACCGCCCACGCTCGCTGTCGACCCGGTAATTGAGATCCTGCTGGCTGCCCAGGGCCTGCAACGTGCCGTTCAAACCGTAGTGCTGCGCCAGCAGATGCCGTGCCTGCTCCAGCGAAACCTGAGGGCTGGGCAAACTGGCGCGATGAATCAACGTGGCGAACGACATGGAGCGACCCCTGAAATTTTATTAGGCGCCTATATCGCCATTGCTTCAGGCGATAAGCAACCCCCAGACCATCCGTCCCCTGACAGGTTGCGAAGCAGGGGGATTTGCATGCCCCTCTCGCACCCACCGGCACTTTGCGCAAGAATGTCGGCCATTCAAACCTGCCACTGGAATATCCCCATGAATGTAATCCCCACTGACCTGCCTGGTGTCCTGATCATCGAACCCAAGGTGTTTGGTGATGAGCGCGGGTTCTTTTACGAAAGTTTCAATGCCAAGGCCTTTCAGGACGCCACCGGCCTCGACACGCAGTTTGTCCAGGACAACCATTCGCGCTCGCAGAAAGGCGTGCTGCGCGGGCTGCATTACCAGTTGGAAAATACTCAGGGCAAACTGGTCCGCGTTACCGCTGGCGAAGTCCTCGATGTCGCCGTGGATATCCGTCGCAGCTCGCCGCATTTCGGCAAGTGGGTGGCCGTGCGCCTGTCCGCCGACAATCATCGCCAACTGTGGGTACCGGAAGGTTTCGCCCACGGTTTCGTGGTGCTGAGCGAGTTCGCCGAATTCCTCTACAAGACTACTGACTACTACACCCCGTCGGCCGAGCGCAGCATTCGCTGGGATGACCCGGATCTGGCTATCGACTGGCAGCTGGACGAAGCGCCAAAACTGTCGGCCAAGGATCAGGCAGCCGCCTTCTTCAAGGACGCCGACGTCTTTTCCTGAAGCCCTGTGTGAATTTTCAGCGCCGCTGCACACCCGGCCACGGGTGCGCAGACTGCGCCGGCAAGCCTAGGCATAATGCGCCTGTACCCACAGGCGCTCGATGCTCATGACTCCGACCCTTCCCCGTCGCCCCCGCTGGCGCAGTCTTGCCCTGCTGGCTCTGTGCCTGGCACCGCTGCTGTGGCCGCTGGAACATCTGGCCGAGCGCTATTACCGCAGCGAACTGGCCGGTCAGAATCGCCAGACCCTCGACCTCTACGTCGCCAACCTGTTGGGCACGCTGCATCGCTATGAAGTGCTGCCGCAAATCCTCGGCGACCTGCCGGCCCTGCGCGCGGTGCTCGGGGCGCCGGACGACGGCGTGACCCAAGGCAACGCCAACCGCCTGTTGAAGAATATCGCCGCACAGACCGGCGCCGAAGTCATGTACCTGATGGACACCAGCGGCCAGACGCTCGCGGCGTCCAACTGGGACAAACACGACAGCTTCGTCGGGCGCAATTTCTCATTCCGGCCGTACTTCAGCGAAGCCATGGCCGGACGCCTCGGGCGCTTCTTCGGGTTGGGCACTACCTCTGCCAAGCGCGGCTACTTCTTCGCCGCCGCCGTGCGCAACGGCGAAAAAATCATCGGCGTGCTGGTGATCAAGGTTGACCTCGACCACACCGAAAGCCTGTGGGGCAAAACCCCGGAACAACTGCTGGTGACCGACCACAACGGCGTGGTCATCCTCACCTCGCGCCCGGAATGGCGTTTTCGCGCAACGCGCACTCTGAGTGATACCGAGCGCGCGGCGATCGCCGCGATCCAGCCCTACCCGACCCGCGAGCCACGCCCGCTGAACCTGAGCCCGACCGCGTGGTTGCCGCAAACCCAGGAGATCGCGGAAACCGGCTGGAGCGTCAGCATCCTCGCCCCGCGCACCTTGATCGACCGACCGGTGCGCACGGTGGTGGCGATCGGCGGCGCCACCTTGCTGGTGGTGATGCTGTTGCTGGGCCTGATGATGCAGCGTCGTCGTCATTACCTGGAACGGATCGCCTTCGAAGCCAAGGCCCGACGGGAACTCGAAGGACGGGTCGCCGAACGTACCAGCGATCTCGAAGGCCTCAACCGCCGCCTGAAACAGGAAGTGCTGGAACGCGAACAGGCCCAGCAGGAACTGGTGCGCGCCCAGGACGATCTGGTGCAGGCCGGCAAACTCTCGGCGCTGGGGACGATGTCGGCGAGCATCAGCCACGAACTCAACCAGCCGCTGGCGGCGATCCGCAGCTACGCCGAAAACGCCGAAGTGCTGCTCGACCACCAACGCACCGAAGATGCCCGCGGCAACCTCAAACTGATCAGCGAGCTGACCGGGCGCATGGCCTCGATCATCGCCCACCTGCGCGCCTTCGCCCGCCGTGACCGCCACGCCCCGGAAAGCGTGGCCCTGCAACCGGCGCTGGACGACGCACTTGCCTTGCTGGCCAAACGTCGCCGGAGCATGGATGTCGAACTGATCCGCGACCTGCCCGCCGCGACCTTGTGGGTCGAGGCCGGGGAAACCCGTCTGCGCCAGGTACTGGGCAACCTGCTGGCCAACGCCCTCGACGCCCTGACCGAAAAAGGCCCGCCGCGCAAATTGTGGCTGAGTGCCGAATCCACCGACGAAGGCGTCAACCTGTACATTCGCGACAACGGCCCGGGTTTCTGCATGGAAGCGCTGGGCCGTGCCAGCGAACCGTTTTACACGACCAAGACCCGCACCCAGGGTCTGGGTCTGGGGTTGGCCATTTGCGAAACCCTGATGCGCGCCTTCGGCGGTGAACTGTCGTTCGCCAACCACAAGCAAGGTGGCGCCTTGATCACCCTGCGGCTGCGCGCCGGCGCGCCCGGGGTCAGCCTGCAACCGTCCGAGGATCGAAGCGCATGACCATCGACAACCGCATTCAGGTGGTGCTGATCGACGACGATCCACACCTGCGTCAGGCCCTTGGCCAGACTCTGGATCTGGCCGGCCTGAAAATTCTTCCGCTGTCCGAGGCCAAGGGTCTGGCCGCGCAACTGGAGCGCGACTGGCCGGGCGTGGTGGTCAGCGACATCCGCATGCCCGGCATGGATGGCCTGGAACTGCTGAGCGAACTGCACGCCCAGGATCCGGAGCTGCCGGTGCTGCTGATCACTGGCCACGGCGATGTGCCGCTGGCCGTACAAGCCATGCGCGCGGGTGCCTACGACTTTCTGGAAAAGCCCTTCGCCAGCGACGCCCTGCTCGACAGCGTGCGCCGCGCCCTGGCCCTGCGGCGTCTGGTGCTGGACAACCGAAGCCTGCGCATGGCCCTGAGTGATCGCAACGAGTTGAGCGCGCGGCTGGTCGGTCAGTCGGCGCCGATGTCGCGCCTGCGCGAGCAGATCGGCGCGCTGGCGGCGACCAAGGCCGACGTCTTGATCCTCGGCGAAACCGGTGCCGGCAAGGAAGTCGTCGCCCGCGCCCTGCACGATCTGTCGAGCCGGCGCAACGGCCCGTTCGTGGCGATCAACGCTGGGGCGCTGGCCGAGTCGGTGGTCGAGAGCGAACTGTTCGGCCATGAACCCGGCGCCTTCACCGGCGCGCAAAAGCGCCGGATCGGCAAGTTCGAATTCGCCAATGGCGGCACGCTGTTCCTAGACGAAATCGAAAGCATGAGCATGGACGTGCAGGTCAAACTGCTGCGCATGCTGCAGGAGCGCGTGGTCGAACGGCTGGGCGGCAATCAGTTGATCCCGCTGGACATCCGCGTCATCGCCGCGACCAAGGAAGACCTGCGTCAGGCCGCCGATCAGGGACGCTTCCGTGCCGACCTGTATTACCGCCTCAACGTGGCACCGCTGCGCATTCCGCCACTGCGTGAACGGGGCGAGGACGCGCTGATGCTATTCCAGCATTACGCCGACGAAGCCAGCGCCCGCCACGGTCTACCACCGCATGAACTGCAACCGGCGCAACGGGCGTTGCTGCTGCGCCATTCATGGCCGGGCAACGTGCGGGAATTGCAGAACGCGGCGGAGCGCTTTGCCCTCGGCCTGGAACTGGCACTGGACAACACGCAACCCGATGGCAGCCCCGGCACCACCGTCGAAATCACGGCGGGAGGGCTCAGCGAACAAGTGGAAAATTTCGAGAAATCCCTCATCGCCGCCGAACTGGCCCGCTCTCACGGTTCCGTGCGCAGTCTCGCCGAAGCCCTGGGCATTCCGCGCAAGACCCTGCACGACAAACTGCGCAAGCACGGGCTGAATTTCGCTGGCAGCGGCGGCCATTCCGACGAATCCGAATGAAGCACGCTCAATTCACTTTTCTGCCGCAAGAGGTCCGGGCATGAAGCACGACAGTCGTTATCTGGAATCCGTTCTTCACCACGACATCCCGCTGACCCGGGACATGGGCCTCAAGGTGCTCGACTGGCAGGAACAGCAACTACGCCTGCACTTGCCGCTGGACGCCAACGTCAATCACAAGAGCACCATGTTCGGCGGCAGCCTGTATTGCGGCGCGGTGCTGGCCGGTTGGGGCTGGCTGCATCTGCGATTGAAGGAAGAAGGCATCACCGACGGCCACATCGTGATCCAGGAGGGGCAGATCAGTTATCCACTGCCGGTGACCGGTGATGCCATTGCGATTTGCCCGTCACCGAGCGCAGCGCAGTGGAAGAAATTTCTGACAATGTATCAGCGCTACGGGCGGGCGCGACTGACGCTGCACACGCGGGTCGTCAATGCCGGGAGCGATGAGGATGCAGTGACGTTCAGCGGGCAGTACGTCCTGCACCGCTGAAGACTGAACACGCTTACGAGCGGGCGAGTTCGAGCAGCTTCGCCCGCCATGCGGCTTTCGCCGGCAACGCCAGGAAGAAACTGTTCAACAAAGACTCCCGAGCTGGGTAACAGAACGCTGCGCCACTCAGGTCGAGCACTTCACCGCCCGCCCCTTCCAGAACGCCCTGCGCCGCCGCCGTGTCCCATTGCGAAGTCGGCGCCAGTCGCGGGTAACAATCCGCCGCACCTTCGGCCAGCAGACAGAATTTCAGCGAACTGCCGATGTTGGCCAGCTGCAACTCGCCAAGGCTGACGCTCAAACCGGCCAGCAAGCGTTCCTGCTCCGGACTCGAATGACGGCGGCTGGCAACCACGGTGAACGCTTCGCCAGGCCCCGGTACGTCACGAACCTGAATCGCCACCGGCGTGCCGCCCGTGTCGCCGCGCCAGGCACCGAGTCCCGCGCCGCCGACGTAGAACCGCCCGTTGGTCGGCATCGACACCACACCGAACATCACCCGGCCGTTTTCGATCAACGCAATGTTGACGGTGAATTCCTCACTGCCGCTGATGAACTCCTTAGTGCCATCCAGCGGATCCACCAGCCACCAGCGCTGCCAGCCGGCGCGCACGCTTTGCGGGATGTTGGCGTCCTCTTCGGACAGCACCGGAATGCTCGGGTCCAGCGCCGTCAGGCCCGCCACGATCACGTGGTGAGCGGCCATGTCCGCCGCCGTCACCGGCGAATCATCGGACTTGGCGGTGACCGCCACATCGGCACGCCAGAACGGCAGGATCGCCTCACCGGCCCGCAGGGCCAGTTCAACCACCGGCGCCATCAACGGATGGGGAAAATTCATCGATATCTCACTCATGACTGAAAAATCCGCGCTGGGTCAGCAGATCGCGGGTCAGGTACAGCGCCGCCAGGGCGCGGCCCTCACTGAAATTCGGATTCTGCGCCAGTGCCGACAGCTGTCGCAGATTGACTTTGTCTACACGCATCGGCTCGGGTTCGTCGCCTTCGAGACGCTCTTCGTACAGGTCGGTGGCCAGCACCACCTGGATTTTCTGGCTCATGTAACCGGGGGATAACGACAACTCGGTCAGATGCTCCAGCTGTCGCGCGCCATAACCGGCTTCTTCCTTGAGCTCGCGTTCGGCGGCAGCCAGCACATCTTCGCCGGGCTCGATCAGGCCTTTGGGCAGCGACAGTTCATATTCGTCGGTACCGCCGCAGTATTCTTCGACCAGCACCGCGTGCTCGGCATCGAGCATCGCCACGATCATCACCGCGCCATAGCCGGCGCCCTTGCCGACCAGTCGCTCGTAGGTGCGTTCCACGCCATTGGAGAAACGCAGCTTCAGCTCTTCGACGCAGAACAGCCGGCTGGTGGCGACGATCTCGCGGGCGAGTACGGTGGGTTTCTGGCGCATGCAAAGCTCCTTGGCGTGAACGCGCTACTATAACGCGGCTTTTCCGATTGTTTGCGTCGGATATCTTTCTACCGTTCGAGACGTTGCCATGCCTTCATTACCGTGGTCCGACATCGATACCGTTCTGCTCGACATGGACGGCACGTTGCTGGACCTGCACTTCGACAACCACTTCTGGCTCGAACACCTGCCGCAGCGCTACGCCGAACTGCATGGCGTGAGCCGGGCCATGGCGGAAATGGAATTGCAGCCGTTGTTCGAGCGCCATGCCGGTCAGTTGCAATGGTACTGCCTGGACTTCTGGAGCGCCGAACTGAAGCTGTCAGTTCGCGAACTGAAACGGGAAACCGCCCACCTGATCGCCCTGCGCCCGGACGCCGACACTTTTCTGGAGGCGATCAAGCGAGCCGGCAAACGCGTGGTGATGATCACCAACGCCCACCGCGATTCACTGTCGCTGAAACTGGAACGCATCGAACTGGCGCCGTACTTCGAGCGGCTGATCAGCTCCCACGATTACGGTTTCCCCAAGGAAGACCCGCAATTCTGGGACGCCTTGCAGGCCGACATCGGTTTTGACCCGGCGCGTAGTCTGTTCATCGACGACACCTTGCCGATCCTGCGCAGTGCACGGAATTTCGGCGTGGCGCATCTGTTGGCCGTGAAAGAGCCGGACAGCCGCAAAGGGCCGAAGGACACCGGGGAGTTCGCGGCGGTCGAGGATTATCGGGATTTGATTGCGGGCCTGTAGACCGCATCGTCCCCATCGCGAGCAGGCTCGCTCCCACAACTGAAATGCATTCCAATGTGGGAGCGAGCCTGCTCGCGATAGCGGTATCTGCGGTATCTGCGGTTACTCGGGAATACGCAGCGTCTGCCCCGGATAAATCTTGTCCGGGTGTGACAGCAGTGGCTTGTTGGCCTCGAAGATCTTGTTGTACTGGTTGGCGTTGCCATACACCGCCAGGGAAATCGCGCTGAGGGTGTCGCCCTTCTTCACGACCACAAAACGCGCCGCCGCCACAACCGGCCCGGTCACGGTGATCTGGTCATCGACGCTGCCGACACCGGCAATGTTGCCCACTGCCAGAAGAATCTTCTCTTTCTCTTCCTGGCTCGCCACTTCACCGGTAACGGTCACCTTGTCCCCGTCCACGGTTGCCTGGACATTCGGGTTACCCAACCCGACCTTGCTGATGTGTTCCTTCAACTGCTCGCTGGCATTGGCGTTGCCGGGGGTCAGCAGGTCGAGCAGTTTCTCACCCGCTTCTTTCACAAAGCTCAAAAGACTCATGGCGCACACTCCTTGATTTGGGTTCCAGACGCCCAAGCCTAGACCACCCCGGACAAACCCGGTTCCAAGCCGACCAATGACCCTGCCGTCACTCAAGCGGTAGAATCGCCCACCCCTGCCAGCGCCCCGGAGCGAAGATGGACATCAAGCAGCTGAAATTCCTCATCGCCCTCGACGAAACCCGCCACTTCGGCCAGGCCGCCGCCCGCTGCCACATCACCCAGCCCACCCTGTCGATGCGCCTGCGCAGCCTCGAGGAAGAACTCGACCTGCCACTGGTCAACCGTGGCCAGCGCTTCGAAGGGTTCACCGCGCCGGGCGAACGGGTGCTGGCCTGGGCGCGCACGGTACTGGCGGCCTACGACGGTTTGCAGGCGGAAGCGGCGGCCTGTCGCGGCAATCTGATCGGCACCCTGCGCCTGGGCGTGGTGCCGTTGTCGAGTTTCGATGCACTGCCGTTGATGCAGCGCCTGCACGCGCAACATCCGAACCTGCGCTTCGAACTGTCCTCGCTGAGCTCCGAACAGGTTCTAGAGCAACTGGCGAACAATCGCATCGACATTGGCGTGTCTTACCTGGACCGCCTCGACGGCGAGCGGTTTGAATCCCTGGCGTTCAGCGAAACGCAGATGGGTCTGCTCTACGACCAGAGGTTCTTCAACTTTGGTGAGGCACCGCTGAGTTGGGAATCGCTGATCGAACTGCCCCTGGGCATGCTCACCAGCGGCATGCACTTTCGCCAGTCCATCGACCATAACTTCCACAGTCGTGGCCTGACGCCGCAGCCGTTACTGCAAACCGACGCCGTTCACCAATTGTTGCAAGCGGTGCACGGCGGCTTGTGCTGTGCGGTGATGCCACTGGATGGCGGCCTGGAAAACCTGACCGATCATCTGCGCCTGCAACCCATCGAAAACGCCCAGACCCTCGCCCGACTGGGCCTGATCATGCGTCGCGGCGCCCCACGCTCGGCGCTGGCCGAGGCCTGTTTCGCGCTCTATCAAAAATCACCCACGGACACTTGATCGACGGCATCTATCGAAGGATCGACACTAGCGATTAGACGCGACATCTTGCCGCGCCTAGTCTTAACGTTGATCAATCCGTCGGTGATGCCATGAACGCCAAGCGCCCGGCCTGCGCGGCGCCTGCTCTCGAGACGCCCGCGCCAGCCGCCAGTCAGACCTACAGCTACAGCGATCTCCCCCTCGCGGAATCGGCCAGCACCGCGCTGGCCGAAGAAGTCGCGTTGGCGATTGCCTACAATGGCATCAGTCAGGCCGTGATGCTGGTGACGCCGACCGACCTTGAAGACTTCATCGTCGGCTTCAGCCTCGGCAGCGGCATCATCGAAGACGCCTCGGACATCTACGACCTGCAACTGAGCGGTTCGGGCTCGGCGCAATACGCGCAAGTGACCATCGCCAACCGCGCCTTCTGGAACCTCAAGCAGCAGCGGCGGCAACTGGCCGGCACCAGCGGTTGCGGACTGTGCGGCGTGGAAGCGGTGGAGCAGGCGCTGCCTGACCTCAAGGTCTTGCCCGGCGCACCTTTGCCGCCCGCCGAATGGCTCGATGGTTTGCGCCAGCGTATCGGCGCATTCCAACCGCTGGGTCAGCATTGCGGCGCAGTGCACGCGGCGGTGTTCATGAACGCCAGCGGTGAATTGCTGTTGGGCCGCGAAGACATCGGCCGGCACAACGCCCTCGACAAGCTGATCGGCGGTCTGATCCGGCAAAAGATATCCACAGCCGGCGGCCTGGCAATTGTCACCAGCCGTTGCAGCCTCGAATTGATCCAGAAAGTCCTGCGGGCCGGGATTCAGACCCTGGTCAGCCTGTCCGCGCCTACCGGTCTCGCCGTGCAATGGGCGCGACGCCACAACCTCAATCTCATCCACCTGCCGCAGAAGAACGCGCCGCGGGTGTATAGCCCAGAAATGGAGAAACACCCGTGAGCCAACATCATCAAGCCGACCAGAAACCCGTTCCGCGCTACAAGCCTTACAAGGGCCCGGCCGGTGGCTGGGGCGCCCTGATCAGCGTGGCCCAGGCCTGGTTGACCAGCGACAACGCGCTGAAAAACCTGCGCATGATGCTCAAGACCAACCAGAACGGCGGCTTCGACTGCCCGGGCTGCGCCTGGGGCGACTCGCCGGAAAGCGGCATGGTCAAATTCTGCGAGAACGGCGCCAAAGCGGTGAACTGGGAAGCGACCAAGCGTCGGGTCGACGGCAAGTTCTTCGCCAAGCACAGCGTCACCTCGTTGCTGGAGCAGAGCGACTACTGGCTTGAATATCAAGGTCGTCTGACCGAACCGCTGGTGTATGACGCCGAAACCGACCGCTACAAACCCATCAGCTGGGACGATGCCTACGCGCTGATCGGCAAACACCTGCAAGCGCTGTCGAGCCCGGATCAGGCCGAGTTCTACACCTCGGGCCGCGCCAGCAACGAAGCGGCGTATCTGTATCAACTGTTCGTGCGCGCCTTCGGCACCAACAACTTCCCCGACTGCTCGAACATGTGCCACGAGGCCAGCGGCGTGGCCCTGGCGCAGAGTGTCGGCGTCGGCAAAGGCACCGTGACCTTCGACGACTTCGAACATGCCGATGCGATTTTTGTCTGGGGCCAGAACCCCGGCACCAACCACCCGCGCATGCTCGAACCGCTGCGTGAAGCGGTGAAACGCGGTGCCCAGGTAGTGTGCGTCAACCCGCTGAAAGAACGCGGCCTGGAACGCTTCCAGCATCCGCAGCATCCGCTGGAAATGCTCACCAACGGCGACAAGCCGACCAACACCGCGTATTTCCGCCCGGCGCTGGGCGGCGACATGGCGGTGCTGCGCGGCATGGCCAAGTTCCTGCTGCAATGGGAGCGCGATGCGCAGAAGGCTGGCGCACCGGCCGTGTTCGATCACGATTTCCTCAATGAGCACAGCGTCAATGTGCTCGAGTACATTGGTGTCGTCGACGATACCCCTTGGGAGCAGATCGTCACCCAGTCCGGCCTGACCCTGGTGGAAATCGAGCAAGCGGCGCGCATGTACGCCAAAGGCAAGAACGTGATCATGTGCTGGGCGATGGGCATCACCCAGCATCGCCACTCGGTGCCGACCATCCAGGAGATCGCCAACCTGATGCTGCTGCGCGGCAACATTGGCAAACCCGGCGCCGGTCTGTGCCCGGTGCGCGGCCACAGTAACGTGCAGGGCGACCGCACCATGGGCATCAACGAACGTCCGCCGGTGGCGTTCCTTGATTCCCTTGAGCGCCGCTTCCAGTTCAAGGTGCCACGTCACAACGGGCACAACGTGGTCGAAGCGATTCACGCGATGGCCGAAGGTCGCGCCAAGGTGTTTATCGGTCTGGGCGGCAACTTCGCCCAGGCCACGCCGGACAGCCCGCGCACCTTCCAGGCCCTGAGCAACTGTGACCTGACGGTGCAGATCAGCACCAAGCTCAATCGCAGCCACCTGGCCCACGGCAAGGACGCGCTGATCCTGCCGTGCCTGGGCCGTACCGACATCGATATCCAGACCGAAGGCCCGCAAGCCGTCACCGTGGAAGACTCGTTCAGCATGGTGCACGCCTCCAACGGTCAGTTGCAGCCGCTGTCGAACCAGATGCGCTCCGAGCCGTCGATCATCGCCGGCATCGCCGCCGCGACCCTGGGCAGCAAACCGGTGGACTGGAACTGGCTGGTGGCCGACTACCGGCGCATCCGCGAGTTGATCGCCGACACCATTCCGGGCTTCAAGGACTTCAACGAGAAGGTCAAGAACCCGGGCGGCTTCTACCTCGGCAACAGCGCCGGCGCGCGCAAGTGGAACACCACGTCGGGCCGGGCCAACTTCAAGCCAAACATGCTCCCCAAGGACCTGATCCACGAACGCACTCGCGCCACCGGCAAACTGCCGGACCTGATCCTGCAATCGATGCGCTCACATGATCAGTACAACACCACGATTTATGGTCTCGACGATCGTTATCGCGGGGTGAAGGGACAGCGCGATGTGTTGTTCGCCAACGAAGCCGACATCATCCGTCTGGGCTTCAAGCCGGGGCAGAAGGCTGACATCGTGTCGCTGTGGGACGATGGTCGTGAGCGTCGGGTGAAGGGCTTCACGCTCTTGGCGTTCGATATTCCTGCAGGGCAGGCAGCGGCTTATTACCCTGAGGTGAATCCGCTGGTGCCGTTGGAGAGCACTGGCGATGGCAGCCATACGCCGACGTCGAAGTTCATTGCCATTCGCCTGGAAGCGGCGAGCGAAACGGGGCTGATCATGGCCAGATCGGCCTGATACGGCGCCTGAACGGGCGCCTTCGCGAGCACTTTTAGAACGCCCACAAAAAAGGCCGCTTTGTGATCAAAGCGGCCTGTCCGAAGTAGATAAAGACCGGCGAAAAACCGTTAAGTTCCGCCCAAAAATCAGCAACTTGCAGAATTGTATACAGGTCGTGCTATTCGTCGGATTTCGATTGTCACGCCCATTCCAGAGCCTCAGGATCGCGCCGTCATCCCTTTGAGGCTCCTCTATGAAGTTCTCCTCGATTCTCTTGTTGTCCCTTGGCCTGGTCAGTGGCTTCGCTTCTGCCGGAGGCACCACCGAAGCAGGTGTGGGCGGCGCATTGGGCGGGGTTCTTGGCTCGGTCGTCGGTCAATCGTTAGGCGGCAGTACAGGTTCAACCATCGGCGCAGCCCTGGGCGGCGCGGGTGGTAGTGCGGTGGGCGCCGACAAGCGCAGCCGTGGTGAAGCAGCCATTGGCGGTGCGCTGGGCGCAGCCGGCGGCAACGTGGTCGGCCGCAGCATGGGCGGCACCACCGGCAGCCTGATCGGCGCAGCAGCCGGCGGCGGCGCGGGTGGCGCGCTGGGCAACTACATGGGCAACAAGAGCGATGACGATGATCGTCATTACGACCGTCGCCATGATGATCGTCGCTACTACCGTGACCGTCACCCAGGTCGTGGCCATGCCTATGGCCATCGCAAGCATCACCGCTACTACCGCGACTGAGGCCAGGCCTCTTTAGCCGATACATCCAGATCGCAGCTCCCCCGGGCTGCGATTTTTTTTGCCTGTCACATCGCCAGGCGTTCCAGCGCTTCGCGCAATCGGGTTGGAATCGATACCGGCTGATTGGACGCCCGGTCGACAAACACATGCACGAAGCGCCCGGCGGCACAGGCCTCGTCTTCTTCGGCCTTGAACACCGCCAGCTCGTATTGCACCGAACTATTACCCAGCTTGCCTACCCGCAAGCCGATCTCGATTCGATCCGGAAAAGCGATCGACGCGAAATAGTCGCAAGACGAACTGACCACAAACCCCACCACCTCGCCGTCATGGATATCCAGCCCTCCGACCTGGATGAGGTACGTGTTCACCGCGGTGTCGAAGAAGCTGTAATAGGTGACGTTGTTGACGTGACCGTAGGCGTCGTTGTCGTGCCAGCGCGTGGTGATCGGCTGGAAGTGCGGGTAATCGCTGCGTTGCGGCATCGGGTTGGACATCAGTGTCGATTCCTGAAGTGACCTGCTCAGTCTAAAGATAAAAACCCTTGCCGCGCGCCGCCAGCTCGCCAATCAATGGCGCCGGCCGCCAGTGATCGCCCTGCCGGGTCTCCAGCGCCAGCAATCGCTTGTGAATGTCGGCCAGCCCCTGGTCATCCGCCCAGGCCATCGGCCCGCCTCTCTCTGCCGGGAAGCCGTAGCCATTCAGATAAACCTGATCGATGTCATACGCCGACTCGGCAATCCCTTCCTGCAGGATCTTCGCGCCCTCGTTGACCAACGCCAGCAGGCACCGCTCAAGGATCTCCTCCGAGCCAATATCCCGGCGATGAAACCCCAACCCTTCGCTGACGTTCAACACCAGCGCATCGACCTCGGGATCATGCTCGGCCTGTCGACTGCCCGGTTCGTAGTGGTAATAACCGTTGCCGGACTTCTGACCGAACCGGCCCAACTCGCACAGACGGTTATCCACTTGAACCTCCGGTGCATCCTGCCCCTTGCCCGCCAGTTCGCGGGCACGCCACTCGAGATCGATGCCGACCACGTCGTACATGCGAAACGGCCCCATGGCAAAACCGAAGCTCTGCAACGCCGCATCGACCTGGTGTGGGTACGCCCCTTCAAGCAACATCTTGCGCGCTTCGAGCACATACGGATGCAGCATGCGGTTGCCGATAAAACCGTGGCAGTTGCCCGACACCACACTGACCTTGCCCATGCGCTTGCCCAGCTCCAGAGCGGCTTCAAGCACAGCCGGAGAAGTTTGTGCGCCACGGACTATTTCCAGCAACTTCATGATGTGCGCCGGGCTGAAGAAATGCAGGCCCAGCACTTGAGCCGGTCGCCGTGTCGCGGCGGCAATGGCGTCGATATCCAGCGCCGAAGTATTGCTCGCCAGCAGCGCCTCGGGTTTCAACACGCCATCGAGCTCGCGGAAGATCTTCTGCTTGAGCTCGAGGTTCTCGTACACCGCTTCGATCACCAGGTCGACGTTGCGGATTGCCACATAGTCCGCCGCCGCGCTGACACGGGCAATCCGCGCATCGGCTTCGGTCTGATCGATCCGCCCCTGTCGCACGTTGTGCGCGTAGGTCTCGGCCACGGTGGACAGCGCCTGCTCAAGCATCTGTGGATTGTTATCGACCCACTGCACTGACACGCCGGCGTTGGCCAGGCACATGACAATGCCGCGGCCCATGGTGCCGGCGCCGATCACGGCGGCCTGCTGAATAGCGAAGGATGTCTGGCTCATGTTGTTCTCTTGTTGGCGATCCGAAGACAGCCATCACCATAGTCAGCCACCGGGCATTTTTGAAGTTCATTGCCGTGATGATCGACATTCAGCAGATGGATTCGGAATCTCAAAGATGCGTCTGAGCCCAGGCCCGGACCTCGGCGTAGGGATATTCCTCCAGCGCTGCAAAGCGCCTTGAGTTTGGTAAACAGCGGCACACTGATTCCGCAGAGAAACCGGGTCAGCCGCTCGGCCGACGGAGCACTGCCGGTCAGTTGTTGATGCCTGTGGATAAATTCTCCACACAACGCCGCAAAACTTTTATCCACAAGCGCCGGCAATTCCGGAGGCGCCGGGAGCCGGGCGATGTGCCCGTGACACACCGAGCAATGTCCGCACTGCTGCGGCGCATTGTGATCGCCAAAATATTCCGCCAGCCGATATCCGAGGCATCGCTCGGTGGCGAACAGCTCGAGCATGGCGTGAATCCGCGCCACTTCGGTTTGCTCATGGCGGGTGAAATAGTCATGCAGTTCAGCGCTCAGGGTCTGGCTGTCGAAATCGCCGCGCAGAACGTTGTAGACCTCGGTCATCTGCTTGCTCTCAAGCTCGACCCAGCCCTTTTCCTGGAAATAATCCAGCGCTTTCACCACGCGGTTACGCTCGGCGGAATACTGCTCGTACATCGCCTGGAAATTCACCGTGGCCCAGGTACGCGCGCGGCTTGAGGTCTGGATGATCGCGGCGACGAAATCCCTGCGTTCACCCTCAAAACGCTCAAGCAACGCCTCGGGCTCCAGCAGGTATTTGAAACGGTACTCGGCGTAGTACGCGTAGCGCGGGGCAATCAGTCCTCGCAGCTCCAACTGCACCAACAACGTCTTCAAAGGCAACGCGCGAATGTTGCTCTGATCCGCCAGCGGCCCGAGCAGAAACTCCCATTGGCCTTCCGGCGCGGCGGCCTGCAGCTCGTCCAGCACATGACGAATGCCCTCCTGTTCCGGCGTGTCGCCATACACGAAGTTTTCCAGCACGTTGAGGCTGTCGCGGTTGGCCAGTACCAGACAATCAGACGGTTGCCCGTCACGCCCTGCACGGCCGATTTCCTGGCTGTAGTTTTCGATGGATTTGGGCAGGTCGAAATGCACCACGTTGCGGATGTCGCTTTTGTCGATGCCCATACCGAAGGCGATGGTGGCGACGATGCAATCGGACTGCCCGCCCATGAAGCGCTTCTGGATCGCGTCCCGTTGCTCATGGGGCAAACCGGCGTGATAAGCCTCGGCCTGAATGCCATTGCGCTCCAGATGTTCAGCAATCTGCTCGGCGGTTTTCTGCAGGGTCACGTAGACGATGCTCGGCTGACCTGCGCGCTCGTTCATCCACTCCACCAGACGCCGGCGCTTGTCCTGCCCACGCACCGGCTCGACCAGCAGATTGAGGTTGGGCCGATAGAAACCGGTGGTCACCACATCGTCTGCCGCGATGGCGAATTTCGCCTGCATGTCGGCGATGACTTTTGGCGTTGCAGTGGCGGTCAGCAGCAGGGTTTGCGGGATGTTGAACTGACGCTGATAGTCCGGCAGCTTGAGGTAGTCGGGGCGGAAGTTGTGGCCCCACTCGGAGATGCAGTGCGCCTCATCCACCACCAGCAGCGAGATCGGCACCTGCTGCAAAAAGTTGCGAAAGCGCTCGTTCTTCAAACGCTCCACGGAAATCATCAGGATCTTCAGTTCGCCCGAACGGGCGCGGGCCATCACATCGTTGGCGTCTTCGCGGCTCTGCGCCGAATCGATGCTGCCTGCGGATATCCCGTGCCGGCGCAAGAACTCGAGCTGATCCTGCATCAGCGCCAGCAGCGGCGAGACCACCAGCGTCAGATGTGGAAGCAACAGTGCCGGGACCTGGTAACAAAGGGACTTGCCGGAGCCGGTGGGAAATATTGCGGCTGCCGAACGCCCGGCGAGAACAGCGCTGATCGCGGCCTCCTGACCGGGTCGAAACTGTGGATAACCGAAAACCTGTTCCAGGGTGTTGTGCATTCGCTGTCACTCCGTTGACCGCTGTGATGCCAACAGCCTAGCGGGCGATCTCAGCGCGTCGAGAATAGGTCGGGGGTCAAATCGATACGGGATGATACAGCGTCGACGGCACGGTCAAGGGATCAAACAAATGAAACACTTTGTTCATCGCCGGGTGAAGCGATCCGAGGGTAATGTCCGTCACGCCTTGAGCCAGGACGGCCCATGCGCATGGATTTTTACCAAGGAGTGAACATGTCGAACAACTTGAAACTGCCCCTCGCCCTTATCTTTGCATCCCTGCTGCTGGGAGGCTGCACACCCTCTCCCGAAGACTTTCCGCCGATCCTGGCCAGCGCCGTGACCGTCACCGCAGCGCCCTCGACTTAACCCCCACAAGCGCTGTGTCAGGGCCGCAATACGGCTACCCGCAATTGCTCATCCAGGACCCGTTCATGCACATCGAGGCTCTGGCTCGCCCATCGTGCATGAGCCGGGCTGATATCGCCGGTGAAGGCTGCCGCCAGTTGACGCAAGTCGGCAACACTGCGCACCCGGGGGCAAAATGCTTTCTCGTCGCAGTGAGTGCTGGCATTGCGGTAGGTGTTGAGCAAGCGATCCCACAGACCGTCGCGTACTTGTCTGATCGACTTGAGCTGTATTTGCTGCACGCCCAGTCGTTGCGTGAGTCCCGGTTCGTCCAGGGCTTCGCTCGCCAGCAGAGCCTTGCCGAAAACCAGCACCTCAGCGCGGGAAGCTGTGTCGATGTCGGCCTGAGTGGCGAGCGCGTCGGGCCAACCGGTGCGCTCCAGGTTGGCAAGCACCAACCCGTTGCCCGTGTCGGAGGCCAACGCCAAACGACAGCCACTTACCCACAACAAAACGATCGAGGCCATTCGTAGCCACTGCATACCTAATTCCCTTTAAGTCTGTGTCGGACGTTTGGAAACGCCCTACGGATTCTGGCGCGCACCATACAGAGGTTTACTTTGAAACGCCTGATAATCACGTCGGAAAATTCGCCAATAAGGGTTTGGCTTTGAAAAACCGAAAAAACATGTAGGGCAAATGCCCATATCGTGGAAAAAACCCTTACGAAATCTGTCCATTGCGGCCGTCTTGTCCCTGCGGTCAGCCCCCTTCTATAGTGGCTGGCGCGACTGGAAACTCTGTGTCGGCTCACCGAAGCGACTTCGTAAGGGACACACCTTGATCATGAATATGTACAAACCGCTGAATCCCCGTTTTCGCCCTCTCAAGACTTGCGACATTGAAAAACCGGTATTGGTTATCGACACCGAAGCAAAACCGGGCGACCTGCTCAATGCCGCCGACCAACGCCTGCGCGCCGCCAGCGATCTGCTGGAAACTCTTTACTGCTTGTGTTTCAAACAGGCCGATGTGAAAGATATTCCCAACATCGTCAATGCGCTTTATTTATTGACCCAAGACGGTTGTGACTTGCTGGAAGTTGCCAGACAACAAATAAATAAATAACACTACCAGCCACACTTACAAAGTTCGCAACAACCCATCGCTTCCATTACAACAAAAACCGGAACTAGTCTGTCTGCTCTTACATCAACCAAGAGCAATAACATGACAACTCTGACTATTTTCTTCTGCGGTACAGGTTCGACAAAGTTTGATAATGCACACGTTAACTATTGGAATGGGGAATTGGTCTCCACACTTGCCGCTCACCACACCGGGCGCGAGTTCGCCGACTGGATCGTGGTCGACGGCCCCGGCACCAGCAACCTGCAAGCCGATGAGCTGTTTACCCAATCAAAGGACTACGGCCTCAGCGGAACCCTGTTCGGCAAGGGCTGGGAGGAAAACGTCCAGCACGCGATGAACATCATCAAAGGCCAATGTGACTGGCAGCGCGAGCAATTGACCGAAGCGGAATACAACCGCCTCAAAGCCGCCGGCATTCCGATTGAAGATGTAAAAGTCGAAGGTTCCTGGCTGTGGCGTAAATATAACTATGGTGATCGCAGCGTCACGCAACAGAAGTTACAGGAGCAAATTATCAAAACCTTTCGCAAGGACGGTGTTATTCCAACAAAAGTCAATCTGGTGGGCTGGAGCCGCGGCGGTATCAGTTGTCATATGCTGGCCAATGCCATGTTTAACGACAGTGCACTGAAAAACATTCCAGTGAATATCTTTGCCATCGACCCGGTGCCGGGCATCGGTAACTTTCAGGAACACCGGGTAAAGCTCAACAGCAACGTAAAAGAATATGTGGGTTTCTATGCGCGGGATGAACGCTCCAAGGGTTTCAGCTGCGTCATTCCGCAAACCGCGACCGGCACCAAGACCAGCATCTTCCCCATGCCCGGCCGTCACGCCACCCTGGTCGGCAACGCCTCCGCCGACGGCAACAGTGGTCCAAAAGTGCTGGCCGAACCCGGCCTCATCGTCCGTCACTTTGCCGAGGTCTGCCTGAAACGCTGGGGCACCGTCCTCGACAAGAACCTCAACCTCACCGACACCGACCTTCGCAACCACACCGCCGCCATCGTCAACGCGGCGGTGAAATACAAGGCGATGGAAAAGTGTTCCTACACCTGGTTCACCGAACTGGATCAAGGCGAACGCTACGTATCGCTGGGCAGCAAAGGCGTGCCGTTCTCGACGGTGAAAGGCGCGATCTACACCCCGGCGACCGGGCTGACGACGAGTGTGCTGGATGTTGAGGGGTATCGGGCTATTCGTTGAAAACCGTGATTGATCTGTAGGAACGGACTGCCCGAATCTACATCCCGTTCCTACACGCAGCGGCGCCTTGTCTTCTATCGGCGCCTGTTAGCCCAAATCTATAGTTGTGAGCATCGCTACCCAATCAGCGATTCAGGTTTGGTCACCTGAAAAACAGAGATAACTGATGCATGCCCTTGTATGCTGCCGACCTATTTCTGTCGGCACGCTTTATGGCGGGCTGTGTTTGGGACGCTTCGGCGTACCGGGTTATCTCTGCCGGTTTGACCAACTTGAACACAGTCCGCCTCCACCGCTTGGTCACGGTAGCAGCGGTTCATTGATGCCTACAGAGATAGAAAAAATGAAATCATGGAACGAGCTCCACTCCAATCGCTACCGCCCACTCGACTCCAACCTCACCGACACCAAGCCCCTGGTCATCGACACCGAAGCCAACCCGCAAGACATCCTCGAATGCGCCGTCCAGCGCCTGCGCGCATCAAGCGACCTGCTGCAAACCCTCTACTGCCTCTGCTTCAAACACGCCGACGTTGAAGACATCCCGCACATCACCCACGCGCTCTACCTTCTCACCAAAGACGGCTATGACCTGCTCCAGGTCGCCCAGCAGCGAATGCTCAACTGGAAAGCCCCGGCCTGACGAACTCCTCGGCAGGCGTGTTCACAGCTAGAACTGCCTGCCCCTATCTCGAACACTGACGCTGACATCTCCGGCGCGAAACTTAAGGATCAGGATTTTGCAAACTATTATTGATTGCGTACGATGGGAGCCATTGTTCAACCAAGGGCTTGCCTTCATGACCACTGAAACCATTGATCACAGCACTCTCACGCGGCTGTTTGAGAACGGCTCGATCAGTAGCGCACATATCGTCGCCAAACCGGGTGGCTGGTCGATTCAGATTCAGCAAGGAAGCAAAGAATATTCACTGACCGCACAGCGCAGTGGTCAGGTGCGGCTGTTCAAGCGGTTCGAAACACTGGTGACCTACCTGCAAGGGGTGGGCATCAATCACTTCGATGTGGACGCCTCCAGTTATGACCCTCTTCAGATAAAAACCTATGCCCGCCCTGATCGCGCCGAAGCGATGAAACAAGCTCATGAAGCAGCTGCGTATGAGGAATGGGTCAAGCAACAGGTACAAATCAGTATTGATGACCCAAGACCCAGCGTCAGCGATGAAGACGCTCGCAGGATATTTGCCGCCAAGCGGGATGCCCTGCGTCAGCGAGTACGTTGATGAGGTTGGTCTGGCGCCAAGAGGCGCTGGATGACCGAGACAACATCATGGAGCGTATCGGCCAGGAAAATCCCGCTGCAGCGATTGAACTTGATGAGGCCTTCGAACTGAAAGGAGAAAGCGCTCGGCACCACCCAGCCCTGTACCGAAAAGGTATCGCGGGAGGTACCCGCGAAATCGTCGTCACTCCAAACTACGTCATCATCTACACAGTCAAAGTTGATGTTGTGGAAATGCTACGAGTGCTGCATACCAGACGGCAATGGCCATGATGGCTGGGGAGAAAACGCTAGGAGTTCGCGCCTCCTTAAGTAGCATTATTCTGGCTGTTTAACGCGGATTCTGCGGGAATAATGGCAGTTGATCTGACAATGAAGTCCAACCCATCACCCACAAAAAAGCCGCCCTCAAGAGGCGGCTTTTTCATTCGCTACAAACCCAGTCTTACAACTTAGGCCCGGCAGCCTTGATCGCGTCGCTCACTTCGAACTTCTTGAAGTTCTCGATGAACAGACCGGCCAGTGCTTTTGCAGCTTCGTCGTACGCAGCCTTGTCAGCCCAAGTGTTGCGTGGGTTGAGCAGGTTGGTTTCGACGCCCGGTACGGCCAGTGGCACGTCCAGGTTGATGGTGTCCAGGTGCTCGGTGGCTGCACCGATCAGCGCGCCGCTCTGGATCGCTGCGATCACCGCGCGGGTGGTCGGGATGTTGAAGCGTTTGCCGACGCCGTAACCGCCGCCGGTCCAGCCGGTGTTGACCAGGTAGACCTTGGAGCCGAAGCCGCGGATGCGCTTGATCAGCAGTTCAGCGTACTCGCCGGCCGGACGCGGGAAGAACGGTGCGCCGAAGCAGGTGGAGAAGGTCGACTTGATGCCGCTGCCCGAACCCATTTCAGTCGAGCCCACCAGTGCGGTGTAGCCGGACAGGAAGTGGTAGGCCGCTTGTTCTTCGTTGAGGATCGACACTGGCGGCAGGACGCCGGTCAGGTCGCAGGTCAGGAAGATCACAGCGTTTGGCTCGCCGCCCAGGTTCTTCTCGGAACGCTTGGCAACGTGCTCCAGCGGGTAGGCCGCGCGGCTGTTCTGGGTCAGGCTGACATCGGCGTAGTCGGCGTGCTTGGCGTCGTCGATCACGACGTTTTCCAACACCGCGCCGTGCTTGATGGCTTTCCAGATGACCGGCTCGTTCTTCTCGGACAAGTCGATGCACTTGGCGTAGCAGCCGCCTTCGATGTTGAAGACAACGCCTTCGCCCCAGCCGTGTTCGTCGTCACCGATCAGGTAACGGCTTTCGTCGGCGGACAGGGTGGTCTTGCCGGTGCCCGACAGACCGAAGAACAGGGTCACGTCGCCGTCTTCGCCGATGTTGGCAGCGCAGTGCATTGGCAGCACGTCGGCGGCCGGCAGCAGGAAGTTCTGCACGGAGAACATGGCTTTCTTCATTTCACCGGCGTAACGCATGCCGGCGATCAGCACTTTCTTCTGGGCGAAGTTGATGATCACGCAACCGTCGGAGTTGGTGCCGTCACGCTCTGGCACGCACTCGAAGTTGGCGACGTTCAGCACTTGCCACTCTTCGCGACCGGCCGGGTTGTACTGGGCCGGGTTGATGAACAGGCAACGACCGAACAGGTTCTGCCAGGCAGTCTGGGTGGTCATCTTCACGGCCAGGTAGTGATCTTCGGCCGCGCCTACATGCACGTGGGAAACGAAATGCTCTTGCGCGTTGTTGAATGCTTCAACACGAGCCCACAGCGCGTCGAACTTGTCGGCCGGGAACTTGCGGTTGATCGGGCCCCAGGCAATGGCAGCCTGGGTGGAAGGCTCTTCAACGATGAAACGGTCGACTGGCGAACGGCCGGTGCGGTGACCGGTGCGAACAACCAGAGCGCCGGTATCGGCAAGCTCGCCTTCACCGCGGTTCAGGGCTTCTTTTACCAGATCATCAACACTCAGATCGGTGTACACGGCGTTATTGGCTTGCGTCATGAGGTTCCCCGTCGGCCAGTGGCCGAGTGTGCTCCAAACGTTTTGTAGTAGAAAGTCGTGCACTACTACCGCGAAAAAAGTGGGCCGGATTATGCCAGAAAAGCCCAAAAAGAGTAGGGCCCTCCCGTCGTAACGGCGTAATTCCGTCGTTGAGCAGTGAATTTACCTGCGCTGAACCGTTTTAGTGCCGGGTATCTGACGGCGTCTCGACGCCCGCGCCAGCGAACAATTGAGCGATATCTGCCGCGTCGAACAGGTAGCGCTGGTTGCAGAACTGGCAATCGATCTCGACTTGGCCACCTTGCTCGGCCACCAGTGCCTGCGCATCTTCCAGACCCAGGCTGACCAGTGCGTTACCCGAACGCTCGCGGGAGCAGCTGCAGTGGAAGCGCAGTTTCTGCACATCGAACAGACGAACCTGCTCTTCATGGTAGAGGCGGTGCAGAACCGTTTCGTTGTCCAGGCTCAACAGTTCATCAGCGGTCAGGGTGTTGCCCAGCGCGGTGATGTGCTGCCAGCTGGCGGCGCGTTCTTCTTCGTCTTTCAGGCGATCGGCCGGCAGTTGCTGCAGCAGCAAACCACGGGCACGACGGCCGTCGGCGCACAGCTTGAAGCGAGTGCCGACCTGCTGGGACATGACGAAATAGTTGGTGAAGCAGTCGGACAGGGTTTCGCCGTCGAGATCAACGATGCCCTGATAACGCTGGCCAGCGATCGGGTCGACGGTCAAGGCCAGGACACCGTTCGGCATCAGGTCGCCGAGGGTCGCGTCGGCAGGAATCTGCTCGGCGTGATAGCGCGCCAGGCCGCGGATTTCGCGCTCGCTGGAGCACTCGATCATCAACAGCGGGATCGGGCCTTCGGAACGGGCCTGAAGAATCAGCAAGCCATCGAATTTCAGGGTGCCCACCAGCAACGAGGCGGCGGCCATCAGTTCGCCCAGCAATTGCGCAACCGGTTCCGGGTACGGGTGCTTGGCGAGCACTTCGGCGTAGCTGCGCTCCAGCGACACCAGTTCGCCGCGCGTGTCGCTGTCATCGAAGATGAAGCGTTGGGTGTAATCGGTATCGAGGAAATCGGTCATAGGTCTGGGTATCTGAATGTGATGACAAAATGGTTACAAAGAATGAAAATCCCGCGCTTCTGGCATCCTTTTTGATGCCGATGTTCAGCCACGGGAGGCATTTTATGAACAATCCGGGTTTGTTCCAATCAAGGTGGAACCTCGGCCGGCTGGTTCTGTGCAACGTTGTGCCATTGGCACTACTGGCTTTCTGGTTATGGCCTACAGGTCAGATGCTGTGTGTGATTTTCGACGAGTGGCTGTTCCGCTCACTCAACGCACCGCTGGCCAGCAACCCCATATGGCTCCACATCTGGGCAATTGCAAGTCTGCGACCGTTCGACATCGTCGTCGGCCTGATTCTGCTGACGCTGCTGATCAAGGGCGACTGGGTGTTCAGGGCGATTGACGTGCGCCGCGCCTTTTTCGGTTTTTTCTCGATCCTGCTGCTGATGGTGGTGATCCGCGCGCTGTTTTCCAAGTTCTCCGATCACATGGGCTGGCAGCACAGCAGCCCGTCGATGGTGCTCGAAGGTGCCGTGCATATCAGCGATTACTTCCCGCATCTGGAGAAGACCTGGGAGCTGAAAGATCGCTCGAGCCAGAGCTTCCCCGGTGATCACGCCTCGGTGCTGCTGATCTGGGCGCTGTTCATGGGCGTGTTCAGCCGTACGGCTGGTCAGTTTCTGGTGATCTGGGGCCTGGCGCTGCTGTTCATGTTGCCGCGTCTGGTCGCCGGTGCTCATTGGGGCCAGGACGATTACATCGGCGGCATGCTGCTGGCGGTGTGGGCACTGGGCTGGGGTTACTACACCCCGTTTGCTTATCACGCGGCGAACTTCTGGTTGAAGGTCACGGCACCGGTCTTCCGGTTGCTGGGCAAGCTGCCGGTGGTTTCGCGGATGAGTGTAGTGTCCGCGCAGTAATCAACGGTTACTGAAAAAAACGCAGCCGCCGGCGGGTCTTGATCCCAGGCCGGCAGGCTGCGTTTTTTATTCGCCGCTACTGTTCCCACGAAATTTAAACAGATCCCGACGCTGCTTCTTGCTCGGTTTACCGTCGGTGGTGACACCCAGAGCGCCCGCCTTGCGCATCGCCGCAGCCGCTTCACGCTTGGCAATGCTGGCCTCGGTCTCGGCATACAGCGTCTGCGCCTCAGGTGCGCCGCGACGCACGATCGACAGGGCCTGAACCACAACGGTCTTTTCGTCGAAGCCGGCGCGAATCTCGAATTCATCGCCAATGCGTGGTTCTTTGCCGGGCTTGCAGCGCTCTCCCCGACAATGCACCTTGCCACTCTCGATGGCGGCTTTGGCCAAGGCGCGAGTCTTGAAAAAACGCGCGGCCCACAGCCACTTATCGAGACGAACCTTGTCGTCCTCTTCGCTTTTTTGTGCCATATGAATTCCTCGTTCAGCCAGTAGTCGGAACTGTACTACCGATTCTGTCGGGCGCAAGAACTCGGCCCTCCAGATAAACTGTGATCTTCGCCGGTTCAACGGCATGGAGTGATCGAGTGACCAAATTTCCGTCTTCATTGACCTCGCCCAAATCCGGGTGCCTGGGCTGCCAGCAAAGCGAGCCGCTGGGCTTCGACTTTTCCTTCGCGTATCAGCCCATCGTGGATCTGCGTGACAAGTCGGTGTACGCCTACGAGGCACTGGTCCGTGGTGTGGCCGGTGAAGGCGCATTAACCGTGCTGGATCAGGTTACAGAAGATAACCGCTACCGTTTCGACCAGCTCTGCCGGACTCGCGCCATCGAAGGCGCGGCCGAACTTAATATGCAGACACACTTGTCGATCAACTTCATGCCCAACGCCGTCTATCGTCCAGAGTTATGCATTCGCAGCACCCTGGAGGCCGCGAGGAAACACAATTTTCCGATCGACCGGCTGATTTTCGAAACACTGGAAAGCGAGCATGTAGATAACTATCGCCATTTGACCAATATTCTGCGTGAATACCGCGAATTCGGCTTCAAGACGGCCATCGACGATTTCGGTGCCGGCTATTCGGGGCTCAATCTGCTGGCCGATTTCCAACCGGACCTGATCAAACTCGATATGGCGCTGATTCGCGATATCGACCATGACCGTGTTCGTCAGGCTATCGTTCGGGGGATTGTCACAATCTGTGCGGAGTTGGACGTTACAGTCATCGCCGAAGGCATCGAGAGCGCGGGTGAGCGGGATTTCCTGGCGGACTGCGGAATATTTCTGATGCAGGGTTACTGGTTCGCCAGGCCCGCATTCAAAGCGTTGGCCCAGGTATCCCCTGAAGCGTGGACGCGTTAATCGTTGGTTTTTTCCATTGAAGACATTTGACCATTTGACCGTTATCGGTCTGCGCGAGTGGGTGGCGCTTCCGGATCTGGGAGTCGCCGGCCTTCGGGCAAAAATCGACACCGGAGCCAGCACCTCCAGCCTGCATGCCACCGACATCGAGCCGTTCGAACGCGACGGCGAGAAGTGGGTGCGCTTCACCGCGCACCTGGGCACCGTCGTGCAACTGCGCCATCGACGCTGCGAAGCGCCGCTGGTGGCCCGCAAGACCATCAAGAGTTCGAATGGCCAGGCTCAGGTGCGCTACGTGATCAGCACCACCCTGGCCCTGGGTGATCGGGTCTGGCCGATCGAGTTCACCCTCGCCTGCCGCAAGTCCATGCGCTATCGCTTGCTGCTAGGTTCCAAAGCCCTGATCGACGGCCAGCTGGTGGTCAATCCGGGCATCAAATATGTACAAGACAAGCCGGTGTTCCCGGTATCTACCTCCTCCACAGGTGTTGCATGAAGATCGCTGTGCTGTCGCGGAACCCGCGTCTGTATTCCACCCGCCGTCTGGTCGAAGCCGGAACCGAGCGCGGGCATGAAATGGTGGTGATCGACACCTTGCGCGCCTACATGAACATTGCCAGCCACAAGCCGCAGATCCACTACCGCGGCAAGCCGCTGGAGGGTTTTGACGCAGTGATCCCGCGGATCGGCGCGTCGGTGACGTTTTATGGCTGCGCGGTGTTGCGTCAGTTCGAAATGATGGGGGTGTTTCCGCTCAACGAATCGGTAGCCATCGCCCGTTCGCGGGACAAGCTGCGTTCGCTGCAGTTGCTGTCGCGCCGGGGCATCGGTTTGCCAGTGACCGGCTTCGCCCACTCGCCGGACGACATTCCCGATCTGATCGACATGGTCAACGGCGCGCCGCTGGTGATCAAGGTGCTCGAAGGCACCCAGGGTATCGGCGTGGTTTTGTGTGAAACCGCGACGGCGGCTGAGTCGGTGATCGAGGCGTTCATGGGCCTGAAGCAGAACATCATGGTGCAGGAATACATCAAGGAGGCCGGCGGCGCCGACATCCGCTGCTTCGTGGTCGGCGACAAGGTGATCGCGGCGATGAAGCGTCAGGCCAAGCCCGGCGAGTTCCGCTCCAACCTGCACCGTGGCGGCAGCGCCAGTCTGATCAAGATCACTCCGGAAGAACGCATGACTGCGTTGCGCGCGGCCAAGGTCATGGGCCTGGCGGTAGCGGGTGTGGATATCCTGCGCTCCAACCACGGGCCGCTGGTGATGGAGGTGAACTCGTCACCGGGCCTGGAAGGGATCGAAACCACCACGGGCAAGAACGTGGCGGGGATCATCATCGAACACCTTGAAAAGAATGGCGGGCCGAACATGACCCGCACAAAAGGTAAGGGATAGGGGCAGCTACGAGCTACGAGCTGCAAGCGGCGAGTAAAAGCAGCTTTGGCTTGTAGCTTGCCGCTTGTAGCTGCCGTTAAACGGCATCTCTTGGCAGCATCAACCCCAGCGGCAATCGAACCCGCGCCTCCAGCCCGCCACCGGAGCGGTTGCGCAGTTCAACATTGCCGCCGTGCATCGAAGCAATCCGCTTGACGATCGCCAGCCCCAGGCCGGTACCTTTTCCGCCCCGGGCCCGATCACCTCGGGTGAACGGGTTGAAAATCGCCTCAAGTTCCGACGGGGCGATTCCCGCCCCACGGTCCATTACGCTCAGCACCACGTACGGCGCACTCGTGTCCCCGGATACATAGGCCGCGACGTCCACGCTACCCCCGGCATGATTCAACGCGTTGCCAATCAGGTTGTTCAGCAAACGCTTCATCGACACCCGCCGCAACGGGAACGGCTGGATCGGCTCCAGGCGCAGGCGCACTTTCTCTTCACTCTGGTTGTACGGTGCCGCGACTTCACGCACCAGATCACTGAGATCCACTTCCTCCACCGACTCGTCCCGACCATCACGAATGAACGCGAGGAACTGGTCGAGGATAGCGTCCATGTCTTCGATGTCGCGCACCATATCGTTGGTCAGATCCGTGCGGTCCCCCATCAACTCCAGCGACAGACGCAAACGGGTCAGCGGCGTACGCAAGTCATGCGAGACTCCCGCCAGCATCAGCTCACGCTCGCGACCGGCCTGCTCGACGTCTTCAGCCATCTGGTTGAAGGCGCGATAAACCTCGGCCATCTCGCTGGGGGTGTCACTGATCGGCAGGCGTACGCTGCGGCCCTGGCCGAGTTGCCGGGCGGCATAGACCAGACGTTTCAATGGCTGATTGAGCTGGCTGACGAAAATCCAGGCAGATGCCGTGGACAGCAACCCGATGGCCAGGAACCAGCCGAGTACGTTCCAGATTTTCTGGCCGCGCAACGGGTGCGGGTACAACGGCACTTTCAGCCAGCCATCACCGAGGCTAGGTGCGCGCACCCACAACGCTGGCGGCGAATGCATGCGCAAGCGCACTTCGGTGTCGGCGCCCAGCTCCGCCTGCATCTGCCGCTGGTAGATTTCACTGTACGGCCAGTGCTGTTCGCCTTCCGGCACACCGGCGCCGACCACCCGGATCAAGGTCGCGGCATCGGCGATTTTCGCGCGGTTTTCTTCGTCGGCGGCCCAGTAGGCACGCAGCGTCAGGGCGACGCCGTGGCTGTATTGGCGATCCACCAGCACGTCCTCGTTCATCAACAGATAAACCAGGGTCAATGCCTTGGAAAACAATACGACGATGAGCACCAGCCACAGGGTGCGGGAGAAGAAACTTTGGGGGAACCAGACGGGGGTTTTCATGGATAACCGCTACACACTTGCAGGAGCGAGCAATGCTCGCATATTGCGGATTGCGAGTCTGCGTGGACGGCGTTTCCGACCGTTCCCCGCAGACTCGCTCCTACAAATCACCCATCACTTGGTGGAGTTGCCATCCGGCACGAACACGTAGCCGACACCCCAGACGGTCTGGATGTAGCGCGGCTTGGACGGATCGGGTTCGATCATCCGGCGCAGTCGGGAAATCTGCACGTCGATGGAACGCTCCAGGGCATCCCACTCCCGGCCACGGGCCAGGTTCATCAACTTGTCGCGGGTCAGCGGCTGACGGGCATTCATCACCAGGGCCTTGAGCACCGCAAACTCACCGGTGGTGAGCATGTGCACTTCGTCGCCGCGTTTGAGTTCGCGGGTGGCCAGGGACAGCACGTAGTCGCCGAACGTGACGTTTTCTTCTTCACTGCCCGGCGCGCCTGGCACCGGTGCGGCCTGACGGCGCAGTACGGCCTTGACGCGGGCCATCAGCTCGTCCGGGTTGAATGGCTTGGCCAGGTAGTCGTCGGCCCCCAGTTCCAGGCCCTTGATACGGCTCAGCTCGTCGCCCTTGGCGGTCAGCATGATGATCGGAATCTGATTGTTCGCGCCACGCAGGCGGCGGCAAGCAGTCAGGCCGTCTTCGCCGGGCAGCATCAGGTCGAGGACGACCAGGTTGAACACTTCACGCGACAGCAGTCGATCCATCTGCTCGGTGTTCGGTACGGCGCGGGCACGGTAGCCCTTGCTGACGAAAAAGCGTTCCAGCAGGCTGCTCAGCCCCGGATCGTCGTCAACGATGAGAATTTTTTCGCCTTCAGCAGTTTGTGCAGTGCTGCTCATTGGATGCTCCTTTTAGCTCGGCGCGCATTATGGCGTAGCTGCCGTTATACGCACCGTGTGCATTGTTAGCAGATTTTTCCTTCACTGCCAGAAAACCGGGGCTTGAGCCTACAGACTGTGTCGCCCCCGAATGACAGAACGCTGGTTATAATGCGCGGCCTTTTGTGTCAGGCAACGTCTGAATCGTTACCGCAGGTGGCCGTCCTTTATTTTCATGGGCGCCGCAGTAATTGTTCGATTTCACGGGTCAATGGGATGCCTTTTGACCCAGGCAGCGGCCAGCATCAAGCCGCCCCACCAGACTCCGGGCCTTCATTCACGCGCCTGCGAGCCTGCTTTCACAATTTGTCAGGTGGTTTTATGGACAGCATCAACAGCCGCATCGCCGAGGAACTCGGCGTACGCCCACAACAGGTCGAAGCGGCCGTCGCGCTACTCGATGAAGGCTCTACCGTTCCCTTCATCGCCCGTTACCGGAAAGAAGTGACCGGCAGCCTCGATGACACCCAATTGCGTCATCTGGAAGAGCGTCTGCGCTACCTGCGAGAACTCGACGAACGGCGCATCAGCATTCTTTCCAGCATCCAGGAGCAGGGCAAACTCACCCCTGAGCTGGAGCGCGAAATCAAACTCGCCGACACCAAGACCCGCCTCGAAGACTTGTACCTGCCGTACAAGCAGAAGCGCCGCACCAAGGGCCAGATTGCCCTGGAAGCCGGCCTCGGCGAACTGGCCGACGGTCTGTTCAACGACCCGTCGCTGACCCCGGAAACCGAAGCCGCGCGCTTCGTCAACGCGGAAAAAGGCGTGACCGACGCCAAGGCAGCACTGGAAGGCGCCAAGTACATCCTCATGGAGCGCTTCGCCGAAGACGCCAACCTGCTGGAAAAACTGCGCACCTACCTGAAACAGGAAGCCACCCTCAGTGCCCGGGTGATCGCCGGCAAGGAAGAGGAAGGCGCCAAGTTCCGCGATTACTTCGAACACGACGAGCCGCTGAAAAGCATGCCATCGCACCGCGCACTGGCGATTTTCCGTGGCCGCAACGAAGGCATTCTCAGCTCTGCACTGAAAGTCGGCGAAGAACTGCCGGGCACCCTGCATCCGTGCGAAGGCATGATCGGCCAGCACGTCGGCATCCAGAACCAGAACCGTCCGGCCGACAAATGGCTGGGTGAAGTGGTGCGCTGGACCTGGAAGGTCAAGCTCTACACCCACCTGGAAACCGATCTGCTGGGCGAGCTGCGCGACGGCGCCGAAACCGAAGCGATCAACGTGTTCGCCCACAACCTGCACGACCTGCTGCTGGCCGCCCCGGCCGGCCCGCGCGCCACCCTGGGCCTCGACCCGGGCCTGCGTACCGGCTGCAAGGTCGCGGTGGTCGACTCCACCGGCAAACTGCTGGATCACGCCACGGTTTACCCGCACGTGCCGCACAACAAATGGGATCAGACCATCGCCATCCTGGCCGCCCTGTGCGCCAAGCACTCGGTCGACCTGATCGCCATCGGCAACGGCACCGCCAGCCGTGAGACCGACAAGCTGGCGATCGAACTGATCAAAAAATACCCAGCGATGAAAATGACCAAGGTCATGGTGTCCGAAGCCGGCGCATCGGTGTACTCGGCATCGGAACTGGCAGCCAAGGAATTCCCGGATCTGGACGTGTCGATCCGTGGCGCGGTCTCGATCGCCCGTCGTCTGCAGGATCCACTGGCCGAACTGGTGAAGATCGACCCGAAATCCATCGGTGTCGGTCAGTACCAGCACGACGTGTCGCAGCTGAAACTGGCGCGCGGTCTGGACGCCGTGGTCGAGGACTGCGTGAACGCCGTGGGCGTGGACGTGAACACCGCCTCCGTGGCACTGCTGGCGCGGATCTCCGGCCTCAACGCGACCCTGGCGCAGAACATCGTGGCCCACCGTGACGAGCACGGCGCGTTCAAGACCCGCGCGGCGCTGAAGAAAGTCGCGCGTCTGGGCGAGAAAACCTTCGAACAGGCCGCCGGCTTCCTGCGCGTGATGAATGGCGACAACCCGCTGGATTCCTCGGCCGTTCACCCGGAAGCCTATCCGCTGGTGCAGCGCATCGCCGCTGAAACCGATCGTGACATCCGCTCGCTGATCGGCGATGCGGCGTTCCTCAAGCGTCTGGATCCGAAGAAATTCACCGACGAGACTTTCGGTCTGCCAACCGTCACCGACATCCTGCAAGAGCTGGAAAAACCGGGCCGCGACCCGCGTCCGGAGTTCAAGACCGCCGAGTTCCAGGAAGGCGTCGAGGACCTGAAGGACCTGCAACTGGGGATGATCCTCGAAGGCGTGGTGACCAACGTGACCGCGTTCGGTGCGTTCGTCGACATCGGCGTGCATCAGGACGGTCTGGTGCACATTTCGGCACTGTCGGAGAAATTCATCAAGGATCCGCGCGAAGCGGTGAAGGCCGGTGACGTGGTGAAGGTGAAGGTCATGGAAGTCGACATCCCGCGCAAACGCGTCGGCCTGTCGATGCGCATGAGCGACACCCCGGGCGAGAAGATCGACGGTGCCCGTGGCTCGCGTCCGGGCTCGGCGCCACGCCAGTCGCAGGGTTCGGCGCCACGCAAGGAAAGCACCCCGGCGGCTCCGGTCAATAACGCAATGGCGTCGCTGTTCGCCAACGCCAAGCAGTTGAAGAAACGCTGATGGAAATGCCGGCCGGGCTTGTCGAGAGCGCGTTTTTCAAGCTGTTGGGCTGCCGTCTGCACAGCCTGGAAACCGGGGTGGCGCAAGTCGCCCTGGCGCTGGAACCCGAACTGCGCAATCGCGGCGGCAAGCTGCACGGCGGCGCGCTGTTCAGTCTGGTCGATATCGCCATGGGGCTGGCCTGCTCCAGCACCCACGGCTTTGACCAGCAGAGCGCGACCATCGAGTGCAAGATCAACTACATCCGCGCCGTCTCTGATGGCGAGGTGCTGTGCACGGCGCGGGTGATCCACCCGGGCCGGCGCACGCTGGTGGTCGAAGCCGACGTGATGCAGGGCGACAAACTGGTCGCAAAAGCGCAAGGCACGTTCGCTATCCTGTAGATGTTGTTCATCATTTTGAGTTAATTTCGGCGCTGTGATCGCAGCGTCGAGCGTTTCTGGGGGAGCGGGCTTGCCCGCGAAGAGGGAGTGTCAGGCAGCATCAGTTCGCCTGATACGACGCCTTCGCGGGCAAGCCCGCTCCCACAGGAACCGCGTAATCTTCGCGTGCATCGGCCAGATTCAGGGAGTGAAGTTGGCGTTTCAACGGGGGCTTCAGAGCCCGACAAACCAGGCGAAAACGCCAGTTTCAACTTCACCCTTGTAGACCGTCCTGCCCACCCCCATATTGGGGCGAATGACGCGTGAAGGAATCCAAATTGAGCGAACTTCTCAACCGCCGCCTGGCTCTGCTCGGCGAGCGCGCTAACCTCTCTCTGCTTGAGCAGTGCCTTCACGGTATCGAACGTGAATGCCTGCGCGTGACCGGCGAAGGCCGCCTGGCCCAAACGCCGCACCCTGAAGCCCTGGGTTCCGCGCTGACCAACGAACAGATCACCACCGACTATTCCGAGTCGCTGCTGGAGTTCATCACGCCCGCCCTGCCGGACCCGGCCGATACCCTGGCCAGCCTGGACAAGATTCATCGCTTCGCCTACAGCAAGCTCGGCAACGAGTACCTGTGGAGTCCATCGATGCCGTGCCCGTTGCCGGCCGAGGAAGACATCCCGATCGCCTATTACGGCACCTCCAACATCGGTCAGCTCAAGTACGTCTACCGCAAGGGCCTGGCCCTGCGTTACGGTAAGACCATGCAGTGCATCGCCGGGATTCACTACAACTTCTCCCTGCCGGAAAAGCTCTGGCCGTTGCTGAAAGAAGCCGAAGGCTTCGTTGGCACCGACCGGGATTTCCAGTCGTCGTCCTATATCGCGCTGATCCGTAACTTCCGCCGCTACAGCTGGCTGCTGATGTACCTGTTCGGCGCTTCGCCGGCGCTGGACGCCGGTTTCCTGCGGGGTCGTTCGCACCAGTTGGAACAGCTGGATCCGGACACCCTGTACCTGCCCTACGCCACCAGCCTGCGCATGAGCGACCTCGGTTACCAGAGCAACGCCCAGGCGGGCCTGACCCCGTGCTACAACGATCTGGCGAGCTACACCGACAGCCTGCGCCAAGCGGTGGCCACGCCGTACGCGCCGTACGTTGAAATCGGTACGCACCAGAATGGCGAGTGGGTGCAACTGAACACCAACATCCTGCAGATCGAAAACGAGTACTACTCGAACATCCGCCCGAAACGCGTGACCTACACCGGCGAGCGGCCGATCCAGGCCTTGATGGCCCGTGGCATTCAGTACGTCGAAGTGCGCTGCCTGGACATCAACCCGTTCCTGCCGATGGGCATCGACCTCACCGAGTCGCGCTTCCTCGACGCATTCCTGCTGTACTGCGCGCTGAACGAAAGCCCGCTGCTGACCAACAACTCCTGCGGCAACGCCACCTCCAACTTCCTCAGCGTGGTCAAGGAAGGTCGCCGTCCGGGCCTGCAATTGCAGCGCGACGGCCAACCGGTCGAGCTGAAGGAATGGGCTGCCGAACTGCTGGAAAAAATCGCTCCGCTGGCGGCGCTGCTGGATCAAAGCCATGGCGGCGATGCCCATAGCAAGGCGCTCGATGCGCAACTGGCCAAGGTCAAGGATTCATCCCTGACGCCTTCGGCCCAGGTGCTGGCGGCCATGGCCACGCACAAGGAAAGCTTCGCGCAATTCTCCCTGCGCCAGAGCCAGGCTCACGCCGAGTTCTTCCGCTGCGAGCCGTTGGCGGCTGACGAGCAAGCGAAGTTCGAAGAACTGGCGCGGTCTTCGCTGGCGCAACAGGCGGAGCTGGAGCAGAACGAGGTGGGCGATTTCGACGTGTTTGTCGGGTCGTATCAGGCGAGCATTCTGGCGATCAGCAACTGACATCAGAAGGTTCTTTGATCGTTCTCACGTCGAGGTGTCGAACCGTCTGCGTGGTAACGCTTCAATGGACGCTCCGCGTTCAAGTGACGCGGAGCGTCACAAGCTGAATTCCCACGCAGAGCGTGGGAACTATCATCTTCTCTCCCAACTATCCCGTTCTCTCTCTTAGATTTTTCCGCTCATAAGCTCATTCTAAAAAGTTATTTATTTTTAGATTCTTAGATCATTTAGTCTCCTTTCACGCCGACGCTCGGTCGCCTGATATGGAGCTCTTGAATGAAACTGAATTTCCCGCTTCGCCTGCTGGCCGTGGCCTCTCTGGCTGCTGCGAGTTTTCTGGCTCAGGCCGCCGACCTCACCGTCGCCTACCAGACCACCGTTGACCCGGCGAAAGTCGCCCAGGCCGACGGCGCCTATGAAAAAGCCACCAAGGCTGACATCAACTGGCGCAAATTCGACAACGGTGCCGACATCATCGCCGCCATCGCCTCCGGTGACGTGCAGATCGGCTACCTCGGTTCCAGCCCGCTGACCGCTGCGATCACCCGCAAAGTTCCGGTGGAAACCTTCCTCATCGCCACCCAGATCGGCGCCGCCGAAGCGCTGGTCGCCCGTGACGGCTCCGGCATCAAGACCCCGCAGGACCTGGTCGGCAAGAAAATCGCCGTGCCGTTCGTGTCCACCGGTCACTACAGCCTGCTGGCCGCGCTGAAGCACTGGAACATCGATCCTTCGAAAGTCACCGTGCTCAACCTCGCCCCGCCGGCGATCATTGCCGCGTGGAAACGCGGTGACATCGACGCCACCTACGTTTGGGATCCGGCGCTGGGTGTGGCCAAGGAAAACGGCAAAGTGCTGATCACTTCCGGTGAACTGGCCAAGTTCGGCGCGCCGACCTTCGACGCCTGGATCGTGCGCAAGGACTTCGCCGAGAAGCACCCGGAAATCGTCACCGCCTTCGCCAAGGTCACCCTCGACGCCTACGCCGATTACCGCAAGGATCCGAAAGCCTGGCTGGCCAATCAGAGCAACGTCGACAAGCTGGTAAAGCTCTCCGGCGCCAAAGCCAGCGACATCCCATTGCTGCTGCAAGGCAACGTCTACCCACTGGCGGCGGATCAGGTCAGCGACCTCGGCGCACCGACCACCAAAGCCATCACCGACACCGCTGCGTTCCTCAAGGAGCAAGGCAAGGTCGAAGCGGTACTGCCCGACTACGCGCCGTACGTCAGCGCCAAGTACATCACCAACTGATCGGGAGTTAATTGCGATGGCCTTGCTACAGCTGGAGCGCATCAGCGCACAGTATCCCGGCAGCCCGGAACCGGTACTGTCCGACATTTCCCTGACCCTCGGCCCTCAGCAATTGCTGGTGGCCCTCGGCCCGTCCGGCAGTGGCAAGACTTCGCTGTTGAACCTGATTGCCGGCTTCGTCGAACCGAGCGCCGGCCGCATCACCCTCGACAACGTGCCGGTCAAAGGCCCGAGCGCCGAGCGCGGCGTGGTGTTCCAGGACGACGCCCTGCTGCCCTGGCAGGACGTGCTGGCCAACGTGGCTTTCGGTCTGGAACTGGCCGGAGTGGCCAAGGACAAACGCGAACAGCGCGCCCGTGAAATGCTCGCGCTGGTCGACCTTTCCGGTTTTGAACATCGTCGCATCTGGCAACTTTCGGGTGGCCAGAAGCAGCGTGTTGGCCTCGCTCGCGCCCTCGCAGCCGATCCGCGTGTGTTGCTGATGGACGAGCCCTTCGGCGCCCTCGATGCCTTCACCCGCGAACAGATGCAGGAGCTGTTGCTGCAAGTCTGGCAACGCACCGCCAAACCGGTGTTCCTGATTACCCACGACATTGAAGAAGCGGTGTTCCTCGCCACTGACCTGATTCTGCTGGCGCCGAATCCGGGGCAGATCGTCGAGCGTCTGCATCTCGACTTCGGCCAGCGTTACGCCGCCGGTGAGTCGGCACGAGCCATCAAATCCGACCCGCGTTTTATCGAAACCCGCGAACACGTGCTTGCCAAAGTGTTCTCGCAACGCAGCGCCGTTCAGCGGCAGGAGCGCGCATGAGCAGTTACGACGTTTCCGCCACCGCCGTGAAACCCGCCGCCACGTCGGCGGCGATTCCCGTACGCCGCAGCCTCAGCACTCGCTGGATCAGCCTGCTGACCCTGTTCGCGTTGCTGGTGATCTGGTGGGCCGTGACCGCCACCGGCCTGATCGAACCGCTGTTCCTGCCGCCACCGTTCGCCGTGCTGCAAAAAGGCTGGTTGCTGGCGACTACGGGCTACATGGATTCGACGTTGTGGCAGCACTTGGGCGCAAGTCTGAGCCGCATCGGTCTGGGCCTGGGTTTTGCGATTTTGACCGCGGTACCGGTGGGCATTGCCATCGGCGCCAACCGCATTGCCCGTGGCGTGCTGGATCCGCTGATCGAGTTCTACCGGCCGATTCCGCCACTGGCCTATCTGCCGCTGATCGTAATCTGGTGCGGCATCGGCGAGCTGTCGAAAGTGCTGCTGATCTACCTGGCGATTTTCGCCCCGATCGCGATTGCCACCGCTACCGGCGTGCGCACCGTCGACCCGGCCAAACTGCGCGCCGCGCAGTCGCTGGGCGCCACCCGCGCGCAACTGATCCGCCATGTGATTTTGCCAAGTGCGCTGCCGGACATTCTGACCGGTGTGCGCATTGGTCTGGGTGTCGGCTGGTCGACCCTGGTCGCCGCTGAACTGATCGCGGCCACCAGCGGCCTGGGCTTCATGGTGCAGTCGGCCGCGCAGTTCCTGGTCACCGATGTGGTGGTACTGGGGATTCTGGTCATCGCCCTGATCGCCTTCGCCATGGAGATGGGCCTGCGCGCCCTGCAACGCAAACTGGTGCCGTGGCACGGCCAGGCCCACTGATTTTTCAGCACTGACTACCCCGACAGTTTCGGGGCCCCGGAATTGAAGAGAACCACCATGAGCAGCCTGAACATCACCCCGTTAAGCTCGGCCCTCGGCGCACAGATCAGCGGCGTCGACATCAGCCAGCCGCTGAATCTGGAACAGCGCGACGCCATTGAGCAGGCACTGCTCAAATATCAGGTGCTGTTCTTCCGCAATCAACCGATCGAGCCGTCGCAGCAGGCGCGCTTCGCCGCCTACTTCGGCGACCTGCATATTCACCCGATCTACCCGAATGTGCCGGAACAGCCGGAAGTACTGATCCTCGACACCGCCGTCACCGACGTGCGCGACAACGCGATCTGGCACACCGACGTGACCTTCCTGCCGACCCCGGCCATGGGCGCGGTGCTCAGCGCCAAGCTGTTGCCGGAGTTCGGTGGCGATACGTTGTGGGCCAGCGGGATTGCCGCATATGAGGCGCTGTCGGCGCCGATGAAAGCAATGCTCGAAGGGCTGACCGCGACTCACGATTTCACCCGTTCTTTTCCGCTGGAGCGCTACGGCAACACGCCGCAAGCACTGGCGCAGTGGGAAGCGGCGCGGCGCAAGAATCCACCTCTGTCGCACCCGGTGATTCGCACGCACCCGGTGAGCGGACGGCGCTCGTTGTTCGTCAACGAAGGGTTCACGTCGAAGATCAATGAGCTGTCGGAGACCGAGAGCGAAGCGATTTTGAAGTTTCTATTCGCCCACGCGACGCGGCCGGAATTCACCATTCGCTGGCGCTGGCAGAAAGATGACATTGCGTTCTGGGACAACCGCGTGACACAGCATTACGCGGTGGATGACTACCGGCCGGCGCGGCGGGTGATGCAGCGGGCTACGGTGTTGGGGGATGTGCCGTTCTTTAAATAGGTCCGGATTTCTTTAGTGCTTGAGCCGGCCTCTTCGCGGGCAAGCCCGCTCCCACAAATACCGCTGTGTTTGCAGATTTTGTGTACGACTCGGCCCCTGTGGGAGCGGACTTGCCCGCGAAAGCGTCAGAGCAGGCGCCGAATGACTCGGCGCCAGGCACTTATTCCGCCGTAGAAGGTTTCTCCCAAAGATTAATCCCGCCTTCCTGGGCAAACCGGTCAATCTCCGCCAACTCTTCCGCACTGAAGCTCAGATTCTTCAACGCCCCAACGTTCTCGATAATCTGCTCTGGCCGGCTCGCACCAATCAGCGCCGAAGTCACTCGAGGATCGCGCAGCGTCCACGCCAACGCCAGTTGTGCCAGGCTCTGCCCACGACGCTTGGCGATTTCATTCAACGCCCGCACGTGAGCGATGTTCGCCTCGGACAAGTGCGAAGCCTGCAGCGAGCCACCACCCGGACGATTGACCCGCGCATCCGCCGGCACGCCGTTGAGGTACTTGTCGGTCAGCAGCCCCTGCGCCAGCGGGGTGAACGCAATCACGCCGGTGCCGAGTTCGTCAGTGGTGTCGAGCAGGTCCTTTTCCACCCAGCGGTTGAGCAGGTTGTACGCCGGCTGGTGAATCAGCAGCGGCACTTTCCACTCTTTGAGCAACGCGGCGATCTCGCGGGTTTTCACCCCGGAGTACGACGAGATGCCGATGTACAACGCCTTGCCCTGCTGCACCGCCGTGGCAAGGGCGCTGGCGGTTTCTTCCAGCGGGGTGTTCGGGTCGAAGCGGTGCGAATAGAAGATATCCACATAGTCCAGACCCAGGCGTTGCAGGCTCTGGTCGAGGCTGGCCAGCACGTATTTGCGCGAGCCGCCGCCCTGGCCGTAAGGGCCGGGCCACATGTCCCAACCGGCCTTGCTGGAGATGATCAGTTCATCGCGGTACTGCTTGAAGTCTTCGCGCAGCAGACGGCCGAAATTGGTCTCAGCGCTGCCGTAGGGCGGGCCATAGTTGTTGGCCAGGTCGAAGTGGTTGATGCCCAGGTCGAACGCCGTGCGCAGCAACGAGCGCTGGGTGTCGATCGGCGTGCTGTCGCCGAAGTTGTGCCACAGGCCCAGGGACAGCGCCGGCAGCACCAGACCGCTGCGTCCGACGCGGCGGTATGGGATGGAGTCATAGCGGTTTTCGGCAGCGGTGTAAGTCATCGAATCCTCTCTTGTCGGTCTTGAATCGGGTGTCGATTGCTACGCAAATCTGTTGCCGGGCCGGTCGAGGCCAAGGTTCTGGCGCAAAGTCCGGCCTTCATATTCGGTTCTGAACAGCCCACGTCGTTGCAGTTCCGGGACCACGCCATTGGCGAAGTCTTCGAGCCCGCCGGGCAGGTGCGGCACCAGCACATTGAAGCCGTCCGCCGCGCCCTGCTCGAACCATTCCTGCAAACGGTCGGCAATCTGCGCCGGGGTGCCGACGACGCTGTAATGACCACGACCGCCAGCGATTCTGCGGCCCAGTTCGGCCAGGGTCAGATGCTCGCGGCCGGCCAGTTCGGTCAGCAGTTTCTGTCGGCTTTGCTGGCCGCTGTCGGTCAGCGGTAATTCCGGCAGCGGCCCGTCCAGCGGGTACTTCGACAGATCGAAGTTGCCCAGCATACGCCCAAGCAGAGCGATGCCCACCTCGGGTTCGACCAATTGCTGAAACGTTTCACATTTTTCCTGTGCTTCGGCTTCCGTCTGCCCGACCACGACAAACACGCCGGGCATGATTTTCAGCGAATCGGCACTGCGTCCGTACTTCGGCAAGCGCCCCTTGAGGTCGGCGTAAAACGCCTGGGCGCTGGCCAGTGAAGTCTGCGCGGTGAACACCACTTCGGCCGTCTGCGCCGCCAGTTCACGCCCGGTTTCCGACGAGCCGGCCTGCACGATCACCGGCTGACCCTGTGGCGAACGCGCGACATTCAGCGGGCCTTTGACCCGGAAGTGCTCGCCAACGTGATTCAGCACGTGCAGTTTTTCCGGGTGGTAATACGCGCCGCTGGCTTTGTCGCGAATGAAGGCGTCGTCCTGCCAACTGTCCCAGAGCCCGGTGACGACCTGATGAAACTCCCGGGCGCGGCTGTAGCGTTCGGCATGGCCGATGTGTTCGTCGCGGCCAAAATTCTGCGCTTCGGCGGCGTTGTCCGAGGTCACCAGGTTCCACCCCGCTCGCCCGCCGGACAGGTGATCGAGCGAAGCGAACTGGCGCGCCACGTGGTACGGCTCGTTGTAACTGGTGGTCGCGGTGGCGATCAGGCCGATGTGTTCAGTCACTGCGCTCAAGGCCGAGAGCAAGGTCAACGGTTCGAAGTGATCCGAACGGGCCATGCGGCTGGCGATATTCTGGGTCGGGGCGGCAACGCTGTCGGCAATGAACAACGTATCGAACTTCGCTGCCTCGGCAATCTGCGCCAAGCGTTTGTAATGGGCGAAATCCAGTCCCGCGTTGGCCGGTACGTCCGGATGACGCCACGCGGCGACGTGGTGCCCGGTGGCCATGAGGAACGCGCCGAGTTTCAGCTGTCTGCTCATCTCAGAAGTCCTTGCGCAGTTGCACGCCGAAGTAGCGCTCGTCGTCGCGAGGCACGGCGCGGTAGATGTAGTTGCCACCGCTGGCGAGCAATGGCGAATAGGACTTGTCGGTGAGGTTCTTGCCCAGCAACGCCACGCGCCAGCCATTGGTGTAATCGGCCAGGGCCACGCTGGCATTCCAGAGGCCGTAGGCGCCCTGCTTGGTGTCGGCGTTCTGGCTGATGTCGTACTGCACTTCGCTCTGCCAGCTGTAGTCGGTGCCGAGTTCGATATCCAGGCCGTTATCCAGCGGGATCGTGTAGTCGGCCCGCACATAGCTTTTCCAGTCCGGGCTGAACGGCAGCGGCTTGCCGTTGACGTTGCACGACGCCGCCGCACCCGCCGGGCAGGCGAACTCGTCGATGCGGGCGCGGGTGTAGGCCAGCGCGCCGGAGAACTTCAGTTGCTGAGTCGCCTGCAGAGCGAAATCAAGCTCCACACCTTCGGTGCTGACGCTGCCGGCGTTGATCAGGCGCGTTACGACTTGCCCGGCGACGGTGTCGAAAAAGTTCGCCTGGTAGTTGTCGTAGTCGCTGTGGAAAACCGCGAGGTTGGTGGTCAGGCGATTGTTCCAGGACGAAGCCTTGATCCCCGCCTCCCAGGTGTTGGAGGTTTCCGGTTTCAGCGCTTCGGTGTCGCGCGGCTGCATGTTGAAAAACACGTTGTAGGCCGGGCCTTTGTAGCCACGCGAATAGGTCAGATAAGTGGTGACGGTATCGCTCAGGTCGTACTGCAAACCGAGCCGACCGGACCAGCCGTCCTCGTCCACCGAACCGGAGCTGCGAGTGGCCGGTTGAATGCCGCTGACGGTGGCGGCGGAAGTGGAGACGCGACGGTGATCGTATTCGAGATTGTCGTGGGTGTAGCGCAGGCCGGCGATGCCACGCAAATCCGAGGTGAAATTCAGCGTGCTCTCGCCGAACACCGCATAGCTGTCGCTGGTGGTGCTGTAATCGGCGACGCCGCGATCAGTTCGTGTGGTGGTGGTCAGCGTGCGCTGATAGGTTTCCTCGTCCTTGCCGTGCATGTAGAACAGACCGCCAACGTATTCGAGGAACTCGCCTTTCGGCGACGCCAGACGCAGCTCCTGCGAGTACTGGTCGAAGGCCAGATCGCCCTTGTCCGCCGTGCCGGGGAACGCCGCCGTCACCGTGCCGAGGCGGTCGCCGTCCTGATACTGGGTGTTGTCCCAGCCACGCCACGCGGTGATCGACGTCAGGGTGTAATCGCCCAGTTGCCAGTCGAGCTGGCCGGACAGGCCCTTGTTGGTGTCCTCGACGTGGGAGCGGGTGTCGGTGTTGATGTCGCGATTGTGGCTGGTGGCACTGACCGGGCTCAACGCATTGGCGAAGGCCGGGGTCAACGACTTGGTCACGACGCCGTTGGGGCCGTCATCGTGGGACTGCATGTAGTCGGCGATCAGGGTAAAGGTGACGTCGTCGTTCGGGGTGAATTCCAGTTTGCCGCGCACGCCGCGATGGTTGTAACCGTTGACCTCCTGACCGTTGTGCTGGTTGTCGACGTTGCCGTCGTAAGTACCGAACAGGGTGCTGATCGAGCCCTTGAGCGTGTCCGGAACCAGGCTGCCGCCGATGCCGAACCGGGTGCGGCTTTCGTTGCCGCTGTAATACGACTGATCGATGTAGCCGTGGGTCGCGGCGGTCGGCGCCTTGCTGGTGATGTTCAGCACGCCGGCCGAGGCGTTCTTGCCGAACAGCGTGCCTTGCGGACCGCGCAGAACTTCGACGCGCTCCAGGTCCAGCAGATCCAGAGTGGATTGGCCGGGGCGCGCATAAACCACACCATCAATCACCGTGGCCACCGTCGGCTCGACGCCTGGCGAGGTGGAAATCGTCCCCACGCCACGCACGAACAGCGAGGTGTCCTTGTTCGACGCGCCGGTGCGGAAATTCAGCGACGGCACTTGCTGGACGATGCTCGCCACGCTGTTGCGGTTGTCGCGTTCCAGCTGCTCGCCGTCGATCACCGACACCGCCACCGGCACTTTTTGCAGCGACTCTTCGCGGCGGGTGGCGGTGACCGTGACGGATTTGAGGGTCGGCTCCTGATCGGTGCTGTCGGCGGCAAACGCGACGGGCAGCGGCAGCGCGGCCAGCCCGGTGAGTAGCCAGCCCGCAGCGCGGATCGATTGCGCCAGTTTGTGTGTCGCCCCAGGAATGTTGTGCATGTTTGCCCGCTCGAAAAGTTGCCCTGAACCGCTGCCGTTCTGCGACGACAGCGCCTGTCTCGGTGTCTTGGGCATTCGCTCGAGCGAGTAGCAGACAACACGCTTTGTTAGCGCTAACATCGCCAGTATTGGCAAGCCGGACATAGACCGTCCAATACTGAAAAATTACTTTTATATGCGTTTTGGTTTTTAAGAAGGATCGAGCCTTGAGCGAAGAAAAGCCCCGCAAACGCCGTGGCGCCGGTCGCGTGACCCTCAACGCGGTGGCGCGCCAGGCCGGTGTTTCGGCGATCACCGTGTCGCGCTATTTCAACCAGCCGGAACAGGTCTCGCCCGAACGCCGCGAACGGATCGCGGCGGTGGTCGCCGAACTGGGTTATGTGCCGAATCTGGTGGCCGGCGGACTCGCCTCGGCACGGGGAAAAATCGTCGGTATGGTGATCCCGAATATTTCCGGGCCGATCTTCGCCAACACCATTCAGGGCTTCAGCGACACCCTCAGCCGTCATGGTTATCAGCTACTTCTGGCCTCGAGTTACTTCAGCACTGAACAGGAAGAAAACGCGGTGCGGGCCTTCCTCGGCTGGTCGCCGGCGGCGCTGGTGGTGACCAGTCACTTCCACAGCGCGGGCACAGAAAAGATGCTTGCCGAAGCGGATATCCCGGTGATCGAAACCTGGGATTACCAGCCGGATCGCGAGCCGATGCAGATCGGCTTTTCGCACTTTGAAGTGGGGGTCAGCGCCGCTCGTTATCTGCACAACAAAGGCTATCGACGCATCGCGTTCGTGCAGAACAGCGCACCCGGCGACTTCAGCGCACTGGAACGCCGCGACGGCTATGCGGCGACCGTCCGCGAGTTGGGCCTGGAACCGTGGGTATTCGCACCGGACGCCGATCGAGCCCCGTTCGAGGCCGGCAAGCAAGCGATGGAAGTACTGATGAACACTTCACCCCGCCCGGACGCGATCATCTTCGCCAACGACAACCTCGCCGCCGGCGGCCTGCTCGCCGGACAACGCGCCGGCCTCAACATCCCCGATGACTGCGCCGTCCTAGGCTTTGGCGACTACCCGTTCGCCGAGATGCTGCTGCCCAGCCTGAGCACGATCAAACCGCCCGCGCTGGAGATCGGCGTGCTGGCGGCAACGCGGGTACTGGAAAGCCTTGGCGTGTTGCCGAGCGATGAGGTGCAGCGGCTGAACCTGCTGCAGTGCACGGTTATTGAGCGGGAAAGTACCTGACGAATATGGCGTGGGCTGGTTTGGCTATGCTCTAAATGAAACCGAGGTGGCGCCTTCGCGGGCAAGCCCGCTCCCACAGGTTCTGTGTTGCGTACAAAATCTGTGGAGGACACAGAACCCTTGTGGGAGCGGCGGTGCGACGATTCGACTTGCCCGCGAAGGCGCCCGACCAAACACCGACTATGCCGCAGGCCTCCCCATGCACACCGCAATCATCATCTTCTTCGGCCTGATCCTGCTGGCGCTGATGTTCTACATCGGCGAGCGCATCGGCTTCAGTCGGCAGACGCTGGCCTATGGTTTCGCGGCGTTGTGGCTGGCGTTGACGGTGATCAATGGTGCGGTCGGCGTGGTGCATGCCGGGCAGCCTTTGGGGTCGGAGATTGCGATCGGCAGCGCCGTGTATAGTGTGCCGCTGGCGGCGATGGTGTTGTTCATGGTGCTGAGCGCCGAGACCTGAAAGCGTCCCCGGCGCTCTGCCCCGATCAACGCACCAGATGCAGGAACTGCATGTGCCGTTCGTACTGGTCGAGGATGTCGTTGATGATCTGCTCTTTGGTGTAGCCGACCAGATCGTAATCCTGACTGCCCTCGCTCAAGTGCACCTCGGCACGGTAGTAGCGGCGATTGTTGAGCTGTTTGGAACCCATCCCGCCTCGAGCGAACGACGGCGTGAAGTAGCCGCGCATCTGCACCTGATAGATGAACGGGTGCTGCTCGCCGTGACCGATTTCCAGGCTGACGCTGTCGTGCGCCGGATCGGGTTGGGTGACCACGTTCAGGCCTTTCTCGGCGAACACGGCCGTCACTTCTTCGATGGCCGGTTTTACCGTGGTGTCCATGAAGCGGTACACCTCGTCGCGCGACGGGAAGTGCACAGCCTGGCTCAAACGCTGACGCCAGCCGCCCTTGCCACGCCGTGAACCGGAGACCGGCGCCAGGGAATGCAGCTGCGCGATCTGCTTCTGCGACTCCAGATAGAACGCCTTGTGCAGGCCCCACATCATCAGCAGCAAGATCATCGAGAACGGCAGCGAGGTCAGCACCACCGCCGACTTCAACGCATCGATGCTGCCGGAGAACAGCAGCGCACTGGTCACCAGCGCGGTCATCGCACCCCAGAACACCCGCAGCCATTTCGGCCCGTCTTCATCCGGGTTGCCGCCCTTCGCCGACAGGGTCGAGAGCACCACGGTGCCGGAGTCGGCGGAGGTGACGAAGAACACGAAGCTGATGAACACCGTCACCGCGATGACGGTCTTGCTCCACGGATAGGTCTCCAGCAGCAGGTAAAGGGTCATCGACGGGTTGTCGAGGGCCGACATGCCCAGTGCCGTCATACCGTGATTGAGCACCTGGTCGATGGCGCTGTTGCCGAAGATCGACATCCACGCCAGGGTGAAACCCAGCGGAATCAGCAGCACGCCGAAGACGAATTCGCGGATGGTCCGGCCACGGGAAATCCGTGCGATGAACAGGCCCACGAACGGCGACCATGCAATCCACCAGGCCCAGTAGAACACCGTCCAGCCGCCGAGCCAGTCGCTCGGTTTGTCGTAGGCATAGAGATCGAAACTCTTCATCGGCAAAGCGCCGAGGTAGTCACCGAGGTTCTGGATCAGGGTGTTGAGCAAATGCTGGGTGGGGCCGGCGAACAACACGAACAGCAGCAGCGCGCAGGCCAGCAGCATGTTGATGTCGGACATGACCCGCACACCTTTATCCACGCCGGAGACGGCGACGATGATCGCCGCGCCCATCATCAGCGTGATCAGGCCGACCTGAATCCACTGGGTGTGGGCAATGCCGAACAGGTAGTCCAGACCGGAGTTGAGATGGAGCACGCCGAAGCCCATGTCCGCACCGAGGCCGAACACCGTGGCGATGATGCCGAAGCCGTCCACCGCGTAGCCGATGGGACCGTTGATGCGTTTGCCGATCAGCGGATACAGCGCCGAACGCAGGGCCAGTGGCAGGTTGTGCCGATAAGCGAAATACGCCAGCGCCATGCCGACAAAGGCGAACACGCCCCAGCCGTGCAGGCCCCAGTGCAGAAACAGAATCTGCATCGCCTGACGCGCCGCGTCCGCCGTGCCGGCCTCGCCCTGGGGCGGCTGGAGCATGTGGGTCAACGGTTCGGACACACAGAAGAAAAACAGCGTGATGCTGATCCCGGCGGCGAACAGCATGCCGGCCCAGGACAGGTAACTGAATTCGGGTTCGTCGTGGTCGGCACCGAGTTTGATCTTGCCGTAGCCCGACAACGCGGTAACCACCACGAAGATCAGATACAGGGTCATGGCGAGCATGTAGTACCAGCCGACCGTGTTGGCCGCCCAGTTTTGCGCTTCGAGAAGCCAGGCGCCGGCCTGTTCCGGCATGGCGATGACGGTCAGGCCGAACAGCAGAATCACCGTCGCGGCGAACCAGAACACCGGCGGATTCATGCGCACCAGACCGCTGGCGGGGGTGGACGATGCACTCATGAACGGTGCACCTCAAGGCGTTGGGAAATGGCTGAAATGATCGGACTCAGCAAAGGCAAGCCTCCTGTTGTGAGCGGGCAGCGAACCGCCGGTTTAACTTGAATGAACGTTCAAGTTAAACATGGATAGCGCGCCAAGGACTAATCGCAGGGCTCAGCGGTACTTTTCGTACGCTAGCTCAAGAGGGGTATGACGCTGTGGCGAGGACGATCGTTCCCGCGTTGCGCGGGAACGATCAGATAGAAAAAATTACTTCTGCGTCCCGTCATCATGCTGCAGGTTGGCCTGGGTCAGGTTGCACCCGGCCGGCACGCTGCGGGTCAGCCAGACGTTGCCGCCAATGGTCGAGCCTTTGCCGATGGTGATCCGCCCGAGAATCGTCGCTCCGGCGTAGATCACCACGTCGTCCTCGACAATCGGATGGCGCGGATGGCCTTTCTGCAACTGGCCGTCCTCGTCCGCCGGGAAGCGCTTGGCGCCGAGGGTCACCGCCTGATAAATCCTGACGCGCTCGCCGATGATCGCGGTCTCGCCGATCACCACACCTGTCCCGTGGTCGATGAAGAAACTGCGGCCGATCTGCGCGCCCGGATGAATATCGATGCCGGTCGCCGAGTGGGCGATTTCCGAGCTGATCCGCGCCAGCAGCGGCAGGCCTGCGCGGTACAAATGGTGGGCCAGACGATGGTGAATCACCGCCAGAATCCCCGGATAGCACAGCAGCACTTCATCGACGCTGCGCGCCGCCGGGTCGCCGTGGTAGGCGGCCAGCACATCGGTGTCGAGCAGGCTGCGCAGGCCCGGCAGTGCGAGGGCGAAATCCTGGATGATCCTGATCGCCTGTGCCTCGACTTCAGTGTCAGCCTGGGCGCTGTGACGGGCGACGTAACGCAACTCGAGTCGTGCCTGGGCCAGCAACGCATTCAGCGCGACATCGAGGGTATGACCGACGTAAAAATCCTCGCTCTCTTCACGCAGATCCACCGGCCCCAGCCGCATCGGAAACAGTGCGCCGCACAGGGCTTCAAGGATCTGCGCCATCGCATCGCGGGACGGCAATTCGCGCCCGCCCTGCTCGCCGGAAGCACGGCCATTTTGTGCCCGCCACTGATCCCGCGCGGTACGCAGCTGGCTGACGATGGTCTGCAATTGCCAATGGCTGGAACGCTCGCTCACGGTAAAGACTCCTCACGGGCGGCCGGACTGTCTGGCCGCGTCAACGGCGACTACTTTACGGCAAGCCCACGGGCGCGAATTAAGAACCGATAGTGCTGGCCTAAGCACGTTTGGATATAAGCGATTGGCGGTTGCCCCGGTAAATCGGCGTGCCTATAGTCCGGTGATCTTCCTCCGCCAGTACGGAACCATGTCCACACAACCGATCAAACAACAGCTGCAACGCTTCAACCGCCTCGACCTGCTCGGCCAACCGACCCCACTGGAAAAGCTCGAGCGTCTGTCCACCTGGCTCGGCCGCGATGTCTACATCAAACGCGACGACCTGACGCCGCTGGCCATGGGCGGCAACAAGCTGCGCAAGCTCGAATACCTTGCCGCCGATGCCCTCGCCCAAGGCGCCGATACCCTGATCACCGCCGGTGCACTGCAATCGAACCACGTTCGCCAGACCGCCGCGCTGGCCGCGAAACTGGGTCTGGGCTGCGTGGCGCTGCTGGAAAACCCGCTGGGCACCGATGACAGCAACTACACCGGCAACGGCAACCGACTGCTGCTGGACCTGTTCGACACCAAGGTCGAGTTGGTCGACAACCTCGACAACGCCGACGAACAACTGGCCGCCCTCGCCGTGCGCCTGCGCAGCAATGGCAAGAAGCCGTATCTGGTGCCGATCGGCGGCTCCAACGCCCTCGGCGCGCTGGGTTACGTGCGCGCCGGTCTGGAGCTGGCAGAACAGATCAAGGACACCGGCCTGCAATTTTCCGCCGTAGTCCTGGCCTCGGGGAGTGCCGGCACTCACAGCGGTCTGGCGCTGGCGTTGAGCGAAGCCCTGCCGCAACTGCCGGTGATCGGCGTGACGGTTTCGCGCAGCGAAGAAGACCAGCGCCCGAAAGTCCAGAGCCTGGCCGAACGCACCGCCGACCTGCTGGGCGTGGCGCTGCCGGACAGCTTCAAGGTCGAGTTGTGGGACGAATACTTCGGCCCGCGCTACGGCGAGCCGAACGCCGGGACACTGGCGGCGGTGAAACTGCTGGCGAGTCAGGACGCCGTGCTGCTCGATCCGGTCTACACCGGCAAGGCCATGGCCGGGTTGCTCGACGGCATCGGTCGCGGGCGTTTCGACGACGGCCCGATCATCTTTCTGCACACCGGCGGCGCCCCGGCGTTGTTTGCGTACAAGGATTTTCTCTGACGCGCTCGTTCCCACGCTCTGCGTGGGAATGCATCCCGGAATACGAAAAACACATATTCCACAGATGAATAACAAACAGAAAATTCATTATTTTCCATTCTAAAAGAACCGTCATATAGTCTCGCCGCAGGCGAATTTCGCGAGAGACGCATAAGCTGCTTTAAGGCAGGATAGCGCTGTCGTCCAATTCCCGGATTCGCCAACTTTCCTTAAGCGTCTTCACATAAGAAAACACAGGGGCTTGTCATGATTCTTTCCGCACTACGTCGAAATCTGCTGGTAGGTTCGCTGGGCCTGGCACTGAGCGCCGGTCTGATCAGCAGCGCCGTTGCCGGTGAACAACTGCAACAGATCAAGGACAAAGGCGTTATCAACGTCGGCCTGGAAGGCACTTACCCACCGTTCAGCTTCGTCGATGCCGACGGCAAGCTGTCGGGTTTCGAAGTCGAACTGTCCGAAGCCCTGGCCAAGAAGCTGGGCGTGAAGGCCAAGATTCAGCCGACCAAATGGGACGGCATCCTCGCGGCACTGGAATCCAAGCGTCTGGACGTCGTGGTCAATCAGGTGACCATCTCCGACGAGCGCAAGAAGAAGTATGACTTCTCCGAGCCGTACACCGTTTCCGGGATTCAGGCGCTGGTACTGAAAGACAAGGCCGCCGCGCTGAACATCAAATCCGCCGCCGACCTGTCCGGCAAGAAAGTCGGCGTGGGCCTTGGCACCAACTACGAACAGTGGGTCCGCGCCAACGTGCCGGGTGCCGACGTGCGCACCTACGACGATGATCCGACCAAGTTCGCCGACCTGAACAACGGCCGTACCGACGCGATCCTGATCGACCGTCTGGCTGCGCTGGAATACGCCAAGAAAGCGCCGAAAACCGTCGCCGCCGGTGAAGCCTTCTCGCGTCAGGAAGCCGGTATTGCCCTGCGCAAAGGCGAGCCTGAACTGCTGGCCGCCGTGAACAAGGCCCTCGACGAACTGCGTGCCGACGGCACCCTTGAGAAGCTGTCCACGAAATACTTCAACGCTGACGTCACCCAATAATGGAAGAAGCTTTCCAACTCGCACTGGACTCCGCGCCCTTCCTGTTGAAGGGCGCGTACTACACGGTAATCCTCAGCCTCGGCGGCATGTTTTTCGGCCTGCTGCTGGGCTTTGGCCTGGCGTTGATGCGCCTGTCGCGTTTCAAGTCGGTCAGTTGGCTGGCCCGCATCTACGTGTCGTTCTTTCGCGGCACGCCGTTGCTGGTGCAACTGTTCGTGATCTATTACGGCTTGCCGCAATTGGGCATGGAACTCGACCCGCTGCCGGCGGCGCTGATCGGCTTCTCGCTGAACATGGCCGCCTACGCCTGTGAAATCCTGCGGTCCGCGATCGGCTCGATTGAACGCGGCCAGTGGGAAGCCGCTGCGAGCATCGGCATGACCCGCGCGCAGACCCTGCGCCGGGCCATCCTGCCGCAGGCGATGCGCACGGCGTTGCCGCCGCTGGGCAACAGCTTCATTTCGCTGGTCAAGGACACCGCGCTGGCCGCCACCATCCAGGTGCCGGAGCTGTTCCGTCAGGCGCAGCTGATTACCGCCCGGACTTTCGAAGTCTTCACCATGTATCTTGCCGCCGCGCTGATCTACTGGATTCTGGCCACGGTGCTGTCGCACTTCCAGAACAAGTTGGAAGAGCGGGTCAATCGGCACGACCAGGAGTCCTGACCCCATGATTGTCGTGGAAAAACTGACAAAGCAGTTCAAGGGTCAAGTCGTGCTCAACGGCATTGATCTGGAGGTGAAGGAAGGCGAGGTCGTGGCAATCATCGGCCCCAGCGGCTCGGGCAAGACCACGTTCCTGCGTTGCCTGAACTTTCTCGAGGAACCCACCAGCGGCCGGATCAAGGTCGGCGAGATCGAAATCGATACCAGCCGCCCGCTGAACCAGCAGCAGAGCCTGGTGCGCAACCTGCGCCAGCATGTGGGCTTCGTGTTCCAGAACTTCAACCTGTTCCCGCACCGCACCGCCCTGGAAAACGTCATCGAAGGCCCGATCGTGGTCAAGAAGACGCCCCGCGATGCAGCCATTGCCCTGGGCAAGAAGCTGCTGGCCAAGGTCGGCCTGGCGGGCAAGGAAGACGCCTACCCACGGCGCCTGTCCGGTGGCCAGCAACAGCGCGTGGCGATTGCCCGGGCGCTGGCGATGGAGCCGGAAGTGATCCTGTTCGACGAGCCGACCTCGGCCCTCGATCCGGAACTGGTGGGTGAAGTGCTGGCGACCATCCGCGGCCTCGCCGAGGAGAAACGCACCATGGTGATCGTCACCCACGAAATGGCGTTCGCTCGTGATGTGGCCAACCGCGTGGTGTTTTTCGATAAAGGCGTGATCGTCGAACAAGGTGAAGCGAAAGCGTTGTTCGCCAATCCGAAAGAAGAACGCACTCGACAGTTCCTCAGCAAGTTCAGAAATAACGGCTGACCTGTAAACTTTCCGGAATACAAACTTCCATGGATGGAAGTTTCGCTTACGCCCTCCCCACTAAAAAATTAATCAAGTGACTGCATTACATATATATGTCCTGCAACAGTCTCGCCGCGATTAAAGTTCGCCCCCTCCAAATTCCCAGCTGTACAAACCGACCGACGACAGAACGATAAAATCCGGCAAAAGCTGTGGCTCGATTCGCCATGCAGAATAGGTAGAGTGCCTTATCTGCGTAGGAAGCTTCTGATAAATCCGTAATTCTCCAATTAACTAACCCTGTCCGTTGACACGCCATTCAGCGAACTTTTATCTAGTCACTCATCGCGCCCCACAACATTACCAAGACCCGATAACGAATGGCCGAACGACCCTGTTTTTATTACCAGGCAATTCACGCCATTTGAACTTTCAGAAACGGATTTCGCTGCAAGGCTTCAAGGAGAGGATTTCATGACCCGCACTTCGCACATTCCCGAACTGGCCGCGCCGAGCCTGGCGCCATCCCGAAACAAAGGCATCAACCTCGCGGCAGCGGCTCATCTGCTGGTCGATGTGCCGCCTTATCCGGACATGGACACCGGCGACCTGATCGAACTGTTCTGGAACAACTGCTATGTCGCCTCTCACCTGCTGACAGCACAGGACGTCGCGGCCCCAATCAGTCTGCGAGTGCCGGAAAGCTTCATCGCCAGCGGCTCGTCTCGCATCCACTATCGGGTCATGCGGGTGGGGCACGGGCCATCGCTGTCGGCGGCGGCGCGGGTCACGGTCAAGCTCGACTGCCCCGGAGGACAGCCTCCAGCGCTGTGTGGCGACGAAAACCAGCAACTGGCACCGGTGACGCTGCCCGAGACCATTCGCCGTCAGGGCGTCAACGCGAACCAGATCAGACGCGGCGTGCCACTGACTATCGAGCCGTATCTGAACATGGCCGAAGGCGATGCCATCACCTTGCGCTGGGGCGATGTACGGATGGATCTGGCACGCATCACCCCTGCCGATATCGGCAAGCCGATTCAGGTCTGGGTGCCGCCGGCAGTCATCACCGAGGCCGGCGAGGATCTGCGTCTGGACGTGACCTATTGCATCCTCGACCGGGTCGGCAACAACTCGCGCTGGGCACCGCCGCGAACGCTGAAAATCGGTTGCGTGAATCCCTACCTCAAGGTGCCGCTCAAGGAAACGCTGAAGGCGGCAGAGCCACAAAAGAAATGAGCCAAAACGGTCGATGAGGGACGCCGTCCCTCGTCGCCGCACGCTTAACCAGCCAGACCACACCCCCTTCTATACATATTCCTAAAAGTTAGTTTATTTAAATTTTATACGCGCTTAGGGTATATACACCGGACCACCGGACATTCTTTCGTTCGCCGCACTTTGCGGCGTTTTTCATGAGATGTGAGGTAGGTAGCATGGTCCGGAACACAATCACCCCAGTGCAGATCGCCAGGGCATTGCGTGCAGCCAAGGAGCGGCACTGATGTCCAGTCTGGCAGACGCAAACGTCCAGAGTGACCTGGACATCGCCCCGCTGTTGTTGCCCGCACAAGTGCTGCGCAACGACGCTCAAGCCATCAAGGCCGCCCATGAGCTGGCGCAGGTCGCCCGCGTGCAGGCCGCCAAACGTGATCGCCAGCGCAAGCTGCCATGGTCGGAAATCGAACAGTTCACCCGCAGTGGCCTCGGCAGCATCGCGATTCCGCGCGAGTACGGCGGCCCGCAGGTTTCCTTCGTCACCCTGGCCGAGGTGTTCGCGATCATTTCCGCCGCCGACCCGGCGCTGGGACAGATCCCGCAGAACCAGTTCGGCATCATCAACCTGATCCTCGGCAGCGCCACCGAGCAGCAGAAAAAGCATCTGCTGCAGAGCGTGCTCGAAGGCTGGCGCATCGGTAACGCCGGGCCTGAACGCGGCACCAAGGACACCCTGGAACTGAAGGCGCGCATCACCGCCGACGGCGATGACTACGTGATCAATGGCCAGAAGTTCTACTCCACCGGCGCCCTGTTCGCACACTGGGTCGCGGTCAAGGCGCTCAACGATGACGGCAAGCAAGTGCTGGCCTTCGTCCGTCGCGGCACGCCGGGATTGCGCATCGTCGATGACTGGTCGGGTTTCGGCCAGCGCACCACCGCCAGCGGCACGATCCTGTTGAACAACGTGCGGGTCGATGCCGGCCTCGTGGTGGACAACTGGAAGATCAACGAAAAGCCCAACACCCAGGGCGCGGTGTCGCAGCTGATTCAGGCAGCGATCGACGCCGGCATCGCCCGTGGCGCCATCGATGACGCCATCGAATTCGTCAAGACCCGCGCCCGGCCGTGGATCGACGCCAACGTCGAGCGCGCCAGCGATGACCTCTACGTGATCGCCGACATCGGCAAACTGAAAATCGAACTGCACGCCGCCGAAGCGCTGCTGCGCAAGGCCGGGCAGGTGCTGGATCAGGTGCACGCCGCGCCACTGACCGCCGAATCCGCCGCCCGCGCGTCGATTGCCGTGGCCGAAGCCAAGGTGCTGACCACCGAGATCTCACTGCTGGCCAGCGAAAAACTCTTCGAACTGGCCGGCAGCCGCGCCACCCTCGCCGAATTCAACCTCGACCGTCACTGGCGCAACGCCCGAGTGCACACCCTGCACGACCCGGTGCGCTGGAAATACCACGCGGTCGGCGCCTATCGCCTCAACGGCAAGTTGCCGGCTCGCCATTCCTGGATCTGACGACCCGAACACTTTTGACCAGATCTCTGGAGAAACACATGACTCTTTCCCATCCCGTTGCGGTCATCACCAGCGACGAGCAAGCCCTGATCGTCGCCAGCGACCTGGCCGAAGATTTCCAGCGCGACAGCAACCTGCGCGACCGCGAACGCCGCCTACCGCTGCCGGAACTCGACGTATTTTCCCGCTCCGGCCTGTGGGGCATCAGCGTGCCCAAGGAGTACGGTGGCGCCGGTGTGTCCAACGTGACCCTGGCCAAAGTCATCGCTTTGATCGCCCGGGCTGATGGCTCGCTCGGGCAGATTCCACAGAACCATTTCTATGCCCTCGAAGTGCTTCGGGTGAATGGCAGCCACGAGCAGAAACAACGCCTGTACGCCGAAGTCCTCGCCGGCCAGCGCTTCGGCAATGCCCTGGCAGAACTGGGCACCAGGACCGCCCACGACCGGGTCACCCGCCTCGAACGCGACGGCAGCGGTTATCGCATCAACGGTCGCAAGTTCTATGCGACCGGTGCCATTTACGCCCAACGCATTCCAACGTCCGTGGTCGATGAAAACGGCGTGCAGCAACTGGCGTTCGTCCCGCGCGACAGCAAAGGCCTGACCGTGATCGACGACTGGAGCGGCTTCGGTCAGCGCACCACCGGCAGCGGTTCGGTGGTGTTCGAAGACGTGTATGTCGCCGCCGAAGATGTCATCCCGTTCCAGAGCGCTTTCGAGCGCCCGACCCCGGTCGGCCCGCTGGCGCAGATCCTTCACGCCGCCATCGACACCGGCATCGCCCGCGCCGCCTACGAAGATGCGCTGCACTTCGTGCGCAGCAAGACCCGTCCATGGATCGATTCGGGCAACGACAAGGCCACCGAAGACCCGCTGACCCTCAAGAGCTTCGGCCACCTGAGTATTCGCCTGCACGCCACCGAAGCGCTGCTCGAACGCGCCGGCGAATTCCTCGACGCGGCCCAGGCCGAGACCAACGCCGAGACGGTGGCAGCGGCCTCGATTGCCGTCGCCGAAGCACGGGCGATCAGCACCGAAATCTCCTTGGCCGCCGGCAGCACCCTGTTCGAACTGGCCGGCAGCCAGGCCACACTGAGCGAGCATGGCCTCGACCGCCACTGGCGCAACGCCCGGGTACATACGCTGCATGACCCGGTGCGCTGGAAATATCACGCGGTCGGCAATTACTACCTCAACGATGAAAACCCTCCGCTGCGAGGGACCATCTGATGAGCAAGAAAAAGATCCTGCTCAATGCGTTCAACATGAATTGCATCGGCCACATCAACCACGGGTTGTGGACGCATCCCCGCGACACCTCGACCCGGTACAAGACCATCGAGTACTGGACCGAACTGGCGCAACTGCTGGAGCGCGGGCTGTTCGACGGGCTGTTCATCGCTGACATCGTCGGCGTGTACGACGTTTATCAAAACTCGGTGGACGTCACCCTGAAAGAGTCGATCCAACTGCCGGTCAACGACCCACTGCTGCTGGTATCGGCGATGTCCGCGGTGACCAAAAACCTCGGATTCGGCCTGACCGCCAACCTCACCTACGAGCCGCCGTATCTGTTCGCCCGACGCATGTCGACCCTCGACCACCTGAGCCGTGGACGGGTGGGCTGGAACATCGTCACCGGTTACCTGGACAGCGCCGCCAAGGCCATGGGCCTGAGCGAACAGGTCGAGCACGACCGGCGTTACGACCAGGCCGACGAGTACCTCGAAGTGCTCTACAAACTCTGGGAAGGCAGCTGGGAAAACGGGGCGGTGCTCAACGATCCACAGCAGCGGATCTACGCGCAGCCGGACAAGGTGCACAAGGTCGAACACAAGGGCGAGTTCTATCAGGTCGAGGGTTATCACCTGTGCGAGCCGTCGCCGCAGCGCACGCCGGTGCTGTTCCAGGCCGGCAGTTCGGATCGCGGTCTGCTGTTCGCCGGGCGGCATGCCGAGTGCGTGTTCATCAGCGGCCAGAACAAGCCGTCGACCAAGGTGCAGGTGGACAAGGTCCGCGCCAGCGCCGTTGAAGCGGGTCGCAATCCTGAGGACATCAAGGTGTTCATGGGCCTCAATGTGATCGTCGGCGAGACCGAGGAAGCGGCCTGGGCCAAGCATGCCGAATACCTGAGCTACGCCAGCGCCGAAGCGGGCGTGGCGCATTTTTCGGCGTCCACTGGCATCGACTTTTCCCAGTACGAAATCGACGAACCGATCCAGTACGTGAAGAGCAACGCCATCCAGTCCGCCACCAAAAACCTGCAGAACAACGACTGGACCCGGCGCAAGTTGCTCGATCAGCACGCTCTGGGCGGGCGCTACATCACCGTGGTCGGCTCGCCGCAACAAGTGGCGGATGAACTGGAATCGTGGATCGCCGAAACCGGCCTCGACGGCTTCAACCTGACCCGCATCGTCACCCCGGAAAGCTATGTGGATTTCATCGATCTGGTGATTCCGGAACTGCAACGGCGCGGTTCGTACAAGACCGCGTACGACACCGGCAGCCTGCGGGAAAAACTGTTTCACGGCGAAGCGCACCTGCCGCCGCAACACACCGGCGCCCACTACCGACACTAACCCCGGCACTCATCGCTCCCACGCTCGGCGTGGGAGTCAGGCTAATTTCACTGACTGGAAAACCACCATGACCAAGAAGCTCCTGTCCCACCCAGTCAAAGCACTGGCCCTGGCCTTCGGCCTGTTCAGCTCGGCGGTGTTCGCCGCAGATGCCCCGTTGAAAATCGGCACCACCGCCGCCTTCGCGATTCCGCTGGAAGCCGCCGTCGAAGAGGCCTCCAAACAGGGCCTGAAAGTCGAGCTGGTGGAGTTCACCGACTGGATCGCACCGAACGTCAGCCTCGCCGCCGGTGACATCGACGTGAACTACTTCCAGCACATCCCGTTCCTGGAAAACGCCAAGGCCGCCTCCGGTTTCGACCTCGTGCCGTTCGCGCCAGGGATCATCAACAACGTCGGCCTGTACTCGAAGAAATACAAAAGCTTCGACGAGCTGCCGGAAGGCGCCAGCGTCGCCATCGCCAACGACCCGATCAACAGCGGACGCGGCCTGCAACTGTTGGCCAAGGCCGGTCTGATCACCCTCAAACCGGGCGTCGGCTACAAGGCTACCGAAGACGACATCGTCGCCAACCCGAAGAAGATCAAGATCCTGCAAGTCGAAGCCGTGCAACTGGTGCGCGCCTACGATGACGCCGATCTGGTCCAGGGCTACCCGGCCTATATTCGTCTGGCGAAAACTTTCGATGCCGGCTCTGCGCTGCTGTTCGACGGCCTCGACCACAAGGAATACGTGATCCAGTTCGTGATCCAGCCGAAGAGCAAGACCGACCCGCGCCTGATCAAGTTCGTCGACATCTACCAGCATTCGCCGGCCGTGCGCGCCGCACTGGATAAGGCCCACGGCAAGCTGTACCAGGCCGGTTGGGAAAGCTGAGGATGACCGCGGCCATCCAACGGCGACTGGATCTTCCAGAGCCACCCGCGCTGGCACAGCGCACCGAACTGCATCCTGAACTGAATCGCGCTCATGTGCGCTTCGTCGGGCTCGGCAAAACCTACGACGGCAAACACGGCCCGGTCGCCGCCCTGCAAGGCATCGACCTGGCGATCCAGCGCGGTGAAGTGTTCGGCATCATCGGCCGCAGCGGCGCCGGCAAGTCGTCGCTGATCCGCACCATCAACCGCCTCGAACAACCGACCTCGGGCCGGGTGTTGATCGATCAGGTGGACATCGGCGAGTACGACGAGGATCGCCTCGTCGCCCTGCGCCGGCGGATCGGCATGATCTTCCAGCACTTCAACCTGATGTCGGCGAAAACGGTGTGGCAAAACGTCGAACTGCCGCTGAAAGTCGCCGGCGTCCCGAAGGAACAGCGGGAGAACAAGGTGCGCGAACTGCTGGAACTGGTGGGCCTGCAAGCCAAGCACAAGGCGTATCCGGCGCAGCTGTCCGGCGGGCAGAAACAGCGCGTCGGCATCGCCCGCGCGCTGGTGCATGACCCGGATATTCTGCTGTGTGACGAAGCCACCTCGGCCCTCGATCCGGAAACCACCCAGTCGATCCTCGGCCTGCTGCGCGAAATCAACAAACGCCTGGGCCTGACCATCGTGCTGATCACCCACGAGATGGCGGTGATCCGGGAAATCTGCGATCGCGTCGTCGTGCTCGAACACGGCCGCATCGTCGAGCAGGGCCCGGTCTGGGAAGTGTTCGGCAACCCACAGCACGAGGTCAGCCAGACCTTGCTCGCGCCGCTGCAACACGCCTTGCCCGAAGAATTGCAAAGCCGTTTGCAGGCACAACCGTCGTCGCCCGATGCATCTGTGGTGCTGCGTTTGCAGTTCACCGGCAGCCAGCAGGACGAACCGGATCTGGCCGCGCTGTTCGCCGCGCTCGGTGGCCGGGTGAAATTGCTCCAGGGCGGCGTGGAACGGATTCAGGGCCATGCGCTCGGGCAACTGTTGCTGGCGGTCGCGGGTTCGCAGCTGAATGCCGAGCAATTGCGTGAGCGCGCCGGGCAATGGGCACAACGCACGGAGGTGCTGGGTTATGTGGTTTGATCGCTTGCTGCAGGGTTTTATCGACACGTTTCTGATGGTCGGCGTGTCGTCGCTGATCGCATTGCTGGCGGGTATTCCGATGGCAGTGATTCTGGTCACCAGCGACAAGGGCGGGATCTACGAAGCACCGGTGCTCAATCGCGCGTTGGGTGCGTTCGTGAACCTGTTTCGCTCGATCCCGTTTCTGATCCTGATGGTCGCGCTGATTCCGTTCACCCGACTGATCGTCGGCACCACCTACGGCGTGTGGGCGGCGGTCGTGCCGCTGACCATCGCGGCCACGCCGTTCTTTGCGCGTATCGCCGAGGTGAGCCTGCGTGAAGTCGACTACGGCCTGATCGAAGCCGCGCAGGCCATGGGCTGCCGGCGCTGGCATATTGTCTGGCATGTGCTGTTGCCCGAGGCGCTGCCGGGGATTGTCGGCGGTTTCACCATCACCCTGGTGACGATGATCAACTCCTCGGCCATGGCCGGAGCGATTGGCGCCGGCGGTCTGGGTGACATCGCCTATCGCTACGGCTATCAGCGCTTCGACAGCCAGATCATGCTGACCGTGATCGTGCTGCTGGTGGCACTGGTGGCGCTGATTCAGCTGGGCGGCGATCGTCTGGCGCGGGGGCTGAACAAGCGCTAGAACAATCGATGAGCGCTGCCCTCCCCGGCATCAATCATCGATCAGGCTGTCGAGCCACGCGTATTCAGTTTTGCTTCGATGCAGCGCCTGCATGCTTTTTGCCGCGTAAACAATGCTGTCGGCGTTGTTCGCGGCCAAATGCGCGCGCAGCGCCGGATTTGCATTGAACAGGCCGACCGCCGTCTGAAGATCCAGATCGTCGCCGATCCCCAGATAATCACTGATCCCGAACAGCAGGTTGTCGTGATCGTCCGTAAAAGCGTTCACGTACTCGACTGTCAATCCACCGCGCATTATCACTTCGGAAACGCTGCGCTCCGGAATGTCGTAGACGGTCAGCGGCTCCAGACTCAGCAAACCACGCTGGCTGTCACCCAGATAGAAGAAATCCGCGGCGTTGGGACCGATGGTCCTGAAGCGGTCGATGCGGTTGGTGTGCAGCATTTCATGGCCCAGGGACATGCCTAGAATCTCCTGCTGCATGTACTTGCGGTTGAGGAAGAACCGGCCATGAAAATCCTTCTTGTACATCCAGGCGGCGCTGTTGTTTTCAGTCTCCACTGCGAAGAATTTTTCCTCGCCCCAGGTCCCTTGGTACTCCCTGGAAAGCGCAAGACCTCGCGCCACCGAGTCAGAAAACTGCTGCGCCACGGCCTGGTGCCCTGCCCCAAAAAAACTTTCGTAAACCGCGCTCGCACCGTCGTATTTCATGCCAATGGCGTGAACGGCATCAGCGAAAACGCTTTCGACCACTCGCAACTCAGTGCGGACCATCGCAGCCTGATCCAGTGGAAACTGCTTCAGCCCCCGTGCAGTCAGCGTGGCTTCCTTTGCTGTCTCGTGCTCGATCGCGTCATCAATACCGGTGTGGACCCGACTGTGCTTTTCCGAATCTTTCCTGATATTGCGGATGAGCTCATCGATGTCGATATCGATGACATTGCCTGCGTTGCCGGATGACCGAGCCCGTTCCGGCGACCATATCTTGCTGTGCGGATCGAAGAACAGGACCGGTCCCGAAGCCGTCCACTCGGACATCAAGGTCGCGCGATATTCACCATCTGCTGCGGTTTGCCGAACCTGGACAATCTCGCCGGGGGCGACATCGACGAACGTGCGTCCCTTGATAACCCTCAACCCCAGGGCATCAGGCGCAGGCAGGGTGGCCGGCGCTTTCAGGCGATAGTCCGCAAGCGTCCTGCCCCCGAAACGACCCGACAGGATCTCGGCGGTCGGCAGGGATGAAACAATGACTGCGGCGTCTGGCATATCCGGTTGGGGAACGGCCTCCACATCCGTTTGATCCATGTCCCGAAAACTCTTGTGCGCAGGTTCGTACTCGGGAAAGTCAGCACCGGATCTTTTACGCAGTGCAATGGCGTCTGCCAGGCTGTGGCTGGAGGACGTGGTGGAGGTTTTTCGAGTATTGCCCATGAAAAATCCTTGTTGAGTAAATCCCCCTGAAAAAATCGGGCAGACATCGCGCTAGTCGTCTATCGCGTGGGCGCTATTGCAACCGATCGGGAACGGTCAGGTGCGGTAAATATGTATTGCACTTGAGCCGGCGTTTTGTGCTTTGTCCGGATCTGGATCCTCTGAACCGCGAAAGCGCTTATAGTCTGCCGATCTTCCTTTCAGCCCATGACGACCATGAAGCAGACCCCCACCGATCTTGAACAGATCACCTCTACCACCCTCGGCCATTACAACTCGGTGGCCGAGGATTTTCGTGAAGGCACCCGCGATCACGATGTCAGCCAAAACATCGACGCCCTGCTGCGGCACATCCAGGCTGAGGAGCCGTTTTCCATTCTCGATTTCGGCTGCGGGCCGGGGCGGGATTTGCAGACATTCACCCGGATGGGTCACCTCGCCGTCGGCCTCGACGGCGCGGAAAAATTCGCGCAAATGGCGCGGGACGACAGTGGTTGTGAAGTGTGGTGTCAGGACTTTCTGAAGCTGGATCTGCCGGCAGAACGCTTCGACGGCATCTTCGCCAATGCGGTGCTGTTTCATGTGCCGTTGCAGGAGTTGCCAAGGGTCCTGAAGCAGCTGCACGGGACATTGAAGCCGGGCGGCGTGTTGTTCAGCTCCAACCCGCACGGGGATAACCGTGAGGGCTGGAACGGACCGCGTTACGGCTCGTATCACGATCTTGAAGCCTGGCGCGGATTGTTGACCGCTGCCGGGTTTGTCGAACTGGAGCATTACTACCGGCCGGCGGGGCTGCCGCGTGAGCAGCAGCCCTGGCTGGCGAGTGTCTGGCGCAAAACCGTGTAGTTGGCGATGAGCGCAAGGCGCTCGCCTTACTGCGCCTCTTTCTTCGGCTCGCGAATCTTGTACCAGGCGACATACAGCGCCGGCAGAAACAGCAGCGTCAGCAGGGTTGCAATCACGATCCCGCCGATCATCGCGTAGGCCATCGGCCCCCAGAACACTTCCCGGGCGATCGGGATCATGCCCATGCTCGCCGCGGCGGCGGTCAGCAGGATCGGGCGCCGTCGATGCTCGGTGGCTTCCACCACCGCATCCCACGGCGCATAGCCTTTGCGCTCGAACTCGTCGATCTGGGTCACAAGGATCACCGAGTTGCGGATGATGATGCCGATCAAGGCCAGAATCCCGAGGATCGCCACGAAGCCCATCGGCGTACCGGTCGGCACCAGCGCCAGCACCACGCCGATCAACCCCAGCGGCGCGACACTGGCCACAAGGAACAGCTTCTGCACGCTGTGCAGCTGGATCATCAGGAACGTCGCCATCAAGAACAGCATCAACGGCAGCACTTTCGCAATCGGTCCTTGGGCCTTGCCACTCTCCTCGACCGTACCGCCGGTGGCGACCTTGTAGCCAACGGGCAGTTTTTCGGCGAACGCGTCGATGGACGGCTTCAACAGTTTCACCAGGTCGGTCGGCTGAATTTCGTCACGCACCGACGCCTTGATGGTGATGGTCGGCAAGCGGTCACGACGCCACACCAGCGGCTGCTCCAGCTCATAACGAACCGTGGCGAAGGCCAGCAAGGGGATCGACGTGCCGTTGGGCGTGACGATCTGCAGGTTCTGCAGGGTTTCCGGCGTACCGCGTTCCGAACTCACCGCGCGACCGACCACGTTGATCAGGTAGATGTCGTCGTTGACCTGGGTCAGCGGCGCGCCACTGACGATGCTGTTCATCAGGTTCGCCACGTCTTCGGACGACAGCCCGAGCTGGCGCGCCTTGTCCTGGGCGATGTCGATTCGCAGGACTTTGCCTGGCTCGTTCCAGTCGTAAATGATCTCGCCGATGTGCTCGTTCTTGTCCAGTTCAGTCGCCAGGTCGATGGCGTGCTTGCGCACCTGGTCGATGTCCTTGCCGCTGATCCGGTACTGGATCGGACGCCCCACCGGCGGGCCCATTTCCAGCGCCTGCACGTAGCTGCCGATGCCGACGAAATCCTTGTGCAGCCGTTCGCGCAGGCGTTGGCTCAAGGCCTCGCGGGCTTCAAAGTCTTTGCTGACGATCACCAGTTGCGCGTAGTACGGGTTCTGCAATTGCTGGTCGAGTGGCAGGTAGAAACGGATCGCGCCCTGACCGATGTAGGTGCTCCAGCGCACGATGTCCGCGTCGCCCTTGAGCGTGGCCTCGAGCTTGTCGACGGCCTTGCGGGTCTCGTCGATCGAGGCGTTTTGCGGCAGGTTGAGGTCGACCAGGATTTCCGGTCGATCCGAGGACGGGAAGAACTGATTCTGCACAAAACGCATGCAGAACACCGCCAGCACAAACAACAGCACGGTGATGCCGATGGCCCACCAGCGATTGCGCATGCACCACAGCAAACCGCCGTTGAATGCGCGGCCAACGCGCCCCGGTTCGGCTTCATGGGCTTTCACGTTGGTACTGAGAATGTGCACGCCGATCACCGGGGCGAAGAACACCGCCACAATCCAGGACACGATCATCGCCACGGCAATCACCGCGAACAGCGTGTAGGTGTACTCGCCGGCAGAACTGGCGTTGAGGCCGATGGGGACGAAACCGGCGACCGTCACCAGCGTACCGGTGAGCATCGGGAACGCGGTCGAGGTGTAGGCGAACGTCGCCGCCTCCTCCTTGCTCTCGCCCATTTCCAGGCGCGTGACCATCATTTCCACGGTGATCATCGCATCGTCCACCAACAGGCCGAGGGCAATGATCAGAGCGCCGAGGGAAATCCGCTGCATGGTGATGCCGCTGTATTCCATGAACACAAACACCATCGCCAGCACCAGCGGGATCGAGCACGCCACCACCAGCCCGGCGCGCACACCGAGACTGATGAAGCTGACCACCAGCACGATCACCACCGCTTCGAACAAGGCACTGGTGAAGCCGCCGACGGCTTCCTCCACCACCACGGCCTGATCGGACACCGTGTGCACCCCGACGCCGACTGGCAGATCCGCGGTCAGTTCATCGATGCGCTTGTGCAGGGCCTTGCCGAACTCCTGAACGTTGCCGCCCTTCTGCATGGCAATCGCCAGACCGATCGCCGGCTTGCCGTCGAAGCGGAATTCCGGCGTGGCCGGATCGGTGTAACCGCGAGTGATGTCGGCAACATCTGCCAGGCGATAGAAGCGGTCGTTGAGCTTGAGATTGACCTCGGCCAGGTCTTTCTCCGAAGCGAACTGGCCCGAAGTCCGCACAGAAATCCGCTCCGGGCCCGCCTCGATGACACCGGCCGGAGTCACGGCGTTCTGCGACTGCAGGCTCTGCACCACCTGACGCTGATCGATGCCCAGCGCCGCCAGTTTGCGGGTGGAGAAGTTCAGGTAAATCACTTCGTCCTGCTGGCCGATCATTTCGATCTTGCCCAGCCCCGGGACATTGCGGATCTCGGCCCGCGCCTGTTCCACGTAATCGCGCAACTGGCGCATGGTCAGGCCGTCGGCAGTGAAGGCGTACACCGAGCCGAACACGTCACCGAACTCGTCGTTGAACCCGGGCCCTTGAATGCCTTGGGGAAACTGCCCGCGAATATCGTCGATCTTCTTGCGCACCTGGTACCAGATTTCCGGAATGTCCTTGGCGCTGGTGGTGTCGCGCAGGTACACGTAGACCGTCGATTCGCCGGGGCGCGTGTAGCTTTTCACATAGTCGAGGGAATCGAGTTCTTCCAGTTTTTTCTCGATGCGGTCGGTGACCTGCTTGAGGGTTTCTTCCTGGGTCGCGCCCGGCCATTTGGTCTGGATCACCATGGTCTTGATGGTGAACGACGGGTCTTCCTCGCGCCCCAGATTGAAGTAGGAGAACACCCCCATGAGCAATGCGACGAACATCAGATACCAGACGAAAGACTGATGCTTGAGGGCCCATTCGGAGAGATTGAAAGAGCCTTTCATTGACTGTCCTCGTCAAGTTTCACGGATTGTCCGGGTTTGAGACTGTTGACGCCGGCGCTGACCACACGCTCGCCGTTCTTCACGCCCCCCGCAAGTACAACGCTGCTATCGGTGCGGCTGATCACGCTGACGTCGCGCGGGTTGACGGTTTTGCTCTGGGTGTCGATGACCCAGATCCGCGCTTTTCCGTCGACCTCCTGCAACGCGGTGACGGGCAATTCGATACGCGGCTTGATCGCCGAGCTGAGGGTGACGCTGATCGCCGTGCCGAGGCGAAAGCCGTCAGGCGTATTGGCCAGGGTCAATCGTGCGCGGCGGGTGCGCGTGGCACTTTGAGCCTGGGGTTCGATCTCGCGCAGGGTGGCTGTGGTGTTGATGCTCGGGTCGAGCTGCCCGGCCACCAGAAACACCACGTCGGATGGGATCTCATCGACCAGGGTGTCCGGCAGATCGATCACGGCTTCCTTGATGTCCGGTTGCGCCAGGGTCACCACCTGCTGGCCCGCCGTCACCACTTGCCCGGCCTCGGCATTCCACGCGGTGACCACCGCCTTGTGGTCCGAGCGTAGCTGGGTGTAATCGAGTTGATCCTTGCTCTGGTTGACCGCCGCCCGCGCCTGATCCAGCGAGGCTTGGGTGGTTTTCAGGTCCGTCATCGCAATGTCCAGTTGCGCCTGCGCACCCACGCCCCGGTCGAACAGCGCTTGCTGACGGCGGGCATTGGCCTGGGCGTTGATCAGCTGTGCCTGAACCCTGGCCAGGTCGCCCTGGGCCGAACGCAGCTGGTTCTGCTGATCAGACGGATCGAGGGTGGCGAGCAGCGTGCCCTTCTGAACCTCGGTGCCGACATCGACGTTGCGGCTGGCAATGCGCCCGCCGACACGGAAACCGGTGTTGCTTTCATAGCGTGCCTGAATGCTGCCGGCGAAACGCCCGAGGTTTTCCTCGCTCATCGCTTCGACCTTGACCGACAACACCGGCCGTACCGGCTCCGGCGGTGGCTCGCTTTTCGAACAGGCGGCCAGCAACACACCAATGGATAACAGCCCCAGACGCTTCATGGCTGTGCTCCCGGTTGCAGATCCTTGTAGGTGTTTTCGGCTATTTCGACCTTCATGCCCGGATGCAGCAACTGCCCACCCGCGACAATGACTTTTTCCCCGCCCTTGAGGCCCTCGCTGATGATGACCTTGCCGATCAGGTAGCGGCTGACGGTGACGTTGTGCAACTGCGCTTCACCTTTGTCGTCGACCATCCACACCGCCGGATCGCTGACGTTCTTGGTCAGCGCCGACCACGGTAATTCAACGGCCGACTTGCCGGTGCCCTTGGCCGTGGCGCTCACCACCGAGCCCAGCTGCATCCCCTGCGGCAGGCTGTCGAGGCTGACCTTGACCTGCACCGTGCCGGACTGCGCGGACACCGCCGGGGTGATTTCACGCACGGTGCCGGTGGTCTTGATGGCGGGGTTGTCGAGCAGGCTGACGACAATCGAACGCTCCGCCGGGCGTTCGGCCAGCAGGGATTCATAAACGTTGAACACGGCGTCGCGGTCGCCGTCACGGGCCAGGCTGAATATCGGCGCCGTGGCCTGAACCACCTGACCGACTTCGGCCTGACGCTCAGTGATGACGCCCGGCGCATCGGCGATCAGCGCGGTATAGCTCAATTGATCCTTGGCGTTGGCCAACTGCGCCTGCGCTGCGCTCAAGGCACTCTGGCTGCTGCGCAATGCGGCCTGCGCCGAATCGTATTCGCTCTGGCTGGTGTAGCCCTTGGGCAACAGTTTCTGCTGGCGGACGAACGCGGCGGCGCTCTGTTTGACCCGCGCCTGCTCGGCCACTACCTGAGCCTGGGCGGAATCGACGTTGGTCTGCAAATCCTTCGGATCGAGCTTGGCCAGCACTTGCTTGGCCGAGACGCGGTCACCGACATCGACCATGCGCTGGATGATCTTGCCGCCGACCCGGAACGACAGTTCGGTCTGCACGCGGGCCTGAACATCGCCGGTGAGGGTCACGGCGGCGGCGTAATTGGCGGGGTTCACCTCCTGCACGAAGACCCGGGGCAGGTATTCGGCAGGGGCCTTTTTCTCGCCGCACGCGCTCAACAAAGCGAACAGACTCAGCATGACCGCTGTTTTCAATCCGGGACTCGCCATGCAGACTCCTTCCTGTGTACGAACGTGCAAGTGACGATACGACTGTGAGCTTAGAACAGGGTTCAACCTTCGTCCGGCCGATATATGCATTTCTGTGCAGGGAGTATCCTGACCCGGATTTCGGGGCACTCAAGAAGGATTTTCATGCTCAAGACCCTCGCGGTGGCCAATTACCGCTCGATCAATAAATTGGTGATTCCGCTGGGCCGTCTGAACCTGATCACCGGCCCCAACGGCAGCGGCAAGTCCAACCTGTACCGGGCACTGCGGCTGTTGGCGGAAACCGCTCAGGGCGGCGTGGTCAATGCGCTGGCCCGTGAGGGCGGGCTCGACTCGACGTTCTGGGCCGGGCCGGAAACCATCAGCCGGCGCATGCGCAACGGCGAGGTGCCGATCCAGTCCACCGTGCGCCAGGGCGTCAAACGCCTGCGCCTGGGCTTTGCCGGGGAAGATTTCAGCTATTCGATCGCCCTGGGCTTGCCGGAGCCGAGCCTTTCGTTCTTTTCCCTCGACCCGGAAATCAAAAAGGAATGCATCTGGGCCGGGCCGCTCTATCGTCCGGCCAGTCTGCTGGTGGATCGCGACGGGCCGATGATCCGCACCCGTGAGGGTCGCAGCTGGGATGTGTTGGCCCAGCACGCGCCAAACTTCGACAGCCTGTTCGATCAGGTCGGCAGCCTGCGCACCTCGCCGGAGGTGTTCCAGATGCGCGAGTTCATCCGCCGCTGGCGCTTCTACGATCACTTTCGCAGTGACGCCGACGCCCCGGTGCGCCAGCCGCAACTGGGCACGCGCACGCCGGTGCTGCATCACGATGGCCGCGATCTGGCGGCTGCGTTGCAGACCATCCGCGAGATCGGCGATCCCGAGGCGTTGCAGGCGGCGATCAGCGACGCCTTTCCCGGCGCACGGCTGAACATCGCACCGCTGGCGGGCGGCCGCTTCGCCATCGAGTTCTTTCAGGAAGGGTTGTTGCGGCCGTTGTCGGCAGCGGAACTGTCGGATGGCACGTTGCGTTATCTGCTGCTGGTCGCCGCGCTGCTGACGCCACGCCCGCCGTCGCTGATGGTGCTGAACGAACCGGAAACCAGCCTGCACCCAGATCTGCTGCCGGCGCTGGCGCGCCTGATCATCCGAGTGTCAGAGCAGTGTCAGGTGTGGGTGGTGTCCCACGCCCGACGATTGATTTCGGCGTTGCAGGAAGACCCGGAATGCAATTGCATCGTGCTGGAAAAAACCCTCGGCCAGACGGAGATCGTCGGGCAGAGGGTTCTGGATGAGCCGGCGTGGAACTGGCCTGATTAGCCCTGCCACTTCCCGCCTTCGACAATCACGCTCTCAGGCTTGGTGTCATCACTCAGCTCTTTACGCACATATTGGTCATACAGCTTGAGCAGATATTTCTCCTCCCCCAGCTTGGCCAACTCCGCGTTCACCCAATCGCGCAATTCGATGTTGCCCTTCTTAACCGCCGGCGCAATCGGCGCTTCGGCGCCAAGTTTTTCGTCCAGCACACGGTAGCCCGGGTTCTGCTTGGCCCAACTGAACAGCACCAGATTGTCCTGCGCGTAGGCATCGCCACGGCCGTTGGCCAGGGCTTGCAGGGACTCGGAGTTTTTCTCGAACTTCAGCAGTTTCCAGTCCGGATGGTTTTTGGTCAGCCAGATATCGGCGGTAGTGCCGGTGGTCACGATGGTGGTGCGGCTCGCCAGGTCGTCGAGTTTTTTCACCTCGCTGTTCTGTGGCACCAACGCCTGCACCGCGACCTTGAGATTCGGGTTGGTGAATTCCACCGCTTCCTTGCGCTCCGGAGTCACGGTCATGTTGGCGAGGATCAGGTCGACCTTGTCACTTTGCAGGAACGGAATGCGGCTCGCCGGCTCCACGGCCACGAACTCGACCTTGTTTTCATCGCCCAGCAGATCCTTGGCGAATTGACGGCCGATGTCGGTATCGAAGCCGACGTAACGCCCCGCTTCGTTGACGAAACCGAACGGCGGCTTGTCGGTGAATACGCCGACGATCAGCTTGTCGCGGGCCTTGATCTTGTCCAGGTAACCGGCCGGCGCGGTGCTTTCGCTGGCGACTTTCGGCTTGGCCGGTTCTTCGGTCTTGTTGCAGCCGGCCAGCAGCGCGAGGCTGATCAGCGGTAGTGCGAATAAGGCTTTGGCAGTTTTCATGGCAGTTCCAGTTCCTTGGTTTGAGACGTTGTGGGCGAAGTCGTTGAAGTCAGCGCTTCGACGTAGGAGAACTTCTCCAGGAACTGCTGCGCGCGTGCGGTTTGCGGGTTCGTAAAGAAAAGCTCGGGCGGGTTCTGCTCAAGGATGCGCCCGCCATCCATGAACACGATGCGATCGGCCACCGCGCGGGCGAAGGCCATTTCGTGGGTGACGATCAATAGGGTCATGCCTTCGCGGGCCAGGCCCTGAATCACTTCCAGCACTTCCTTGACCATCTCCGGATCAAGGGCGGCGGTGACTTCGTCGAAGAGCATGACCCGCGGGTTCATGCACAACGAGCGGACGATGGCGATGCGTTGCTGCTGGCCGCCGGAGAGCTGGCGCGGGAAGGCGTCGCGCTTGTCCGCCAGGCCGACGCGCGCGAGCAACGCTTCGACTTGTTGCTGTGCTTCGCGGCGTTGGCGTTTTTGCACTTTCAGCGGGCCGAGCAGCAGGTTGTCGAGCACGCTCATGTGCGGGAACAGGTGATAACTCTGGAACACCATGCCGATCTGCTGACGCACTTCGCGCCAGTCGGTGGCCTTGTCCAGCAATTCACGGCCGGCGAATTTCAGGTGACCGCTGTGGGCGGTTTCCAGACCGTTGAGGCAACGCAGCAGTGTGCTTTTTCCGCAACCGCTGGGGCCAAGGATGACGATGACTTCGCCGGATTTCACTTGCAGGTCGATGCCCTTGAGCACCTGCTGTTCGCCGAAGAATTTGTTGAAACCCTGAAACTCGATCAATGCGCTCATGCTTGCGTCCAGCGCCGCTCCAGCACGCGCGAGGCGGCCGACAGCGGGTAGCAGATAAAAAAGAAAAACAGAAACAGCGCGCCGTAGATCAGCACCGATTCGTAGGTGCGCTCGATGATCTGCTGACCGACCTTGATCACATCCACCACGCCAATCAGCACCGCCAGCGAACTGGTCTTGATGATCCGCGTGTAGACGTTGATGGTCGGCGGCGTCATGCGTTTCAGCGCCTGGGGCAGCAGCACGTAACCGTAGAGCTGCGCCGCGTTCAGGCCGATCGACAGCCCCGCCTCACGCTGCCCGCGCGGCAACGAATGCAGCGCACCGCGCGCCACTTCGCCGACCTCGCTGGCGCCCCACAGCGACAGCACCAGCACCGCGCACCAGAAGCTCGGCAGGCTCAGGCCGAAGAAAATCGGCAAGCCGAAAAACAGCAGGTACAACCAGACCAGCACCGGGATCGCCCGGAACAGTTCCAGATAGATGCGCAGCAGCGCGTTCAGCCACGTCACGTTGAGCGTGCGCAGCACACCGTAAAGCACGCCGCCGACGGTGCTGATGGCGATACTGAGGAACGAGATCGACAGGGTTTGCCCGGCGCCTTTGGCCAATTGCGGCAACGACACCCAGAGCAGTTCAAGACCCGAACTGGCCATGCTGGAGCCTCCTTTCCAGACGGCTCAACAGCAGCGACAGCGGCAGGAACAGCAGCACGCAGATCAGCGTCAGCACGGCGAGCATTTCATAGGTTTTGTAGTAGAGCGCGATGTAGCTCTTGGTGGTGTAGAGAATTTCCGGCACCGCCACGGCCGAGACCACGGTGGTCTCCTTGAGCAGGAAAATGAAATTGGCGAACAGCGACGGCAGGCTGAGGATTCCCGCCTGCGGCAGGATCACGTAGCGCAGCAACTGGCCGTGGGACAAACCGATGGAGCGACCGGACTCAAGCTGCGCCTGGGGCACCGCATCGACGCCGGCGCGCAGCACTTCGGTGAGGTAGGCGCCGCCGAGAAACGTCATGGTGATGATCGCGGCGGTGAATCCCGAAACCTTGATTCCCAGGGCCGGCAACGCGAAGTAGACGAAGAACAGCTGGATCAGCAGCGGTGTGTTGCGCGCCAGCTCCACATACAGGCCGACCAGTTTTTGCAGGTAAGGCGTGCGGAACACCAGAATCGTCGCATTGAGCAACGCCACCAGCAGCGAGGTGCCAATGGCGATCAAACCGACCTGCAGCGTCACGCCCACGGCTTTAAGAAACGCCGGCAGGGTGCTGAGGATAAATGCGTAATCGAAGGTCATGAAACATCCTGACGCCGCTCGGTAAGCGACGATGGTGCAGTCCATGGACAGCGGGTAACTGTCCGGCAGGCACCGACTTTAAAGGCATAAGAAAAAGAATTTAAATACCGTTAAAGCATATTGATATCACGCAAAAAACTATCCTGCGAGTTTGCCCCGACAGAATAAGAAGGCTATTTTTCCTTTCGCTGTAGGACGGATCTTTTTTTCATGAAAGCCCTCCAAGGACGAACAGCTTTTGGCCAGACTCCCCGGCCAAACCCATAACAAGGAAGAGAACATGGACGTAAAAGTGCCGCAGCGACCGGACCCGCAGGATTTCGTGAAATGGCTGGTGGCTTTGCGCAGGGCGCTGAAAACCAGCGCTGCCTGAGTCAGCCACACGCAAGAAAAAACGCCGATGACCATCGCTGGTCATCGGCGTTTTTTTTCAACCTTGAAGGGGGTTGCTGCTGCGTCGGATCAGAACGCCGGCAGTACCGCGCCGTTGTACTTCTTCTCGATGAACGCTTTGACTTCAGGGCTGGTCAGGGCAGCGGCCAGTTTCTTGATGGCGTCGCTGTTCTTGTTGTCTTCACGGGCAACCAGGAAGTTCACGTAAGGCGAATCCGCACCTTCGATCACCAGGGCGTCCTTGGTCGGGTTCAACTTGGCTTCCAGCGCGTAGTTGGTGTTGATCATGTCCAGGTCGACTTCTTTCAGAACACGCGGCAGCAGGGCCGACTCCAGTTCCTTGAACTTGAAGTTGTGCGGGTTCTTGGCGATGTCTTTCGGCGTGGCCAGGGCGTTCTTCGGATCTTTCAGTTCGATCAGGCCAGCCTTCTGCAGCAGGATCAGAGCGCGACCGCTGTTGCTGCCTTCGTTCGGAATGGCGATGGTGGCGCCGTCCGGCAGTTCAGCCAGGGTCTTGTACTTGCTCGAGTAGCCACCGAACGGTTCAACGTGCACGCCTTGCACGGTCACCAGGTACTTGGCCTTGTCGTCCTTGTATTTGCCGGCGTTGAAGCTGTCCAGGTAAGGCTTGGTCTGGAAGTAGTTGGCGTCCAGACGCTTCTCGCCCACCTGTACGTTCGGCTGTACGTAGTCGGTGAAGACCTTGATTTCCAGATCCACGCCTTCTTTGGCGAGGGTCGGCTTGATCAATTCGAGGATCTCGGCGTGCGGCACCGGCGTCGCGGCCACCACCAGTTTCTCGCCGGCCTGGGCCAGGGAAGCAGTCAGAGCAGCCGCCAATGCGGTAAACAACAGAACCTTTTTCATGCAGTGTCCTTATCGAAAATCACGGTCGTCATCGACGACGGCATTAATACATGTGCCAGCGATGTGCTACTGCTGGCGTGAAGCGGACAATACCGGGATTTTTTATTCCCGGACAATAACGTTTATTCAGCTTCATATTCCATTTTGTTCATGTTGAAGAAAATGGTTACAACGCCTCGCTCAGGCTCAACAGCAATTCTTTCAATGCCTTACGTTCGTCGGCAGTGCCGTTGAGGCTGATGTTCGCCACTTGACGTTCGATCTGAACCAGCGGCCCAGACACCTCGGGCAGGTTCAGGTGCTCCGGCAGGATTTCGTCGCCGGTGCTCACCAGCAACGCAAAATGAATGACGTTTTCCAGCTCCCGGGTATTGCCCGGCCAGCTGTGTTGCTCCAGCACCTGTTGCGCCGCTTCGCTGATCAGCGGCACCGGAAGATCCAGGCGCTGGCTGTAGATGCCGAGGAAGTACTCGGCCAACGACAGAATGTCGCCGACCCGCGCACGCAATGCCGGCAGTTCCAGATGCCCTTCGCTGAGATAGTGATAAAGACGCTCGTGGAATTTCCCCGCCGCCACCGCTTGGGCCAGATCGATGCTGGTCGCCGCCACCAGGCGCACGTCCACCGGGCTCGGTTGATGCGCACCGACGCGGGTGACTTCGTGGTTTTCCAGGGCGGAAAGCAATTTGATCTGGATCGGCAGCGGCAGGTCGCCGATCTCGTCCAGGTACAAGGTGCCGCCGTTGGCCGAGCCGAACCAGCCGGCGCGACTGCTGGCCGATCCGCTGTAGCTGCCGGCGGCGTAGCCGAACAACTCCGCATCGGCGTAGGTCGGGCTGATCGCCCCGCAATTGACCGAGACAAACAGCCCGCTGCGATCACTGGCGCGGTGGATGTGGCGGGCGAGCAATTCCTTGCCGGTGCCGGTCTCGCCGCGAATCAACACCGAGATCGAGCGCGGTGCGAGTTGGGCCATTTCCTCGCGCAACTGGCGCGAGCGTGGATCGACGAACACCAGCGCCTTGGCGCGGATGCTCAGGGGACTTTTTTCCGCATCGGGAAAGGTCAGCAACGGCTGGCCAAAGGTTTCAAAACTCATGGCAGACTCCCGCCCCAAATCGCCGGGAGACGGGGGCGTTGAAAAAACAAAAGTGGTCAGGCACGGCGCCGGGCGTGGTGTTCCATGCGGTTTTGCAGGCGATACAGATAAGCGAATCCCTGCTCCCAGCGTTGATGCCCGGACTTCACGTTGATATGGCCGGCGCCGGCGAGAATCCCCGCCTCGGCGCCCCAGTTGCGCGCCAGCTCCAGCGCACGCGGCGCACTGACGGCGGCGTCGTTGTCGGAGCTGACGACCTGGCTCGGGAAGGGCAGCAGATCGGTCGGGATCGGCGCGAAATTGCGCAGCGCCGGCACGCAGGCCGGGCGCTCGACATCTGCCGGCGCCACCAGCAATGCCCCGCGCACTTGACGCAAATGATGCAGCGGCGCGGTGGCCGCCCAGTGCGCCACGGTGATGCAGCCCAGGCTGTGCGCGATCAGAATCACCGGCGAGCTGTCGGCGGCAATCGCCTCGGCCAGCGCAGCGACCCAGTCTTCACGACGCGGTGTCAGCCAGTCGGCCTGCTCCACCCGCGCGCTGTTGGGCAGGCTGTTTTGCCAATGGGTTTGCCAATGATCTTCTGGCGATCCTTGCCAGCCCGGCACAATCAGATAACGGATTGATTCGTTGCGCATGGGGGAGCTCTCCTGCGTCGTGTCTGTTCCTGAACGAGTATAGGGACGGGATTTATATTCGTTAAGGAATAAGAAGCTATTTATTAAGACCCGAAAAGAATATTAAGCATTGGGCAAAAAAAGGGGCCGCACCCTGCCAAGGAGACGGCCCCGGAAAAACGTGAAACCCCTATCGTGCAGTGATCACCGACAGCTTGGTGATGCCCGCCCGCTCAATCGAAGCCATGGCTCGCGCCACTTCTCCGTAATTCACCCCGTCGTCCGCCTGCAATTGCACGCGCACTTCCGGGTCCTTGGCCTTGGCCGACTTGAGGTTGAATTCCAGCAGATCCGGCTGGATTTCGTCCTTGTTGATAAACAGTTTTCCCGCACCGTCGATGCTCACCACCAACGGGTCTTTCTGCTCGACCGGCGCCACCGCTTCGGTCTTCGGCAGGTTGATCGGTATCGCGTTGGTCAAAAGCGGCGCGGTGACGATGAACACCACCAGCAGCACCAGCATCACGTCCACCAGCGGCGTCACGTTGATCTCGCTCAGCACCTCGTCGCTGTCTTGCGTGGAGAAGGCCATATCAGGACGCCTCCTTCACTTTTGTTGCGTTGCCCTGGGCCGCAGCCTTGTGCGCGGTCGGGTGGATCAGCACGCGGAACGAGCTTTTTTGCGCCAGGCTGTAGAAGTCGTGGGCAAAGTCGTCCAGGTCCGCCGCCGTCAGTTTCAGACGACGCAAAAAGTAGTTGTAAACCAGCACCGCCGGCACCGCGACCGCGATCCCCACACCAGTGGCGACCAGCGCTGCACCGATCGGTCCTGCGACCGTTTCCAGGCTCGCCGAGCCCGCCGCGCTGATGCCTTTCAACGCTTCCATGATTCCCCACACCGTGCCGAACAGACCAATGAACGGCGAGGTGCTGCCAATACTCGCGACCACTGCCAGACCGGTTTCCAGCGAACGCCGCTCGCGAACGATCTGCTGACGCAAGGCACGTTCGAGGCGATCCTGATGGTTGATCGCCTGGCTCAGGTCATTGGCCTGCGGCGCCTCGCCCACTTGTATCGCCGCATAACCGACCTGTGCCACCCGCGCTGCGGCGCCGGGCTGGGTTTCGCTCAACTCGGCGGCGGAGTCCAGACTCGACGCCGCCCAGAAGCGCTTGTGAAATTTGCGGTCCTGCGCCTTCAACCGGCCGAACTGCACAGCCTTGAGCAATGCCAGGCCCCAGGTAGCGACAGAGAAGACCACCAGCAGCCAGATCACCGCGCTTTCGATGGATTCCAGTGGAGATGCCAGTAACGTCATGATGTGTTCCCTCGTGTAAACGTTTAGCGCGAAATTGGTTTCGGTTTAATGAATCTTGAAATCGATGGGTACGCTGACCCAGCCGTCCTGGGCGACATCACCCTGCTTGGCCGGCACGAAGCTCCAGCGCTTCACGGCGTCCAGCGCCGCGTCGTCGAGCTGTTGCCGGCCACTGCTTTTCTGAATCTGGATCTCGCCCGGTTTGCCGCTGGCCAACACGTGCACCCGCAACAACACCGTGCCTTCCCAACCGCGACGCTGGGCCAGCGACGGATACTCCGGCGCCGGGTTCTTCAGGTACGCGGCGTTGGCCGAGGCTGGCGTCACCGGAGCAGGCGCCGGTGGTGCAGGTGGCGCTGGCGCGGCGACCGGGGCGGCCGGTTGTGGCGGAGCCGGTGGTTGCTCGACCGCTTTCGGCGCCGGTTTCGGTACGGGTTTGGCCACCGGTTTCGGTTTGGGGATCGGCTTTGGTTTCGGTGGCGGCTTGGTTGCCAGTTCGTCCTCCACCGGGGGCGGAGGCTCGACCACAGGCGCCGGTGGCGGCGGCACAACTACAGGTGGTGCCGGTGGCGCCGGGCGCGAAAACTCGATGGTCATCGGTGGAATTTCCGGCGGCACGATCGGCAGCGCCGGCGTCGGATGCTGGTTGATCCAGTAGATCACCGCGCCGTGCACCACCAGCGCCAGAACGCCGAGCAGAATCGTTTCGCGGCGGCTCAGAATGCCCTTGGGCGCGCGCTGCAAACGCAGCTGCCCCAACGGCACGCGATGGGGCCGGCCGAGATCGACCAACTCGCCGCTCGGCGCCTGGCGCCACAGCACCTCCTGTGCGCTGGCGGCGGTCTGGACATTGCCCATTGATTTACTCCCTGCGGTCTCTTTGCGTTTTTTTCGCTTAGCCGATTCGCCGCTTGTTGAATCCCCCACGGCGTGATCGATGGGTCAATCATTGGGCCAGCGGCTTATCTCCGAAAGTAATCTTTCATGTTATGAATAGACGTTTATGGAATATATGAAACGGTCATTTCCGCCATAGCCGCGGCCTGCAAGGCTTCCAGCGATTCGCCGAAATCGACATGCTTTCGCGGCATAAAAAGTATTCATCCAAGGCATCGGATCTTGAAAAAAAGCAAACAAAAAGGCCGATGCATGTTTAATGCATCGGCCTTCGATGACTGAATTTCTTATTGCTTCACAAGCTCAACGGTCTTGGTTCGGCGCTGAATAATCCTGATAACTAACGACTGGCATTGGTCTGTTGCACGCCGATGGCCGGCGCAATCACTGCCGTCTCCGAGCGCGGCGTTCCTGCCGGCACCCAGTCATAACTTACAGGAAGGGCTCGATAGACCCAGTTGCTGATCGCGTCGCTGCCCGGTGCCTTGCCCAGATAAGGGCTGACGTATTCCCAGACATTTTCACCACTGGCCGTCACCTGGAAAAACCGCCCGTTCATGCCTTCGTCGATCAGCGTATTGCCGTTGGGCAAGCGCCGCGCGCTGCTGATGAACGAGCTGTAGAACGCCCACCCCGGCTGCTTTGAATTCGCCGCGCTGTACTGCCAGACGATTTCATTTTTCACCGGGTCGATCTCCAGCACCCGCGAACCGGAAATCAGCCCCAGCGTGACGTTCGGGTACCCCGCCGAACCCTGGTTGTCGAACACCAGCAGATTGCCCGCGCCGGGCAGTCCGGCCGGGATAATGTGCGCGTCATGCTGACCGACGAACTGGTCCACCGGGCGCGGGATTTTCTGCGCGGTTTTCGGATTGGCCAACGGCAGATTCGGCCCCAGACGCCAGACCACCTTGCCGCTGTGTTTGTCGATGATCGCGATGAAGTTGGCGTTGCGCGAATCGATCAGCAGGTTGTCCGGGTTGAAACGCTTGTCGCCGGCATCGAACCACTTGTTCGGCCCGACCAGGCTGAGGTTGTTGATGTGCAGGTAATCCGGATTTTCACTGGCGCGAACCAGCTTCAACTGCTCGGCGGTGAAGCCGAATTCGTTCAAGTGATCCGACGCCAGCCACTGCCATTTCACCTCGCCGGCGGGGCTGACTTCATAGATCGCATCGTCAATCACCTCGGGCACTTTGAAGCCTTTGACCTGGTGCACCTTGTTCGCCAGCACCACGGTGTTGCCGTTGCTCAGGCGACGCTGATCGTGATGCTGTTGCGCGGAGCCACCGGGGGCCTTGTCGCCCCACTGCCAGACGACTTTGCCATTCCAGTCCAGCTCGCCGATGCTCTGATTGCCGAGGCCATTGCCGGCGGAACCGAGCTTGCCCGGATCCTTTTCGCTCAGTTGCAGCAACACGTGGCCGCGCTCGCCACCGACCAGTTGCGGGTCGATGATCGCCGACGGGAAACCCGACTGCGGCCAGCTCTTCACCTCGTTGCCGTTCATGTCGATCAGGTGCGTCTGCTTGTCGGCACCGCTGAAGATCACATATTGATTGAAGGCCTTGGCCGGATCGTAACGGGTGACGCCGGTGGGGTAGACGCTGGGCGCGGCGAGCGCCCCGGCACTGAGCGCTGCGCCGGACAACAACACCGGTAAAGCGGTTTTGATGCGCAACATGATGCAGCTCCTTGAAGGATCGATCAGAAGTCGTAGCGACCGGTGACGCCGAGAGTGCGCGGCGTGCCGAGCAGGCCTTCATAGCCGCCGTTGCCGCCGGTCCACAGGGTCGTGTAGTAGGTTTTGTCGAAGGCGTTTTTCAGCCACAGCGAGACGTCCCACTGACCCTGATTGAAATCGCCGCGCAGGCCGGTGGAGAGATTGACCACCGCGTAACTCGGGATCTGGCCGTAATCGGAATCTTCGACCGTGCCCACCGCCTTGGAGCGGAATGCGTAGCTGCCGGTGACGTAAGGTTGCAAACCGTTATCCAGGTTCCATTCGTACTTGCCGTTGGCATTGCCGATCCATTTCGAGGCGCCGACCACCTGATGGCCGCTGAGGTCGCAAGAGGCCGGAGCACCCGGTGCCTGGCTGACTTCCGGCGGGCACGGCGCGTCCTTGTAGGAGAGATAGCTGACGTCGTTGTACGAGCCGTTGAAGTTCAGCGTCAGGCCGCGCAGCGGGATCAGGGTGCTTTCGAATTCCACCCCGCGCGAGCGCACCGAGCCGGCGTTGGTCAGGTATTGCACGCGGTTGACGTCGTCGTAGGCGTTGGTCTGGTAAGCGTTGACCTGAGTCCAGAACACGTTGGCGTTGAGCTGCAAACGCCGATCCCACAGCGTGCTCTTGAAGCCGAGTTCGGCGTTATTGGCGCGCTCGGTGCCGATCAGCAAAGAGTCGGCGCCGGCGGTCGGTGCCGAGCCGACCACAAGGTTGACCCCACCGGATTTTTCGCCGTGAGACAACGTAGCGTAGCCGAGCAGATCGTCGGTGAAGCGATAGCTGAGGTTGAGCAATCCGGACGGGCTGGAGCTGTACTGATTCAGGTCGCCGGAATCGTAGGCGCCGGTGCGGCCGCGTCGCGCAGTGGCTGCGGCACCCGTGACAGCGGCGCCACCGACCGGCGCATCACGATTGACCCAGGCGTTCTTCTCTTCATAGGTGCCACGCACCCCGGCGGTGAAATCCAGTCGCGGGGTCAGGTGCCAGGTGCCTTGGGCGAACAGCGCAAAACTGTCGGTCTTGATATGGCCACGTCCGACGCTGTTGACGTTGGCCAGCGCACCCCGTGGCGTGCCGTTCCAGATGTCTGCCTGGGGGCCGTAATAGGCGAAGGATTTGTTGTCCAGGTCCGAGCCGAAGTAGTAGGCGCCGAGGACGTAATCGAAGAACTCGCCCTTGGGCGATGCGAGACGAAATTCCTGGGAATACTGTTTGTCCTCAACCGACACCCCGGCGTTGTAGGTCGCCGGCACATTGAGGCCATCGTCGTTGCGCGGGGTGAAATTCCAGAAACGGTAGGAGCTGACCGAGGTCAGGGTGAAGTCGCTCGGCAAGGTCCAGTTGGCCTCCACCGATGTGCCGCCCTGATGGACGGTGACGTGCTGGTCGTTGTCCAGATTGACCTTGCGGTGCGAGCCGTTGACCAGCGTCGCGCCGGCAGCGGCGGCGCGGGCCGAGTAGAGATTGACGCCATTGATGGTCGGCCCGGTGTTGTACAGCACGCGGGTGCCGGCGCTGGAATCCTCTTCGTTGTAGTCACCGATCCAGCGCAGGTTGAAATTCTCGTTGGGCTTGAACAGCAGTTGCGCCCGGAAGCCGTCGCGGGAGCCGCCATTCAAATCATGGCCGTTGAATTCGTTCTTGATGTCACCGTCGCTGCGGGTGCGATAGGCAGAGATGCGTCCGGCCAACTGATCGTTGAGCGGCCCGGAAAGCGTGCCCTTGGTCTGGAAGTAACCGTCCTCGCCGACCGACGTCTCGATGCTGCGCTCCGGGGTAAAACTCGGCGCGCGGGTGCTGATATTGATCACCCCGGCGGTGGTGTTCTTGCCGAACAACGTCCCCTGCGGCCCACGCAGGACTTCGAGTTGTTCGATGTCCATCAGGTCAAACACCGCCATCCCCGGGCGACCCAGATAAACGTTGTCGATGTACAGGCCGACGCTGCCTTCCAGACCATCGCTGGCCGGGTTGTTGCCCAGGCCCCGGATCGACACGCTGGACTGGCGCGCATGCATGTAGGCGACGTTGACGCTGGGCACCAGTTGCTGCAGATCCTGAATCCGGTAGACCCGCTGCGTCTCCAGAGTCTGGCCGCTGACCACGCTCATGGGCGTCGGCACGTCCTGAGAACTTTCTTCGCGACGGCGGGTGGTGACGGTCACGGTTTCCAGTTGCGAAGTGGCGGTCGCGGTCTTGCCAGTCGGTGCCGGCGCGGGAGTTTCTGTCTCAGCGGCGTAGCCGTGGGTCCAACTGGCACTCCCCGCCAGCAACAGGGCCAGAGGCAGGCGTTTGAGCCGTCGTGGCGGCGGCGGTGAAGCGAGGTTCAACGGACTCATGGGACTGCTCCTGGTCAAAAAACACGCAGACATCTTCCGTGCCGCATATTCTTTTAAGTTATTTATTTATGTTTTTACAAAGATTTACTGCATAAGAGATTGCCTTTATAAGGAGTCGACCTAATGCATATCCAATGCATTTCCCGGATATTTTTTATGTGAAAAATGCATATCGACTTGCGCCAACTCAGACACTTCATCGCCCTTGCCGAACAACGCAGCTTCGTCGCCGGCGCGCAGGCGGTGAACCTGTCGCAGTCGGCGTTCAGCCGCAGCATTCAGGCGCTGGAGCACAGCGTCGGTTGCCAGTTGGTGGATCGCGGGCGCAAGGAATTGCCGCCGACCAAACAGGGCCAGGTGCTGCTTGAACACGCGCGGCGACTGGTCAGCGGTGCGCAGCAGATGGCCAACGAGATCAGCCAGTTCAACGGGCTGGAGGCGGGGGAATTGCGCTTCGGTTGCGGCCCGGCGCCGGCGGCAGGATTGATCCCGCGAGCCATCGGTAGCTTCATCGGCCGCTACCCGAAAGCGCGGGTGCATTACCAGGTTGATGACTGGCAGAGCCTGAGCAAAAGACTGCTGAGCGAGGAGTTCGAATTCTTCGTCGCCGACACTCGGCACTTCGAGGCGGATCCGGATTATCTGACCCACCGCTTGCGGCCACGCAAATGGCATTTCTGCTGCCGCGCCGGGCATCCGCTGGGCGCTTTCGAGCGAGTCACGGCAGAGCAACTGATGAGCTATCCACTGGCCGTGAGCATTCGCCCGCCAAACCTGCGCAAGGTCATCGTCGACCTCAGTGGCCGGCCGGATTTCGTCCCGAACGTAGAGTGCGAGAACAGCGCCAGCCTGCTCGGCGTGGTGCTGCGTTCGGATGCGATCGGCATCGTCGGTGCCTATTCGGATGCGCTGCATCAGGCCCGGGGTGAGTTGGTGTGCTTGAAGGTCGAAGGGTTGGCGGATGATCTGGAGGAGCTTTACACCCGTTATGGAATCGTCAGCCGCGCCGGGTATCGGTTGTCACCGTTGGCCGAGGCGATGATCGAGCAGATAAAGGCGATTGATGCGGTGGATGAAGAAGTGTGTTCACTGGAGAACTTTGCCGTCTGACACACCGCCTTCGCGAGCAAGCCCGCTCCCACATTTGGAACGCGTACTCCTGTGGGAGCGGACTTGCTCGCGAAGAGGCCTGTGCAGGCGCCGATGCATTTCCTGCATGAAACACATTCCCCGAATGCACTTGCCGAACACCCTCGCCGAAAGCGAAAAACCTCGCCTGTCTTCCTGACTGGTGAACCCCATGTCCAACCCGCAAAACCCTGTGCGCAATGTGCTGTACATCATGTGCGATCAACTGCGCCGCGATTACCTGTCCTGCTACGGCCACCCGCACCTGCACACCCCGAACATCGACCGCCTGGCCGCTGCAGGCGTGCGTTTCAGCCGCGCCTACACCCAAGGCACGATTTGTGGGCCGTCGCGGATGTCGGCCTACACCGGGCGCTATGTCAGCAGTCATCAAGTGGCGTGGAACGCCGTGCCGCTGCCGCTTGAAGAACTGACGATCGGCGATTACCTGAGACCCCACGGCATTCGTACCGCGCTGGTCGGCAAGACCCACGCCACGGCTAACGTGGATGCCTTGCAGCGGTTGTCGATCAACCCGGAAAGCGCCCAGGCCGAAGTGCTGAACGAAGTCGGCTTCGAGCCGTACTTTCGTCACGACGGCATCTTCCCCGACGACCCGCTGTTCGATGACAAACGCGAATCCGCGCCATACACCCACTACCTGCGCGAGCAGGGTTTCGAAGGGCGTAACCCCTGGCATGACTGGGCCAACGCGGCCGAAGGCGACAACGGAGAAATCCTCAGCGGCTGGAAAATGCGCAATGCCCATTTGCCGGCGCGAATTCCCGAGCAACATTCGGAGACTGTCTACACTACAAATCGGGCCATCGACTTCATCGGTGAGCAAGGTGAAAAACCGTGGTTTTTACACCTGTCCTATATCAAACCCCACTGGCCCTACATCGTACCGGCGCCGTACCACACCTTGTACAGTACGAAATCGATTCTCGACCCGGTACGTAATGCCTCTCCCAGCGACCACCCGGTCTATCAGGCCTTTCGCCAGCATGAGGAAAGCCTGAATTTCTCCAAAGATCCGGTACGAATGAACGTGATCCCGACGTACATGGGCCTGGTCAAACAGGTCGATGATCAGTTGGGGCGGCTGTTCGATTTCCTGCAAAGCAACGGCCGCTGGGAGGACACGCTGATCGTGTTCACCAGCGATCACGGCGACTTTCTTGGCGATCACTGGCTGGGTGAGAAGGAGTTTTTGCTGGAACAGGCGGTGGGCGTGCCATTGATCGTGCGCGACCCGCGTGCGGCGGCGGATGTCACACGGGGCACGGTGGATGAACGCCTGGCGGAAACCATCGACGGCGTGCCGACCTTTCTCGAGGCGCTGGGCGTGACGGGCGCCGAGCATCGCCTGGAAGGTCGCTCGCTGATTCCGCTGCTGCACGGTGAAAACCCGGACTGGCGCCACTATGCGATCAGCGAATACGACTACGCCTTCCAGGCCCCGGCACGGGAGCGGCTGGGCCAGGCGATCGACCGTTGCCACATGACCATGGTGCGCAGCGAGCGCTGGAAATACCTGGCGTATGACGGCTTCCGGCCGCAGCTTTTCGATCTGTTGAATGACCCGCAGGAGCTGCAGGATCTGGGCGCGGACCCGGCGTATGCGGCGGTGCGCGAGGAGCATGCGGGGTATCTGTTCGAATGGGTGCGCGGGTTGAAGCGCCGCACGACGATCAGTCATCAGGAGATTGATTTGCGCGGGCAGCGGTTTCGCTATGGGGAGCCGGAGACCGAGAAAATGGTGCAGATCGGCGTGTGGTGATTAAAAGCATCGCGAGCAAGCTCGCTCCCACAGGATTTGTGTGCGCCGCAAACCTGTGGGAGCGAGCTTGCTCGCGATGAGGCCCGATCAGACGCCGACGATTTCTGCGCCTTTGATGGTCTGGCTACGCTGCCCATTCGCCCCGACCGGCACTTCCCCTTTGAGCGTCACCCGACGCACCACACGATCCTGAGTGCCGTAATCATCAATCGCATAATGCTGCGTCGAACGGTTATCCCAGATCGCCACATCACCGGCCTTCCAGCGCCAGCGCACGACGTTCTCCTGGCGGATCACATGACTTTGCAGCAAGCCGAACAGGTGCGCCGAATCGGCCTGGGAATAACCCTTGATGCGCTTGACGAAATGCCCCAGCAGCAAGCTCTTTTCGCCGCTGATCGGGTGCACACGCACCACCGGGTGCTCGGTCTCGTAGACGGTCGAGGTGAAGATCTTGCGATAGCGCTCGAGCTTCTCCGCCGACACGTCCGGCTTCACGGCGGCGTAGTCGTACTCGTTGCTGTGCACGGCCACCAGCTTGTCCGCCAGCTCACGCAACTCGGTCGGCAATTCGTTGTACGCGGTCGCGGTGTTCGCCCAAAGCGTGTCGCCACCGAACGCCGGGGCCACCACCGAGCGCAGGATCGAGGCTTTCGGATAGGCATCGACGAAGGTTACGTCGGTGTGCCAGGAGTTGGCGCGCTGCCCTTCGGCGCCGTCGAGTTCCAGCAGATAACGGGTGCCCTCGCGGGACGGCACGGTCGGATGCGCTACGGGCTCGCCGAGCAGGTGCGCAAAGGCTTCCTGCCGTTGATCGTCGAGCTGGGTCTGCTCGCGAAAGAACACCACCTTGTACTGGATCAGCGCCTGTTGAATGGCTTCAACCGTCGCGGCATCCAGCTCACCGGACAGGTGCACGCCACGGATTTCGGCGCCGATACGACCGGCCACCGGATGAATGTCCAGCGCGTGGACAGCGGGTTTTACAGCGAGTGCGGCATTGCTCATGGGTAGACCCTCATCGACTGCTTGCGGTTGGACGGCAGCGAAACAACGCTCTATCTATATTCCATTTACATCTAATAGATATTCACATGCTTCGTTGACGGAATAAGAGCTTGCATTTAAAACCTCAAGCAACCTCGTCGCAAATGCCTTCGAGCTATTTTTAGGATGCCGGAAAAGCATATGGATCTTCGCCAGTTGCGCTACTTCATCGCCCTCAACGAACACCGCAGTTTTGTCCGCGCGGCCGACGCCATGGGCATCACTCAACCGGCGTTCAGCCGCAGCATTCAAGGGCTGGAGCAGGAGTTCGGCTGCGTGCTGGTGGATCGCGGCAACAAGGATCTGCGCCCCACGCCCGAAGGCCAGGTGGTGCTGCAACACGCCCTGACCCTGGTGCAAGGCGCGGCATTGCTCAGCGCCGAGGTGACGCAGATGACCAAGCTCGATGCCGGCGAACTGCACTTCGGTTGCGGCCCGGCGCCGGCAGTGAAACTGGTGCCGGACGCGGTGGCGCAATTCATCAATGCGCACCCGAAAGTACGTACCTGCTTTCAGGTGGATAACTGGGAAAAGCTCAGCCGCGCCCTGAGCCGCGAGGAGATCGAATTCTTTATCGCCGACATTCGCCATTTCGAATCCGACCCGAACTTCCAGACCCAGCCGCTGACGCCCAAGCGCGGGGTGTTTTTCTGCCGGCCGGGGCATCCGCTGCTGGCCAAGGAAAGCCTGTCGACCAACGACATGTTCGACTATCCGCTGGCGACCACGCTGATCCCGCCAGGCATTCGCAAATTGCTGGCGAATCTCAGCGGACGGATCGACTTTTCGCCGACCATCGAGACCGAGCACTTTCCGGCGCTGGTGAAAGTGGTGCTGCAATCCAACGCGATCGGCGTCGGTACTGAAGAGGCGTTCGTCGAGGACATCGCCCAGGGCTCGCTGGCGCTGCTGCACTGGCGCAATCTGCCGCAGAACCTGGAGAGCATGAATGCGCGGTGCGGGATTGTCAGCCGGACGGGATTCCGGCTGTCACCGGCAGCGCGGGCGATGATTGAGACGTTGGTGGCAGTGGATAAACAGGAAATCAGCGTCGCGGTTTGAGGTCGTCATCGCCAGCAGGCTGGCTCCCACATGAAATGCATCCAATTGTGGGAGCCAGCCTGCTGGCGATGAAGTCTGCTCTGACGCTAAAAAATCAAAGCTTCGCAGCCGCCAGCTCAGGCGCGACCCACTCGTTCACCTTGAACGGCTTGCGGATCAGCTTCTGCTGCGCCGCCAGATCCACCTTGCCCTGCAGGTTTTCGAGGAACAGCGGGTCCAGTGTCGACGGGAACACTTCGCTCAGGTTCTGATCCTTCAGATCCTGGGTCAGGATCACCGGCGGATAGCTCGCCAGCCCCGACACAAGTTGCACATAGGCGTCCTTGTTGCTGTCCTGAGTCAGCCACTCCACCGCCTGCTGCTGCGCCTTGAGCAGCTTCGCCACGGCTTCCGGATGCCCGTCGACAAACTTGCCGGTGCCCACCAGCACCGACTGCACACTGCCGGCGCCACCGAGATCCTTGGTATTCAGAGGCAACTCGGCCAGGCCTTTGGCCTGCAACGCGGTCAGCCCGGAACTGCCCCACGACGCATCGATCTGCTTCGCCGCCAGCGCCGCTACCGCTGCGTTGAAATCGAGGTTGATCACCTTCACGTCCTTCTCGCTCAGGCCCACGCTGGCCAGCGCCGCATCGAACGACAACTGGGTCGCAGTGCCGCGGAAGATTGCCACGCGCTTGCCTTTGAGATCCTGCAGCGTCTTGATCCCCGAACCCGGCACGACGCCGAGGTATTGCTTCACACCCCGGGCGCTGGCGCTGAGCAGGCGCGTATCCAGACCGTTGGACTTGCCGATGATGGCCGCCAGATCTCCGAGATAGGCCAGATCCACTTGGCTGTTGGCGAACGCTTCGTTGATCACCGGTCCAGCGCCCTTGAAGAAGCTCCACTGAATCTTGATGCCTTGATCGGCGAAGGCCTTTTCGAAGATCTGCTGATCGCGCAGCACGTCCACGATGCCCCCGCCGCTGTGTTGAGTACCCGCGCTCAGATCAGGCACGGCAATCCTGATTTCCTTGAGCTCGTCGGCCTGGGCAGAGAACGCCAGCAGACCCGCCAGCGCCGGCGCGGCAAACAGACTGATGACACGTTTGAAGGGAAGGTTCATGGGTGCGGCTCCTGATCACGGCGGGCATTGAGGAGCCGAAAGTAGGCACATTCCGTATCAACGTTTAAATACTTAAAAAGCACATTTTTATAGCTTTAAACGCTAAGCCAGAGTGCACAGGGCCTGTAGATCGATATGCATGCAGAGCATCGAAAATATTCTCCGAATGCATTGGATGCGCATGGGCTGGAGGCCTTAAATGGTCTTGCTTATCTCCCAATAGCATTGAATTGAATTTTTATATATCAAATTTGCATACCGCACTTCCATGAAGGCAGGCCTGCCTGCAACCCGACAACGGAGGTCACCATGGCCCGACAATCCCTGCTCAGCCTGCCGCTGCCCGCACCACCGCTGAAAGCACTGCGCTCATGGCCAAGCCTTGGCCAGCGTGTGCTGCCGTGGCTGCTGCCCCTCTCCCTGTTCGCCCTGTGGTGGCTGGCGGCGCGCAATCAATGGATGAGCGAACAGATCCTGCCCGCGCCTTCACTGGTGTGGAGCAGCGCGATCGAGCTGTCCCAGGGCGAGTTGTGGAGTCATTTGTGGATCAGCCTGCAACGGTTGTTCTGGGGACTGCTGGCGGGTGTTAGCGCCGGCGCGGTGCTCGGCGCGGCGCTGGGCTTCAGCCGTCGCCTCGAACGCCTGATCTTCCCGACGTTCGCCGGCCTGGCCCAGGTGCCCACGCTGGCGTGGATTCCGTTGTTCATGGTGTTTTTCGGCATCGGCGAAACGCTGAAACTGGTGGTGCTGGTCAAAGCCATCGTGGTACCGGTGACCTTGCATACGCTGGTCGGCGTGCGCGATGCGCAACCCAAGCTGCGCGAAGCCGCCGCTGTTTTACGTTTGCCTCCACGACTGTTGATCCGCCGACTGGTGCTGCCCGCCGCCCTCCCGGCGTTCATGGCTAGCGTGCGTCTGGCGCTGGCCGCTGGCTGGACCTCGTTGCTTGCGGTCGAGCTGCTGGCCTCCAGCGAAGGCATCGGTTACCTGATGGTCTGGGCGCGACAGCTGTTCATGCTCGACATCGTCTTCGTGTGCATCGTCGTAATCGGCCTGATCGGCGTGGCGATGGATCGCGGCATCGGTCTGCTGGACAAAAAACTGGTGCACTGGCCGCACCCGGCCACAGCGGAAATTCGTCGCGGCCCACGTTATGAAGGCTGGCAGCGCGTGCAGCCATGGCTGCTGCCACTGGCGCTGTTTGCGTTGTGGCAACTGGCGGTCGACCAGCAATGGATCGATGCCAACATTCTGGTCAGCCCATGGGTGGTGCTTGAGGCAACCAAAAACGGATTGCTCGACGGCACGTTGATTTCGGGCATGGCCCTGAGCCTGGGCCGCACACTTGGCGGCCTGTTGATTGGCGGCGGTCTCGGCCTCGGGCTGGGTTTGCTGTTGGGTCTGTCACGCACCAGCGAACGCGTGCTCGGCCCGACCCTCGCCGCCCTGCGCCAGATCGCGATTTTCGCCTGGGTGCCGCTGCTCACCGCGTGGTTCGGTCTGGGCGAACTGGCGAAATGGGTGTTCGTCGCCCTGGCCGCTTTCTTTCCGTTGTTTGTCGCGACCCAACGCAGCGTCGCCAACCTCTCACCGCAGCTCAACGAAGCCGCGCAGGTGCTGCGCCTGAGCATCACTCAGCGCCTGCGCCGACTGGTCCTGCCGGGCGCTGCGCCGGGAATTTTCGCCGGTTTGCGCCTGAGCCTGATCTACGCCTGGCTCGGCACCATCGGCGCCGAATATTTCATGCCGTCCAACGGCGGCATCGGCAGCCAGATGATCGGCGCCCAACAACTGCTGCGCATGGACCTGATCATGGCCGGGATGCTGCTGGTCGGCCTCACCGGCGCCCTGCTCAACCTCATTGGCCAACGCCTGGAAATCCGCGCCACCCGCTGGAGACACGCATGAACGCACCGATTGTCAGCTTCAACCATGTAGGCAAATCCTTCGACGTCGACGGTTTCGAACTGGAAGCGATTCGCGAATTCAACCTCGACATCGCCGAGGGCGAATTCGTCGCCATCGTCGGTTCCAGCGGCTGTGGCAAATCCACTTTGCTGCGCTTGCTGGTGGGCCTCGACACGCAGTTTCGCGGGCAGATCAGCGTCGATGGCAAAGCCGTCAGCGGCATCGGCGGCGAGCGCGGCATCGTGTTTCAGGAACACCGTTTGTTCCCGTGGCTGACGGTGGCCGACAACATCGGCCTGGGCCTGGTCAACGAGTCGCTGGCGGCCTCCGAAAAGCAGCAACGCATCAACGATTTCATCGAGCTGGTGGGCCTGCGCGACTTCACCCGCGCCTACCCGCATCAACTCTCCGGCGGCATGGCCCAGCGCGTGGCGATTGCTCGCGGGCTGGTGGCAAGCCCACGGATCCTGCTGCTCGACGAACCCTTCGGCGCCCTCGACGCGCTCACCCGCCAGCAGATGCAGGACGAATTGCTGGCGATTCGCGAGCGGGCAAAGATCACCACGATTCTGGTCACCCACGATGTCGAGGAAGCGATCTTCCTCGCCGACCGCGTGGTAGTCATGGAACCGCGCCCCGGCCGGATCAAGCGGGTGGTGGACATCGCCCTGCCCCATCCGCGCCAGCGCAGCAGTTTCGACTTCCATCAGCTGCGCGAAGAACTGCTGCACGAGCTGACCAGTGACGATCATTACCAACCGAGCGCACCGGTGCAGATCCGCGATCTGCCGCTGTCGTTCATTGCCTGCTGAACAGGAGCCTGTCGATGCCGCAACGTCCCAACTTTCTGGTGATTCTGGCCGATGACCTCGGCTTCTCCGACATCGGCGCGTTCGGCGGCGAAATCGCCACGCCGAACCTCGATGCCCTGGCCAACAATGGCCTGCGCCTGACCGATTTTCACACCGCACCGACCTGTTCGCCGACCCGCTCGATGCTGCTCACCGGCACCGATCACCACATCGCCGGCATCGGCACCATGGCCGAAGCGCTGACCCCGGAGCTGATCGGCAAACCGGGTTACGAAGGCTATCTCAATGACCGTGTCGTCGCGCTGCCGGAGTTGCTGCGCGAGGCCGGTTACCAGACCTTGATGAGCGGCAAATGGCACCTGGGCCTGACCGCCGAACTGGCGCCCCACGCCCGAGGCTTCGAGCGTTCGTTCTCGCTGCTGCCCGGCGCGGCCAACCACTACGGATTTGAACCGACCTACGACGAACACACGCCCGGCCTGCTGAAATCCACCCCGGCGCTGTACATCGAGGACGACAGGTTCATCGACGAATTGCCGAAGGATTTCTATTCCTCCGACGCGTTCGGCGACAAGCTGTTGCAGTACCTCAAGGAGCGCGACCAGAGCCGACCGTTCTTCGCCTACCTGCCGTTTTCCGCGCCGCACTGGCCGTTGCAGGCGCCCGCCGACATCGTCGAAAAATACCGTGGCCGCTACGACGCGGGCCCCGAAGTCTTGCGCCTCGAGCGTCTGGAAAAACTCAAGTCGCTGGGGCTGATCGAACCGGATGTCGAACCGCACCCGCTGATCCAGCTGACCGCGCAATGGGACGCGCTGAGCGATGAACAAAAACGCATTTCCGCCCGGGCAATGGAAGTCTATGCAGCGATGGTCGAGCGCATGGACTGGAACATCGGCCGTGTCGTCGACTACCTGCGCCAACAGGGCCAGCTCGACAACACCTTCATCCTGTTCATGTCCGACAACGGTGCCGAAGGTGCGCTGCTGGAAGCCTTTCCGAAATTCGGCCCGGAGCTGATGACGTATCTGAGCCAGCATTACGACAACAGCCTCGACAACATCGGCCGCGCCAACTCCTACGTCTGGTACGGGCCGAACTGGGCGCAGGTGGCGACCGCGCCGTCACGCCTGTTCAAGGCGTTCACCACCGAGGGCGGAATTCGCGTTCCGGCGCTGCTGCACTATCCGCAACTGCCGCTGAAGGGGCAGATCAGCCATGGTTTCGGCACGGTGATGGACATCACGCCGACCATCCTCGATCTGGCCGGCGTGCGCCATCCGGGCAAGCAATGGCACGGCAAACCGGTGGCGCCGTTGCGCGGGAAATCGTGGCTGGGCTTTTTGTCCGGCGAGACAGCGCAGGTGCATGACGAACACACCGTCACTGGTTGGGAATTGTTCGGGCGCCGGGCGATTCGGCAGGGACAGTGGAAGGCGGTGTGGATTCCCGGGCCGGTGGGGCCGGCGACCTGGCAGCTTTACGATCTCGGGAGTGATCCGGGGGAGATTCATGACCTGGCGTCGAGTCAGCCGCAGAAGCTTGAAGCGCTGATCGAGCATTGGCAGCGGTATGTGGAGGAGACCGGCGTGATTTTGAGTGAGTCGCCGTATCAGCCGGATTGAGGGTGGCTGAAATATTGCCATCGCGAGCAGGCTCGCTCCCACATTGGATCGTATTCACCATTCAATTGTGGGAGCGAGCCTGCTCGCGATGAGAGCGTTGCAATCACCCATCAAGCCTGAGCTGTACGAGCCTCTTCGGCCGATACCTTCACTTGGCGTACAAACCGGTTCGCCCGCCCGAACGTCCCGAAATCGTTAAACCGAACCCCCATCTCCCGCATTACCTTATGCGCCACCGGCACCGTCAGCTGGCGGATGTAAAACGGCTCCTTCACCACGAAATGATGAATCCCGTGACTGCTGCCGAAATTGAAGCAGAACGCCTGCAACGGCCACAGCCACCAAGGATTCAGCACCTGACATTGCTGCAGCACATTGCCCGGTTCCACATCCCCGTAGTAATGCATGTTGGAGCTGATGAAGTGCAGGCAAAACGTACGCAACACGTTCGGGCCAATGATCACCACGGCGGCAATGTCGATCACCTGCATCACTGAAAGCGTGGTCGCCGACCATTCAATCGGCGAGCCCATCAGGTAGGCAATCCCGTTGGCGGCATGGAACCCGAGAAACACATACCACGCCCCCCAATGCACCAGCGCCAGCGGCGCGTAGACCTTCAGCGTGCGCTTGATGATGCTGAACTTGTGCGCCCAGGTCCTGGCCCGGAGCATGCGGATGAACGCCGACATCACGTTGTCGCCGACCATCAGCAATCGCGCAAAACCCCATGGCTCGCCGTTGGTGATCGCCCGTTCTTCCATGTCGGTTTCGGTGCCGGACACCTTGTGATGATTGAGGTGCAAATGACGGCGGATCCAAGGGTTGATCGTGCTCGGCCGCGCCAGCCACACCAGGCCCATCATCAGGTTGTGCGGCACGCGCTGTTTGCGGAAATACATGCTGTGGATCAGGTCGTGCTCTAGCTCATGGGTCAGCGAAGCGAAAAACGCGTTGAGCAACAGGCACGCCCACCACGCCAGGTGCCCGCTGATATACAGCGCCGCCGAACCGATCATTCCGGCCAGGGCAAAGGCGAGAATCCCGGCGCCGAGTGCATCCTGATGCTTGAGAATCGGGTAGCGCTCGCGCAGCTCCACGCCCTTGGCCAGCACCACTTCGCGAATATGCGCTGATCGCTGGGCAGCATTGTGTCGCTGGGGACTTGCAGAAGTACGGTCCATGCTTCCATCCTCTGGTTATTGATGTTCGCATCCTGCCCCGCGCGGACTCCAAACGCGGTAGCCGAGAACGCCAACCTGTTGACCGGAAGCGCCAATCAGCATGAAGGAACCGACTTCTCTCGCCAGCTGGACCCGCGCCCTGCGCAAGCAACTCGACGCGCTGGGGCTGGACAGCACTGCCCTGTGCCGGCAGGCCGGGCTCGATCCGCAACTGATGGACGACCCGAACGCCCGCTATCCGTTGTCCGCCACCACGCGCCTGTGGGAAATCGCGGTGCAGGTCAGCGGCGATCCGGCGATTGGTTTGCGGGTGTCGCGGTTCGTCAGCCCCACGACCTTTCACGCACTGGGCTATGCGTTAGTGGCCAGCGGCAGCCTGCGGGAAGTGTTCGAGCGGATCGTGCGTTATCACCAGGTGGTCAGCGACGCGCTGGAACTGGAGCTGACCCGCACCGAGGACCGCTACCGGTTTCGCCTGAAAATCCCGGCCGGCAATCCGGCGCCCGCCTTCGAAGCCATCGACGCCTTTGCCGCCATCTACGTGCGCACCTGCCGCAATCGCCTGGGCCGCGACTACGCGCCGCTTGCGGTGTACCTGCGTCGCCCGGAACCGTTCGATGCGCATCAATGGCACAAGGTGTTCCGCTCGCCCGTACACTTTTCAGCCGAAGAAGACCGCCTCGAATTCGCCCTCACCGACTTCGACAGTCACCTCGACGACGCCAACCCGGAGCTGGCCGAACACAACGAAGCCGTGCTCAAACGCACCCTCGCCCAGCTCAAACCGCTGACCTGGGAGCGCAAGGTACGCGACGCCATCGAAGAACAACTGCCCGAAGGCGAACCCAGCGCCGAACGCATCGCTCAGGCCCTGCACCTGAGCCTGCGCAGCCTGCAACGGCATCTGGCGGACGAGGGTTGCCGCTTCGACACCCTGCTGAATGAAAGCCGCGAAAACCTCGCACTGCTGCACCTGCGCGATCCGCAATGCTCGCTGAGCGAGGTCAGTTACCTGTTGGGATTTGCCGATACCAGCAGCTTCAGCCGTGCGTTCAAACGCTGGACCGGGATGACGCCGGGGCAGTTTCGGGATCAGTTGCGCTGAGCGCAAATGGGTCGCTCAACCCTTGGTCAGACTGCGCTCAATCCCGGATTCCCACTGCTCGATCATTGCCGTACCTACCTCGGCGAACGCCTGATGGGTTCGGCAATGCTCAAGCATTTCCGCCATCGCCGTCTGCATGCCATGAACAACCTGCTGCAGTAGTTCATTGCACCGGCCTTCAGTGAGATTGCACGCCGTACGGCCGAAGCGCATCAGCGCCTTGTACTTGGGCCATGCCTTCGACCCGCCCAACAGCAAGGCCAGGCTGTCGTTCCTGATGTAAACCAATGTGGTGATGATGTCGTAAGCCGGGGCTAGCCGGATCGAAGCCTGCGCGCCGCAATGGTCATACAGCACACCGAAGTTCTTCAGATGCGCATCGCCGTTTTTCAGTCCCGCTGACAGCGCCACGATCTTGAAAAAAGCTTCCAGCGCCTGACTCAACAGCGCAGGAGAAACAAAGGCTTTGATCTGTCGGGCAGCGCCTTCGTAAGAACCATCGTATTTGGCTCTGGAAGGCCAGCCATTGAGTACGCAAAAGTCCTCGAAACCCAGATAGCCATGCTCAGTCAGGTCAAAACGCTCGACCACCAGAAACTTGCCCTGCTCACTCAATTCAAACTTTGGCACTTCAAGTCCGCTAAGCGCTGCGGCGCGCATACAGAAATATTCGTTGGTCGCCAGCTCAGGAAACTCTTCGGGACGGAAGGCTTTGACCAGATGTGTGGAGCCTCGGTGAATCGGGTAAAGAGCGGCTGTCACACCATCGCGTACCAACACCTTAGGCTGCACGCCTGAAACACCGGAATAATGGCCATGTTTGTGCAACAGATTGTCAAACAAGCCATGAACGCCGTCATGTATCAAAAGATCGGACAATAACGTTTCGGGCTGATGATCTGTGACCGATTCGCAGGCTACTGCCAGCCGTCCTAGCTGACTTGAACCCACTATTGCCAGCAACGCAAAAGCATCGAAGTCACGAACTGCTTCGCCGAAGCGTCGAATCAATTCATCGCGCAATACCCCTTCTGGCAAATTCATCTCGAAAATCGGATGAACACCTCGCTCCCAGCCGTAGTTTTCCATCCGAGCTGACATCGTTAGCGAAACAGCATTCTCAGCGTTCACGCCCTCACAGTATCTGAACACGCTCTCCATGCCGGACTGCCCACGAACGAGTGTCCCTACGGAGCTACCGGCGACGGTGATTTCCAAACTCCGAATCAAATCAATCATGAGAATTCACCCTCCTCGGTACCTCAAGAGGGAAACCAAGCTCAAAAACTGTTCCCTCAACTTCACTACTCACCCGCACCCGCCCACCATGCAATTGCATGATCGACTGCACGATCGCCAGTCCCAATCCGCCGGAGTCTCCCGGCTCCGCGCGGGACGGGTCGACGCGGTAGAAGCGGTCGAACAGTTTGCCCAGATGTTCATCCGCGATCACCGGGCCGAGGTTGTGGACCTGCAACCAGCACAGGCCTGGCTCATCGCGTCGGCGCAGGCTGATGACCGAGCCGGCATCAGCATGGCGTACGGCGTTGGCCAACAGGTTGCCCAAGGCGCGTTGCAGCAGTTGCTGATCCGCCAGAAGTTCTCCGCTGAACGTGTTTTCGAGGCGGATTCCCCGGTCATCGGCCAGGGCTTCGAAGTAGTCGCACAACTCTTCGCCGATTTGGTGCAGCTCCAGCGTGCGCAGATCGAGCGCGCGTTCAGCCTGCTCGGCGCGGGCGAGAAACATCAGGTTTTCGGCCATGCGCTTGAGCCGTTCGAATTCTTCCATGTTCGACGCCAGCACTTCCTGATACTCGGTGCTGCTACGCGGGTGATTCAGTGCCTGGCCATTGCTGGCGAGCAAGGTGTGCAGGGGCGTACGGATTTCGTGGGCGAGGTCGGCGGAAAACTGTGAGAGGCGCTGGAAGCCGTCGTCCAGCCGCCCGAGCATGCCGTTCAGCGCGTGCACCGGTTCCAGCAATTCCGCTGGCGTGCCGGCGGTGGGAACGCGTTGGTCGAGGCTGCGCAGGTCGATGCCGCGCAGTGCTTCACTCAGCTTGCGCAGAGGCCGCAAACCTCGGCGCAACAGCACCAGGCCCAAGGTGAAGGCAAGCAAAGCGCCAAGGCTGACGGCCAGATACAAGCGCAGGCGATAGCTGCCGAGCATCTGCTCGCGCTCGCTCAGAATCTTGCCGGCGATCACGGTCAACGCTTCACCGTTCGGTCCTTGGGCCTGACCTGACAACAGGGCCAGCTCGACACCGTCCGCCGCCTGCCAGGTCAGCACATCGCGGCGTTGCGGCGGTTGATCCCGGGGGATGGCCTGCACGGGCGGCAGTGCGCGCTGGCGAGGGTTGATCGTGATCACATTCGAGCCGTCCGCGCGTTGCACAAGCAGCAGACTGTCGAGGTTGCCCAGCATGTTCTGGTACAGCCGTGGCCGCGCCTGCAGGGCGTCGAGGCTGTCGCTGTCGGCGAGCAGCGCGCGCACCTGTTCCATGCGACCGAGTAACGCCATGTCGTCGCGCCAGGCGATTTCCGAGGCCAGCGAGCGATACAGGAACACGCCAATAGCGCTGAGTACCAGCGCACAGACGGCGGCGAACGCCAGGGCCAGGCGCCAGGCGATGGATCTAGCGCGCATCGTCGGGCGCTTCGAGTTGATAGCCGACCCCGCGCACGGTGTGGATCAGTTTCGGCATGTACGGATCATCGACTTTCGAACGCAAGCGGCGCACCGCGACTTCGACCATGTTGGTGTCGCTGTCGAAATTCAGGTTCCACACCTGTGAAGCGATCAGCGTGCGCGACAACACTTCACCCTGGCGGCTGGCGAGCAGATGCAGCAGGGCGAACTCCTTGTTGGTCAGGGCGATGCGCTGGCCGCCCCGGCTGACCCGGCGGCGCAGCACGTCGATTTCCAGATCGGCGATGTTGTACGACTCGGCTTCACGCAGGGGGCCGCGCCGCAACAACGTGCGCACCCGCGCCAGCAATTCGGCGAAGGCGAACGGCTTGAGCAAATAGTCATCGGCCCCCAGTTCGAGGCCGCGCACGCGGTCTTCGATGGCGTCCTTCGCCGTCAGGAATAGCACCGGCGTGGCGCCGCGCTGGCGGATCAGCTGCAGCAGTTGCCAGCCGTTGAGGCCCGGCAGCATCACGTCGAGGATGATCAGGTCATATGCCTGCTGCTCAATAAAGTAGCGACCGTCGAGGCCATTCAGCGCCACGTCCACGGCAAAACCCGACTCTCCCAGCCCTTTGGCGATGAAGTTCGCGGTTTTGGCTTCATCTTCTACGACCAGCAAACGCATGGCACACCTCGATTGATCAGAGACACAGGCTAGGCTCCTTCGACCGTGTTGCCCATTACAAACTTGTAATCCGACTGACGAGGTTTCGACGGGGACCGGCGGATAAGGTGGTGGCCTTCGCTTCAGGAGCCTGCCCATGACCGCTAAATACTTGATCGCCAGCCTGGCAATCAGCTTCGGCACCGCCGCAATCGCCGCGCCTGAGCTGCCCCATCACGCCGACCTCGATCTGAAAACCGCACGGCTGCTGGCCGACGCGGCACTGGAAAACTGCACCGGCACGGTATCGGTGCTCGACCGTGGCGGCAACCTGCTGGTGACCCTGCGCGGCGACGGTGTCGGCCCGCACAACACCGCCGCCAGCCAACGCAAGGCCTACACCGCGCTATCGACGAAAACCCCGACCCGATTGTTTGCCGAGCGCGCCCGCAACAACCCGGAAACCGCCAACCTCAACACCCTCGATGAGTTGCTGTTGCTCGGCGGTGGCATCCCTTTGTTTGCCGGGAAAGAACTGGTCGGCGCCATGGGCGTGGCCGGTTCCGGCGGCGGCGAACAGGACGAAACCTGCGCAATCAAGGCCGCCGAAATCGTCGGCCTGTCCATCAACCGTACTTGAACCGAGGAGCATCACCATGACCCCACTGCGCATGACTTTCACCGCGCTTGGATTGAGCGCCTTTTCGAGTCTGGCACTCGCCGCCGGCAACCCGCTGAGCGTACACGTACTCAATCTGGAAAACGGCCTGCCGTCGCCGGGCATCAACGTGACGCTGGAACGTCATGTCGGCCAGGACTGGCAGCCGCTGGCGCAGGGCACCACCAATGAACAGGGACGGATCGCCGAACTGTTCCCGGCGAACAAGCCGTTCGAGGCCGGTGAGTATCGGGTGGTGTTCAAGACTGGCGAGTACTTCGAGAAGGCGAAGCACGAGACGTTTTTTCCGGAGATTCCGGTGATCTTTAAAGTGAAGCAGACGGACCAGCACTATCACATTCCGTTGCTGCTCAGCCCTTATGGCTTCTCGACGTATCGCGGTTCGTAAAAACAACATCGATCCAATGTGGGAGATTCTATGTTGCAGGGGAACCCTGCAACCTTAAATTCGGTTGGTATTCGCTCTGGTTTTTCATGAGGGCGAATGCCACCCGGCAAAGCTTGCGGGCGAGGATGACCAAGGCTTGGGTTCTGGCTAGA
>NZ_NEKA01000020.1:0-84198 GCF_002113205.1 Pseudomonas sp. B16(2017)
CCATCCCGAACTCAGAAGTGAAACGATGCATCGCCGATGGTAGTGTGGGGTTTCCCCATGTGAGAGTAGGTCATCGTCAAGATTAAATTCCGAAACCCCAATTGCGAAAGCAGTTGGGGTTTTGTTTTGTCCGCAGGAAAATGGGTTGTTTGAATTCTATGCAGCGGCCCGGTGCATGGCTATTATTCGGGCCTCATTCTGAGGCGAGACCTGCATGCTGACGTTGTTGAACCTTCTGAAGGATGGTCGATTCCATTCCGGTCAGGCCCTGGGCGTTGCTCTGGGAATTAGTCGAAGTGCGGTGTGGAAGCAGCTTCAGCATCTGGAGACGGAGCTTGGGTTATCCATACATAAAGTTCGAGGGCGGGGCTATCAATTGGCTTCGCCGCTGGCGTTGCTTGACTCGCTCGCAATAGAGGAAGGTCTTGCCGGCTGGTCTGTCAGTGTCTTCGATTCCATCGACTCAACTAATGCTGAATCGTTGCGAGCGGTAGATCGAGGGCGGGTTGCGCCTTTTCTAATACTGGCTGAGCGTCAGAGTTCCGGGCGCGGGCGCAGGGGGCGTAAATGGGTAAGCCCGTTTGCTGAAAACCTTTATTACAGCCTCGTGTTGCGTATCGATGGAGGGATGCGTCAGCTCGAGGGGTTAAGTCTCGTTGTCGGTCTCGCGGTCATGCAGACCCTGCGCGCGTTTGGGGTGCCAGGTGCGGGACTGAAATGGCCCAATGATGTTTTGGTCGGGCGAAAAAAAATTGCAGGCATCCTGCTGGAGCTCGTCGGAGATCCAGCGGACGTTTGTCATGTAGTGTTGGGCGTGGGCATTAATGTGAACATGCAGGCTACAGACGAAGTCGATCAGCAATGGACTTCACTGCGTCTAGAGTCGGGTAAATCTTGTGATCGCAATATTCTGGCGGTTGAGCTGAGTAAGCAGCTGCAACTCTATCTGCGACGTCACCAGTCAGGCGGCTTCTCTGCGCTTCAGGCGGAGTGGGAGGCGAGCCATTTGTGGCAGGGGCAGCCGGTTTCTCTCACTGCCGGTGTCAATCAGGTAGAGGGTGTCGTGCTGGGAATCGATAATCAAGGCGCGCTGCGGCTAAAGGTAGATGGTGTGGAAAAGGTCTTTAGTGGTGGTGAGCTCAGCTTGAGGTTGCGTCATGATTCTTGAGCTCGATTGTGGAAACAGTTTTATCAAATGGCGGGTGCTGAGTGCAGAGTTGGGCGCCTTGGTCGCAGAAGGTGTGGTCGACTCTGATGGCGCCTTGGTCGACAGTCTTCGGTCGCTTGAGAAGATATCTCTCGGTAAATGTCGCCTTGTCAGCGTAAGAACTGAAGATGAGACCAATTTGCTTATTGGCTTGCTCAGGCGCGAGTTCGGCATTTCCGTTGTCTGTGCGTCGCCCGCTCGCGAGATGTCTGGCGTAACGAACGGTTACGACGACTATGAGCGCCTCGGTCTCGATCGCTGGCTGGCGATGCTTGGTGGTTTTCACCTGGCTAAAGGTGCTTGTCTGGTTCTTGATTTCGGGACGGCGGTGACCGCGGACTTTGTCTCCGCGGACGGTGAACATCTGGGAGGCTTCATTTGTCCTGGCATGCCGCTGATGCGTAATCAGTTGCGTACGCATACTCGGAAAATTCGCTATGGGGATCTGGCGGCGGAGCGGGCATTGGCGAGTCAGGCTCCTGGGCGCAACACGGCCGAGGCTGTCGAGCGTGGCTGTTTGTTGATGCTAAGAGGATTCGTATTGACGCAGCTGGAGGTGGCGCGTTCCTACTGGGGTGACGACTACAGGGTCTTCATTACGGGTGGTGATGCCGAGTTGGTTTCGGATGTTGCGCCTGAGGCTCGGATTGTTTCCGATCTGGTGTTCGTGGGTTTGGCTATGGCGTGTCCTTTGTCCTGAGGTTTGTATGCGTTGGTTGTTCCTTCTGCTTCTGGTACTCAATGTGTTTTATTACGTCTGGCATCAGCAGGAGGCCCCGCTACGCGCAAAGGATGTCACGCCTCTCAGTCTTTATCGTGGGTCGCAACAGGATATTCGCTTGCTGAGTGAGGCTGGTGGTGATGCTTCCCGTGAAAAAAGGACTGGAGGAAAGCCTGATGGGCAGTGCCTTTATGTGGGTGGTTTGGCGCGCCCCGAGTCCGCTCAGGCGTTGGAGCAGCGTTTGACGGAGCTTGGTGCAAAAGTTCTTCCTTCGTCAAAAGAGTCTTCCGGCGGCTCATATTGGTTCAAGGTTACGCCCGAAACCCAGCGTTTGTTGGGTGATGCTCAGCTGCAAAACCTTTCCAAGGAATTCAATGAGTTAAAACATAAAATAATGCTGTGCGAGGGGGTTGCACCTACTGAATAGTTTGCATAGAATGGCGCCCGCTCCACAGCGAAGACCTGAAAAGGTTGGTATGATGGAGTGATGTCAACGCAGCTAACCTCAGGTTTTTAAATGAGAAAATGCTTGACAGGGGGTTGGCATAGTATAGAATGCCGGCCTGATTAGGAGGGGTTCCCGAGCGGCCAAAGGGATCAGACTGTAAATCTGACGTCTACGACTTCGAAGGTTCGAATCCTTCTCCCTCCACCAGATTTTAGCGTGAGCTGCAGGCTCCGCGGGTATAGTTTAGTGGTAGAACCTCAGCCTTCCAAGCTGATGATGCGGGTTCGATTCCCGCTACCCGCTCCAAGTTTGCAGGTTGTGCAAAGTGTTACGCTCTTGTAGCTCAGTTGGTAGAGCACACCCTTGGTAAGGGTGAGGTCAGCGGTTCAAATCCGCTCAAGAGCTCCATATAACAAGGCAGATATGAAAATATCTGCCTTTGTTTTAATGGCTTGTGTTGTTTGCTCAATTTCTTCTGTTAGGGGTGATATCGATGGCTAAGGAAAAATTTGATCGTTCCCTGCCGCACGTCAACGTTGGCACCATCGGTCACGTAGACCACGGTAAAACCACGTTGACCGCTGCTCTGACTCGCGTCTGCTCCGAAGTTTTCGGTTCGGCCGTAGTTGAATTCGACAAGATCGACAGCGCACCAGAAGAAAAAGCTCGCGGTATCACCATTAACACCGCGCACGTTGAGTACAACTCGAACATTCGTCACTACGCTCACGTTGACTGCCCAGGTCACGCTGACTACGTGAAGAACATGATCACTGGTGCTGCGCAGATGGACGGCGCGATCCTGGTTTGCTCGGCCGCTGATGGTCCGATGCCGCAAACCCGTGAGCACATCCTGCTGTCCCGTCAGGTAGGCGTTCCGTACATCGTGGTTTTCCTGAACAAGGCTGACCTGGTAGACGACGCTGAGCTGCTGGAACTGGTTGAGATGGAAGTTCGCGACCTGCTGTCCACCTATGACTTCCCAGGCGACGACACTCCGATCATCATCGGTTCGGCTCGTATGGCGCTGGAAGGCAAAGACGACAACGAAATGGGCACCACCGCTGTTAAGAAGCTGGTGGAAACTCTGGACAGCTACATCCCAGAGCCAGAGCGTGCTATCGACAAGCCGTTCCTGATGCCAATCGAAGACGTGTTCTCGATCTCGGGTCGCGGTACTGTTGTGACCGGTCGTATCGAGCGCGGTATCGTTCGCGTTCAAGATGCTCTGGAAATCGTTGGTCTGCGTGATACCACCACCACCACCTGCACCGGTGTTGAGATGTTCCGCAAGCTGCTGGACGAAGGTCGTGCTGGCGAGAACTGCGGCGTTCTGCTGCGTGGCACCAAGCGTGACGACGTTGAACGTGGTCAGGTTCTGGTTAAGCCGGGTTCGGTTAAGCCGCACACCAAGTTCACCGCAGAAGTTTACGTTCTGAGCAAGGAAGAAGGCGGCCGTCACACTCCGTTCTTCAAAGGCTACCGTCCACAGTTCTACTTCCGTACTACTGACGTGACTGGTAACTGCGAGCTGCCAGAAGGCGTTGAAATGGTAATGCCAGGTGACAACATTCAAATGACTGTTACCCTGATCAAAACCATCGCGATGGAAGACGGTCTGCGTTTCGCAATCCGTGAAGGCGGTCGTACCGTTGGTGCTGGCGTAGTGGCCAAGATCATCGAGTAAACAGTTGTAATGTCTTTTTCAGGCCGGCATAATGGTCGGCCTGATTTTGTTTTAGGTCAGTAGCTCAATTGGCAGAGCGACGGTCTCCAAAACCGTAGGTTGGGGGTTCGATTCCCTCCTGACCTGCCAGATCCACTCGGTGTGTCTGGCTTTCTTTTCACAGGATCTTCATAGATGACTCCTAAAGCTGAAGCTCAAGGCTCTCGCTTCGATTTGCTCAAGTGGCTTGTAGTGGTCGCTTTGGTAATTGTTGGCGTTGTCGGTAATCAGTATTACGCTGCTTCGCCGATCCTGTACCGTGTACTCGCATTGCTTGTCATTGCTGCTGTAGCTGCCTTTGTAGGCCTGCAGACTGCCAAGGGCAAGTCTTTCTTTGTACTGGTTAAGGAAGCTCGCACCGAGATTCGTAAAGTCGTATGGCCAACTCGCCAAGAAACCACGCAGACCACACTGATTGTTGTGGCTGTTGTCCTGGTTATGGCGTTGCTGTTGTGGGGGCTTGATTCCCTGCTCGGTTGGCTTGTTTCCTTGATTGTCGGCTAAGGGTGTCCCGTGGCTAAGCGTTGGTACGTTGTGCATGCTTACTCGGGTTACGAGAAGCATGTCATGCGTTCGTTGATCGAGCGTGTAAAGCTGGCTGGCATGGAAGATGGCTTCGGCGAAATTCTGGTTCCCACTGAAGAAGTGGTTGAAATGCGTAATGGCCAGAAACGCAAAAGCGAGCGCAAATTCTTCCCAGGTTATGTGCTGGTTCAGATGGATATGAATGAGGGTACTTGGCACTTGGTCAAGGATACTCCTCGGGTGATGGGTTTTATCGGCGGTACTGCTGATAAGCCGGCACCAATCACCGATAAAGAAGCTGAGGCGATTTTGCGTCGCGTTGCCGACGGTAGCGACAAGCCGAAGCCGAAGACGTTGTTCGAGCCAGGCGAAACCGTTCGAGTCAATGACGGGCCGTTCGCTGACTTTAACGGCGTTGTTGAAGAAGTTAACTACGAAAAGAGCCGGATCCAAGTGGCAGTGCTCATTTTCGGACGCTCTACTCCGGTAGAGTTGGAGTTCAGTCAGGTCGAAAAGGTCTAGCTGAGCAAGCATCCCAACCCCGCAGCCCTAGGCTGTGGGGTTTTGTCGTCACTGGGATAAACGCGCAAGTAACCGGGGAGCCTTTCGAGGCGTTCGAACCCGTAATTGGAGTGCCTCATGGCCAAGAAGATTACCGCTTACATCAAGCTGCAAGTGAAGGCCGCTCAGGCTAACCCAAGCCCACCTGTTGGTCCTGCTCTGGGTCAGCACGGCGTGAACATCATGGAATTCTGCAAAGCTTTCAACGCCCGTACCCAGGGTCTGGAAGCTGGTCTGCCGACTCCAGTGATCATCACTGTCTACAGCGACCGTAGCTTCACTTTCGAAACCAAATCCACCCCTGCTTCGGTTCTGCTGAAGAAGGCGGCCGGTCTGACCAGCGGTTCCGCTCGTCCGAACACCGTTAAGGTTGGCACTGTTACCCGTGCTCAGCTGGAAGAAATCGCGAAAACCAAAAACGCGGATCTGACTGCAGCTGATATGGATGCAGCCGTGCGTACTATCGCCGGTTCTGCTCGTAGCATGGGCCTTAACGTGGAGGGTGTGTAATGGCTAAGCTGACCAAGCGTCAAAAGGCTATCGCCGGCAAAATCGAAGCAGGCAAGGCCTACAACATTGTAGACGCCGCTGCACTGCTGGCCGAGCTGTCGACTGTCAAGTTCAGCGAGTCGTTCGACGTAGCTGTAAACCTGGGCGTAGACCCGCGTAAATCCGACCAGGTTGTTCGTAGCGCTACTGTGCTGCCACACGGCACTGGCAAGACTGTTCGCGTTGCTGTGTTCACCCAGGGTCCAGCTGCTGAGGCCGCTCTGGCTGCCGGCGCTGACCGTGTAGGTATGGACGACCTGGCTGCCGAAATGAAAGGCGGCGACCTGAACTATGACGTAGTGATCGCATCCCCGGATGCCATGCGCGTTGTAGGTCAACTGGGTCAGATCCTCGGTCCACGTGGTCTGATGCCTAACCCGAAAGTCGGCACTGTTACCCCAGACGTCGCTACCGCGGTTAAAAATGCCAAGGCTGGTCAGGTTCGTTATCGCACCGACAAAAACGGCATCATCCACACTTCCGTTGGCAAGATCGGCTTCGATGCCGTCAAGCTGAAGGAAAACGTTGAAGCCCTGATCGCTGATCTGAAGCGTATCAAGCCAGCTTCTTCGAAAGGTATCTACGTCAAGCGCGTTACCCTGAGCACCACTATGGGCCCAGGTCTGGTTATCGACCAGAGCTCGCTGGACGCGTAAGACAAAAATTGGCGCAGTTGACTGCGCCAATTGAAAGATTGGGGTCCCTGCCTGGCGGGGGCTATCCAAGACCGTAGGCGACGCAAGTCTTAAACCTCAAGCCTACGCAGATGGTGCTCCCGGTTCCTTACCGAATCAGACACCAAAACGACATTCGGTTTCGATCGAATGAAACGGTAACAAGCAGGAGTTAAACCCGTGGCAATTAATCTCGAAGACAAGAAGGCCATCGTCGCTGAAGTCAACGAGGCTGCCAAAGTCGCTCTGTCCGCTGTCGTGGTTGATGCCCGTGGCGTAACAGTAGGCGCAATGACCGGACTCCGTAAAGAGGCTCGTGAAGCTGGCGTTTACGTACGTGTTGTACGTAACACCCTGCTCAAGCGCGCTGTTGCTGACACTCAATACAGTGTCCTCAACGACGTGTTCACCGGCCCGACCCTGATCGCATTCTCGAACGAACATCCGGGCGCTGCTGCTCGTATTTTCAAAGAGTTTTCGAAGGGTCAGGACAAGTTCGAGATCAAGGCAGCTGCGTTCGAGGGCAAGTTCCTCGCAGCTAATCAGATCGACGTTCTGGCAACTCTGCCGACCCGTGACGAAGCAATTTCCCAGCTGATGAGCGTGATTCAAGGCGCTACCAGCAAATTGGCTCGTACTCTGGCGGCAATTCGCGACCAGAAAGAAGCTGCTGCAGCCTAAGGCTCGTCAGCTTCTCGCGTTTTTTGTTTATTTCGATGGTCGCGTAGGCCGTCCCCCAATTCAGGAATTGAGTCATGTCTCTGACTAACGAACAAATCATCGAAGCAATCGGCCAGAAATCCGTAGTGGAAATCGTTGAGCTGATCAAAGCGATGGAAGAAACCTTCGGCGTGACCGCTGCTGCTGCTTCGGCTGGTCCAGCTGCTGCTGCCGCTGTTGTTGAAGAGCAAACCGAGTTCAACGTTGTTCTGCTGGAAGCTGGCGAGAAGAAGGTTAACGTGATCAAGGCAGTTCGTGAACTGACCGGTCTGGGCCTGAAAGAAGCCAAAGAGAAAGTAGACGGCGCTCCTCAGGTTGTAGCTGAAGGCGTTTCGAAAGAAGCTGCTGAAGACGCCAAGAAGAAGCTGGAAGAAGCAGGCGCTAAAGTCGAGCTGAAATAAGTATCGACTTTGCTCCTCCAGCCCGAGCGTCAAGCGACAGGCTGATGGCTGGTGGCTCTTGCCACCGGCCTTTTTCCGTTATTGGCAGCCGACTGGGTCGGTGTCGATAACGAGCTGTAACCACCCGATGCGGTGGCGCAAACCATGGGGTTTGCACGATTTTCTGGCTGCTCCCGTCGGGAGAGGCCAAACAAGCAGGTGACCAAGCTGGGGAACGCTGATGGCTTACTCATATACTGAGAAAAAACGTATCCGCAAGGACTTTAGCAAGTTGCCGGACGTCATGGATGTGCCTTACCTCCTGGCCATCCAGCTGGATTCGTATCGTGAATTCTTGCAAGCGGGAGCGACTAAAGATCAGTTCCGCGACGTGGGCCTGCATGCGGCCTTCAAATCCGTTTTCCCGATCATCAGCTACTCCGGCAATGCTGCGCTGGAGTACGTCGGTTATCGCCTGGGCGAACCGGCATTTGATGTCAAAGAATGCGTATTGCGCGGTGTAACTTTCGCCGTACCTTTGCGGGTAAAAGTGCGCCTGATCATTTTCGACAAAGAATCGTCGAACAAAGCGATCAAGGACATCAAAGAGCAAGAAGTCTACATGGGTGAAATCCCATTGATGACTGAAAACGGTACCTTCGTAATCAACGGTACCGAGCGTGTTATCGTTTCCCAGCTGCACCGTTCCCCGGGCGTGTTCTTCGACCACGACCGTGGCAAGACGCACAGCTCCGGTAAACTGCTGTACTCCGCGCGCATCATTCCTTACCGCGGTTCGTGGCTGGACTTCGAGTTCGACCCGAAAGACTGCGTATTCGTGCGTATCGACCGTCGTCGCAAACTGCCGGCCTCGGTACTGCTGCGCGCGCTCGGTTATACCACCGAGGAAGTGCTGGACGCGTTCTACACCACCAACGTATTCCACGTGAAGGGCGAAGGCCTGAGCCTGGAGCTGGTGCCTCAGCGCCTGCGTGGTGAAGTTGCGGTTCTCGATATCCAGGACGACAAAGGCAAGGTGATCGTTGAGCAGGGCCGTCGTATTACTGCCCGCCACATCAACCAGCTGGAAAAAGCCGGGATCAAAGAGCTGGACGTGCCTCTGGATTACGTTCTGGGTCGTACCACCGCCAAGGCGATTGTGCATCCGGCTACCGGTGAGATCCTGGCAGAGTGCAACACCGAGCTGTCGACCGAAATCCTGGCGAAAATCGCCAAGGCCGGCGTCGTACGCATCGAGACTCTGTACACCAACGACATCGACTGCGGTCCGTTCGTCTCCGACACGCTGAAGATCGACTCCACCAGCAACCAATTGGAAGCGCTGGTCGAGATCTATCGCATGATGCGTCCAGGCGAGCCGCCAACCAAAGACGCTGCCGAGACCCTGTTCAACAACCTGTTCTTCAGCCCTGAGCGCTATGACCTGTCTGCGGTCGGCCGGATGAAGTTCAACCGTCGTATCGGTCGTACCGAGATCGAAGGTTCGGGCGTGCTGTGCAAGGAAGACATCGTCGCGGTACTGAAGACTCTGGTCGACATCCGTAACGGTAAAGGCATTGTCGACGACATCGACCACCTGGGTAACCGTCGTGTTCGCTGCGTAGGCGAAATGGCCGAGAATCAGTTCCGCGTTGGCCTGGTACGTGTTGAGCGTGCGGTCAAAGAGCGTCTGTCGATGGCCGAAAGCGAAGGCCTGATGCCGCAAGACCTGATCAACGCCAAGCCAGTGGCTGCGGCGGTGAAAGAGTTCTTCGGTTCCAGCCAGCTGTCGCAGTTCATGGACCAGAACAACCCGCTGTCCGAGATCACCCACAAGCGTCGTGTCTCTGCACTCGGCCCTGGCGGTCTGACTCGTGAGCGCGCGGGCTTCGAAGTCCGTGACGTACACCCGACTCATTACGGTCGTGTCTGCCCGATTGAAACGCCGGAAGGTCCGAACATCGGTCTGATCAACTCCCTGGCTGCTTACGCTCGCACCAACCAGTACGGCTTCCTCGAGAGCCCGTACCGTGTGGTGAAAGAGGGTGTGGTCACCGACGACATCGTGTTCCTGTCCGCCATTGAAGAAGCCGATCACGTGATCGCGCAGGCTTCGGCGACCATGAACGAGCAGAAAGTCCTGATCGACGAACTGGTGGCCGTACGTCACCTGAACGAATTCACCGTCAAGGCGCCGGAAGACGTCACCTTGATGGACGTTTCGCCGAAGCAGGTAGTTTCGGTTGCAGCGTCGCTGATTCCGTTCCTCGAGCACGACGACGCCAACCGTGCGTTGATGGGTTCCAACATGCAGCGTCAAGCTGTACCAACCCTGCGCGCTGACAAGCCGCTGGTCGGTACCGGCATGGAGCGTAACGTGGCTCGCGACTCCGGCGTTTGCGTCGTGGCTCGTCGTGGCGGCGTGATCGACTCCGTTGATGCCAGCCGTATCGTGGTTCGCGTTGCCGATGACGAAGTTGAAACCGGCGAAGCTGGTGTCGACATCTACAATCTGACCAAATACACCCGCTCGAACCAGAACACCTGCATCAACCAGCGTCCGCTGGTGAGCAAGGGTGATCGTGTTCAGCGTGGCGACATCATGGCCGACGGTCCGTCCACCGACATGGGTGAACTGGCTCTGGGTCAGAACATGCGCATCGCGTTCATGGCATGGAACGGCTTCAACTTCGAAGACTCCATCTGTCTGTCCGAGCGTGTGGTTCAGGAAGACCGTTTCACCACGATCCACATTCAGGAACTGACCTGTGTGGCTCGTGACACCAAGCTTGGCCCAGAGGAAATCACTGCGGACATCCCTAACGTGGGTGAAGCTGCGCTGAACAAGCTGGACGAAGCCGGTATCGTTTACGTAGGTGCTGAAGTCGGCGCAGGCGACATCCTGGTAGGTAAGGTCACTCCGAAAGGCGAGACCCAACTCACTCCGGAAGAAAAACTGCTGCGCGCAATCTTCGGTGAGAAAGCCAGCGACGTTAAAGACACTTCCCTGCGTGTGCCAACCGGCACCAAAGGTACTGTCATCGACGTACAGGTCTTCACTCGTGACGGCGTTGAGCGTGATGCTCGTGCCCTGTCGATCGAGAAGTCCCAGCTGGACGAGATCCGCAAGGATCTGAACGAAGAGTTCCGCATCGTTGAAGGCGCGACCTTCGAGCGTCTGCGTTCCGCTCTGGTAGGCCACAAGGCTGAAGGTGGCGCGGGCCTGAAGAAAGGTCAGGACATCACCGACGAAGTACTCGACGGTCTTGAGCATGGTCAGTGGTTCAAACTGCGCATGGCTGAAGATGCTCTGAACGAGCAGCTCGAGAAGGCCCAAGCCTACATCGTTGATCGTCGCCGTCTGCTGGACGACAAGTTCGAAGACAAGAAGCGCAAACTGCAGCAGGGCGATGACCTGGCTCCAGGTGTGCTGAAAATCGTCAAGGTTTACCTGGCAATCCGTCGTCGCATCCAGCCGGGCGACAAGATGGCCGGTCGTCACGGTAACAAAGGTGTGGTCTCCGTGATCATGCCGGTTGAAGACATGCCGCACGATGCCAATGGCACACCGGTCGACGTCGTCCTCAACCCACTGGGCGTACCTTCGCGTATGAACGTTGGTCAGATCCTTGAAACCCACCTCGGCCTCGCGGCCAAAGGTCTGGGCGAGAAGATCAACCGGATGGTCGAAGAGCAGCGTAAAGTCGCTGAACTGCGCACCTTCCTGGACGAGATCTACAACCAGATCGGCGGTCGTAACGAAGATCTGGACAGCTTCTCCGATCAGGAAATCCTGGATCTGGCTAAGAACCTGCGTGGCGGTGTTCCAATGGCCACTCCAGTGTTCGACGGTGCCAAGGAAAGCGAAATCAAGGCCATGCTGAAACTGGCAGACCTGCCAGAAAGCGGCCAGATGCAGCTGACCGACGGCCGTACCGGCAACAAGTTCGAGCGTCCAGTTACCGTTGGCTACATGTACATGCTGAAGCTGAACCACTTGGTAGACGACAAGATGCACGCGCGTTCTACCGGTTCGTACAGCCTGGTTACCCAGCAGCCGCTGGGTGGTAAGGCGCAGTTCGGTGGTCAGCGTTTCGGGGAGATGGAGGTCTGGGCACTGGAAGCATACGGTGCTGCTTACACTCTGCAAGAAATGCTCACAGTGAAGTCGGACGATGTGAACGGCCGGACCAAGATGTACAAAAACATCGTGGACGGCGATCACCGTATGGAGCCGGGCATGCCCGAGTCCTTCAACGTGTTGATCAAGGAAATTCGTTCCCTCGGCATCGATATCGATCTGGAAACCGAATAACACGTGACGCGATCGAGAGCGGGGCAGGATTGCCCGCTCTCTGCTCCGCCAGGAGGAAAGGCCTTGAAAGACCTACTGAATTTGCTGAAAAACCAGGGTCAAGTCGAAGAGTTCGACGCCATCCGTATCGGATTGGCCTCGCCTGAGATGATCCGCTCGTGGTCGTTCGGTGAAGTTAAAAAGCCGGAAACCATCAACTACCGTACGTTCAAACCTGAGCGTGACGGTCTGTTCTGCGCCAAGATCTTTGGCCCGGTAAAGGATTACGAGTGCCTGTGCGGTAAGTACAAGCGCTTGAAGCACCGTGGTGTGATCTGCGAGAAGTGCGGCGTTGAAGTTGCACTGGCCAAGGTTCGTCGTGAGCGCATGGCGCACATCGAACTGGCTTCGCCGGTTGCCCACATCTGGTTCCTGAAATCGCTGCCGTCCCGTATCGGCCTGCTGATGGACATGACCCTGCGTGATATCGAACGCGTTCTCTACTTCGAGAGCTATGTCGTTATCGATCCGGGCATGACCACTCTTGAAAAAGGTCAGCTGCTGAACGACGAGCAGTACTTCGAAGCGCTGGAAGAGTTCGGTGACGATTTCGACGCCCGCATGGGTGCCGAAGCTGTCCGCGAACTGCTGCACGCTATCGACCTGGAACACGAGATCGGCCGGCTGCGTGAAGAAATTCCGCAAACCAACTCCGAAACCAAGATCAAGAAGCTGTCCAAGCGTCTGAAGTTGATGGAAGCCTTCCAGGGCTCCGGCAACCTGCCAGAGTGGATGGTGCTGACCGTTCTGCCGGTTCTGCCGCCAGATCTGCGTCCACTGGTTCCACTGGATGGCGGTCGTTTCGCGACTTCCGACCTCAACGATCTGTATCGTCGAGTGATCAACCGTAACAACCGTTTGAAGCGCCTGCTGGATCTGTCCGCTCCGGACATCATCGTGCGCAACGAAAAGCGTATGTTGCAGGAAGCTGTCGATGCACTGCTCGACAACGGTCGTCGTGGCCGCGCTATCACAGGTTCGAACAAGCGTCCTCTGAAATCCCTGGCTGACATGATCAAGGGTAAGCAAGGTCGTTTCCGTCAGAACTTGCTCGGTAAGCGTGTTGACTACTCCGGTCGTTCGGTAATTACCGTTGGTCCGACCCTGCGTCTGCACCAGTGCGGTCTGCCGAAGAAGATGGCTCTCGAGCTGTTCAAGCCGTTCATTTTCGGCAAGCTGGAAATGCGTGGTCTGGCGACCACCATCAAAGCGGCCAAGAAAATGGTCGAGCGCGAACTGCCAGAGGTTTGGGACGTTCTCGCGGAAGTGATTCGCGAACACCCGGTTCTTCTCAACCGTGCACCGACCCTTCACCGTCTGGGTATCCAGGCGTTTGAACCGGTACTGATCGAAGGTAAGGCTATCCAGCTGCACCCTCTGGTCTGCGCCGCGTACAACGCCGACTTCGACGGCGACCAAATGGCCGTGCACGTACCGCTGACGCTGGAAGCCCAGCTCGAAGCGCGTGCGTTGATGATGTCGACTAACAACATTCTGTCGCCAGCCAACGGTGAGCCAATCATCGTTCCGTCGCAGGACGTTGTATTGGGTCTCTACTACATGACTCGTGAAGCGATCAACGCCAAGGGCGAAGGTCGTGTGTTCGCGGATCTGCAGGAAGTTGACCGTGTGTTCCGTGCCGGCGAAGCCGCACTGCACGCCAAGATCAAGGTTCGTATCAACGAAACCGTGAACGATCGTGACGGCAACAGCGTGAACAACACCCGTATCGTCGACACCACTGTCGGCCGTGCGCTGCTGTTCCAGGTTGTGCCAAAAGGTCTGTCGTTCGACGTCGTCAACCTGCCGATGAAGAAAAAGGCGATCTCCAAGCTGATCAACCAGTGCTACCGCGTGGTTGGTCTGAAAGAGACTGTGATCTTCGCTGACCAGTTGATGTACACCGGTTTTGCCTACTCGACCATTTCCGGCGTTTCCATCGGTGTTAACGACTTCGTTATCCCGGACGAAAAAGCCCGCATCATCGGTGCTGCCACCGACGAAGTGAAAGAAATCGAGAGCCAGTACGCCTCCGGCCTGGTAACCCAGGGCGAGAAGTACAACAAAGTGATCGACCTTTGGTCGAAAGCGAACGACGAAGTCTCCAAGGCGATGATGGCCAACCTCTCGAAAGAGAAAGTCATCGACCGTCACGGCGACGAAGTCGAGCAAGAATCGTTCAACTCGATGTACATGATGGCCGACTCGGGTGCGCGGGGTTCCGCAGCACAGATTCGTCAGCTGGCCGGTATGCGTGGTCTGATGGCCAAGCCGGACGGTTCCATCATTGAAACGCCGATTACTGCGAACTTCCGTGAAGGTCTGAGCGTACTCCAGTACTTCATCTCGACTCACGGTGCTCGTAAAGGTCTGGCGGATACCGCGTTGAAAACTGCGAACTCCGGTTACCTGACTCGTCGTCTGGTAGACGTGGCGCAGGATCTGGTCGTGACCGAGATCGATTGCGGCACCGAACACGGTCTGCTGATGACTCCGCACATTGAAGGCGGTGACGTTGTAGAACCGTTGGGTGAGCGCGTATTGGGTCGTGTCATCGCCCGTGACGTATTCAAGCCGGGTACCGAGGACGTTATCGTTCCTGCAGGCACTCTGGTAGACGAGAAGTGGGTTGAGTTCATCGAGCTGAACAGCATCGACGAAGTAATCGTGCGTTCGCCGATCAGCTGCGAAACCCGCTATGGCATTTGCGCCAAGTGCTACGGCCGTGACCTGGCTCGTGGTCACCAGGTGAACATCGGTGAAGCGGTCGGCGTTATCGCTGCCCAGTCCATCGGTGAGCCGGGTACCCAGCTGACGATGCGTACGTTCCACATCGGTGGTGCGGCAAGCCGTACTTCCGCAGCCGACAGCGTTCAGGTGAAGAATGGCGGTACCGTCCGTCTGCACAACCTGAAACACGTTGAGCGTGTGGATGGCAACCTGGTTGCCGTGTCTCGTTCCGGTGAGCTGGCAATCGCTGACGACTTCGGTCGTGAGCGCGAGCGTTACAAGCTGCCGTACGGTGCCGTGATTTCGGTTAAAGAAGGTGACAAGGTCGACGCTGGCGCAATCGTGGCCAAGTGGGATCCGCACACTCACCCGATCGTTACCGAAATGAAAGGTACCGTGACCTACGTGGGCATGGAAGAAGGCATCACGATCAAGCGTCAGACTGACGAATTGACCGGTATGACCAACATTGAAGTACTCGATGCCAAAGACCGTCCGGCTGCCGGCAAGGACATTCGTCCTGCGGTGAAGATGGTTGATGACAACGGCAAGGATCTGTTGCTGCCAGGCACTGACGTTATCGCTCAGTACTTCCTGCCAGCCAACGCCCTGGTCGGTGTTGCGGACGGTGCGAAGATTGCGATCGGTGACGTTATCGCTCGTATCCCGCAAGAAACTTCGAAAACCCGTGACATCACCGGTGGTCTGCCGCGTGTTGCCGACCTGTTCGAAGCCCGTCGTCCGAAAGAGGCGTCGATTCTGGCTGAAGTCAGCGGCACCATCGCGTTCGGTAAAGAGACCAAGGGCAAGCGCCGTCTGGTCATTACCCCGAACGACGGTAGCGATCCGTACGAAGAGCTGATTCCGAAGTGGCGTCACCTGAACGTGTTCGAAGGCGAACAGGTAAACCGCGGCGAAGTTATCTCCGACGGTCCGAGCGATCCGCACGACATCCTGCGTCTGCTGGGTGTAAGCGCGTTGGCCAAGTACATCGTCAACGAGATCCAGGACGTTTACCGCCTGCAAGGCGTGAAGATCAACGACAAGCACATCGAGACCATCCTGCGTCAGATGCTGCGTAAAGTTGAGATCTCCGAGTCCGGCGACTCCAGCTTCATCAAGGGCGACCAGATGGAACTGACTCACGTACTGGTGGAAAACGAGCGCTTGGCGACCGAAGACAAATTCGTGTCCAAGTTCACTCGCGTGCTGCTGGGTATCACCAAGGCGTCGTTGTCGACTGAATCGTTCATCTCGGCGGCCTCCTTCCAGGAGACCACTCGCGTACTGACCGAAGCAGCGGTAACCGGCAAGCGCGATTACCTGCGCGGCCTGAAAGAAAACGTGGTTGTGGGTCGTCTGATCCCGGCCGGTACCGGTCTGGCTTATCACAGCGAGCGCAAGCGTCGTCGTGATGCAGACAAGCCGTTGCGCGTAAGCGCCAGTGAAGTGGAAGCTGCACTGACCGAAGCGCTGAACTCGAGCGGTAACTGAGTTCTGCGAAAAAATGAGCTGAGGCCCTGATCAAGCCGTTCATCGAATCAAGACAATTTGTCGAGGTTCGACGAGCGGGGAGGTCGGGGCCTTGCCTTGACTGGGGACAAGATCCTCTTTAGACTCTTGATCCCCTAAATTTGGCGGGAATTCGTTCCTGCCATTTTGCTTTTCTTGCAAGACAATAGCGTCGCAAGACAACAGTGGAGCTAGTAGATGGCAACTATCAACCAGCTGGTACGTCAGCCGCGTAAGCGTATCGTCGAGAAATCCGACGTGCCTGCGCTGCAGAACTGCCCGCAACGTCGTGGCGTGTGCACCCGTGTGTACACCACTACGCCGAAAAAACCTAACTCGGCACTGCGTAAAGTATGCCGTGTGCGTCTGACCAACGGTTTCGAGGTTTCCTCGTACATCGGTGGTGAAGGCCACAACCTGCAGGAGCACAGCGTGGTACTGATCCGCGGCGGTCGTGTAAAAGACTTGCCAGGTGTTCGTTACCACACCGTTCGCGGCTCCTTGGATACTTCCGGCGTTAAAGGCCGTAACCAGGGTCGTTCGAAGTACGGTACCAAGCGTCCGAAGTAATCGGCCGTTTTGCAGTTTTTCATTTTATTGAGTCGATAAGAGTAAGGTCGGGCGCGCATCCACTGGATCTGTCCCGAGCTAACCTGAAGACCGTTTGAGGGCTTATCAATGCCAAGACGTCGCGTAGCAGCAAAGCGTGAGATTCTGGACGATCCGAAATACGGAAGCCAAATCCTCGCCAAATTCATGAACCACGTTATGGAAAGCGGCAAGAAAGCCGTTGCCGAGCGTATCGTTTATGGTGCCCTGGAAACCGTTGCGGCTCGCAAGACCGGCACCGATCCCCTGGAACTCTTCGAAAAAGCACTCGACGCCATCGCTCCGCTGGTCGAAGTGAAGTCGCGCCGCGTTGGTGGTGCTACTTACCAGGTTCCGGTCGAGGTTCGTCCGTCCCGTCGTAACGCTCTGGCAATGCGCTGGTTGGTAGACTTCGCCCGCAAGCGTGGCGAGAAGTCTATGGCTCTGCGCTTGGCTGGCGAGCTGCTGGATGCTGCTGAAGGTAAAGGTGCTGCTGTTAAGAAGCGTGAAGACGTGCACCGTATGGCCGAAGCTAACAAAGCTTTCTCGCACTACCGCTTCTAATTTTAGCTTCACTAATTTTGCGAGGGCTTTATGGCTCGTACTACTCCGATTAGTCGCTACCGTAACATCGGTATCGTCGCTCACGTGGATGCTGGTAAAACCACCACCACCGAGCGCGTCCTTTTTTACACTGGCAAAAGTCACAAAATGGGCGAGGTGCATGATGGCGCCGCGACCACAGACTGGATGGTTCAGGAGCAGGAGCGTGGTATTACCATTACTTCTGCTGCCATTACCGCCTTCTGGAAAGGTTCCGAGAAGCAGTACCCACACGAGCATCGCTTCAACGTAATCGATACCCCGGGCCACGTAGACTTCACTATTGAAGTAGAGCGTTCCCTGCGTGTACTCGACGGCGCTGTCGTTGTGTTCTGCGGTACTTCGGGTGTTGAGCCTCAGTCGGAAACCGTATGGCGTCAGGCCAACAAATACGGCGTTCCACGTCTTGTTTACGTAAACAAGATGGACCGTGCTGGTGCCAACTTCCTGCGCGTGATCGGTCAGATCAAACAGCGTCTGGGTCACACTCCGGTGCCGATCCAGCTGGCTATCGGTTCGGAAGATAACTTCCAGGGCCAGATCGACCTGATCAACATGCAAGCTGTCTACTGGAACGACTCTGACAAGGGTATGGTTCCGGTTCGCAAGGAAATCCCTGCGGACATGCTTGAACTGGCTGAAGAATGGCGCAACAACATGGTTGAAGCCGCCGCCGAAGCCAGCGAAGAGCTGATGAACAAGTACCTGGAAGGTGAAGAGCTGTCGATCGAAGAGATCAAGGCCGCTTTGCGTGCGCGTACTATCGCCGGTGAAATCGTTCTGGCTGTTTGCGGTTCTTCGTTCAAGAACAAGGGTGTTCCCCTGGTTCTCGACGCCGTTATCGACTTCCTGCCTGCTCCGACCGACATTCCTGCTATCAAGGGTTCCAACCCTGATAACGAGGAAGAAGAGATGGAGCGTCATGCAAGCGACGACGAGCCGTTCGCGGCCTTGGCGTTCAAGATCGCTACCGACCCATTCGTGGGTACCTTGACCTTCGTCCGCGTTTACTCGGGCGTGTTGAACTCCGGCGACGGCGTGATCAACTCGGTCAAAGGCAAGAAAGAGCGCGTGGGTCGTATGGTGCAAATGCACGCAAACGCCCGTGAAGAGATCAAGGAAGTACGCGCTGGCGACATCGCGGCCCTGATCGGCATGAAGGACGTCACCACTGGTGAAACCCTCTGCAACGCTGACAAGCCAATCATCCTGGTTCGCATGGACTTCCCGGAGCCGGTTATTTCGGTTGCCGTAGAGCCTAAGACCAAGGATGACCAGGAAAAAATGGGTATCGCTCTGGGCAAGCTTGCTCAGGAAGACCCGTCTTTCCGCGTTAAAACTGATGAAGAGACTGGTCAAACGATCATCTCCGGCATGGGCGAGCTGCACCTGGACATCCTGGTTGACCGGATGCGCCGTGAGTTCAACGTCGAAGCCAACATCGGCAAGCCACAGGTTTCGTACCGTGAGCGCATCACGAAGAACTGCGAAATCGAAGGCAAGTTCGTTCGTCAGTCCGGCGGTCGTGGCCAGTTCGGTCACTGCTGGATTCGCTTTGCTCCTGCTGACGAAGGTCAGGAAGGTCTGCAATTCCTGAACGAAGTAGTGGGTGGTGTGGTTCCTAAGGAATACATCCCGGCTATCCAGAAGGGTATCGAAGAGCAGATGAAGAACGGCGTTGTTGCCGGCTATCCGCTGATCGGCCTGAAGGCTACCGTGTTCGATGGTTCTTACCACGACGTCGACTCCAACGAGATGGCGTTTAAAGTGGCTGCTTCCATGGCGACCAAGCAACTGGCCCAGAAGGGCGGTGGTGAGTTGCTCGAGCCGATCATGGCGGTAGAGGTTGTTACGCCTGAAGACTATATGGGTGATGTGATGGGCGACCTTAACCGTCGTCGCGGCATGATCCAGGGTATGGAAGACACAGTGTCCGGCAAGGTTATCCGTGCCGAGGTTCCACTGGGTGAGATGTTCGGTTATGCGACCGACGTTCGTTCCATGTCCCAGGGTCGCGCAAGCTACTCTATGGAATTCAAAAAATACGATACGGCTCCGTCGCACATCGTCGAATCCGTTACCAAAAAACAAGGCTGATTCAGCCCCTTTAGGCTAGGAGTTAATTGTCGTGGCTAAAGAAAAATTTGATCGTTCCCTACCGCACGTAAACGTTGGCACCATCGGCCACGTTGACCACGGTAAAACCACTCTGACCGCTGCTCTGACTCGCGTCTGCTCCGAAGTTTTCGGTTCGGCCGTAGTTGAATTCGACAAGATCGACAGCGCACCAGAAGAAAAAGCTCGCGGTATCACCATCAACACCGCGCACGTTGAGTACAACTCGAACATTCGTCACTACGCTCACGTTGACTGCCCAGGTCACGCTGACTACGTGAAGAACATGATCACTGGTGCTGCGCAGATGGACGGCGCGATCCTGGTTTGCTCGGCCGCTGATGGTCCGATGCCGCAAACCCGTGAGCACATCCTGCTGTCCCGTCAGGTAGGCGTTCCGTACATCGTGGTTTTCCTGAACAAGGCTGACCTGGTAGACGACGCTGAGCTGCTGGAACTGGTTGAGATGGAAGTTCGCGACCTGCTGTCCACCTATGACTTCCCAGGCGACGACACTCCGATCATCATCGGTTCTGCTCGTATGGCGCTGGAAGGCAAAGACGACAACGAAATGGGCACCACCGCTGTTAAGAAGCTGGTGGAAACTCTGGACAGCTACATCCCAGAGCCAGAGCGTGCTATCGACAAGCCTTTCCTGATGCCAATCGAAGACGTGTTCTCGATCTCGGGTCGCGGTACTGTTGTGACCGGTCGTATCGAGCGCGGTATCGTTCGCGTTCAAGACGCCCTGGAAATCGTTGGTCTGCGTGACACCACCACCACCACCTGCACTGGTGTTGAGATGTTCCGCAAGCTGCTGGACGAAGGTCGTGCTGGCGAGAACTGCGGCGTTCTGCTGCGTGGCACCAAGCGTGACGACGTTGAACGTGGTCAGGTTCTGGTTAAGCCGGGTTCGGTTAAGCCGCACACCAAGTTCACCGCAGAAGTTTACGTTCTGAGCAAGGAAGAAGGCGGCCGTCACACTCCGTTCTTCAAAGGCTACCGTCCACAGTTCTACTTCCGTACTACTGACGTGACTGGTAACTGCGAGCTGCCAGAAGGCGTTGAAATGGTAATGCCAGGTGACAACATTCAAATGACTGTTACCCTGATCAAAACCATCGCGATGGAAGACGGTCTGCGTTTCGCAATCCGTGAAGGCGGCCGTACCGTTGGTGCTGGCGTCGTAGCTAAAATCATCGAGTAATCTCTTTATTGAGTCAGCTTTGATGAGTTGAAAAAGCCCCCGCTTAGCGGGGGCTTTTTTATTGGGTTGACACCTATCTGGGGCGTCTATAGAATTGCGCCTCCTTTTAACGGGCGTATTGCGCCCGGTGGGAATAGCAGCCGGAGTCTGAAATCCAATGCAAAATCAGCAAATCCGTATCAGGTTGAAGGCTTTTGACCATCGCCTGATCGACCAATCAACCCAGGAAATCGTGGAAACCGCGAAACGTACTGGTGCTCAAGTGCGTGGTCCAATTCCACTGCCTACCCGTAAAGAGCGGTTCACCGTTCTGGTTTCTCCGCACGTCAACAAAGACGCGCGTGACCAGTACGAGATCCGCACTCATAAGCGCGTTCTGGACATCGTCCAGCCAACGGATAAAACCGTTGATGCACTTATGAAGCTTGATCTTGCGGCCGGTGTGGAAGTGCAGATCAGCCTCGGCTAAGACTCGGTCTTGGTCGTGTAACGCTCTGAAATGGGCGGCCATAGCGGGTGAAAGCCCCGTACACTCATGAGGTTTACAACATGACTATTGGTGTAGTCGGTCGTAAAGCGGGTATGACCCGTATTTTCACCGAAGAAGGTGTCTCCATTCCGGTCACGGTCATTGAGATCGAGCCGAATCGCGTCACCCAGTTCAAAACTGAAGAAACCGATGGCTATCGTGCAGTGCAAGTCACTGTCGGCGAGCGTCGTGCTTCCCGTGTTACAGCTGCTCAAGCTGGCCACTTCGCCAAGGCGAACGTTGCCGCTGGTCGTACCGTAATGGAATTCCGTCTTGAAGAAGGCGAGTACCAGGCCGGCGATCTGATCAACGCTGAAATCTTCGCTGCTGGTCAACTGGTTGATGTAACCGGTCAGTCCAAAGGTAAAGGCTTCCAGGGTACGATCAAGCGTTGGAACTTCCGCGGGCAAGATAACACCCACGGTAACTCCGTATCCCACCGCGTCCCAGGCTCTATCGGCCAGTGCCAGACTCCTGGTCGTGTATTCAAGGGCAAAAAAATGTCCGGTCATATGGGCGCTGAGCGCGTGACCGTGCAGTCCCTGGAAGTAGTGCGCGTGGACGCTGAACGCAATCTGTTGTTGGTCAAGGGCGCTGTACCTGGCGCTACTGGCGGCAACCTGGTTGTACGTCCGGCAGCCAAGGCTCGCGGTTAAGGGGAAGCTGACATGCAATTAAATGTAAATGACGCTCAAGCGATCGAAGTTTCCGAACTGACATTTGGCGGCGAGTTCAACGAGACGCTGGTTCACCAAGCAGTCGTGGCCTACATGGCTGGCGGCCGTCAGGGTAGCAAGCAGCAGAAGACCCGTTCCGACGTTCGTGGTGGCGGCAAGCGCCCATGGCGTCAGAAAGGTACTGGCCGTGCTCGTGCCGGTACTATCCGCAGCCCAATCTGGCGCGGCGGCGGCACCACCTTTGCAGCTCGTCCACAGGATCACTCCCAGAAGCTGAACAAGAAGATGTATCGCGCAGCAATGCGTTCCATCCTTGCTGAGCTGGTGCGTACTGATCGTCTGGTCGTGGTTCAGGATTTCGCAGTTGAAACTCCGAAAACCAAAGACCTGCTGGGCAAACTGAACAACATGAGCCTGACCGATGTTCTGATCGTGTCGGATGCTGTTGATCAGAACCTGTACCTGGCTGCTCGCAACCTGCCGCACGTAGATGTACGTGACGTGCAAGGTTCCGATCCAGTTAGTCTGATCGCATACGACAAGGTGTTGATCACCGTGTCGGCCGTGAAGAAATTCGAGGAGCTGCTGGGATGAACCAGGAACGCGTATTTAAAGTTCTGCTTGGCCCGCACGTTTCCGAGAAGGCTACGGTTCTGGCAGACAAGAAAGGCCAGTTCGTTTTCAAGGTTGCTACTGACGCAACCAAGCTGGAAATCAAGAAGGCCGTCGAAAGCCTGTTCAGCGTGAAGGTTGAGCGTGTTACTACCCTGAATGTTCTGGGTAAGAGCAAGCGCACCGCTCGCGGTCTGGGCAAGCGTAATGACTGGAAGAAGGCAGTTATCTCCCTTCAGCCAGGCCAAGATCTCGATTTCAGCAGCAGTGCTGAGTAAGGAAGGGGTGCATCATGGCAATCGTTAAATGCAAACCGACTTCCCCTGGCCGCCGTTTTGTGGTCAAGGTGGTCAACCAGGAGCTGCATAAAGGCGCTCCTCACGCACCGCTGCTCGAGAAAAAATCGAAGTCTGGTGGTCGTAACAACAATGGCCGTATTACCACTCGTCACATCGGTGGTGGTCATAAGCAGCATTATCGTCTGGTCGACTTCCGTCGCAACGACAAAGATGGCATCGCTGCCACTGTCGAGCGTATCGAATACGATCCAAACCGTACTGCTCACATCGCTCTGCTGCTGTACGCAGATGGCGAGCGTCGCTACATCATCGCCCCTAAAGGCGTGAGCGCTGGCGACCAGCTGATCGCAGGTGCTCTGGCACCGATCAAGCCGGGCAACGCTCTGCAACTGCGCAACATTCCAGTTGGTAGCACCGTACACGGCATTGAACTGAAGCCAGGTAAAGGCGCGCAAATCGCTCGTTCCGCTGGCGCTTCGGCTCAGCTGATCGCTCGTGAAGGCGTTTACGTGACCCTGCGTCTGCGTTCCGGTGAAATGCGTAAAGTGCTGGCTGAGTGCCGTGCGACCCTGGGCGAAGTCTCGAACTCCGAGCACAGCCTGCGTTCGCTGGGTAAAGCTGGTGCCAAGCGCTGGCGTGGCGTTCGCCCAACCGTTCGTGGTGTTGCCATGAACCCGGTTGACCACCCACATGGTGGTGGTGAAGGTCGTACCTCTGGTGGTCGTCATCCGGTATCGCCATGGGGCTTCCCGACTAAGGGCGCGAAGACTCGTGGTAATAAGCGTACCGACAAAATGATCGTCCGTCGTCGCAAGTAAATAGAGGGATACGACAGTGCCACGTTCTCTGAAAAAAGGTCCTTTTATTGATCTTCACCTACTGAAGAAGATCGAAGTGGCGGCGGAAAAGAACGATCGCAAACCAATTAAGACTTGGTCGCGTCGTTCGATGATCCTGCCACAAATGGTCGGTCTGACCATCGCAGTACACAACGGTCGTCAGCACGTCCCAGTTCTCGTTAACGAAGACATGGTCGGCCACAAACTGGGCGAGTTCGCCGGTACCCGCAACTATCGCGGGCACGTGGCAGACAAGAAAGCCAAGCGTTAAGGGGTAAGGAAATGGAAGTAGCCGCTAAGTTGTCGGGCGCTCGAATCTCCGCCCAGAAAGCCCGCTTGGTCGCCGACCAGATCCGCGGGAAGAAGGTGGGCGAAGCGCTCAACCTGTTGGCTTTCAGCAGTAAGAAAGCCGCCGAGATCATGAAAAAAGTGCTGGAGTCGGCCGTAGCCAACGCCGAGCATAACGAAGGCGCAGACGTTGATGACCTGAAGGTCAGCACCGTTTTCGTCAACGAAGGGCGTTCGCTGAAGCGCATCATGCCACGTGCCAAAGGCCGTGCTGATCGCATCGTCAAGCGGTCTTGCCATATCACTGTCAAGGTTGCTGACAAGTAACGGAGTCGAAGAGATGGGTCAGAAAGTACATCCCATTGGCATTCGCCTGGGAATCGTCAAGGAGCACACCTCCGTCTGGTACGCAGACGGTCGGACTTATGCGGACTACTTGTTCGCTGATCTGAAGGTGCGTGAATACCTCCAAGACAAACTAAAAAGCGCGTCCGTAAGCCGTATCGATATCCATCGTCCGGCCCAAACTGCACGCATCACCATCCACACCGCTCGTCCAGGTATTGTTATCGGGAAGAAAGGTGAAGATGTTGAGAAACTGCGTCAGGACCTGACCAAGCAAATGGGTGTGCCTGTGCACATCAATATCGAAGAGATCCGCAAGCCGGAGCTCGACGGTATGCTGGTTGCGCAGAGCGTAGCTCAGCAGCTGGAGCGTCGTGTAATGTTCCGTCGCGCCATGAAGCGCGCTGTACAGAACGCCATGCGCATTGGTGCCAAAGGCATCAAAATCCAAGTGAGCGGTCGTCTCGGCGGTGCTGAAATCGCACGTACTGAATGGTATCGCGAAGGTCGTGTGCCACTGCACACCCTGCGTGCCGACATCGACTATGCCAACTACGAAGCTCACACCACTTACGGTGTGATCGGTGTAAAGGTTTGGATCTTCAAAGGCGAAGTAATTGGTGGTCGCCAAGAAGAGCTGAAGCCACAAGCACCAGCGCCTCGTAAAAAAGCTGCTAAGTAAGGGGTACGCCAAATGTTGCAACCTAAGCGTACGAAGTTCCGCAAGCAGATGACCGGCCACAACCGTGGTCTGGCACTGCGCGGTAGCAAAGTCAGCTTCGGCGAGTTCGCGCTGAAGTCTGTAGCTCGTGGTCGTCTCACCGCTCGTCAGATCGAGTCAGCGCGTCGTGCACTGACCCGTCACGTAAAACGTGGCGGCAAGATCTGGATCCGTGTATTCCCGGACAAGCCGATCTCCAAGAAGCCTCTCGAGGTTCGTATGGGTAAAGGTAAGGGTAACGTGGAGTACTGGGTTGCCCAGATTCAGCCAGGCAAAGTCCTGTATGAAATCGAGGGTGTTTCTGAAGAGCTGGCGCGTGAGGCTTTCGCCCTGGCTGCTGCAAAGCTGCCGCTCGCCACCTCCTTTGTTAAACGGACGGTGATGTGATGAAAGCGAATGAACTTCGTGAAAAATCCGCACAGCAGCTGAACGAGCAACTGCTCGGCTTGCTGCGCGACCAGTTCAATCTGCGCATGCAGAAAGCAACTGGCCAGTTGGGGCAGTCTCATCTGCTCTCGCAAGTTAAGCGTGACATTGCTCGCGTGAAGACTGTGCTCAACCAGCAGGCAGGTAAGTGATCATGGCTGAAGCCGAAAAAACTGTCCGTACGCTGACTGGCCGTGTTGTCAGCGACAAGATGGACAAAACCATCACCGTTCTGATCGAGCGTCGCGTTAAGCACCCGATCTACGGTAAATACGTTAAGCGTTCGACTAAGCTGCACGCGCACGACGAAACCAATCAGTGCCACATCGGCGACAAAGTCACTATTCGTGAAACTCGTCCGATGGCTAAGACCAAGTCTTGGGCGCTGGTTGATGTTCTCGAACGCGCTGTGGAAGTCTAAGGGCTAGGGGTCGGAGAAATTATATGATTCAGACTCAATCCATGCTCGATGTGGCCGATAACAGCGGCGCTCGCCGTGTTATGTGCATCAAGGTGCTGGGTGGCTCCCATCGTCGTTACGCTGGTATCGGTGACATCATCAAAGTTACCGTGAAGGAAGCAATTCCTCGCGGTAAGGTGAAAAAAGGCCAAGTGATGACTGCTGTTGTAGTCCGCACTCGTCACGGCGTACGTCGTGCTGATGGCTCCATTATCCGCTTTGATGGCAACGCTGCTGTTCTTCTGAACAACAAGCAAGAGCCGATCGGCACCCGTATCTTTGGGCCAGTGACCCGTGAACTTCGTACCGAGAAGTTCATGAAGATCGTCTCGCTCGCCCCAGAAGTGCTGTAAGGAGATCCGACATGCAAAAGATTCGTCGTGACGACGAGATCATCGTGATCGCCGGCAAAGACAAAGGTAAGCGCGGTAAGGTGCTGAAGGTTCTTGCTGACAACCGTCTGGTTGTTGGTGGTCTGAACCTGGTCAAGCGTCATACCAAGCCTAACCCGATGTCGGGCGTACAGGGCGGTATCGTCGAGAAAGAAGCGCCACTGCACGCTTCCAACGTCGCCATCTTCAACGGCGAAACCAACAAGGCTGACCGCGTTGGTTTCAAAGTAGAAGATGGTAAGAAAATTCGTGTCTTCAAGTCGACCCAAAAAGCGGTTGATGCTTGAACACTGCTAGGTAGAAGACCATGGCACGACTAAAAGAGATTTACCGGAAGGAAATCGCTCCGAAACTTAAGGAAGAACTTAAGCTTTCGAACGTGATGGAAGTTCCGCGCGTTACCAAGATCACCCTGAACATGGGTCTGGGCGAAGCGATCGGCGACAAAAAAGTCATCGAGCACGCTGTTGCTGACCTGGAAAAGATCACCGGCCAGAAAGTCGTTGTGACCTACGCTCGCAAATCCATCGCTGGCTTTAAAGTCCGTGAAGGTTGGCCGATCGGCGTCAAAGTGACCCTGCGCCGTGAGCGTATGTACGAGTTCCTGGATCGTCTGCTGTCGATCTCCCTGCCTCGGGTTCGCGACTTCCGCGGCCTGAATGCCAAGTCCTTTGATGGTCGTGGCAACTACAGCATGGGCGTGAAAGAGCAGATCATTTTCCCGGAAATCGACTACGACAAGATCGATGCTCTCCGCGGTCTGGACATTACCCTGACCACCACTGCTAAGAACGATGACGAAGGCCGCGCTCTGCTGCGTGCTTTCAAATTCCCGTTCCGCAACTGATTGGAGTAGGAAAATGGCCAAGAAGAGCATGAAAAACCGTGAGCTGAAACGTCAGCTCACCGTTGCCAAATACGCCGTCAAGCGTGCAGCGCTGAAAGCTATCATCGTCGATCTGAACGCAAGTCCAGAAGCGCGTTGGGAAGCTACCGTAGCTCTGCAGAAGCAACCGCGTGACGCAAGCGCTTCGCGCATGCGTAACCGTTGCCGTCTGACCGGTCGTCCGCACGGCGTTTACCGCAAGTTCGGCCTCGGCCGTAACAAACTGCGTGAAGCGGCAATGCGTGGTGACGTACCAGGTCTGGTTAAAGCCAGCTGGTAATTGCTGTCAAAGCCTTGATGGTCGGGGTCGCAAGAACCTGACCATCGGTGGCCTTGAACTTGAATCAAGCCCCTTTTGGGGCTTGATTCATTTCTGGGGTGTGTCTAGAATGACCGGCTCGCCTGAGCCCGTGTTTTTTACGCCCGGAATTCCTCGGCGACAAGTAGTAGCCGCAAGGCTAATTTTTCTGTATTAGGAGCGTCTAGCCCATGAGTATGCAGGACCCGTTAGCGGACATGCTAACTCGAATCCGTAATGCCCAGATGGCTGAAAAGTCCGTCGTAAGCATGCCGTCTTCCACGTTGAAGGTGGCTGTAGCAAAAGTCCTGAAGGACGAAGGTTACATCGCGGGTTATCAGATCAGCAGCGAAACCAAGCCGCTGCTGTCCATCGAGCTGAAATACTTCGAAGGCCGTCCGGTCATCGAGGAAGTGAAGCGCGTTAGCCGTCCAGGCCTGCGTCAGTACAAGTCCGTCGAAGATCTGCCAAAAGTACGTGGCGGCCTCGGTGTGTCTATCGTCTCCACCAACAAAGGTGTGATGACTGATCGTGCTGCGCGCGCTGCCGGTGTCGGCGGCGAAGTTCTTTGCACTGTGTTCTAAGGGGGGATAAGCATGTCTCGCGTCGCTAAGAACCCCGTTAAGCTGCCAGCCGGTGTCGAAGTAAAATTCGCAGGCCAACAGCTTTCGGTGAAGGGTGCCAAGGGTACTCTTGAACTGAACGTCCATTCGTCCGTTGAAGTCGTTGAAGAAGCCGGTGAGCTGCGTTTTGCTGCTCGCAATGGCGATCAACAGACTCGCGCAATGGCCGGTACCACTCGTGCGTTGGTAAACAACATGGTCCAGGGCGTAAGCCAAGGCTTCGAGCGCAAGCTCCAGCTGGTCGGTGTTGGTTACAAAGCGCAAGCAAAAGGTCAGGTGCTGAACCTGGCTCTTGGCTTCTCGCACCCAGTGGATTACGAACTGCCGGAAGGCATCACCGCTGAGACTCCTAGCCAGACCGATATCCTGATCAAGGGCATCGACAAGCAGCTGGTAGGTCAAGTGGCCGCCGAGATCCGCGACTTCCGTCCACCAGAGCCGTACAAAGGCAAAGGTGTGCGCTACGCGGACGAAGTCGTCCGTCGTAAAGAAGCCAAGAAGAAGTAGGGCATAGCAAATGACCGACAAAAAAGTTACTCGACTGCGTCGCGCTCGCAAAGCACGCCTGAAAATGCACGAACTCGAAGTCGTGCGTCTCTGCGTGTTCCGCTCTTCGCAGCACATCTACGCCCAGGTCATTTCGGCCGACGGCAACAAAGTCCTGGCAAGCGCCTCGACTTTGGATAAAGAACTGCGTGATGGCGCCACTGGCAACATCGACGCGGCCACTAAGGTTGGCCAGCTGGTCGCTACGCGTGCTAAGGCCGCTGGCGTCTCGCAGGTGGCTTTCGACCGCTCTGGCTTCAAGTACCACGGCCGCGTTAAAGCGCTGGCTGATGCTGCTCGTGAAGCTGGGCTGGAGTTCTAAGTTATGTCAAATAACGACCAAAAGCGCGACGAAGGCTACATCGAGAAGCTGGTTCAAGTTAACCGCGTAGCCAAAACCGTTAAAGGCGGCCGTATCTTCACTTTCACCGCGTTGACCGTGGTTGGTGATGGTAAAGGGCGTGTTGGCTTCGGCCGTGGCAAGTCGCGTGAAGTGCCTGCTGCGATCCAGAAGGCAATGGAAGCTGCTCGCCGCAACATGATCCAGGTTGATCTGAACGGCACCACTCTGCAGTACGCAATGAAGTCCGCTCACGGCGCTTCGAAGGTGTACATGCAGCCTGCTTCTGAAGGTACCGGTATCATCGCTGGCGGCGCTATGCGTGCTGTCCTCGAAGTTGCTGGCGTTCAGAACGTTCTGGCCAAGTGCTACGGCTCGACTAACCCGGTAAACGTGGTTCACGCCACTTTCAAGGGTCTGAAAGCTATGCAATCTCCTGAGTCCATCGCTGCCAAGCGCGGCCTGACTGTCAAGGAGATCTTCTGATCATGGCTACCGTTAAAGTAACGCTGATCAAAAGCATGACCGGCCGCATCCCTAACCACAAACTGTGCGTGAAGGGTCTGGGTCTGCGTCGCATCGGTCACACTGTAGAAGTCCAGGATACTCCCGAGAATCGCGGGATGATCAACAAGGCTTACTACATGCTGCGTGTCGAGGGTTAATCGATGAAACTCAATGATCTGAGTCCAGCGCCGGGTTCCCGTCGCGAAAAGCATCGTCCGGGCCGTGGTATCGGTAGTGGTTTGGGTAAGACTGGTGGCCGTGGTCACAAAGGTCAGACTTCCCGCTCCGGTGGCACCATCGCTCCAGGCTTTGAAGGCGGTCAACAGCCGCTGCATCGTCGCCTGCCGAAGTTCGGTTTCGTTTCCCTGAAAGCCATGGACCGCGCAGAAGTGCGTCTGTCCGAGCTGGCTAAAGTGGAAGGCGACATCGTCACTGTGCAGTCCCTGAAAGATGCCAACGTGATCAACGTCAACGTACAGCGTGTGAAAATCATGCTGTCCGGTGAAGTGACTCGCGCTGTCACTATCGGCAAGGGAATCGGCGCCACCAAAGGTGCGCGTGCGGCTATCGAAGCAGCTGGCGGCAAGTTCGAGGAATAAATGGCTAAGCAAGGTGCTCTCTCTGCGCTCGGCAAAGGCGGTATGTCTGAACTTTGGGCTCGTCTGCGTTTTCTGTTCCTGGCGATTATCGTCTACCGAATAGGCGCACACATCCCGGTTCCAGGTATCAACCCGGACCGACTCGCAGACCTGTTTCGACAGAATGAGGGGACCATTCTTAGCTTGTTCAACATGTTTTCCGGCGGCGCGCTGGAGCGGATGAGCATCTTTGCACTGGGGATCATGCCGTACATTTCGGCATCGATCATCATGCAACTGATGACCGCCGTCAGCTCGCAGCTGGAGCAGTTGAAGAAGGAAGGTGAAGCTGGCCGTCGCAAGATCAGCCAGTACACCCGCTACGGCACCGTCGTCCTCGCTCTCGTTCAGGCCATTGGCATGTCCATTGGTCTGGCGGGGCAGGGCGTTGCGTTCACTGGTGACTTTGGCTTCCATTTCGTCGCGGTCTCCACGTTTGTGGCTGGCGCGATGTTCATGATGTGGCTGGGTGAGCAGATTACTGAGCGTGGTGTAGGCAACGGTATCTCGATGTTGATTTTTTCGGGTATCGTCGCCGGTCTTCCGAGAGCAATCGGGCAGTCTTTCGAGTCTGCGCGTCAGGGCGATATCAATATCTTCGCCTTGGTTGCCATCGGTTTGCTGGCAGTAGCGATTATCGGTTTCGTGGTGTTCATTGAGCGTGGTCAGCGTCGTATCGCTGTTCACTACGCCAAGCGTCAGCAGGGCCGCAAGGTTTTTGCTGCGCAGACAAGCCACTTGCCGCTGAAGGTGAACATGGCCGGTGTTATTCCGGCTATTTTCGCGAGCAGCATTTTGCTGTTCCCGGCTTCGTTGGGTGCCTGGTTTGGTCAGTCTGAAGGTATGGGCTGGTTGCAGGACATCTCGCAGTCGATCGCTCCTGGTCAGCCGTTGAATATTCTGCTGTTTAGTGCAGGGATTATTTTCTTCTGCTTCTTCTATACGGCGTTGATGTTCAATCCGAAAGACGTAGCGGAAAACCTGAAGAAGTCCGGTGCCTTTATTCCGGGCATCCGTCCAGGTGAGCAGTCCGCACGCTATATTGATGGCGTTCTGACTCGCTTGACCATGTTCGGTGCTCTTTACATGACGGCCGTGTGCTTGTTGCCCCAGTTCCTGGTGGTTGCAGCAAACGTTCCGTTCTACCTTGGCGGGACCTCGTTGCTGATCGTGGTCGTGGTTGTGATGGACTTCATGTCCCAAGTACAATCGCACCTCGTTTCGCACCAGTACGAATCCCTGATGAAGAAAGCCAACCTGAAGGGTTACGGCAGCGGCATGTTGCGCTGAGTACCCATAAGGTTCGAGGAGTTGGTGATGAAAGTTCGTGCATCGGTGAAAAAGCTGTGCCGTAACTGCAAGATTATTCGCCGCGAAGGTGTTGTTCGAGTAATTTGCAGCGCGGAACCGCGTCACAAACAGCGCCAAGGCTGAGTGTGATTGTGCTTCAAGCCCGGTAGCTAGTGCGCTACCGGGTTGATTATTTGTTATTACAGCGATATTATCTCGCGCCCTATTTCTTGGCTTCCGGGGCGTAGGTAGCTGTCAATTGGAGTCCCACTGAATGGCCCGTATTGCAGGCGTTAACATTCCAGATAACAAGCATACTGTTATCTCGCTGACCTACATCTATGGTGTTGGTCGCACTACTGCACAGAAGATCTGTGCAGAGACTGGGGTAAACCCAGCCGCAAAGATCAAGGATCTGAGCGACGAGCAGATTGAACAGCTGCGTGGCGAAGTGGCGAAGTTCACCACTGAAGGTGACCTGCGTCGCGAAATCAACATGAAAATCAAGCGCTTGATGGACCTCGGTTGCTATCGCGGTCTGCGTCATCGTCGTGGTCTGCCAGTACGCGGTCAGCGTACCAAGACCAACGCGCGTACCCGTAAAGGTCCGCGTAAGCCGATCCGCAAGTAATCGCCCCAGCGAATCGACAGGAATTTAATCATGGCAAAACCTGCTGCTCGTCCTCGTAAAAAAGTTAAAAAGACAGTGGTTGATGGCATCGCCCACATCCATGCCTCTTTTAACAACACCATCGTGACCATCACCGACCGTCAAGGTAACGCTCTTTCCTGGGCTACCTCCGGTGGTTCGGGTTTCCGCGGTTCCCGCAAGTCCACCCCGTTCGCTGCTCAAGTAGCTGCTGAGCGTGCTGGTCAAGCTGCGCTGGAATACGGCCTGAAAAACCTCGACGTGAACGTCAAGGGCCCAGGTCCAGGTCGTGAATCCGCAGTCCGCGCTTTGAACGGCTGTGGCTACAAGATCGCCAGCATCACCGACGTGACGCCAATCCCGCACAACGGGTGCCGTCCGCCGAAGAAGCGCCGCGTGTAATCCAGGAGATTGTAAAGAATGGCTCGTTACATTGGTCCAAAATGCAAACTCGCTCGTCGCGAAGGCACCGATCTCTTCCTGAAGAGCGGCGTGCGCGCGATCGAATCGAAGTGCAACATTGAAGCAGCACCTGGTATCCACGGCCAACGCCGCGGTCGCCAGTCCGATTACGGCACCCAACTGCGCGAAAAGCAGAAGGTCCGTCGTATTTACGGCGTTCTCGAGCGTCAGTTCAGCGGCTACTACAAAGCTGCTGCCAGCAAGAAAGGTGCAACTGGTGAAAACCTGCTGCAACTGCTCGAATGCCGTCTGGACAACGTTGTATACCGTATGGGCTTCGGTTCGACTCGTGCCGAATCCCGTCAGCTGGTATCGCACAAGTCGATCAGCGTTAACGGCCAGACCGTAAACGTTCCGTCCTACCAGGTTCGTGCTGGTGACGTGGTTGCTGTTCGCGAGAAGGCAAAGAACCAACTTCGCATTGTCCAAGCTCTCGAGCTGTGCGCCCAACGTGGTCGCGTAGAATGGGTAGAGGTAGATGCTGAGAAGAAGTCGGGCGTTTTCAAGAACGTTCCTGCTCGCAGTGATCTGTCCGCCGACATCAACGAAAGCCTGATTGTCGAGCTCTACTCCAAGTAAGTAAGGGCTAGAAAATAGGTGCATCCATGCAGATTTCGGTAAATGAGTTCCTGACACCCCGCCACATTGATGTGCAGGTTGTCAGTCCAACCCGCGCCAAGATCACTCTCGAGCCTCTCGAGCGTGGTTTTGGCCACACCCTGGGCAACGCGCTGCGCCGCATCCTGTTGTCCTCAATGCCCGGCTGCGCAGTAGTCGAGGCCGAGATTGACGGTGTGCTCCACGAGTACAGCGCCATCGAAGGTGTACAGGAAGACGTAATTGAAATCCTGTTGAACCTTAAAGGTCTGGCCATCAAGCTGCACGGTCGTGACGAAGTTACGCTGACCTTGTCGAAGAAGGGTTCGGGGGTGGTTACCGCTGCCGATATTCAGCTGGATCATGATGTCGAGATCGTTAATCCCGATCACGTAATCGCTAACCTGGCGTCTAACGGCGCCCTGAACATGAAGCTCACCGTAGCTCGTGGTCGTGGTTATGAACCAGCCGACTCGCGTCAGAGCGATGAAGACGAAAGCCGTAGCATCGGTCGCTTGCAGCTTGACTCTTCGTTCAGCCCGGTTCGCCGTATCGCATACGTGGTGGAAAACGCCCGTGTCGAGCAGCGTACCAACCTGGACAAGCTGGTTATTGATCTGGAAACCAACGGTACCCTGGATCCTGAAGAGGCTATCCGCCGCGCTGCAACCATCCTGCAACAGCAGTTGGCTGCGTTCGTCGACCTCAAAGGTGACAGTGAGCCAGTGGTTGTCGAGCAGGAAGACGAGATCGATCCGATCCTGCTTCGCCCGGTTGACGATCTGGAACTGACTGTACGTTCGGCTAACTGCCTTAAGGCGGAAAACATCTACTACATCGGCGACCTGATTCAGCGTACCGAAGTAGAGCTGTTGAAGACTCCGAACCTGGGCAAGAAATCCTTGACTGAAATCAAGGACGTTCTGGCCTCCCGCGGTCTGTCCCTCGGCATGCGCCTCGACAACTGGCCGCCTGCAAGTCTTAAGAAGGACGACAAGGCGACTGCCTGATCGTCGTAATCACCGAACGTAGTGTTTGGTAAGGAATGAACCATGCGTCATCGTAAAAGTGGGCGTCACCTGAGCCGCACCAGCTCGCACCGCAAGGCCATGTTCCAAAACATGGCGGTGTCGCTGTTCGAGCACGAGCTGATCAAAACTACTCTGCCAAAAGCCAAAGAACTGCGCCGCGTTGCCGAGCCGCTGATCACTCTGGCCAAGACAGACAGCGTTGCTAACCGTCGTCTGGCTTTCGACCGTACTCGTTCGAAAGCTATCGTTGGTAAGCTCTTCAACGACCTGGGCAAGCGTTACGCTACCCGTGAGGGTGGCTACCTGCGCATCCTCAAGTGCGGTTTCCGCGCTGGCGACAACGCGCCTATGGCGTACGTCGAACTGGTTGATCGTGCTGTCGGCGGTGAAGCTGTATCCGCTGAGTAAGACGTCAGTCTGAAACAAAGAACCGGGCCGAGTGCCCGGTTTTTTGTGCCTGTAAGAAATGCGCTGTTCGTACAAGCTTCTACCCTGTTTGGGTCTGCACTATGTGTGCGGATTGATCGTTAGTTTTTATCTATTGATGACCATAAGTTAATGAATTTGTGGCTGTCATATTGATGATCGATACTCCCCAACAAGCCGATTAGCCGGCAGTTCAAGACCGATAGAGGATGAAGATCGCATGAGCCAGAACAAGACGCTTACGACCGCCAGTGGCGCACCTGTCGCCGACAACCAGAACTCTCGCTCCGCTGGCCCTCGTGGCCCGTTGCTGCTCGATGACTTCCACTTGATCGAGAAGCTCGCCCACTTCAACCGGGAAAACATTCCTGAGCGTCGTGTACACGCCAAGGGGTCGGGTGCCTACGGCACTTTTACCGTCACCCGTGACATTACTCAGTACACCAGCGCCAAACTGTTTTCTGCCGTCGGCAAGCAAACCCCGACATTCCTGCGCTTCTCCACTGTAGGTGGCGAGCGTGGCTCGGCTGACACCGAGCGCGATCCACGTGGCTTCGCTCTCAAGTTCTATACCGAAGAAGGCAACTGGGACATCGTTGGCAACAATACGCCCGTGTTCTTCATTCGTGATCCACTGAAATTCCCTGACTTTATCCACACCCAGAAACGCCTGCCGCAAAGCAACCTGAAAAGCGCGCAGATGATGTGGGACTTCTGGTCGCATTCGCCTGAAGCGCTGCACCAGGTCACGATTCTGTTCTCTGATCGCGGTATTCCGGACGGATATCGCCATATGCACGGTTTCGGCAGTCACACCTACAGCCTGATCAGTGCTCAGGGCGAGCGTCACTGGGTGAAGTGGCACTACAAGACCAAGCAAGGGATCAAGAACCTTGCGCCGGCAGACGCTGCACGCCTGGCGGGCACTGATCCGGATTACGCACAGCGTGACCTGTTCGAAGCCATCGAGCGTGGTGACTTCCCGAAATGGAGCGTATGCATCCAGATCATGACCGAAGCCCAAGCCGCTGCGCACTATGAGAACCCGTTCGACGTGACCAAGACCTGGTCGCAAAAGGAGTTTCCACTGATCGAAGTGGGTGAGCTGGAACTGAACCGTAACCCGCTCAACTACTTTGCCGAAGTCGAGCAAGCCGCGTTCGGCCCGAGCAACATGGTGCCTGGCGTAGGTCTGTCGCCAGATCGCATGCTGCAAGGTCGGGTATTCGCGTACGCCGATGCCCACCGCTATCGCGTAGGTACCAATCACCAGCAACTGCCAGTGAACGCTCCGCGTAGCCCGGTGAATACTTACCAGCGTGATGGTTCGATGGCTTTTGGGAGCAATGGTGGCGCAGCGCCTAACTACGAGCCGAACAGCTACGTGGAGTCGCCGAAACAAGCGCCGCACTACGCCGAGCCTGCACTGGCCCTGAGCGGCGCGGCTGATCGTTACGATCACCGTGAAGACACTGACTACTACAGTCACGCCGGTGCGCTGTTCCGCTTGATGAGTGACGAACAGAAAGCGCTGCTGGTCAGCAACATCGCCGGGGCGATGGCGGGGGTGTCGAGTGACGTCGTCGATCGTCAGCTGCAGCATTTCTACAGGGCCGATCCGGCGTACGGAGAAGCAATCGCAAAGCTGCTCAACGTACAGCTTAACGAAGTCTAAACGAGAAGCAGAACCGCCCTCATTTGGGCGGTTTTTGCGTTATTTAGGCTGCTTTTCTCGGAATATCTTCGCTTTTATTGCGCTAAGTGAGTGACCTTCCAGTCAGGTTGGTTCAAACTACAGACTTTCAAGCAGGGAGATGTAGGGCGATGCAAGGCCACCCAGACGTTATCGATTACCTCAACACGTTGCTGACCGGCGAACTGGCCGCGCGTGACCAATATTTCGTTCACTCGCGGATGTATGAGGACTGGGGATTCACCAAGCTCTACGAACGAATCAACCACGAGATGGAAGAAGAGGCCGGTCATGCCGATGCGCTGATGCGCCGGATTCTGATGCTTGAAGGCACCCCGCGCATGCGCCCGGATGATCTGGATGTCGGCACTACCGTGCAAACCATGCTCGAAGCGGATCTGCGCCTGGAGTACAAGGTGCGCGCCGCGCTGTGCAAGGGCATCGAACTGTGCGAACAGCACGGCGACTATGTCAGCCGCGAGATCCTTCGGGTTCAGCTCAATGACACCGAGGAAGATCACACCTACTGGCTGGAAAAGCAGCTCGGCCTGATCAAGCTGATCGGTATCCAGAACTACCTGCAGTCCCACGCGTCCTGATTGCAATTGATACAAAAAAAGCCCTTGTCACTGACGAAGTGACAGGGGCTTTTTCATGCCCGGTAATCAGGCCCGATCGCGAATCAACAGCGGCTTGAGATAGTGACCGGTGTGAGATTGCTTCATCTCGGCCACTTCCTCCGGCGTACCGGTGGCGATGATCTGTCCACCTTTCGAACCACCCTCGGGGCCAAGATCCACCAGCCAGTCGGCCGTCTTGATCACGTCGAGGTTGTGCTCGATCACCACCACGGTGTTGCCGTGGTCGCGCAGGCGATGCAGTACGTCGAGCAGTTGCTGGATATCCGCGAAGTGCAGACCGGTGGTCGGCTCATCGAGGATGTACAGGGTTTTGCCGGTATCGCGCTTGGACAGTTCGCGGGACAACTTGACCCGTTGGGCCTCACCACCAGACAGCGTCGTGGCCGACTGCCCGAGCTTGATGTACGACAGGCCCACATCCATCAGCGTTTGCAGCTTGCGCGCCAGCGCCGGCACCGCGTCGAAGAACTCCCGCGCTTCCTCGATAGTCATCTCGAGGGTTTCGTGGATGCTCTTGCCCTTGTATTTGATCTCCAGGGTTTCGCGGTTGTAGCGCTTGCTCTTGCACACGTCACACGGGACGTAGATGTCCGGCAGGAAGTGCATTTCCACCTTGATCAGACCGTCGCCCTGGCAGGCCTCGCAACGCCCGCCCTTGACGTTGAACGAGAAACGCCCCGGCCCGTAACCACGGGAGCGGGACTCGGGCACGCCGGCGAAGAGTTCGCGAATCGGCGTGAACAGGCCGGTGTAGGTCGCCGGGTTGGAGCGCGGCGTGCGGCCGATCGGGCTCTGGTCAATGTCGACGACCTTGTCCAGATGTTCCAGGCCCTTGATGCTGTCGTGGGCTGCCGCTTCCAGGGTAGTCGCGCCATTGAGTGCCGTGGCACTCAGCGGGAATAGCGTGTTGTTGATCAGCGTCGATTTGCCGGAGCCGGAGACGCCGGTCACGCAGGTCAGCAGGCCGATCGGGATTTCAAGGTCGACGTTGCGCAGGTTGTTGCCCCGCGCGCCCTTGAGCGACAGCACCTGTTTCTTGTTGCGCGGCGTGCGCTTGGCCGGCACCTCGATCTTGACCCGGCCCGACAGGTATTTACCGGTCAACGAATCCGGGTGCGCCATGACCTCGTCCGGCGTGCCTTCAGCGACGATCTGCCCACCATGAACACCGGCGCCCGGGCCGATATCCACTACGTAGTCGGCCAGTCGAATCGCGTCTTCGTCGTGTTCGACCACAATCACCGTGTTGCCGATGTCGCGCAGGTGCTTGAGGGTGCCGAGCAGCCGATCGTTGTCGCGCTGGTGCAGACCAATCGACGGCTCATCGAGGATGTACAGAACACCCACAAGGCCCGCGCCGATCTGGCTGGCCAGACGAATCCGCTGCGCTTCACCGCCAGACAGAGTGTCGGCACTGCGATCCAGCGACAGGTAGTCGAGACCGACGTTAACCAGAAACTGCAGGCGCTCGCGGATTTCCTTGAGAATCTTGTCGGCGATCTCGCCACGGCGGCCGGTCATCTTCAGCGCCCCGAAGTAATCGCAGGCGTCGCCGATCGGCAGGTTGGTCACCGCCGGCAGGGTTTTCTCGCCGACCCACACGTGTCGTGCTTCGCGACGCAGGCGGGTGCCACGGCAATCCGGGCACGACTGGGTGCTGAGGAACTTCGCCAGTTCTTCACGCACGCTGGCCGATTCGGTTTCGCGGTAGCGGCGCTCAAGGTTCGGCACGATACCTTCGAACGGGTGCGAGCGTTTGACGATATCGCCCCGGTCGTTGAGGTATTTGAAATCGACGTTCTGTGAACCGCTGCCGTGCAGGATGAACTTCTGCTGATCGGCTGGCAGCTCGTTGAACGGCTGCTCCAGACTGAAGCCGTAATGCGCGGCCAGTGATCCGAGCATCTGGAAGTAATAGACGTTACGCCTGTCCCAGCCACGGATCGCGCCTTCGGCCAGGGTCAAATCACCGTTGACCAGTCGCTTGATGTCGAAAAACTGCTTCACCCCCAGACCATCGCAGGTCGGGCAGGCGCCGGCCGGGTTGTTGAAGGAAAACAGCTTGGGTTCCAGCTCGCTGATCGCGTGGCCGCAGACCGGGCAGGCGAAGCGCGCGGAGAAGATCATCTCTTCGCCCGGCTCGTCGTCCATCGGCGCCACCAGGGCGATGCCGTCGGCCAGCTTCAGCGCGGTTTCGAAGGATTCGGCCAGACGCTGTTGCAGATCGGCGCGGACCTTGAAGCGGTCGACCACCACTTCAATCGTGTGCTTCTTCTGTTTATCCAGCTTCGGCAGTTCGTCCAGCTCGCAGAGCCGACCGTTGACCCGGGCCCGGACGAAGCCCTGGGCACGCAGTTCTTCGAACACCGACAGGTGCTCGCCCTTGCGCTCGCGGATCACCGGCGCCAGCAGCATCAGCTTGCTGCCTTCCGGCTGAGCCAGCACCAGGTCGACCATCTGGCTGACGGTCTGCGCTTCCAGCGGAATGTCGTGATCCGGGCAGCGTGGCGTACCGACGCGCGCATAAAGCAGACGCAGGTAGTCGTAGATTTCGGTGATGGTGCCGACCGTGGAGCGCGGGTTGTGCGAGGTCGACTTCTGTTCGATGGAGATCGCCGGCGACAGGCCTTCGATGGTGTCGACGTCGGGCTTCTCCATCATCGACAGGAACTGTCGGGCATAGGCCGACAGGGATTCGACATAGCGGCGCTGACCTTCGGCGTACAGCGTGTCGAAAGCCAGGGAAGACTTGCCGGATCCGGACAGGCCGGTGATGACGATCAGTTTGTCCCGTGGCAGGGTCAGGTCGATGTTCTTCAGGTTGTGGGTACGGGCCCCACGAATCAGGATCTTGTCCAAAATGGCCTCGCTCGGCGGGCGTCGAAAACACAGGAGTATACGGCCAAATACTGGATGGATGCACACTATCAAGTGAAGGGTTTTTTGCCTTACATGAAGAGAGTTTCATCTGTACGCGTCAAAGCGTCGCGATATACCCCGTCTCTCGATGGGACTGGTAGAATCGCCGCCGGTTCACACGAGGTTTTTCCATGCACGATCCCCACAGCGAACGCATGAGTGGCAGCGAGACCCGCGCGGCGAGCGGTCTGGCCCTGGTGTTCGCCTTCCGTATGCTTGGCATGTTCATGGTGTTGCCGGTACTGGCGACCTACGGCATGGATCTGGCGGGAGCGACCCCGGCCCTGATCGGGCTGGCGATCGGCGCTTACGGCCTGACCCAGGCGATTTTCCAGATTCCGTTCGGGATCATTTCCGACCGCATCGGTCGGCGTCCGGTGATTTACCTGGGGCTGATCGTCTTTGCCCTCGGCAGCGTGCTGGCGGCTCAGGCCGATTCGATCTGGGGCGTGATTGCCGGGCGGATCCTGCAGGGCGCCGGGGCGATTTCGGCGGCAGTCATGGCCCTGCTCTCCGACCTGACCCGCGAACAGCACCGCACCAAAGCCATGGCCATGATCGGCATGACCATCGGCCTGTCGTTCGCCGTGGCCATGGTGGTCGGCCCGCTGCTGACCCGTGCGTTCGGCCTGTCCGGCCTGTTTCTCGCCACCGGCGGCATGGCCCTGGTCGGGATCGTGATCGTGATGTTCATGGTGCCGAAGTCCACCGGACCGCTGAGCCACCGCGAATCCGGCGTTGCACGCCAGGCGTTGATGCCGACGCTCAAGCACCCGGACCTGCTGCGGCTGGACCTGGGCATTTTTGTGTTACATGCGATGTTGATGTCGAGCTTCGTCGCACTGCCCCTGGCGCTGGTCGAAAAGGCCGGTCTGCCCAAGGAGCAGCACTGGTGGGTGTACCTCACCGCACTGCTGATTTCCTTCTTCGCCATGATTCCGTTCATCATCTACGGCGAGAAGAGACGCAAAATGAAACGAGTTTTGCTCGGCGCCGTGATGACGCTGATGCTCACTGAGCTATTCTTCTGGCAGTTCGGTGACAGCCTGCGGGCTCTGGTGATCGGGACGGTGGTGTTCTTCACCGCGTTCAATCTGCTGGAAGCTTCGCTGCCGTCGCTGATCAGCAAGGTTTCACCGGCAGGTGGCAAAGGCACGGCCATGGGCGTGTACTCCACCAGTCAGTTCCTCGGTTCGGCACTCGGCGGGATTCTCGGCGGCTGGATGTTCCAGCATGGCGGTCTGTCGGTTGTGTTCCTCGGATGTGCCGGGCTGGCTGCACTTTGGCTGGCCATTGCTGTTACCATGCGCGAACCTCCCTACGTGACGAGCCTGCGCCTGCCGCTGTCGCCCGAAGCGATCCGCGAAGCGGGTCTGGTCGAGCGTCTCAAGGCCCTCGTAGGGGTAACTGATGCAGTGATAGTCGCTGATGAAGCGGCGATCTACATCAAACTGGACACCGAATTAATGGATCGCACCACTCTCGAACGCCTGGTGAACAACCCGGCGCAGACTGCGTGCGAAGCCTAGGAGAACGTTATGGCCCGTGGGGTTAACAAAGTCATTCTGGTCGGTACTTGCGGCCAGGATCCCGAAGTACGCTACCTGCCCAACGGTAACGCCGTGACCAACCTGAGTCTGGCGACCAGCGAGCAGTGGACCGACAAGCAGACCGGTCAGAAGGTCGAGAAGACCGAGTGGCACCGCGTATCGATGTTCGGCAAGGTTGCCGAAATCGCCGGCGAATACCTGCGCAAGGGTTCGCAGGTCTACATCGAAGGCAAGCTGCAGACCCGTGAGTGGGAAAAAGACGGTATCAAGCGTTACACCACCGAGATCGTGGTCGACATGCAGGGCACCATGCAACTGCTCGGCGGCCGTCCACAACAGGGCGACCAACAAGGCGGTGGCAACAACTACCAGCAGCAGGCGCCACGCCAGCAGGCTCCGCGTCCGCAGCAGTCGGCACCTCAGCAGCGTTCGGCCCCGGCTCCACAGCAGGCCGCACCGCAGCCGGCTCCGGATTTCGACAGCTTCGATGACGATATTCCGTTCTGATTCGCTGCTGAATTCGCGCTGAATAAAAAAGGCCCGTCGCTGAACACGACGGGCCTTTTTCATGCCCGCAGGTTTTTCAGTCAAGAATCAAATGCGGCAAAAACCGGCTCGAATCCTTGGTGATCAGGCTGTTGTCTTCGCGCACGCCAATCCCGGCCGCCTGGTCGCCGATCACCCAGGAACCGATCAGCGTGTAGCTGTCGTCGAACTTCGGCAAAGGGGCAAGTTCCTGCAGGATGAAGGGCGCATCGGTGTAGGGCCCATCCTCTTTGACGATCAGGCCTTCAGCGGTCTGTAACTCGATGTTGGCGCCTTCCCGAGAGAAGTACGGTTTACGCACCCAGCCCTTGGGCACCGCGCTGCCCGGATTCGGGTCGAGGTGCGCGGCGAGCAGATTCGGGTGGCCCTTGTGAAACTCCCATAGCAGGGGCAGGGCGCCCTTGTTGGAAAGAATCGACTTCCACGCCGGTTCGAAAAACTGGGTGTCGCATTCGGCGATCGCCGCGCCGAACGGTTCGTGGAAGATGAACTCCCAGGCGTGCAGCTTGAACAGGTGCGGGATCCAGCGATCTTCGAGATCCACGAAACGACCGTCAGCGCTCAGGCCGATGTCTTCGATGTCGATGTGCCGCGATTCGATGCCGACCTTCTCTGCGATCAGCCGCAGGTAATCCGTGGTGCCCTTGTCTTCGACCGAGTCTTTCATCGAGGCGAAGTAAAACGGCCGCTTCAGTTTCAGTTGAGCAAAGGCCTCGTGCAGCCGGGTGTCGATGCTGTTGAACTGGTCCGCATGGCGCGGCAGCATCCCGCGCTCGATGCATTGCTCCAGCCAGCCCCACTGAAACGCCGCCGCTTCATAAAGGCTGGTGGGCGTGTCGTAGTTGAGTTCGAGCAGCTTCGCCGGGCCCTTGCCGCTGTAGGAGAAGTCCATACGCCCGTACAGATGCGGATGACCTTCCAGCCAGGACGTTCGGATCATGTCGTAGTACGACGCCGGAATGCTCAGGCGATCCAGCAGTTCTTCGCTGTGCACGACGCGGTCGACCAGGTCCATGCACATCTCGTGCAGTTCAGTGGTCGGATCCTCCAGATCGTTTTCGATCTGTGCGAGCGTGAACTGGTAGTAGGCGCGCTCGTCCCAGTACGGTTCGTCGTCGATGGTGTGAAACAGAAAGCCGAGGCTCTCGGCGGTCTGTTTCCAGTCGTGGCGCTCGGCGCAGTGGATCTTCTTCATGGTCAGCTGCTCGAACGGCCCCAGCCGCCCCAACCGCTGCGTGCGCTGGACTGGCTGCCGAAGCCGCCACGGGAGGTGGACGCAGCGACATTGACCGGTTTGCGGTAATCGCTGTCGTAGTCCCGCTGGCTGCGGCTCGGCGCCGATTCGATGCGACGGTTCAGCGTCGAGGTGTCGTAGGTCTGGCGGGTATTGCGCTCACGATAAACCGGCCGCGAGTCGATCGCGCGGTTGTTGCTCATGGCATTGCCGATCAGCCATCCGGTGAGCCAGCCGTTGCCTGCACCGCTGGACGAGTGCGAAGTGCTCGTCTGATTGCTCTGCACGGCGGCCGCGTCGCCGGCGGGCATCTGGGCATTGGCGATCGCATCGAGGTTCTGCGCCGGCTCACCGTCCTGCGGCACTTTGAAGCCACCGAGTTTCGGTACGAAACGGCCGGCGGAATTTTTCTGACACCAGTCGGCGGCGAAGTCCGCGTCGCAGGCAGCCTTGTCGTCGTAGGCCGGGGAGATCCGCCGGTGTTCGGCCAGGGCTGCGACGTAGGCGTTCGAGCAGACATCCGGCGCCACTTCGGCGTCGACGCATTGTTCGACGCTCTGGAAGTTGCGTTGTTGCTCCTGGGCGGCCACTTCAGCGGAAATCGCCAGGGCTACCGAAGCGGCCAGCGACAGTTGAACGTACTTGCTTCGTTTCATCTCAGGCTTCCTGCCGATCAGTAGGACGGGGTCATGCACGCGGCGTTGAGCATGCCGACGCTGATCGCCACCGCCGCCACATAGATGCCGGCGGCGATTTCACCGTTAACGATGCGCTGGGACGTGCCTTTGAGCACCAGCCCGGTCGCCAGGAAAGCCAGCAATTGCACCGCGGCCGCGATCACCGCCCAGAGAACGAAGTCGAGGACGTTGATCGAATGAGCGATCACGTTGCTGGCCGGAATCGCGAAGCCGATGATCGCGCCGGACAGTGCGATCGCGGCGGCGCTGTTGCCAGCACGGATCAGCTCGAATTCCTTGTGCGGCGTGATGCGGGTGTAGACGAACTGAAACAGCATGAACAGCAGCACGGCGCCGATCAGGTAGGCGACGAAACCGACCAGCGCGGCTTTGTTCAGGGAGATGGACAACGCTTCCAGCATGGAAAACTTCCTTTTAGATGGTGCTCAAATCAGTGGTGTACAGCGAGATGCCCAGCGAAGTGCTCAGGCTGACGGTGCCTTCTTCGTCCTGCTCGACGGAGAACAGTAAGAGCTCGCGGCGATCGGTCAGGCCGGTCTCCCGGGCGTAGAGCATCGAGTGATGGTTGATGGTGTACGACTCGTCGGGGTTGACCACCTGTTCGGTGAGCGGCACCAGTTCGGTCTGGCCGCGTTCGGTGCCCCATTCACGGGTGTATTCGACACCTTCGTGGCGATAGGTCGGCAGGCCGATCAGGCTGTTCGGTCCGGCCAGGCGCTGCAGTTCGGCGTCACTGTTGACCGTCACATAGCTGACGTAATTGAACAGCGTCACCGATTCGATCTGATCGTCGCCCGTGACATGGATCTGTACCCAGAATTCTTCATCGTTCAGGTAGTAGCGATGCAGTTTGTTCGACTGTCCGAGGTCGAGCCAGCCGGCGCTCCATATGGCCTGGGCGTCGGGAACCCGCACTGAAGTGCTGCCGTCGAGCAACAGGCCGAGGGTCGTGTCGAAGCGGATCGCCTTGCCCTGCGCCAGTCCGAGGGGGCCGCCGGCAGACCCGGACGCCGGCGCGGCCGACTGCCAGTTGCTGGTGCCGAGCAAATCTTTGAACCATCCCATGGGTACATTCCTTGAAGCGGGTGGAGGTATTCGTTTGCAAAAACGCCGCTAGTGTACCGGGCGCGCGGCGAACGAGCAGGCAAAAAAGAAGGGCACCCGGTGCCCTTCTTTACTCCCGCCGCCGTTACTGGGCGGACTTCTGCTTCAGACGCTCGAGGATGGCGTTGGCGCTACCTTCGTTCGGCGTGATGCCGGCTTCGCGCAGCTTGCGATCCAGGTCGTTGCCGGTCGACGCATCGGCCAGTTCGTCGGCAGCGCTCAGCTCGGCAGCGCGTTGCTGCTGCTTGGCTTGCAGACGGTTCAGGGTGCCGACGGCGGTTTCCAGCTTGCCGTTGGCGCCGCCGCTGGCGATCGAGGCGCTGACCTGAGCCTTCTGCACGCTGTCACGGGCCTTGGCCATGTCCACTTGCTGGCGCAGGCTCTTGATCCGCGCTTCGGCCTTGTTGATGTCCTTGCGCATGTTGTCGGCGTAGGTGCCGAACTCGTCGCTTTGTTTCTTCTCGACGCCCAGGTCGTTGGTCAGGGTCGAGATCGCTTCGGCGACTTCCAGCGCCAGGTCTTCACGGCCGGCGTTCAGGGCGGAAACAGCCTTGGCTTCCAGGTCCCTGATCTTGGCTTCGTATTCGCTCACGCGGTCGGCGGAGAGTTTGTGCTTGGCCATGATGGTGACCAGTTCGCGACGGGCGTTGGACAGCGCGCTGTCGGCGTCACGGATTTCCTGATCGAGGATGCGCAGGGCCTGTTGATCGGCGATCGCTTCGCCGACTTCGTTGGCGCCGCCGCGCAGCGCGGTGAACAACTTGCTCCAGATGGACTGAGTCATTGGATATTCCCTGTTGATTACTTGAAGAAGTGTTCGAAGGCTTCGCTGGCGCGCTGCACGTTGTCGACCAGGGTTTTCACCTCGGTGACCACGTTGGTCAGGCTCGAGTCGGCACTCAGTGCACCGAACATGTTGTAGACGGTCTGGCCGTTGGGCATGGTCTCGATGCCGATCGACGACAGCGGGAACATTTCCCGGCTGCGCAGCACGGCGTCGTTGAAGGCGCGCACGTCGGTGATCGAATCGATGTCCACCAGCACGGTGTCGACGATGATCTGCTGACCGGCGAGGGCGATGTGAATCGGCAGACCGCCGAATTCGTTCATTTCCAGCTTGAGGCTGGGTTCGGAGCTCTGGATCAGAGACAGCGTGATCTCCTGCGAAGCCACCTCGTCCAGCGCCTTGAAAGCGTTGTAGAGGCTATCGATGTTCCAGTTGTTGCCTGCGCTCATGTAATTCTCCGACATGAAAGAGCCAGCCAGAATCGGTTGGCGTAGCTGTTGCTCCATTTGCTTGAGCAAGCTTCGGTTTTCCGGAAGCACCCAAGTTTCGTGTTTCACATAACCGGCGGCAGCCAGGCCCGCGCGCATCTGCTTCATGTAGAAGCTCGACGGTTTTTTCGCGGACGGTGTCGAGCGCACTCCCTTTGGGCTCTCTGACTGGGTGGCAGGGGAGCGGCTTTTCATGGCGATGACTCCGTTATGAACATCTCACGCGTGAGCCACACTACAACCAAATCAAAATGCCATCAATGGCTCACGCGTGAGATTTTCATGACCCACGGAAAAACGCCCGCAACTAGGCGGGCGCAGGTATTTCCAGTTGTATCAGAGCGGGCTCAGCGGCTGGCGGCGAGGAATTCGTCGGTGGACACCACGCTGGCGTAGGCAAAGCCCAGCGCCGACATGAACGCCGCATGCACGTGGGCGGCGGGCACGGTCAGACCGTTGAATTCCAGGTCACGGCTGGCGCAGGCATCGTGGATCACCGTAACGGTGTAACCCAGATCCGCCGCCGCACGGGTGATGCCGTCGACGCACATGTGGCTCATGCTGCCGACCACCACGAGCTCCTTGATGCCTTGTTCGTCGAGGATCGATTGCAGCTCGGTTTCGCGGAACGAGTTGACGAAGTGCTTGAGCACCACCGGCTCGTCGGTGCGGTTGAGCACTTTCGGATGCAGTTTCGCGCCTTCGGAGCCCGGGGTGAAAAACGGTGCCTCGGGCGAGGTGAATTCGTGGCGGATATGCACCACCGAATCACCGGCTTCACGGAAGGCCGCGATCAGCCGGGCGGCGTTGTCGGCGGCGGCGTCGGCACCGGCCAGCGGCCACTTGCCTTGGGGGAAGTAGTCGTTCTGGATATCGACTACGATGAGCGCTTGCTTGGCCATGGGTGTGTCCTCGAAGTGTGGGTTGGCGTGGGTTCAGTATTGGCGCTGGCCACGGTTTCGAGGATTGGCCGCACCGACAATACACAGGGGAAAACTGACAATGGGTGCAGAAAGGACCGTCGCGGAACTGGGCGTGCTGATGTATCCCGGGGCGCAAATGGCGGCGGTGCATGGCCTGACCGACCTGTTCGGGGTCGCCAACCGGATCGCCGCCGAACACCAGTCCACACAGCTGCCGCTGCTGCGGATCAGCCACTGGCAGGTCGATGGAGATCGGCCACCGGTACGGGTCCATGACAGTCATCCAGCTGCCGACAACGGTTTGCTGGCGGTGTTGATCCCGCCGTCCATTGCCGGTTTTTCCGCGGCACAGATGCCGGCCGGGCTGCTGCCCTGGCTGCGTGAACAACATGCTCGTGGCGCGACGCTTGGCGGGGTTTGTGTCGGCTCGTGGCTGCTGGCGGAGAGCGGGTTGCTCGATGGTCGCAGCGCTACCACGCACTGGACTTCGGCCAAGGCCTTCGCCGAGTGTTACCCGAAGATCAGGCTCAAGGCCGACACGCCGATTGTCGACGACGGTGACCTGATAACGACGGCGGGGCTGATGGCCTGGTCAGAGCTTGGTTTGCGTCTGGTGGACCGATTGCTCGGGCCGAGCATCGCCAGCAGCACCGCGCGGTTTCTGGTGGTGGAGCACAGCGACAGCGCCAGTGCGTGCGGCAGCAATTTTGCGCCGATTCTCAATCATGGCGACGGGCCGATTCTTCAGGTTCAGCATTGGCTGCAGGGCACCGGCGCGACCGATGTCTCGCTGACGGCAATGGCCGAACGTGCGGGTCTGGAAGAGCGAACATTTCTGCGCCGGTTCCGTGCGGCGACCGGCCTGAAACCCACCGAATACTGCCAGCACCTGCGGGTCGGCAAGGCCCGGGAAATGCTCGAGTTCACCAACGGCACCATCGACCATATTGCGTGGACGGTGGGCTATCAGGATCCGGGAGCCTTTCGCGCGACGTTCAAGAAAATCACCGGGCTGGCGCCGAGTGAATATCGCGCGCGATTCGGCGTGAGTCCGCAGGCGACCGTGGCGAAGTAATACGCATCTGTCGTGCAAAATGCCGGACCCTGCAGCGCGGTCGTGCAGATTGAAACGGGCGCGGTGCCAGTACGGGTTTTTCAAGTGGCTGATTTTCAGAGTGTTTCAGGCGAGCCCCGGTTGGCCTGATCTCTGCACCCTCTGACCTACATTCAACCCGCCGTTGGAGGGGGACGCATGACCCCGACATCCCGCAGGAAAGTGGTCGTCGCCCATTCGGTTCGGCCCGGCGCACCACAACATGAAGTGCAGACCAACAAGGCCCTCGCGCGATGGCTGGCGCAGATCCTCGGCCTCAAGTTCGGCGGCAGTTACGACGCTGAAAAACATCGCGGCCGGGACATTTACCTGTTGCCGACCCAGACCCTCGTCGGCGCGGCGGCACGCGAACTGGGGGTGAGCGGCCCGAACGATCTGTGGGGCGGTTTCGTCGAGCACGATTTCATCTGCACCAAAGCCATCAGCCACGGTTTGCGCAGCCATCAGGCCCATGCGCCGCAAGGCTGGTCGCCATTGTTTTCCGAACGGGTGCGCACCGTGGTGCTGGACGGGCTCAGCGTCTTTGCACTGGAGGATGCGCGGCCCGCCGCCGAACATCTTTTGTACAGCGGACCGATCCGGATCAAGCCGATCCATGCCTGTGCCGGGCGTGGTCAGGAAGTGATCAAGAGTCTGGATGCGTTCGACGAAATTCTCGCCCGACCCGAGGCCGGAGAACTGTTCAGCGATGGCGTGGTGCTGGAGCAGGACTTGAGCCAGGTGGTCACCCACAGCGTCGGCCAGTCGTTCATCGGCGGCAGGGTGCTGAGTTACTGCGGTGATCAATACTTGACCAAGGACGCCCACGGCGAAGAGGTGTACGGCGGCTCGAATCTGCTGGTGGTGCAGGGAAGTTACGAGGAGCTGCTGGCGCTGGATCTGCCCGACGACGTGCGTCTGGCGATCCGGCAGGCGCAGGTGTTCGACCGGGCGGCGGACGAAGCCTATCCGCGTTTCTACGCCTCGCGGCGCAATTACGACATCGCCCAGGGCCTGGACAGCGAAGGCCGGCCGCGCAGTGGCGTGCTCGAGCAGTCCTGGCGCATGGGCGGCGCCAGCAGCGCGGAAGTGGCGGCGCTGCAAAGTTTTGTCAACGATCCCTCGATGCGCGCGATCCGCGTGTCGTCGGTGGAAACCTATACCGATCAAGCCCTGCCGGCCGATGCCATTGAGGTGTATCGCGGGCCGGCCGAAAACAGCGACTTTCTTCTCAAATACGTGATGGTCAAATCCTATGACGGCTAGAAGCGAAAGCATTCAAATCGACATTGATGACGAGCAGATGAGCGGGACCTTCCTCAGTCCCAAATCGAAAGTCCCCGGCGTGTTATTCGTACACGGCTGGGGTGGCAGTCAGGAGCGGGATCTGGAACGGGCCAAAGGCATCGCCGGTCTGGGCTGTGTGTGTCTGACGTTCGACCTGCGCGGGCACACCGGCGGTACCGGCATTCCGCTGAGCCGGGTCACCCGTGAAGACAATCTGCGTGATTTGCTGGCGGCCTACGACCGGCTGCTCGCCCACCCGGCGCTGGATACTTCGGCCATCGCGGTGGTGGGCACCAGCTATGGCGGTTACCTCGCCTCGATCCTCACCTCGCTGCGCCCGGTGCGCTGGCTGGCGCTGCGGGTGCCGGCGCTGTACCGCGACGAGCAATGGCACACGCCCAAGCGCGAGCTGGACAAGGCCGATCTGCGCGATTATCGCAGCACGCTGATCCGCGCCGACAGCAACCGCGCCTTGCACGCCTGCTCGCAATTCACCGGGGACGTGCTGCTGGTGCAGTCGGAAACCGATGAGTACGTGCCCCACGCGACCATCATGAGTTACCGCGCCGCGTGCCAGCAGACCCATTCGCTGACCCACCGCATCATTGATGGCGCCGACCATGCCCTGAGCGATCCGACCTCGCAGCAGGCCTACACCTCAATCCTGGTCGACTGGATCACCGAGATGGTGGTGGGTGAGCGGTTGAGCATCATTCAGTCCACATGATTTGTGCTGTCTCTTCGGACGCCTTCGCGAGCAAGCCCGCTCCCACGTTTGGAACGCGTTCTGCCTGTGGGAGCGGGCTTGCTCGCGAAGGGGCCACCAGCCATAACAAAAAAATCAGGACGGCTTCTTCTCGATCCGCAACGCCTTGGCCTTGGCTTCCACCACCAGGTACATCAGCACGGTGATCAGCAGCGGCAGCAGGAAATAGATTGCCCGATAGGCCAGCAATCCTGCCACCAGACTGCCGCGTGAGGCCTCGTGTTGCAGCAGCGCCACGAACACCGCTTCCAGCACGCCCAGCCCGGCGGGAATGTGGGTGATGACCCCGGCAATCGCACTGATCAGCAGCACCCCGAGCACCAGCGGATAGTCGAGCTTGCTCGGCAGCAAGGTGAAAATCACCGCCGCCATTAACGACCAGTTGAGCGCCCCGAGCAGCAATTGCAGAACCGCCATGCGCAGCGATGGCAGGTTGATTTCCACCCCGCGAATCGACCACTCGCGACGCCGGGAAAACTGGCAGGCAACCAGATAACCGACACTGACCAACAGCAGCAACACGCCAATGCCCTGCAACGCGCCGCTGCTGACCTTCCAGCCCGGTGGCATGCGCACCAGCCCACTGGCAAACACCACGCCGGCGATGGTCATGTAGCCGAACCAGTTGGTCGCCAGGCTCAGGCCGAGGATTTTGGCGATGTTGCTTTTGCTCACCCCGAGCCGCGAGTACAACCGATAACGCATGGCGATCCCGCCGACCCATGCGCTGAGGTTGAGGTTGAACGCATAGCTGATGACGCCCACCGGCAGGATCTGTTTCCACGTCAGGTCCTGACGAATGTAAGTACGGCCGATCAGGTCGAAACTGGCGTACACCAGAAAGCTCAGCAAGGTCAGGCTGGAGGCGATGATCAGCGTGCGCACCTTGAAGTCGGCGAGGGTTTGCAGCACTTCGGCCCATTCGATGCGACTGGCGAACATCGTCAGCAAAACGATCAGCGCCAGAAAGAACAACAGGGTCAGCGGACGTTTCCAGCGACTCCAGCGGGACTTGCTCGCCGATGCCGGATGCACGGCTGCGTGGGCTTCGGAATGGCTCATGAAGGATCACTCCCGGCGGCATGGGAAAAGGGTTTGAGTCGTGGCTTGTGCGCCGGCAGCCAACCGGCCATGGCCGGAAAATGCCGCAGGAAGTGAAACACCAGAAAGCCCACGGTCATGTGCCAGATCCGCCCGCGCGGCGACTTCGCGGCGTCCATCGCCTTGCAGTGGTTGTGGCTGAGGTCTTCGAGGCGTTCGAACAGGTGGCGATTGAAGGCGCGGTCGCGGATCAGCACGTTGGCTTCCAGGTTCAGCGACAGGCTCAGCGGATCGAGATTGCTCGAGCCGACGGTGCTCCATTCCTCGTCCACCAGTGCCACTTTGCCGTGCAGCGGCCGCTCGCAATATTCGTGAATCTGCACCCCGGCCTTGAGCAGGTAGTCGTAGGTCATGCGCGCGGCGAGTTTGGCCACCAGCATGTCCGGCTGCCCCTGCAGAATCAGCCGCACCTCGACCCCGCGCCGGGCGGCGTTGCGGAGCTCGCGCAGCAGGCGGTAGCCAGGAAAGAAGTAGGCGTTGGCGATCACCACCCGCCGTTGGGCGCGGCGCAGCACCTGCAGATAGACGTCTTCGATATCGGTGGGGTGGCGATCGTTGTCGCGGAACACCAGACGCACCTGACCGTCGTGATCATCGAATGCCATCTCGGCGCGCCGCTGTCGACGGCGTTGCCACCAGAACCTTGCGCGTCCCGGACGGCCGCTTTGCAGCAGGGCGAAATGATGGATGTCGGCCACCGCCGGGCCCTGAATTTCCACCGAGTAATCCTGCTTCGCTTCGGGACCGAAATCGGCCAGATGATCGCCGGAAAAATTGATCCCGCCGATGAACGCAACCAGCCCGTCGACCACCACAATCTTGCGGTGCAAACGGCGGAACCAGTTGGTGCGAATACCCAGATGCTTGGGGGCCGGATCGAAGATCTGCAGGTGGACGCCGGCTTCGCTCAGCGCGGCCAGATAACCGGTGCTCAGTTCGCCGCAACCGAAGCCGTCGAGGCTGACTGTGGTGCGCACGCCACGGCGGGCGGCATCGATCAGAATTTCCTGCAACTCTTTCCCGACCTTGTCTTCGAAGACGATGAAGGTCTCCAGCAGGATTTCGCTTTTCGCTGCGCGCATCGCTTCGAAGACCCGGGGGAAATACTCTTCGCCGTTTTCCAGCAACTCGACGCGGTTGTTACCCTGCCAGCGATACTCGACATCGACGGTGCCGGGCTGGCGCACGGGTGGGTTGATGCTGACCGGCTCTACGGCGGATTTCTCCAGCGGTGCACTGCTCATAGTTCAATCTCCACCGATAGCGGTGCATGGTCGGAAAGGTGTGACCAGGGACGGTTCGCCAGCACTTTGGGCTGACTGGCCTTGAGGTTGCGCACGTAGATCCGGTCCAGGCGCAGCAACGGCATGCGGGCCGGAAAACTGCGCGCCGGTTTGCCGTGATGCGCCGCAAACACTTCACGCAGGCCACAGGGTTCAAGCAAGGCATCGGCGCGCTGGCGCCAGTCGTTGAAATCGCCGGCGACGATCACCGGCGCATCCTCAGGCAGTTCGGCCAGGCGCTTTTTCAGCAGAGCCAACTGATCGTTGCGATGGCTTTCGCGCAGGCCCAGATGGACGCAGATCGCGTGCACTTCACGGTCGTCTCCCGGCAGGCGCAGCACGCAATGCAGCAGCCCGCGGTTTTCGTGGCCGCTGATCGACACGTCGAGGTTGTCATGGCGCACGATCTGGAATTTCGACAGCACCGCATTGCCATGATCGCCCTCCGGGTACACGGCGTTGCGGCCGTAGGCGAACTGCGGCCAGAGACTGTCGGCGAGAAATTCGTACTGCGGCATCGTCGGCCAATTGTTGTAGCGCTTGGGATGATGTTCGTGGGTGCCGTGAACTTCCTGAAGAAACACCACGTCGGCGGACACGCTGCGCACCGCTTCGCGCAATTCCGGCAGGATGAAGCGCCGGTTCAGGGCGGTGAAACCCTTGTGGGTGTTTACCGTCAGCACAGTGAAACGGCGCTCGGTGGTGATGACCGTGGACTGCTCGTCGGTGAAGCCGAGCGGCTCGGGAATGCTCATGCGAGTACCCCCTCGGCAGCCGGTTCGCCGGGCACGGTTTCGAGTGTTTTATCCAGATCGAAGCGCTGCAGCAGGCTGCGGGCATCGAACGGCGCGCGGACCTTGATGTCGTTGTCGAAGTAGCAGAAAACCTCACGGGATTTACGGGCCCGAGGCTTCAGGCGCGGGGCGATCAAATGGGCGTCGCCCGGTTGCCGGCCATGGTGCCAGTCATCAATCCGTTCGGCCCAGCGTCGCAGCGCAGCTGGGGTGTAGCCGCTGGCGTAAAGTTCTTCGGCACCGTGCAGGCGCAGGTAGACGAAATCGCTGGTGAGGTCTTCGCGGTACGGCCATTTCCCGGCGGTGTCGGCGATCACCAGCGCAGTGTTGTAGCGCTTGAGCAGGCGCACGAAGTCGGGGTCGATGAAACTGTCGTTGCGGATTTCCACGGCATGGCGCAGCGGTTTTTTGCCGTAGGCCTTCAGGCTCGCGTGGCCGTGCAGGTGTGAGTCGTGCTGACGGGCGAGGGCGGCAGCGGCCTGGGTGTCGTGGGGCAACTGGTCGAGAAAGGCTTCGAAACGCTCGGGGTCGAAAGTGAAGTTGGGCGGGAATTGCCAAAGGACCGGCCCGAGTTTTTCCTTCAGTTCCAGCACCCCGGAGGCGAAAAAATTGGCCAGGGGTTTTTCGATATCGCGCAGACGGCGGATGTGGGTGATGAAACGGGGCGCCTTGATGCTGAACACGAAATCGTCCGGCGTTTCGGCGTACCACTGGGCATAACGTTCAGGCCGCTGCAAGGCGTAGAACGATCCGTTGATTTCGATGCTGTTGACCGCCCGTGAGGCGAACTGCAATTCGCGTTTCTGAGCCAGCCCCTTCGGGTAAAAGTCCCCGCGCCACGGGGCGTAACGCCAGCCTGAAATACCGATATGAATCGTTGCCATGCCGCCCTCCCGTCGAAAGTCCCCATACGGCCTCTGTCTGTGGATGACTGCGGGCGGTCGCGGAAAGTTTCGACGGGATTACGGACGGTCGGGCTGCTACGGATCAGTGCCCGGTGACGATCCGGGTCGAGCCTTCGGCGGGTTCGGCGTACACCGGGCCCAGGCGATCGAGGCGACCGCTCCAGGCCGTCAGGGCCAGTGCCACCAGCACCACCAGGCCGCCGATCCACGCGGTGTGGATCAGGCCGATGTGTTCGACGATCAGACCACCACCCCACGCGCCACCGGCAATACCGAGGTTGAACGCGGCAATGTTCAGCCCCGAGGCCACGTCCACGGCGTGCGGTGTGTGATGTTCAGCCTGACGCACCACGTACACCTGCAAGCCCGGCACGTTGCCGAAGGCGACCGCGCCCCAGACCAGCACGGTGGCCAGTGCCAGCCACGGGTTGGCGGCGGTGAAGGTGAGCACGAACAGCACGGCGGCGAGCAGGGCGAAGATGATTTTCAGTGCGCTGATCGGCCCGCGTTTGTCCGCCAGTTTGCCGCCCCAGAGGTTGCCGACCGCCACCGACACGCCATACACCAGCAACACCAGGCTGACAGTGCTGGCGCTGAAGCCGGAGAGGTCCTGAAGAATCGGCGCCAGAAATGTGAAGGCGATGAACGAACCGCCGTAACCGATGGCCGTCATGGCGTACACCAGCAGCAGGCGCGGTTGCTTGAGCACCTGCAATTGCTGCAACAGCGACGCCGGTTTGCTGTGGGCAATGTTGTTCGGCACATACAGCAGGCTGCCGATAAACGCGATCACGCCCAGTGCTGAAACGGCAAGGAAGGTTTCACGCCAGCCGAAATGCTGACCGATGAACGTGCCCAGCGGCACGCCGGTGACCAGCGCCACGGTCAGGCCGGTGAACATGATCGCAATCGCACTGGCGGCTTTCTCCTTGGGCACCAGGCTGGTGGCGATGGTCGAGCCGATCGAAAAGAACACGCCATGGGCCAGACCCGTGACGATCCGCGCCAATACCAGCGATTCATAACTCGGCGCCAGCCAGGCCAGCAGGTTGCCGAGGGTGAACAGTACCATCAGCGATAGCAGCAACAGTTTGCGCGGGACTTTGCCGGTGAGGGCGGTCAAGACCGGCGCACCGATGGCTACGCCGAGGGCGTAGAGACTGACCAGCAGACCGGCGGACGGCAAGCTGACGCCGAGATCGGCGCCGATGGTGGGAAGCAGGCCAACGATGACGAACTCGGTCGTCCCGATGGCGAAGGCGCTGAGGGTCAGCGCGAGCAGGGCAATGGGCATGACGGCACTCCGGTGGGGGATTGAATGGAGCGCAGTGTCGGGGTTTGGTGGGGGTGGAAAAATACAGGGGTGGGCATTTGATATTTGATCTCGGCGCAAAGATCAAAGAGCGGCTCTCGAGGCGTTCTTGAACTTTGCCAAGCCAAAACCGATCAGTTCCTTACAGGTTCAACCAAGGGAGCTCTGCGTTTTGACCAGGTTCAGGATCGCGATTCTATTGGGGGCATTGCTGTTGTTCGGCGGCCATGCAGTGCAAGCCGCCAGCCTGCCGGGCGTTCCGGCAGCCAGCGAAGAGCCGGCGAAACCGGAGCCCATCGTGCAGGGCGGACTGCTCGGCGCCATCAGTTCCAGCATTGACGACGTGCAGGAAAAACTCGATCTCAACGAGCATCTGGTCGACGCCTGGCGCCTGCGCGCCGATCGGGCGGCGGATGAAGTCGACAGGTTGGTCAATCAACCTTCGAACCGTTCCGGCTGGAGCGTGGCGGGGGATTTCCTGATGCTCTCCGGCGTATGGCTGGGCACGTTTGCCGTGTTGACGGTGCTCGGCAGCGTGCTGGGCAAGCGTCTGCGGGAGGGGCGCTGGCTGCGCACCCGCCAGCGCAGTCAGGACCTGCTCGGTTACCTGTTGCCCTACACGCTGCCCGCGCTGATCTGCCTGCCGCTGACCCTGTACGTCAGCCATTTTCTGTCGGCCTCGGTGGGGCGAGCGCTGGCGCTGTGTTTTGCCTACGCCACCAGCAGCGGGATATTTTCCACGTCGATGCTGTTGTGCGTGGTGGTGATGTTCAATGTCGGCCACAAGCGCCGCGCCGTGCAGATCATCCGCGACTACTGCCCGAAACCGCTGTTCCTGATCGGCTTTCTCGCCGCGTTGAGTGACGCCCTGACCAGCCCGCAGATCGCCCGGCAACTGGGCGGCAACATCACCAGCAGCATTGCGGTATTCACCGGTCTGCTGGCGTCGATCATCTTCGGCCTGCTGGTGATTCGCCTGCGTCGGCCGGTGGCGCACCTGATCCGCAATCGCCCGCTGGCCCAGCGCCTGAAGCAGCCGTCGCTGCAGGAGTCCCTGAGGATTTTTTCCGGGCTCTGGTACTGGCCGATCGTGCTGATGGTGCTGGTCTCGGCGGTCAATCTGATCGGCATCGGCGAGGACAATCAAAAGGCCCTGCGATGTGCGCTGTTCACCACGGTGCTGCTGATCGGCACGGTGTTTCTCAGCACGATTCTTCAGCATCTTTTCAAGTCGCGCAGGGCCGAGGCGATCCAGCGCAGCAGTGCCTACAAGGAACGCTTTCTCAGCCTGTTGCACGCCTTGCTGCGGATCGTCATTGCGATTGCGTTCATCGATATTCTCGGGCGGATCTGGGGAGTGTCGCTGCTCGATTTTGCGCAAAGCAGCACGGTCGGTCGGGCGATCAGCAATGCGCTGAGCAGCATCGGCTTGATCTTCCTCGTGACGTGGCTGTTGTGGGTGGTGCTCGACACGGCGATTCAGGAAGCACTGAAACCGCCAGTCAGCAAACGCTCGGTGCGTCAGCCCAGCACCCGGGTGAAAACCATCCTGCCGCTGCTGCGCAACGCGATCAAAATCATCCTGGTGGTGATCTGCGCGATCACCACCATGGCCAATCTCGGGATCAATGTCGCGCCGCTGCTGGCCGGTGCCGGGGTGGTCGGCCTGGCCATCGGTTTCGGCTCGCAGCAACTGGTGCAGGACGTGATCACCGGGCTGTTCATCATCATTGAAGACACCCTGTCTATCGGCGACTGGGTGGTACTCGATTCCGGGCATGCCGGCACGGTCGAAGGCCTGACCATTCGCACCCTGCGCCTGCGTGACGGCAAGGGCTTCGTGCATTCGGTACCGTTTGGCCAGATCAAGGCCGTGACCAATCAATCGCGACAGTTTGCGTTCGCGTTTTTCTCGGTGCAGTTCACCTATGACACTGATGTCGACAAGGCCATCGAGCTGATCCGCGAGGCGGGGGATTCGATCCGCGAAGACCCGTTCCTCAAGTACAACCTGCAAGGGCCGCTTGACGTGTTCGGTGTGGACAAAATGGACCTGAACGGCGTGGTGCTGACCGCGCAATTCCGCACGGTCTCGGGCGGGCAATACGCGGTGAGCCGCGCGTTCAATCAGCGCTTGAAAAAGCTTGTGGATAACAGCCCGTGGGTGCATTTTGCGCAGACTTATCCACAGCAGGTTCTGTTGCCCAAGCGACAGGACGAAGAGGTGGCGCCGGCGCATTCGTCGGTGGTGTTGCCGGAGCAGGCGCGCACTCAGTGACGGGTCAGCTTGTTGCGGATTTCGCTCATGGCGGCGGAGTCCAGCTCCACCCAGAATTGCGGCTTGCCCGCGACCTCGGCAGCGACCGGCAACCCATCGCGATACACCAGCCGATTGCTCGCCAGCGCCGGCACTTTCGCCCCCGGCAACAAGGTCCCGGCGAGGTTCAGCGGGTCGACGCCGCACACCGCGACCAGGCTGCCGTCATGGGGGCGACGGCGGACTTCGCGCAGCAGCGCAATTGCCTCGGGCAGGGCGAATTGCTCGCCGGCCAGACCGCTGACAAAGCGCCCGCCGCGAATCTCGCCCCGCGCTTCCAGTCGATGGAACGTGCGCAGAAGTTCGCGCCAGCTCGGCAGCCAATCGGCCTCGCGCTCCAACAGGCGCCAGAACACCACGCCATAGCGGCGTAACAGGGTCATGGCGATGTGTTCGAGGGTTTCGGGCGACGCCGTTTGACGGTTTTCCACCACCGGCCCGCGACGCAAAAGCGCCCAGCGCCCGGCATCGTCCATGCCACCGACAAATGCCCCGCGCCCGCGTCGACTGCTGCGCTGCTGGCGCTTGCTCGCCGGGGTGATCAGCGCCCGCAATCCGGCAAAGCTGTCGGCATTCACCAGCCCGGCGCCGACCAGTTCCTGCAAGGCGATTTCCAGCTCGGTGCGCAGCAGGTGTGCTTCATGAATCAGCTCATCGAAAAACAACGCACCGTGCTGGCTCAGCGCGTCGAACACCTTGCGAGTCTTGGGCGACAGTTCGCTGACCGGCGTTTGCTCGGCCAGCGCGCTCCACAAGCCGACCTGACTGCGCGGCAGCAACACGATGGGGGTGCTGCGCAATGCCGTGCCACTGCTGTTTTGCCGGGCGCTGAGGCGCGTCCATACCAGTTTGCCGCTGCGGCACAGATCGTCCAGCCAGCTCGGTGAATAATCCTTGAGCCGCGCCGGAAGGAGGTCGCTGTCCCACGCTGAAGCGGCGGCCGGGTAGCCTTCGAACTGGCCGACAATCGCCGGCAACACGGCGTTGCCCTGACCACGGGTGGACGGGGACACGTACTGCCAGTCGAACAGAAAACGCATGAAATCCTGCAACGCCACCGGCTCGATTTCCCGGCGCAGACGCTTGACGGTGTAGCGGTGAATGCGCGCCAGCAGATGCCGTTCGCACCATTCTTCAACGGTCGACCCCGGCGTGAACTGGCCGCGCAGTACATAACCTTCGCGCTCCAGATGAGCGAGAGCTTGATGAACAGCGGCCGGCATCAGGGCCAGCGGCTCGGCAATCGCCACCAGCGGTTGCGGACCGAATGCGCCGAGCCGCGCGCGGATCACTTCGATCAGTGCCTCATCGGCGGTCCATGCTTCGTCGAAACCGGGCAACGCGGCCAGTTCAGAATGCGCCTGTGGATAAAGCGCTTGCAGACAGGTCAGGCGTTCTCTCGCCAGCCACAGTGATTGCTCGGGATCGATCTGCAATCGGCAGGCTCGCCCGGTTTCGGCCAAAGCATTCAGCCAATCGCGCCAATGCGGATTGGCCTCGACTTCGCCGTCACTGATGCAGGCCAGGCTCATCAGCGCTTCATGCATTTCATCGGCGCTGTTCGGCGTCGGCCAGGCTTCTTCGCGCACGGCGTTGATCGCGTCGGCGTCCAGCGCGCCGAGGTCGTCGGTGGATTGCGGATCGCTCCAGCGGCGGTTGAGCACGGCCTGGGTGCGACGCTCTTCCAGCGGCGCGTCGTCGAGAAAGGTGTAGGGGCGGGCGCTGAGGATTTCCGCCGCCAGCGGCGAGGGCGCCGGCAGGTCGCGGGCGATCAGGCGCACTTCGCCGCGCTCCATGCGCCGCAGCAGTTGCAGCCAGCCTTCGCTGTCCATCGCTTCGTGCAGGCAATCGTCGAGGGTCTGTTCCACCAGCGGATGCTCGGGAATTTCCCGTTCACCGGCGAGGTTTTCCAGGCAGGCGATCTGATCGGGAAACACACTGGCGATTAGGTCTTCGCTTTTCATCCGCTGCAATTGCGGCGCGACCTTGCGCCCGCCGGTGAAGCGCGGCAGGGCCAGCGCCACCCCGGCATTCCAGCGCCAGCGCACGCCGAACAGCGGCGCATCCAGCACCGCTTGAATCAGGATGTGCTCGGCGCTGTTGCTGTGCAGGTAACGCCAGACCTCATCGAGTTCGAAACTGTGGCTGGTGGACAGCGACAGCACGATCGCGTCTTCGCTGGCGGCGGCCTGCAATTCGAAGTTGAAGGTGCGGCAGAAACGCTTGCGCAGGGCCAGGCCCCAGGCGCGGTTGATTCGGCTGCCGAATGGCGAATGGATGATCAACTGGGTGCCGCCGGACTCGTCGAAAAACCGCTCCATCAGCAGCGTGTCGCGCGACGGCAAGGCACCGAGGGCGAGGCGGGCGCGGGCCAGGTAATCCACCAGTTGCTCGGCGCTGGCCAGGTTCAGGCCGAGGGTGTCGGTCAGCCAGTCGAGGGCCGGTTGCAGGTTGCCGGGGCTGGCGCTGAGCAGTTGATCGAGCTGCGCGTGCAGGCGCGCCACGGCCGCCGACAGTTCATCGCTGCGTCCCGGCGCCTCGCCGAGCCAGAACGGAATGGTCGGCGGCAGGCCCCGGGCGTCTTCGACCCGCACCTTGCCGGCTTCCACCCGCAGGATCCGGTAAGAGGCGTTGCCGAGCTGGAACACATCGCCGGCGATACTTTCCACGGCGAAGTCTTCGTTGACGCTGCCGATGTTCAGGCCCTGGGGTTCGAGCAATACGCTGTAGTCGGCGTTGTCGGGGATGGTGCCGCCGCTGGTGACTGCGGTCAGCCGTGCGCCGCGTCGCCCACGCAGGGTTCGGCTGATGGCGTCGCGGTGCAGGTAGGCGCTGCGGATGCCCTGACGGCCGTTGTAGCCTTCGGCGAGCATGCCCAGCAGCGCCTGATAATGTTTTTCGTCGAGGCGGGCGTAGGGCTCGGCCCGACGGAACAGCGCGAGCAAATCGTCTTCGGCCCATTCCTGGCAACTGACCTCGGCGATGATCTGCTGCGCCAGCACATCCAGCGGCGCTTCGGGGATGTGCAGCGTATCGAGTTCACCCCGGCGCACGCAGTCGAGCAGGGCGGCGCACTCGATCAAATCGTCGCGGGTGGTGGCGAACAGGCGGCCCTTGGGCGTACCGCCGACCTGGTGCCCGGAGCGGCCAACTCTTTGCAGAAAACCGGCAATCGAGCGCGGTGAAGCGATCTGGCAGACGAGGTCGACTTCGCCGATATCGATGCCCAGCTCCAGCGAGGCGGTGGCGATCAGCACTTGCAGCTCGCCACGCTTGAGCCGTTGTTCGGCGTCGAGGCGAAACTCCTTGGCCAGACTGCCGTGGTGCGCGGCCACGGCGTCTTTTCCGAGGCGTTCGCTGAGGTGTCGACTCAGGCGCTCGGCCAGACGTCGGGTGTTGACGAAAATCAGCGTGGTGCGGTGTTCACGGGCCAGTGCTGCGAGGCGGTCGTAGACCAGTTCCCAGACGTCGTTGGCCATCACCGCCGTCAACGGCACCGGCGGCACTTCGATGCCTAGATCCCGTGGACGCGCGTGGCCGATGTCGATGATGTCGCATCGGCGCTCATGGCCGACCAGAAACCGCGCGACGGCATCGATCGGTTTTTGCGTGGCCGACAGACCGATGCGGGTCAGTGGTTCAGGACACAGCGCCTGCAAGCGTTCGAGGCTCAGGGCCAGGTGACTGCCGCGTTTGCCGGCGGCGATGGCGTGGATCTCGTCGACGATTACGGTGCGCGTGGTGCCGAGCATTTTTCGCCCGGACTCGGAGCCGAGCAGCACGTAGAGCGATTCCGGAGTGGTCACCAGTATGTGCGGCGCGCTCTTGCGCATGGCCGCGCGGTCTTTCTGCGGGGTGTCGCCGGTGCGCACGGCGGTGGTGATTTCCAGCGCCGGCAGATCCATTTGGCGTAACTGCTCGGTAATCCCGGCCAGCGGGTTCTGCAAGTTGATGCGGATGTCGTTGGACAGCGCCTTGAGCGGCGAAATGTAGACCACCAGGGTTTCGTCCGGCAGACCTTCCGGGATTTCCAGGCCGCGGTGGACCAGTTCGTCGAGCACGGCGAGGAACGCGGTGAGGGTCTTGCCGGAACCGGTGGGCGCGGCGATCAGCGTCGAACGGCGCTGGCGGATCGACGGCCATGCGCGGGCCTGGGCGGCGGTTACCGTCGGGAAGGTGCTGCTGAACCAGGCGCTGACGGCGGGGTGAAAGCCTGCCAGCGCCGCGTCCGTGGGAAGGGGCAGATTCATGGCTCCAGTTATGCGGGTGGGTGGGCGAAGTTGCAAGTACCGCTCGGGATCTACACTTTACGGGTGACGGTTGCGCACTAAACCCGCAAAATGCAACGATTCCGGCAATTATCGACGACGGTGTCACAAGCATCGTCGCCAAAGCCATCGTTCCAATCAGACTGGGCCTGCTGACTCTATGCGAATGCGCCTTATGTTACTGGGCGGCGGAAATGCCCTTGGGCAGGCGCTGATTCGCCTCGGTGCGGAGGAAGACATCGGTTTCCTCGCCCCCCGCCCGCCCGAAGACGGCTGGGATGCCGCGAGCCTGACCCAATTGCTCGACGACACCCGTCCCGATGCATTGATCAACCTTGCCTACTATTTCGACTGGTTCCAGGCCGAGGTCGTCAGTGAAAGCCGTCTGGCCGGGCAGGAACGCGCCATCGAACGCCTGGCCGAACTGTGCCAGCACCACAACATCGTGCTGGTGCAGCCTTCCAGTTATCGAGTGTTCGACGGCTCCCGCGCCACCGCCTACAGCGAAAAGGACGAACCGGTGCCGTTGGGCCTGCGCGGTCAGGCGTTGTGGCGGATCGAACAGAGCGTCCGCGCCACTTGCCCGCAACATGTGCTGCTGCGCTTTGGCTGGTTGCTCGACGACAGCCCGGAAGGGATCCTCGGACGCTTCCTGGCCCGTGCCGAACAGCCGGAAGAGTTGCTGCTGGCCGATGACCGGCGTGGCAATCCGACGCCGGTCGACGATGCCGCGCGGGTGATCATTTCGGTGCTCAAGCAACTCGATTGCGCCGCGCCGCTGTGGGGCACTTACCACTACGCCGGCCACGAGGCGACCACGCCGCTGGCGCTGGGCCAGGCGATTCTCTCCGAAGCGCGCAGCCTGCACCCGCTGGCCATCGAAGCGCCGACCGCCCAGGCCCACGCCGCGCGGCCGGATGCCGCTGAAGAACCGCAACACGCGGTACTCGCCTGCAAGAAAATTCTGCACACTTTCGGGATCAAGCCGCGCGCCTGGCGTGCCGCACTCCCGGGCTTACTGGATAGGTTTTATCGTCATGGCTGAAGGCCCTGTTCTCATCACCGGCGGTGCCGGTTTCATCGGCTCGCACCTGACTGACGCGCTGCTTGCCAAGGGCCATTCGGTGCGGATCCTCGATGACCTGTCGACCGGCAAGCGCAGTAACCTGCCGCTGGACAATCCCAGGGTCGAGTTGATCGTCGGCGATGTGGCCGATGCCGCATTGGTTGCACAGGCGATGCAGGGTTGCAGCGCGGTCGCACACCTCGCCGCCGTCGCCTCGGTGCAGGCATCGGTGGACGATCCGGTGAAAACCCACCAGAGCAATTTCATCGGCACGCTGAACGTTTGCGAAGCCATGCGCGAGGCCGGCGTCAAACGCGTGCTGTACGCTTCCAGCGCAGCCGTCTACGGCAACAACGGCGAAGGCGAGTCGATTGACGAAGACACGCCCAAGGCGCCGTTGACGCCTTATGCATCGGACAAACTGGCCGGCGAGCAGTACTTCGATTTCTACCGCCGCCAGCACGGTCTGGAACCGGCGATCTTCCGTTTCTTCAACATCTTCGGCCCGCGCCAGGATCCGTCCTCGCCGTACTCCGGGGTGATCAGCATCTTCAGCGAACGTGCGCAGAAAGGCCTGCCGATCACCGTGTTCGGCGATGGCGAGCAGACCCGGGATTTCATGTACGTCGAAGACTTGGTCGATGTGCTGGTGCAGGCGATCGAGAAGCCGCAAGTGGACGTCGGTGCGGTGAACGTCGGCTGGAATCAGGCGACCAACCTCAAGCAGATGCTGGCCGCGCTCGAAGCGGTGGTCGGCGAGTTGCCGCCCGTCAGCTATGGCCCGGCGCGCTCCGGTGACATCCGTCATTCGCGGGCGAACAACCGCCGGTTGCTGGAGCGATTCAAGTGCCCGACGCCAACGCCGATGAACGTCGGCCTGGCCCGTCTGCTCGGCCGCTGAGCTTTTCGCAGACATGAAAAAGGCGCCTTTTGACAGGCGCCTTTTTCACGGCCGGAAATCGGCTTTCAAACCTGTTTCCTGTAGCGAGGGAGCTTGCTCCCCGGTCGATTGCGTAACATCGCCGTCAGTTCTGAGCTGCCCGCCACCAAGCCTCATTCACCACCACGTGAACGTTCTTTAGAACTTGTAGCCTAGACCAACCATGTAGATGAAGGGATCAACGTCCACATTCACCCGTGCACGGGTGCCCGGGGCCACGGCGTTGTTTTCGACGGTGGCGCGGGTATCGATGTCGATGTAGCGCACCTGGGCGTTGAGCATGATGTTGTCGGTCAGCATGTAGTCGGCGCCGACCTGCCAGGCCAGGCCCCAGGAGTTTTTCGCCTTGAAGTTGCTGAAACCGTTGGACTGGGCTTCGCTGCCGACGTGCTCGTCGTAGATCCAGGTGTAGTTGATGCCGCCGCCGATGTACGGCTGGAAGGCCGATTTCGCGTCCAGCGGGTAGTAGACGACGCTCAGGGTCGGTGGCAGGTGTTTGAGGGTGCCGAGTTTGCCGTTGGCGGCTGGCAGGGCGGTGCCCTTGAGCTTCACGTCATGTTCGAACGGCGAGGCGGCCAACAGCTCGATACCGATGTTGTTGGTCAGCATGTAGGCGAAGTTCAGGCCCAGTTGGGTGTCGCTGCTCATGGTCGCCTTGCCGCCCAGGTTGGCGCCGCTCAGCGGACCCTGATCGACCTTGACGCTGGAGCTGTCGGCCTTCGGGTTGACGGTGATCGCACCGGCACGAACGATGATGTCGCCGGCTTCGTGGGCGTGGGCGAGCGGGGCTGCGAGCGCGAGGGCAAACAGCGAGGCGCTGAGCAAGGACTTGTTCATGGAAGCTCCCAAAGGACGTTAAAAATGTTTGATGTCCTATGGTACGAATCCGTCTGATACGGTCTTTTGACTCAGCTCAATGAAACAGTGATGGCGGGTTTATTTGTGGAACCTTTGCCGACCCCTTCGCGAGCAGGCTCGCTCCCACAGGTGAATGCATTCCAAATGTGGGAGCGGGCTTGCTCGCGAAAGCTATTGATCAACCGGTACAAAACTATCGGGATTTACTCCGGCAGTTCGTAGACGTAAATCTTGTCCGCTTCCATCTGATACCCGGCATCGGCCAGTTCGCTGGTGGACTGCTTGACCTGCAACGGCCCTTCCACCCAGTACGGCTGATACAGCTCGTCGAGCTTCACGCCGAGTTCGCTTTTTACGTGCACGATCTGGTTCGACGGCGGTGGCGGCACGTGGATGCAGGCGCCGAAATACGGCACCAGCAGGAAATCCGTGGTGCGACCTTCTTCGCTCACTTCCAGCGGCACGATGTAGCCCGGCAGGCGGATGTTCTGGCCATCGAGGCTTTGCACCACCGGCGCGTTGGGCATGTCCTGTTTGGCCGCTGGCGCGGACTCCGCCGACAGCGCGTCGCCCATCTTCGACAGGTCGTGCAGCGGCGTCATGTTCGGCACTTCGGGCGCGGCGTCCGGCGGGATCATTTCCGACCAGGTCAGGTCTTTTGGCGCCGCCGCCCACACGGGCAGGGCGACCAGCAACAGCAGTGCAAGCACGGCGCGGGGCATGGTGAACATCCTCATAAACGGATCGACAGGCCGTCGGCCAGAGATTGGCGATACGCGCGCCAGGCCGGCACGCTGCCCATCAGCAGCGCGGCCGCCAGAATGCCACCGAGCAGCGTCCATTCATACACGCTTGGCCAGGCCAGCGGCAGATACAGACCGTAATTGGCCTGCACATAACCCTGTGCCGCACTGATGCCGATATACAGCAACGCCAGTCCGGCGATCACCCCGGTCAGCGCCAGAGCGAACGCTTCCAGCACCAGCAGGCTCGCGATATGCCAAGGCCGCGCGCCCACCGAACGCAGGATCGCCATCTCGCGGCGGCGTTCGTTGAGGCTGGTGAGAATTGCCGTGAGCATGCCGATCAACCCGGTCAACACCACGAACAGCGAGACCACGAACAGCGCTTTTTCAGCGGTGCTCATCAGGCTCCACAACTCCTGCAAGGCCACGCCCGGCAGGATCGCCAGCATCGGCTCGCCACGGAACTCATTGATCTCCCGTTGCAGGGCGAAGGTCGAAATCTTGCTGTTGAGGCCGAGCATGAACGCGGTGATGGCTTGCGGCGTCAGATCCATGTTGCGCGCCTGATCGGCGCTAATCCGCCCGTTGCCACGGGCCGGCACGCCGTTGTGCCAGTCGATGTGAATCGCCTCCATGCCGCCGAGGCTGATGTGCAACGTTCGGTCCACCGGGGTGCCGGTGCGCTTGAGAATGCCGACCACGGTGAACGGCTTGTCGTCGTGCTTGACCAGACTGATCGCCGCGACGCCATGGGCCAACACCAGTTTGTCGCCGAGCTTGTAATGCAGCGCTTCGGCCACTTCGGCACCGAGCACCACTTCGAACGGATCGGTGGCGAAGGCGCGGCCGTCGGCCAGTTCCAGATGCTGCTGGCGACCGTACTGGTAATGCTCGAAATAGGCTTCGGTGGTGCCCATCACCCGGTAGCCGCGATGGGAATCGCCGAGGGACATCGGGATCGCCCACTTCACCTTCGGGTTGCTGGCGAAGTGTTCGAAGCTGTCCCAGCGGATGTTGTTGGTGGCGTTGCCGATGCGGAACACCGAATACAGCAACAGGTTCACCGAGCCCGAGCGGGCGCCGACGATCAGGTCGGTGCCGCTGATAGTGCTGGCAAAACTGGCTTTGGCTTCAGTTCGCACCCGTTCGACTGCCAGCAGCAGGCAGACAGAAAGCGCGATGGCGAAAGCAGTGAGCAGGGCGGTGAAACGCCGGTTGGCGAGGCTGGCCATGGCCAGACGGAACAGATACATCTCAGACCTCGGCAGACGTGGCGGCGCGATTGAGTTCGGCCAGGGACAGGTGACGGTCGAACAGCGGCGCGAGGCTCTGGTCGTGGCTGACGAACAACAGGCTCGAGCCGGCTTCGCGGCACTCGGCGAACAGCAGGCGAATGAAGTTTTCCCGGGCGTCGTAATCCAGTGCCGAGGTCGGTTCGTCGGCGATCACCAGTTCCGGTTGCCCGATCAATGCACGGGCAGCGGCGACCCGTTGCTGCTGACCGATCGACAGCGAATCGGCGCGGCGACTCAGGAGCCTTTCGTCCTTCAAACCCAGGTGGGCGAGCAGGGTGGCGGCGGCCTGATCAACGCTGCCGTGACGCTGTTTCGCACGCTCGGCGCGCAGCTTCGAAAAGTGGCACGGCAGCTCGACGTTCTCGCGCACCGAGAGAAACGGCAGCAGGTTGAACTGCTGGAAAATGTAGCCAGTGTGATCGACGCGAAAGCGATCACGGTCGCCGGCACCCAGTTCGGTCAGTTCCTGGCCGAGCAGGCGAATGCTGCCGCGACCGGGTTTCTGCACCCCGCCAAGCAGGCCGAGCAGGGTGGTCTTGCCGCTGCCGCTGGGGCCCTTGAGGAACAGGGTTTCGCCGGCCTCCAGACGAAACGCCGGGATGTCCAGCAGCGACGGGTGACCGGGCCAGTTGAAGCCCAGGTCGGACAGTTCGATGAGTGCTTGGGTCATGGCGCCGTTTCGTGTCAGAACTTCAGGGCGGCGGCCTTGGCCGTCACTTCCGTGCCTTGCTGGCCGCTCGGGCTGATCAGTTGTACCTGAATTTTCTGGGTGGCCGGGAAGGTAGTGAACAGGTTCGCCAGATCCAGGGTTTTCAACGCACCCGGTGCCGCACAGCTGAACTGGTAGTGGGCGTGGATTTCGCTGTGGTCGTGATGATGCTCGTGACCGTCCTTGCCGGCCTCCTCTTCGTCGTGGTCGTCGGCATCCGGCTTGTCGCCGAACAGCGGGCTTTCCAGCTCCTGGCTGGTGACTTTGCAACCGGCGGCGGCCGGCAGGCTGAACAGCGCCAGCGGTTTTTCCAGCTGAGCGCGAGCGGCGGCGACCTTGGCCTTGTCGGCATCGCTGGTGGCGACGTGTTCAAAACCCACAAGGTTCATCGCCGGGCTTTCCAGCTCCAGCTCCAGGGTCTGGCCGTCGAGCGCCGCGTTCAGGCGTCCAACGCCATGTTCGTGGGCAGCGAGGCTGCCGTGCTCATGGTCGTGATCATGCTCATCGGCAGCCTGGGCGATGGCCAGCGGCAACAGGGCAAACGGCAAAGCGAGCAGCAGACGACGCATGGCGGTCTCCGGGAAGTAAAGTGAAGAGTTTGTTATGTAATCTTATAACGAAAGTGCGCAGAGTTTGCCCGCCTGACACGTTTTGCGCAAGGTGTGGCTGCGCACCGCCCGGAGCTCGGTCCGGACGGTGCGTAGATCAGCGAGAGGTGACGTGCTTCAGAATCCGCTACCGGGATAGTCGAACCAATAACGACCCGATAACACTTGAGTGATCAATCCGGTGTCCAGCAACTTCGGCGCATCACGGTGGAAGCGTTCACGCCATGCCGGCAGCCACCAGTAATTGATTGCTGTGCCGCGGGGTTGAAGAATCAGGATCATTACGTCGCGATCAATCCTGCCTTGGGTATAGAGCAGATGGCCGTTGTCCATGAATCCCATGTACTGTTTGATCGGCAACTGGAACATCAATGCTGTGGTGAAGATTTTTTCACTCTGGCTGAACGCAGGGCTTTGCAGAAGCTGTATCGCTTCACAGACATGTGCTTGGGGTTGGCTGGCGATTTTCTGTCCTTCAGGTGTCGATAGCACATCGAATCGATCATCCAGTTCGCGCCAGTCGACACGATCATTGCGCTCGAAGTAGTCCCGTATGAACGCTGTCAGTGATCCGGCTGTGGATGCTCCGGAGGTACAGGTCGACAGGTCGGCGGGCGACCAAAGTCGCCACGCCATGATCAGCAGGAGTGGAATGGCGAGGAGTATCCAGAGCAGTCGTTTCATTGTGGTGTGCTGTATTTGTATCGTCGAAAAATGGTGAAGTCATGATCGCTATCAATGGCGTTGCCGGACGCCCGTCGGAAGCCGACATCGTTGACTTCGATTTTTTCCCAGCTGGCGGATATGCAGACACCTTGGGAAAGCACGAAGCCGACATGGCCGCTGGCGTCCGAATAGTTGACAGCATACGCACCTATGTCACCGGGCAGCGCGGAGCGTTGCACGCTCCAGCTTTTAAGTAATCGATTCTCGTCGGCCCACTCTCCGGCAAGTGGTGGACTGACTTTTGAGTATCCCCAAATGTACTTCGACTTGCCGTGTTCGATCAGCGCGACGTTGATTCCGACAGCTGTCAGCACGTCATAAACGAACAAGTTGCATTTGTTGGTATTGGCGGGGAATTCCACGCTCTTGCTTGATTCATCGGCGGTTCTATGAGGCAAGGATTTTTTGCTTCTGTTGCCTGCCCATGCTGTGGAGTTTCGGTGAGAAAGTGCCTCCAGCAAGATTTTTCGCGGCAGATCCTGAATGAAAACCCTCACCGTATTGGTCTTGTTCTGACGTTTCACCCCGTATTCCACCTCGTAAAACGTATCACCGGTGACGGCTCCGCTGTTGGACAAAGGCACCTTCACCCAAGGTGAAACGGCCACGATGGTCAGCAATTTGCCCTGATTCAGAGTGGCCTTGTGAATCGCTTTCGTTACTCCGCTGCCTCCGATGATCTGCAACGTGATCTCATAGCTATCGCGGCTCTTTATCGTCGATACCTTTTTTTCTTCATCGCGGATGACGGTTGTTTGTCCTTTATCCGAAAAAAAAGTGTAGGTAGTTGGTGTGTCTTTTTTCTGGACGATATTGCCATCAACGAGTTGTTCGTTGATCAGCAATTGAAACTGCACGCCCTTGGGGGGCTGCATCAGAAAATCCTTAAAGGCAAGTTTGATTTTCGATTTCATGACGCGTCCTGTTTCAACGGTTCTTCATAGGAATAGAACGTCCATTCGGCATCTTCACCAATCAGGAGAGTGTCGTAGTCCTCAGGGTTCTCGACCTGGTGTTCGCAACCTTCACCTGTGGCAGTGCAGGTACTGTCCTGCAGAATGGCCGCCTTTTTCTTGTCCTTGAGTTTGTAGGCAAGTCCCGGTTTCCGGGTGTCGTCCAAGCGTTCGATGATGACTTGCAGATAACGATGCGAAGCCAAGGCGGCAATGGGTGGGCCCATATCGATGGGGGCCGGGCGGCCTATGCCGGCGAAACCGCTGTGTTGCTGGGTGAGCAGTTTGTTGGCCATGGGCGGGCAGCCGCAGGCGACGTAGTCACCCTCCAGTGCAGCCGGGCCGGCAGGCAGGATCAGCGTTCTTTCGCCAACGGCGACGATCGCTCCCTGGCCAGCACTGCACGCAGGGCAACTGGCAAGTTGTCCGATCGAGGCGATGATTTCGCCTTCTATACGCAGGTTTTCGTTTCCTTCGAGAATCACACCACCTGTAGAGGTAGGGCCTCCCTTCGACGCCAGTTTTCTTCCTGAAGACATGGGGTTCCTTCCCATGAAAAAAGAAGAAATGTAGCCGATAAGGTAAACGTCGCCAGCTCCTGACACTTGGCGTTACACAAGTCCCATGGGAGCATGCAGATCAGAAATGTGCGGGAGAAAGCTTATGTTGCGGATACGCGGAACCGTCGGCGAGTTGCCGGTGGATTTGACCCTGGAACTGGATGAAAGCGACTGGGCGCGGCTCGGTGCGCAGTTTGGCGTGCAGGTGCAGACGGCCCAGCCGCAAGCAGCAGCGGCGGCGCCGGTGGCGAAACCGGTGAATCAGGATGACGCGTTGTGGCAGGTCGCGAGGGATCTTTTGCGCAAGGCCGGGCAGCTCAGCGGCCCGGATCTGCTGGATCAGCTCGAAGGGCTGACCGGCAGCGCAGCGGCGGGCAAGCGCTTGCTGGTGCGCCTGCGTCATTCATCCGATGTGAAGGTGGCGAGCGGCGGCGATACGCCGCTCTACAGCTGGATCGAGTAAGGGGTTAGTACAGCGCGGCGAACACCTTGCGCCGGTAAGCGGTCACCAGCGGGTGATCGTTACCCAGCAGTTCGAACACTTGCAGCAAGGTCTTGTGCGGCAGACCTTCGCCGTAGCTGCGGTTGCGGATGAACAGCTTGAGCAGCGCGTCCAGCGCCGCTTCGTATTGCTGGCGGGCCAGTTGCTGGATTGCCAGTTGATACACCGCTTCATCGTCCTGCGGGTTCTGCGCCAGACGGCTTTTCAGGTCGGCAGCATCCGGCAGGTCACGGGCCAGTCCGAGGAGCTTGATCTGCGCCTTGGCGCCAGCCAGCGCGGCTTTGTGCTCATCGCTCTTGACCGCGTCGAGCACGGTTTGCGCTTCGCCCAGTTCACCGCGTTCGGTCAGGCAGCGAGCGTAGAGAATCAACGCCTTGGCGTTGGTATTGTCTTCGCCCAGCAGCGTGACCAATGTCGCTTCCGCGTCGGCGTAGCGGCCCTCGTCAAACAGTGCCTGAGCCTGTTCGAATGGATCGGCAGCCGACGGCGCGGGCATCTGTACATGGGGTTCGAGCAGGGCGCGCACGGCGGATTCCGGTTGCGCGCCGGCAAAGCCGTCTACCGGTTGACCGTCCTTGAACAGCACCACGGTCGGCAGGCTGCGGATGCCGAAGCGGGCGACGATGTCCTGCTCGATATCGCAATTGACTTTGGCCAGCAGCAACTCGCCCTGATAGCTCTCGGCGATCCCTTGCAGCATCGGCATCAGCGCCTTGCACGGCGCGCACCATTCGGCCCAGAAATCCACCAGCACCGGTTTTTGGAAGGAAGCCTCGATCACCGACTGGTCGAAGTCGGCCGTCGTGGCGTCGAAGATGTACGGCGTTTGCTGACTCATGGGGTATCTCGTAAAAGCGTGAATGGGGCAACTATACGGTCAGGCGCGGGCCGCATGGTAGAGGCTGACATGGCGAAACTCTTCCGGCTCGGCCAGATCCGGCAGGGTCATGGCTTCGAGCATTTCGATGCGTCGGTACAGCGGATGACGGAAATCCCTGACCCGTGAATCCGCCACCAGCGCTTCGCGGCCACGGCTCAGGAAGGCGTCGAGCAGCGGCAGGTTTTCCCGGTCGTACAAGACGTCGGCCACCAGGATCAGATCGAAGCGATCCGCCTCGGCGAAGAAGTCTGTGGAATAGCTCATCTGCACATCATTGAGTTCGGCATTCGCCCGACAGGCGGCAATCGCCAGCGGGTCGAGGTCGCAGGCCACCACCTCCAGCGCTCCGGCTTTCACCGCTGCAATGCCGGCGATTCCGGAACCGGCGCCGAAGTCCAGCACCCGCTTGCCCCGGACCCACTCGGGGAATTGCGCGAGATAGCGCGCCACCGCCAGACCGCTGGCCCAGCAGAAACTCCAGTACGGCGGTTCATGCAGGATTCGTTGGGTTTCTTCCTGGCTGAATTCGCGCGCCATGTTGTCGCCGTCGATCAGCCACAGCTGCAAGTCGGTGTCCGGCAATGTGCAGGCTTTCAGTCGGGCGTCGCCGAGCAACTCGCCCAGCGACTGTTGCAGGTCTGACGGGGCATTCATGGGGCTTTGACAAATTGCAGCTGGCCCAACGCCTGGGTGGTTGGCTGAGTGATGGTCTGCGACGGCAGGTGCAGGATCAACTGGCCGGACTGGCTGGCGCGGCCGCGCAATTCAACCCGCGCGCCAACCGGGAAGGATTCGGGGTTGAAACGCAGGTGAAACGGCAGAATCTGGTTGTTGCCGATCAGGCTGGAACTGGCGAGCAATTGTTGCGGGCGATCCTTCTCGTCGATCACCAGCAGCGCCAGTTCGACTTCGGCGCCGGCCGGCACGCCTTGCAGGGTGCCGCTCAGTTCGCGCTGATACGCCGGCAGCGGGCCGAGGTCGGCGGCTTCCCGGGCTTTTTTCTGCGCCTGTTGCGGCGCCGGGCCCGGCGTGGGCGGCTGAGGCTTGGGCGCGTCGCTGCCACAGGCCACCAGCAGGCTGAAAACACTGAGCAAAACGAGCGGTCGTAGGGACATTGGTGGCTCCAGCAAAATGAAATCCATGGATCAATCGATCATGACAGTCTGTATACCGCAAAGCCTATGGCTTGTCTTGCCACCGGGATGCGCTACCATGGCCCTCCCTTTTTTTGTTGCCAGCCACCATGCACTGTCCCTTCTGCGGTGCCAACGACACCAAGGTCATCGACTCGCGTCTGGTCGCCGAGGGCGAACAGGTGCGCCGCCGGCGTGAATGCCTGGCCTGCGGCGAACGTTTCACGACGTTCGAGACGGCCGAACTGGTGTTGCCGCGCCTGATCAAAACCGACGGCAGCCGCCAACCGTTCGACGAAGAAAAACTCCGCGCCGGCATGCAACGCGCCCTGGAGAAACGTCCGGTGAGCGTCGAGCGCCTCGAATCCTCGCTGGTCCATATCAAGCACAAGCTGCGCGCCACCGGCGAGCGCGAGGTCAAGTCCCTCGTGGTCGGCGAACTGGTGATGGCCGAGCTGCAAAAGCTCGATGAAGTCGCCTACATCCGTTTCGCCTCCGTGTACCGCCGCTTCCAGGACCTCAACGAGTTCCGCGAAGAGATCGACCGCCTCGCCCGCGAACCGGTGAAAGAATGACCACTGCCGCCGAGCAGGCCATCCTCGACGCTCACTTCATGGCCCGGGCCCTGGAGCTGGCGCGCAAGGGGCATTACACGACGCACCCCAATCCACGGGTCGGCTGCGTGATCGTGCGCGACGGGCAAATTGTCGGCGAAGGCTGGCATGAGCGGGCCGGCGAACCCCACGCCGAAGTCCACGCCCTGCGCGCCGCCGGTGAACGGGCCCGGGGCGCCACGGCTTACGTGACCCTCGAACCTTGCAGCCACCACGGCCGTACGCCGCCGTGCGCCGATGCGCTGGTGAATGCCGGTGTTGGCCGGGTGGTCGCGGCGATGCGTGATCCCAATCCTCAAGTCGCCGGACGCGGTCTGCAGCGCTTGACCGATGCCGGCATCGCCACCGAAAGCGGCGTGCTGGAAGCTGAGGCGCGCAAGCTCAATCAAGGTTTTCTGAAGCGCATGGAACACGGCTTGCCGTTCGTGCGGGTCAAGTTGGCCATGAGCCTCGACGGTCGTACGGCGATGGAAAGCGGCGAGAGCCAATGGATCACCGGCCCTGCCGCGCGTTCGGCGGTGCAGCGTCTGCGCGCCCAGGCCAGCGTGGTGCTGACCGGCGCCGACACGGTGCTGGCCGATGGCGCACGCCTGACCGTTCGCGGCGATGAGCTGGGGCTGGATGCCGAACAAACCGCACTGGCCCTGAGCCGCCCGCCGCTGCGGGTATTGATCGACGGGCGTCTGCGGGTGCCGCTGGATGCGCCGTTCTTCAAGGCCGGCCCGGCGCTGGTCGCCACCTGCGTGGCCATTGAAGAACAGTACGCCCACGGTCCGGAATGCCTGATCGTGCCGGGCGATGACGGTCAGGTCGATCTGCACCAGTTGCTGGTCGAACTCACCAACCGTGGCGTCAACGAAGTGCTGGTCGAGGCCGGCCCGCGACTGGCCGGCGCGTTTGCCCAGCTCGGACTGGTCGACGAGTTCGTGATCTTCATCGCCGGCAAGTTCCTCGGCTCCACGGCGCGTCCGCTTCTGGACTGGCCGCTGGCCTGTATGAAGGATGCGCCGGAGCTGAAAATCACTGAAATTCGCGCGGTTGGCGATGACTGGCGAGTCACTGCCATCCCTGTCCCATCGGCGAGCGTATAATTCCCGGCCATCGCGTTAGCGCTGGCTTCGTTCTCAAGGAGAACCCCATGTTTACCGGCATCATCGAATCCATCGGCAGTATCCGCGCACTGACCCCAAAGGGCGGTGATGTGCGGGTGCATGTCGAAACCGGCAAGCTCGACCTGAGCGACGTCAAACTCGGCGACAGCATCGCGGTCAACGGCGTGTGCCTGACTGCGGTTGAACTGCCGGGCAACGGCTTCGCCGCCGATGTCAGTCGCGAAACCCTCGACTGCACCGCCATGAATGACCTGAAAAGCGGTAGCCCGGTCAACCTGGAAAAAGCCCTGACCCCGACCACCCGTCTCGGCGGTCATCTGGTCAGCGGTCATGTCGACGGTGTCGGCGAAGTGGTTTCGCGCAGTGACAATGCCCGCGCCGTGGAATTTCGCATCCGCGCTCCGAAAGAGTTGGCCAAGTACATCGCCCACAAAGGCTCGATCACCGTCGACGGCACCAGCCTGACGGTGAACGCGGTCGATGGCGCCGAATTCCTGCTGACGATCATCCCGCACACCCTGAGCGAAACCATCATGGCGTCCTACAAGCCAGGTCGCCGGGTGAACCTGGAAGTCGACCTGCTGGCGCGTTATCTGGAGCGTCTGCTTCTGGGCGACAGGGCCGCTGAGCCTGACTCTTCACAAAAGCTTGGCGGTGGCATCACTGAAAGCTTTCTGGCCGCCAACGGCTACCTCAAATCCTGACTGAAGGGGGTGCCTTGTGGCGCTCAATAGCATCGAAGAACTGGTTGAAGACATCCGCCAAGGCAAGATGGTCATCCTCATGGATGACGAAGACCGCGAGAACGAAGGCGACCTGATCATGGCCGCCGAATGCTGCAAGGCCGAGCACATCAACTTCATGGCCAAATACGCCCGTGGCCTGATCTGCATGCCGATGAGCCGCGAGCGCTGCGAAACCCTGAAGCTGCCGCTGATGGCTCCGCGCAACGGTTCCGGTTTCGGCACCAAGTTCACCGTTTCGATCGAAGCGGCCGAAGGCGTGACCACCGGCATTTCCGCCGCTGACCGTGCGCGCACCGTGCAAGCGGCCGCCGCGAAAGACGCCAAGGCCGAAGACATCGTCAGCCCGGGCCACATTTTTCCGCTGATGGCCCAGGCCGGTGGCACCCTGGCGCGCGCCGGCCACACCGAAGCCGCCTGCGACCTGGCGCGCATGGCCGGTTTCGAGCCGAGCGGCGTGATCTGCGAAGTGATGAACGATGACGGCACCATGTCCCGTCGCGCCGAGCTGGAAGCCTTCGCCGCGGAACACAACATCAAGATCGGCACCATCGCCGACCTGATTCACTACCGGATGATCCACGAACGTACCGTTCAGCGGATTGCCGAGCAGCCGCTGGACAGCGAACTGGGCCAATTCAACCTGGTGACCTATCGTGATTCCGTGGAAGGCGACGTGCACATGGCACTGACCCTGGGCACCGTTTGCGCCGAAGAGCCGACCCTGGTTCGCGTGCACAACATGGACCCGCTGCGCGACCTGCTGATGGTCAAGCAACCGGGCCGCTGGAGTCTGCGCGCCGCCATGGCTGCGGTTGCCGAGGCCGGCAGCGGTGTGGTGCTGTTGCTCGGTCATCCACTGGATGGCGACGTGTTGCTGGCGCACATCCGCGAAACCGGCGATCAGGCCGCACCGAAAAAACCGACCACCTACAGCATTGTCGGTGCCGGTTCGCAGATCCTGCGTGACCTCGGTGTGCGCAAAATGCGTTTGATGAGCGCGCCAATGAAATTTAATGCGATATCCGGTTTCGATCTGGAAGTTGTAGAATACGTGCCCTCCGAATAATGACCGGTTGTTTCCGGCCCTGTATTCGCGGCAAATAAATCACTGAGGGACGCGAAACAGACGCGTCCCGGCTCTTTAAGAGATCTGACGAATGACCCTGAAGACCATCGAAGGTACCTTCATCGCCCCTAAAGGCCGCTACGCTTTGGTAGTGGGCCGCTTCAACAGCTTCGTGGTTGAAAGCCTGGTCAGCGGTGCAGTTGATGCCCTGGTTCGCCACGGCGTGAGCGAAAGCGACATCACCATCATCCGCGCACCTGGCGCCTTCGAAATCCCGCTGGTTGCGCAGAAAGTCGCCCAGAAAGGCGAGTTCGCAGCAATCATCGCCCTGGGCGCGGTCATTCGTGGCGGTACTCCGCACTTCGAATACGTGGCGGGCGAGTGCACCAAGGGCCTGGCCCAGGTGTCCATGGAATTCGGCGTACCGGTCGCTTTCGGCGTCCTGACCGTTGATTCCATCGAGCAAGCCATCGAACGTTCCGGCACCAAGGCCGGCAACAAAGGTGCTGAAGCTGCCCTGTCCGCTCTGGAAATGGTCAGCCTGCTGGCGCAGTTGGAGGCCAAGTGATTAGCGACGAAAGCGATCGTTTCAACCCGCGCGATCCGAAACCTGCGGATGCCGGCAAGCCATCGAAGAGCGCCAAGCGCCGCGAAGCCCGTCAGCTCGCGACCCAGGCCCTGTATCAATGGCACATGGCTCGGCAATCGTTGAACGAGATCGAAGCGCAGTTCCGGGTCGATAACGATTTCACCGATGTCGACGGTGCTTACTTCCGCGAAATCCTCCACGGGGTTCCGCAGTTCAAGACTGAAATCGACACCGCGCTCACGCCTTGCCTGGACCTGGCGATCGAAGAGCTGGACCCGGTTGAACTGGCGGTTCTGCGCCTGTCCACCTGGGAGCTGCTCAAGCGCGTCGACGTGCCGTACCGCGTTGTGATCAACGAAGGTATCGAGCTGGCCAAGGTGTTCGGTTCGACCGACGGCCACAAGTTCGTCAACGGCGTGCTCGACAAGCTGGCTCCGCGCCTGCGTGAAGCTGAAGTGAAGGCGTTCAAGCGCTGATCCGCGCTTGAATACTTTTTCTCAGCCATGGGCGAGTTTGAGCTGATCCGCAATTTCTTCGCCGCCGCGCCTTGTGCGCAGGGCGGCGAAGGCGTTGCACTGGGGATCGGTGACGACTGCGCCTTGCTGGCGGTCCCTTCCGGGGAACAGCTGGCGGTTTCCACCGATACGCTGGTGGCCGGCGTGCATTTCGCCGATCCCTGCGATCCGTTTCTGCTCGGTCAGCGCTCGCTGGCCGTGGCGGTCAGCGACCTCGCTGCCATGGGCGCCACGCCCGTCGCCTTTACCCTTGCCCTGACCTTGCCGACGGTGACCGCCGATTGGCTGCAAGCCTATGCCCGCGGTTTGAACCGCATGGCGCAGGACTGCGGCGTGGCACTGGTCGGCGGCGACACGACCCGCGGGCCGTTGAGCCTGACCGTCACCGTGTTCGGTCGCGTCCCGGCCGGTAAAGCGCTGACCCGCAGCGGCGCGCAGCCGGGCGATCTGCTGTGTGTCGGCGGTGAGTTGGGCAATGCCGCCGGGGCCTTGCCGCTGGTGCTGGGTCAGCGTGACGCCGAGCCTCACATTGCCCAGCCGCTGCTTGATCATTACTGGTCGCCGCAACCGCAACTCGCTCTCGGTCAGGCCCTGCGTGGCAAGGCCACTTCGGCGCTGGACATCTCCGATGGGCTGCTCGCCGATTGCGGTCACATCGCATTGGCCTCGAAGGTCCGCCTCGAAGTCGAGCGCGAGCGCGTTCCGTTGTCGGAGGCGCTGGTGGCGTTTCTCGGTCAGCGCGGCGCCGAACGAGCGGCATTGAGCGGTGGCGATGACTACGTGCTGGCCTTCACCCTGCCGGCCGTCGAGTGGCCGGCGCTGCTCGCCGATGGCTGGTCGATCCATGTGATCGGCCGCGTGACGCAAGGGCAGGGCGTAGTGTTGCTGGATCGCGACGGGCACGACATCACCCCGCAAATCCGGGGTTATCAACATTTTCAGGAGTCACCGTGACAGATCACCCGAAACAGGTTCCGGCCGAATTCGTTCCGCCGTCGGTCTGGCGCAATCCCTGGCATTTCCTCGCGTTCGGCTTTGGCTCGGGCACCTTGCCCAAGGCGCCGGGCACTTGGGGCTCGTTAGTTGCGCTACCCTTTATCCCGTTGTGGCAGATGCTGCCGGACTGGGGTTACTGGCTGATGCTCGGGATCACCATGTTGTTCGGCTTCTGGCTGTGCGGCAAAGTGGCCGACGATCTGCGGGTGCACGACCACGAGGGCATCGTCTGGGACGAAATGGTCGGGATGTGGATCACCCTGTGGCTGGTGCCGGAAGGCTGGTACTGGTTGCTCGCCGGGTTCCTGGTGTTCCGCTTCTTCGACATTCTCAAACCGTGGCCGATCCGCTGGATCGACCGGCATGTTCACGGCGGCGTCGGCATCATGCTCGACGACGTGCTGGCCGGCGTGTTTGCCTGGCTGGCGATGCAGGGACTGGTGTGGATTTTCGCCTGATTTCCGGGCGTGGAGGAGGGACGCAGGGATGACTCGACGCTGGTTGGCGATAGTGGTTTTGACCTTGCTTGGTGCCGTGGCCCAGGCACAGGACGCATCGCCGTCGGTCATTCACCTGGCCAGCGAAGACTGGGAAGACTACACCGCCGCCGACGGCCATGGCCTGGCCTGGGATGTGTTGCGCAAAGTGTTCGAGCCGGCCGGCGTGACTCTGGATATTCGCACCGTGCCCTACACTCGTTCGGTGGGGCTGGTACAACTGAAGGAAGTCGATGCACTGGTCGGTTCCTATCGCGGCGAAGCCGAGCAGGTGCTGTACCCGAAATGGAATTTCGATTCCGACCACATCTACGCGCTCGGCCTGGCCAGCAATCCTTCGCCGACCCAGGCGACCCTGGGCAAGTACCGACTGGCCTGGGTGCGCGGCTATCGCTACGAAACCTATCTGCCGAACGTCAAACGATTCAACCAGATCGAGCGCCGCACCGGGATCCTGTCGATGCTCAAGCAGGGGCGGGCGGATTACTACATTGATGCGCTGACGGAAATCGAAGCGGTGCTGCGAAACGCCGCCGATCCTTCGCCGTACCGTTATTCGCATCTGGCAGAGTTGCCGCTGTACCTCGGCTTCGCCGACACCCCGCAAGGCCGGGCGCTGATGTCGATCTACGACCAGCGCATGGAGCAACTGGTGAAAAGCGGCGAGTTGAAGCCGATCTTCGAGCGCTGGAAGCAGCCGTATCCGTTCGAGTACAGGCGATAGCGACGAGCCTGTCATCAAACTTTTTGATAGTTATCCCCGATAATTCAGCCTAAGCGCCTGCGGGAACCTGCTGTTACAATGCCGCCCAGCGAATCTCGGACTTTTCAGATCAGGAGCACACCGGTGCCTGTCGTTTTTGTCGCCGCTTCCAAGCTGCCAACGCCTTTTGCGCAATTCACCATGCACGGTTTTCTCGATGAAGCCACCGGCCGCGAGCACGTCGTGCTGAGCCTGGGCGAGATTGCCGACGGTGCCCCGGTACTCGGCCGTCTGCACTCCGAATGCCTGACCGGCGATGCCTTGTTCAGCCAGCGTTGCGACTGCGGCTCGCAACTGGAAGGCGCCCTCAAGGCCATCGCTCGCGAAGGCCGTGGCGTGTTGCTGTACCTGCGTCAGGAAGGGCGCGGCATCGGTCTTTTGAACAAGATCCGTGCCTACGAATTGCAGGACGGCGGCGCCGACACCGTTGAAGCCAACGAGCGTCTGGGCTTTGCCGCCGACCAGCGTGACTATGCCATGTGCCTGCCGATGCTCGAGCATCTGGGCGTCAAATCCCTGCGCCTGATGACCAATAACCCGCGCAAGGTCAAAGCCTTGACCGACATGGGCATTGTCGTCGCCGAGCGCGTGCCGCTGCACACCGGCCACAACCCGCACAACAAACTCTATCTGGCGACCAAGGCCAGCAAGCTCGACCACATGATGGGCAACGAGCATCAGGGCGAGGTAGACCGGGCGTGACCCGCGGGCAAGTGCGGCGCCGTCTGTCGATCGCCTGGTGGAAATACCTGGCGCTGGCGCTGGTGCCGCTGTTCGTGATCAACGCTGTGTTCGGCCAGGGCGAGGCAATTCTGCCGGTGCTGGCGATGCCTTTCTTTATCGCTGGCGTGGCCTCGATGTTTGTCAGCCTGAAGTTTTTCGGGCGCTACAAACATGCGCTGATCGCCACGCAAAAAGCCCTCGATACCCCTGAAGAGCCCGCTGCCTGGATCGCCCTGGCGGCCTGCCTTCGCAGTGCATTCGTGGTCGCGGCACTGCCGGCATGGATTGGTGCGCTGGCGGTGTTCGTCGGCCTTGAAGCGGTGCCGCTGATGTTGCTGGCGCTGTCCACGGCGGTGCTGTTCTACCTCTACCGTATCCCGCGTCAACTCGCCTGATGCGTCGTCTCTGGCTGGCGGTTCTGCTGCTGGCCGTCAGCGCTGAGGCGCTGGCCGCTCTGCGGGTGGTCAGCCTCGCGCCATCCCTGTCTGAAATCGTTGTCGAACTGGATTCGGCCGATCTGCTGGTCGGCGTGCTGGATGCCGGTGAGCGGCCATCCGCGATCAAGGACGTGCCTTCGGTGGGCCGTTATGGCCAGCTCGACATGGAACGGCTGCTGAGCCTCAAACCTGACTTGTTGCTGTTGTGGCCTGGCAGTGTCGGTCCGGCTCAACGCGATCAGCTCAAGCGCCTGAACATCCCGACTTTTGTTGCCGAGCCCCACAGTCTCGAGCAACTGACCGCGCAGATTGAAGCCATCGCGACACAGCTGGGTCGCCCGGAGCGTGGGGTTGAACGGGCCGCCGAGCTACGGCGCAACCTCGATGAGCTGCGCCAGCGCTACCGGCGGGAAGCGCCGCTGCGGGCGTTCTACCAGGTCTGGGACAAGCCGCTGTACACCGTCGGTGGCGGACAGATCATCAGCGATGCGCTTGAAGTGTGCGGCGCACGCAATGTGTTTGCCGACCTGAGGCTGCCGGCGCCGCAGGTGAGCATCGAAGCGGTTTTACAGCGTGATCCCGAAGTGATTCTGGCTGGCGATCAGCCGCAACTGGATGCGTGGAACGCCTGGCCACAGGTGACAGCGGTCAAGCACGGGCAGTTGCTGCTGGTCACCGACAAAGGTCTGGAGCGCCCGAGCGGGCAGATGATCGAAGCCACCGCCAAGCTCTGCAAGTTGATCGCGCCAGACCGCTGAGACCGAGGTGAATTCTTCGCGAGCAAGCCCGCTCCCACATTTGGAATGCGTTCCCCCTGTGGGAGCGGGCTTGCTCGCGAAGAGGTCAGTCAATGCAGCGCAAATTCTGGATCAGAGTAGCGGTGTCCAGGTTACCCCGAACATGAACGCCCGCCCCTCCTCGCGATAGCCATACTGACTGCCGTCATGGCTGTACAGCGCTCGGCTGTAACCCTTGTCCAGCAGGTTGTCGACCTTGAAATCCAGCTTGATCTCGCGGTTCAGCGCCCAGCTGCTGCGCAGTCCTAGCAGTGCATAACCGCCCAATGGTTGCTGATTGTTCAGGTCGTCGTAGCTACTGCTGACGGCCTGCCAACTGGCGCCGAGACCGAGGCGATCAAATTGCCGATCCAGATCCCAGCTCAAGGTGCGACGGGCACGACGTGCCAGGGTGTGGCCGGTGTCGCGGTCGCGGGGATCGATGATCGCTACGCCGAGGTTGCTCTGCCAGCCCAGCAGTTCCTGTTTCAGGGTCGCTTCGAAGCCATTGATCCGCGCCGAGGCGACGTTTTCCGGGCGTGAGTTGCTGCCGAAGATGATCGCGTCTTCCAGATCGGTCCGATACAGCGAGGCTTCGAGGCGAGTGCTGTCGCTCAACTGGCTGCGCCATTGCAGCTCGTAGCTTTTCGAGGTTTCCGGTTTCAGGTCGGGGTTGCTGAAGTCCGGGTAATACAGATCGTTGAAGGTCGGTGCGCGGAAGCCTTCGCTGTAGCTGAGCAGCAGATCGTTGTCCGGGTTGACCGGCAAGGTCAGCGTGCCGCTCCAGCTGTTCTGCCCACCGAATTGCTGGTTGTCGTCACGGCGCAGGCCTAGTTCGGTGGAGAAGCTGTCGGCCTGGAAGCGATGCTGGATGAAGGCTGCGCGGTTCCAGCGGTTGTCTTCGTCGAACGCGGTGCTGCTGTTGACCCGGTCTTCGTACCAGTCGCCGCCAAGGATCAGGCTGTTGCGCGCATCGAGGGTCAGGTCGTTCTGCCAGGTCACCGAGTCGCGGTAGGTGTTGAACACCGAGCGCTCGTCGCTGAGTTTGTCGAAGGACTTCTCGCGGTTTTCGCTGTGGCCGAGTTCCAAGCGCGACTTCCAGCGCTCGTTGAGCCGAGCGTCGATGTAGCTGCTGAAACTGCTGACGGTGAAATCGCTGTAGGGCTGCTGCTGGAGGGAGTCGAAAGTCACCGGGTCGAAGCGGCCGAACGGGTTGTCGAACTCGCTTTTGCCCCGGTTATCCAGCAGGTTGGCGCCGACTTCGATGTCATCGGTCAGCGCATGGCTGAGGCTCAGGCTGATGGATTTGTTGCGATAGGCGTCGTGGTCGCTGTCGCTGGGATACGACGCGTGGGTGCGGTCGATCCCGGCGGTTTCATCGAGACTGGCGCCGAGGTTGAAGCGGGTTTTTTCATCGCCACCGGAGAGGCCGACACTGCGCTCCCAGGTCTGGTGGCTGCCGAAGCCCACATGCATCCGCGGCTGCAAGCCCTGTTCGCCGCCGCGCCGGGTGAAGATCTGAATCACCCCGCCAATCGCATCGCTGCCGTAGATCACCGAGCGCGAACCGCGCAGCACTTCGACCCGCTCAATCTGTTCGATGTTGAGGTGTTGCAGGTTGCTGTCGCCGGACGTCGAGTTGCCGATGCGCTGGCCGTCGACCAGCACCAGGCTTTGCGCCGATTGCGTGCCGCGAATGTAGATCCCTGGCAGACTGCCGCGCCCGCCGGTCTGCGCGACTTGTACGCCCGGTACCCGTTGCAGCAGATCGGTGACGCTACGGGGTTGCAGGCGCTCGATGTCTTCGCGGGTGAAAACCGTATTGGCAGCGCTACTGTCGTTGCGTGCTTCGACCTGGCGATTGGCGCTGATCAGCACGTCCGGCAGCTTCAGGGCCTGGTCGCGTTCGAAGGTGTCGGCGAGGGCGTTGGCGGTTGGCAGCAGCAGGAGGGGCAGGGCGAGACGCGAGAGGTTCATCGGAGTCCGTTGGCACTTGAAGTGTTCACAAATCAAATGTGGGAGCGGGCTTGCTCGCGAAGGCGGAGTGTCAGTCAACTCATCATCGACTGATCCGACGCTTTCGCGAGCAAGCCCGCTTGTATGTTTAGACTTGAAGGGGTGGGCGGGACTAAAAGCTCGATTCCGACTCTAGCCAGTACGGACCGTGGGAGACTTCTC
>NZ_NEKA01000021.1:0-83374 GCF_002113205.1 Pseudomonas sp. B16(2017)
TTCATCAAGATCGATGGCGGCGGCGTGACCATGAGCGGGCCGGCGATCAACATCAACTCCGGCGGAGGACCGGGCAGCGGCACCGGCGCCGCCCCACTGCTGCCGGGCGTGTTGAAGCAGGCCGATGCCGACAAGGCTGGCGCTGTACTGACCCCGGCGCAGATCAACACCCTCAAACGTAATGCGCCGTTCTGCGAAGAGTGCGAAAAATGCAAGGCAGGTGCCTGTGCCATCTAATCGACTGACACCCAAAGACTGGCTGGCACAACAGCCGCTGCAGAAAGACGAACGCTTGTATCTGGTCATAAGCGCCGCGAGCGATGCCGAAGCGCTCAAGGCCTTATATCAGAGCGAACCGTCCATACAGGCCATTCCCATCTGGGGTGGAACGCCCTACTCCACCTGGCAACCGGTGATGCCATACGTCGCCGAACTCAAGGCCAACTCGGCCTTCCTGCCCTGGATCACCGAAACCGACGCCCTCGACTGGGGCTGGCTGGCGGTCTCCCGCTCGGAGCCCAACGAAGTTTTCGAACACCTGCGCAGTTTGACCCAGGTGAAGATGCCGGACGGGACCGAAGTGTTTTTCCGGTTCTGGGATGGGCGGCATATTTATCCGATTCTTGAAGGGCTGGGTGAGGCGGCTGGGGAAGTGTTGCCGGTGTTTGAGCGGTATCTGATTAATGGGCGGAGTCTGGAAGTCGGGCCGAGGGTGGTGCCGAAGGCGAAGGATTGGCCGTGGTGGGAAGTGCCGAAAGACCTGCTTGACAGCTTGATGGCCGAAAATCCGTCGACCGTAATCGGCAACATGATGCAGTGGCTGCTGGACGAACATGCCGACCTGTACTTCTCGTTCCCTGAATCGAACCTGCAAAAGAAAGTGGCGCGCTTCGTAAAACGCACGCCACTCACGGAAGAAAACTTTACCGGCCTACTGAAGGCCCATCTGGAAAGTGAGGTGGCTGTATGAGCATTTTGATGGGTGAGATTGTTGCCAATCTCAATGCAAAACAGCCTGATGCTCAGGCCATCATCAGCGACTTCAAGAAGTGCCTGAAGGATTATCGCGAGCATGCCGAAGCCTGGTACGGCGGCATTCTGGACGCAGAGCAACAGTTCAAGGTCGGTGACGAAGTCGGTACGGCGGACAAAGACAGCAAAAAGGAAAATACCCTTTATGCCAACTGCCCTGCCAACGGCAAACTCAAACTTGTACATAGTTTCGAGTCTGCGCGTTTTGTACCTATCGGCAATACGCCGGTGCGACTGGTGCCAGTGGAGAATGGCAAGCTCTACGGAAAGAACGAAGTCGGTCAACCGATCAACGTCAAAATCGGTCCAAGCGGGATTCTGGAGGTCACTGGCCTCAAACCGCATCAGCAATATGAAATCACTTTTTTCCCGAATCCCACCAAGGCTCAGATCGATAGCCTGTTCAACTCCTATCAAGGCGTAATCGGGGACCTTAGCGGCTGGCTGCAAACAGAGTGGACCACCGACTTTCTGCCACTTTGGCAAGCGCATACCAATGCATCCATGGCTGGACGGGCATTGCAGCAATTGGAGTCGGCGTGGAAGGGGTTCCTCAAGGCGATCATGGGGCTGTGGGGGGACATCAAAAGTCTCTACGACCTGGTTGCACACCCTCGGGAAAACTACGAAAAACTCAAAAAATTCTTCACCGAAGAACAGATAAAGAAGATCTATAACGCTTCAAAAGAAGCCATTCAAACAGCCCTGCTGATCGCCAGTGACGAGCCACTTATGTGGATCTACGTCGCAGCTATCGTAGCGTGGGTCAAAATGCTGCCTCCGCAGACCTGCACTGAAGTGCTGGCAGAACTGACTACGGAAGTACTGCTGAACATCCTGATCGGTATTGTTTTGACGGGCGGGATCGGTTTGGCCGTCCGTATTGGCACCAAGGGCCTTAATGCTGCAAGGAACAGCGGCAAGGTCATGACACTGATTGAAGACTTCACGTCGATGCTGATGAAGATCAGCAAGAAGAATGCGACAGCACACGCCGATACGGCGAAACCGTTGATGCTCAACGGCAATTCGCCACTGAACCAGGCGAGAAAGGCGAGCGTAGAAATTGCGCCTCCAAAACCCGCAGAGACCGCCACACCACCAAAGAAAAAACCACCCGTTTCCGGAGGTGCTGTAGAGACGGATGCGCAGATTCATGCACGCGGCAAGAAGGAAAACAGCACCCGCGCTCAACAACAGGAAAATGTAGACAACGCGCCCAACCAGTCCAAAAACCCAGCGGATCAACCTGCTCAGTGCGCCGATAAGACCTGCACTAACGGTGAACCGGTATCGATGGTTACCGGCGAGGAATTGCTGACGCTCACTGACGGCGTATTGGGTGGGCTGCTACCCATTGAATGGACACGTCTCTATCGCAGCAGCGCGGTTGAAATCGACGGGCGTCTCGGCCATGGCTGGAGCCACTCCCTATCCCATCGCCTGCAAATCAACGATGAAGGCGTGTTGTGGACTGATAACGAAAACCGTCAGACCCGCTTCCCGATGCCGACCGAACAACGTCCAGCCATTACCAACAGTCTGGCTCAGGCGGCGATTTATTTGGGCAGCGCGCCGGGTGAACTGATCCTCACCCAAGCAGGAGCAAAACCACGCTTTTATCACTTCCGCGCAAACCGACTGACGACGGTCAGTGACTCCTACGGAAATCAGGTGCATATCAGCTATGACCTGGTGGGGCGGATCCAGCGCATCGATAACGGTGCGGGCCGCGCGTTGCTGTTGCGCTACGACGATCGCCATATCGTTGCCGTTGATCAGCAACAGCAGCGTTCTGAGTATGACGAGCGCGGTGAGCGCCAGGATCCTTGGCTGACCATTCAGAACCTTGTCACCTACCGCTATAACGCTCGCAACCAATTGGTCTCGGCATCCAATGCCGCAGGGGAAACCGAGCATTACCGCTACAACGATCAGCACGTCATTCTCGAGCGACAACTGGCCGGTGGCGCCAGTTTTTTCTGGGAATGGGAGCGTGAAGGCAAACTTTCCCGTTGCGTACGTCATTGGGCCAACTATTCGCAACTGGAAGCTCGCTACGAGTGGGATGACAAAGGCACGGTTACGGTTCACAACGCCGATGGCAGTGAACAGGTTTACGTGCATGACGAAAATGCACGGCTGATCAGTGAAACCGCTGCCGATGGTGCTGAAACGCAAAATGCCTATGACGATCAGGGACGTCTGGTTGCTGTAAAAGATCCAATGGGGGCCATCACCGAGTATCAATACAGCGATGCCGGACGATTGATGGCTGTCATCCCGCCGGAAGAAGAACCAACCCTCTACAACTACTTCGATGGGCAACTGATTGAAGTCAAACGTGGCAAGGCCCGTTGGCAGTACGACCGCAATCAACAAGGCGACATTACCCAGCAAATCGACGCACAGGGCAACGAAACCCGCTACAACTACGACGGCCAGGGCCGGCTGCTGGAAATTCATCACCCTGATGGCAGTCGCCATCAACTGGGCTGGAACAATCTCGGTCAATTGCTGGAGGAACGTCTTCCGGACGGTGGTCAGCGCAAGTACCGCTACGACGCACTCGGACGCCAGATCACCCGCCAGGATGAATTCGGCGCCATCACCCATTTTCAATGGGATGCCGTCGACCGGTTGACCCAGATCACCCTCCCCGGCGGTGCCACCCGTGCCTTCACTTACAACCCGTACGGACGCGTCACCGCCGAACGCGATGAGCTCGGCCGCATCACCCGCTACGAATACGCCGATAACCTGCACCTGGTCAGCCGCCGCATCAATCCCGACGGCAGCCAATTGCGCTATCGCTACGACAACGCCGGCCTGCTACTCACTGAAATCGAAAACGAGCGCGGCGAGCACTACAAGCTCGACTACTACGCCAACGGTCTGATCCAGCAGGAAACCGGTTTCGACGGCCGCCGCACCGCGTACGAATACGACCTCAACGGCCAGTTGCTGAAGAAGACCGAATTCGGCGATGACGGCAGCGAACTGGTCACCGAGTATCAGCGCGATGCTGCCGGTCGACTGCTGGTGAAAACCCTCGCCGATGGCGAAGAAATACACTACAGCTACGATGCCCTGGGCCGTTTGGTGAATGTCGACGACGGACACTGGCCGCTTGCCTACGAATACGACGTGCAGGATCGCCTGATCACCGAGCATCAGGGCTGGGGCACCACGCGCTACGAATACGACAGCGTCGGACAACTGAGTCACTGCAGCCTCCCCGATGGCAGCACACTCGACTACCGTCATCTCTCAGGCGGACGCCTTAGCAGTATTGACCTCAATGGCTCACGCCTGACCAGCCACCAATTCACCGCCGGTCGCGAACAGCAACGCCAACAAGGACTGCTGCTCAGCCAATACCAGTACGACGAACAAGGTCGCCTGCAAGCGCACAGCGTCCGCCAGCGCGAGAAAAACCTGTTCCAGCGTCGCTATAACTACGACGCCAACGGCAACCTCGCCGGCATCGATGACAGCCGCAAGGGCAACCGCAGCTTCCACTACGACCCGCTGGACCGCTTGACCAGCGTACGTGGCGCGACACCGGAAACCTTCGCCCACGACCCGGCCGGTAACCTGCTCGGCCAGAACAACGAAGGCACAGCCAACCTCGCCAACGTCAAAGGCAACCGCTTGCTGATGCAGGGCGACCGCCACTACGACTACGACGCCTATGGCAACCTGATCCGCGAACGCCGTGGCACCGGACAGAAACTTGTCACCGAATACCGCTACGACTGCCAGCATCGACTGATCGGTGTCAGCCTGCCGGGCGGCAGCAATGCATCCTATAAGTACGACGCCTTCGGTCGCCGCATCGAGAAAACTGTCGATGGCCATACCACCGAATTCTTGTGGCAAGGCGAACGCCTGATCGCCGAAAGCGGTGACAACCGTTATCGCACTTACATCTATGAACCTGGCAGCTTCCGCCCACTGGCCATGCTCGACGGCGAAGGCCCGCGTAAGGCGACGCCGTTCTACTATCAACTCGATCATCTGGGCACACCGCAGGAACTCACCGACTACAGTGGCGAGATCATGTGGTCGGCGAAGTACCGCGCCTACGGCAACCTCGCGGCGCTGGATGTCAGTGAAATCGACAACCCGTTGCGATTCCAAGGTCAGTATTTTGATGCCGAGACGGGCCTACACTACAACCGTCATCGCTACTACAATCCGGGGACTGGGCGGTTTCTGACACCGGATCCGATCAAGCTTGCGGGTGGGTTGAATAGCTACCAGTACGTACCTAACCCTACGGGGTGGGTGGATCCGTTGGGATTAAGCAGTAATTGCCCAGGCTCAGAGTCAAAATCACCACCGAGCGAAAAACCAGATAATGCTTCTAAAAGCAACGTTCATGGTGCGGAACCTACTTCTCCACCCGCACCGGCATCACCTCCTGGTCAGGGTTACCATAATGAGGTCTATGGAAACAAACCGGTTAAACCGCAGGATGCTGTTAAGCGATGGGAGGATTTCCTAGGTGAAGGCCCCTATACAAATACCCATCCAAGAACAGGATTGCCTGATAACGATAGGATTGTATCTGCCGATGGCAAACGAAGTATTCGCTATGGTGCTCATGAAATGAATAGCAAACCAAACAAGCACCATTACCACGAAGAAACGTGGACTCTTGACGTAGTTAACAACGTCATGAACGTTGACAACACAGTAATTCGCGTCCCCCTAGGAACCAAATAGATGAAAATCACTATAATACGCATAATTAAAATTCTCACCGAGAGTATATATATTGAATTTTCAAGCCCCTATGGAAAAGGCTTTTCAAACCTCATAGCTCCGGAGGCAAAAGAAAACCAGTCCTATGACATCGAAATGGACATTGGCGATGAGTTTTTTTGGAATAAAAACATAATGACTTCAGAGGAAACCACTCCATCAATCCGCTCGAAACCCGATGCAACTTACATAACCGCGGAATTAACCTCCATTACTGACGACGGATGCGGTGTGCTAAAGCTTGGAAACTCCGTCATATTCTTATCACTAGAAGGACACAATCAAAACTTAATGCTACCGACCTTTATAGAACTCTCAACCAACGACCTCAGCTTCTACCTAACTAACATATAAACCAAACCCAAAAGGGGACCGAACCAAAAGGAGACAGATTTATTTTTTCGTTAAAGAAAATAAATCTGTCTCCTTTTCAAAAACAGTTGACGGCGTGCAGTGGCAAGTACTCAAAGACGACGGCGTTATCACATCCTCCTTCCCAGCTGGCGACTCACCTATGTCGCGCCCTATTTGAATTGAGACAAATCATGGATAGCAAGGCTTTCGATGAATACAACTACTGGCTGGGACAAAGCGAGGATTCCAACTGGAATGAATACATTACAGAGCAGGTAGCCAAAGGAGTTCTAGGAAATTTCAGCGCTGAAGACTGGAACCGGCTTAACGACACGATCCTATCAAGGGAAGAGTATTGGCAGGAGCGAAGTGCTGCGGCACTTGGAGAGAATCGCTCGGCTCAGGCAATTGAAATTCTAAAGAAACTTTTGGACTCTCCATTTACCGAAGTATTAATAGTCTCTGCCTCAGAACTGGATTGGAGTGAAGTCCCAATCGAGAATAAATACGCAAAGAAAATACAAGCTATTATTAACTCCCTAAACCACGAAGAACTCGAATCCTATCCTGAACTTGAAAACCTTCTAAAAAAAGCCAGCAGCGCGCAAATTTAAATAGAACTAAATCAAAGGGAGCAGATTTCTTATTCGTTAAAGAAAATAAATCTACCCCTTTTCAGAATCCGTTCGAGGGGCAAAAATGACAGCGCTTAAATGTATCCCAAGAAGTGTATGGAACGGGTTCGACGGAACAGGCTATAACAACATTGCGCAAGAGCTAGAGGCCGAAAACCATTCACTAAGAAAATGGATTTCATTATATTCCATCTACAAATACCCCCTTACCAATGACCCACATCAATATTACAACTTCATCCACCAATCAAAAAACTTCCAACATGCATTAGTAATATTTACAATCCCCACCAAAACACTTGAAACAAGCGATGGCGTGGACGACCGAGACATTTTTATCGCAAAAATAGAAACCATGAACTCTGAAGCGGAAATCAACTCCCTTCTTGAAAACCTCAACATAGACCCAGAACTGTTCACCACGCCATGGCGCTGTGAATACCCGCTCTAGGTGCCAAACTGCAATCGGAGGGGTTCGAATTTGCTTTCGTTGAAGAAAATAATTTCTTCCCCTTTTCAGTCCTTTTCAAATAGGCAAAATGAAAATTTTTCTCAACATTGAACACCTGAAAAACTTCAACTTCCCTAGTGCATTCATAGAATTCGCGACTACGGAACCTGAACCGGACATTGAGCCTTGGTGGTTACTAATATATCAAGAGGGAAAAATAAATTACTGGCACAACACGCTAAAAAACCTTTACCCAAACCGCACGCTAGTTCCTTTCGCTAAATTCAATGCGAATGATGATATTGCTTGCTTTGACGGAGATGATTTATCCGGCAATCCAAAAGTGCTAATAATACATGCATATGCTTCAGAGGGATGGGAGCTTCACGGAGAACATCCTGACTTTAGCGCATGGCTAAAAATAGCCATTGAGACCCATGCGGAATGGAATGAAGAAGATTAAAAACATCTACATCCAACATCTTATAGGTGTATTCAGTTCTCGCTGGAGAGCGCAATGATTTTCTCAATTGATATCACAGAGTGCTTTGGCGCGATCGACTCCGATAACGCAGGCGGGATCATAAGCTATATCAACATCCCCCCCATCGAACGCCCTCGGGAAAAATTTCACCTTAAGCTATCAAACTTTGTACTTAACTTAATCGACGAGCCAGTCATCGATTCGATCAACAGGCAGAATTCAACCATTTTGGAGAACATGACCGAAGACGGCTTCCTTATAATAAGACAAGCCAGTATTTCCTTTGATTCAATAAAAGGCTACGAAAAATTACTACGACTATTAAACCAAGACCACGGATATTTGACCCACGAACGCTACGGCCAAAAATTGAACACCGGAGACAAGATCTACGACATCAGCGGAAGACTCTTTTCGAACCCGGATCTTTTAATTAACTTCGCATTCATTTCACCCAGCACTATAACACTTAAATTTAATTCATCAGACTGCACATACATAGAAAGCTACCCCGAGCTTCAAAAATCTTTAGAAAAACTAAATCCAAGAGAAAAACCTACTCAACCACCTCTCACTGGCCTATTCGACCCCACATATAGCAACACTCACACCACTAGCAACTTTGGCGCTGGTTATCGAATCTACAATCAATAATTAAAATACTTCCACAAAAGGGAATAGGCTCACTTCTATTCACGCTCCAAAAAACAACAGGAATACCTCAATGAGTTACTTAAAAAAAGAAATCACATCAGCACTCGAAACAAACCATCTAAAAAACCAGCAACTCAAAGACAATGAATTAGAGAAAACAATCTCAAACATAAAAACCTGCTTCTTTTACTTAAACACAAAAAACCTTGATCCCCTCAATCTAAAATCCGTAACAAAACAACACGACCCAGACTTTTGGAAAAAAGTCGATCTCCTATACCCTTCTGAAAAACCAACATTAATCGTCCTCGACAACCAAATCCATGCTTGGACGCTTCAGTCATCTTCCGATTTGAAAATATTGCTTTCAGAAACGACTGGCTTTCCATTCTGGATAACCAATACAGCCCTTAGCTTCTTAACTTATGTAGACGACCACGATTGCGTACATACAGCATCCCCTTCGTTTCCTCCCGCGATTAAAAAATCATGATCTTCAAATCAGAAAACAACATCATTGACCCAACCTCTGTAACCTACCGCAGCCTTGGCTTCGGGGAACCTCTCTCCAACAATGCCAAAAAATATACTTTATCAATAAAAATCCACGAACTGCCCGAGCAATTCTACGAGCTAACAAATGCACTCATCGCCGAATGCATACAAGACGATAACAAACAAGGCTACGCCGACATCCCCGAATTACGAGATTGCAATTACCCGCCACTTTCAACCCTGATAAAAAACCGCCCAGACGTTGCAGCAACCCTCATCAAGGACTATTTATTCTTTGAGCTGTTCTATTTGCTATTCCCATCAAAGGGAGAACTCGAACTATTAATAAACTCGATTTCCGGAGTTTATTATCTGGACGATACGTTTCACCTATGCGGCGAAACGTATCCCTACCGAAACCTGTAATTGCCTTATTTCCGTCACACGCTGAAAACCCTAAGGCAAAAAACGCAACCTACTGCTGCCTTTCGATGATTTGCTCCCCCACCTCATACTTAACCACCACCCGATTCCCATACAACCGCTCCGTCTTCACCAACGCCCCCACCTGCCCCTTCTCCCTCACCTCCCGCCAAATTTCATTCTCCCGATACACCCACTCCCCCTCCCGCACAAACCGATGCCCCACTTCAAACACGTGATACCGATAAGCCCGCTCCCGATCACACAACAATTCCCCCTCCAACTGCGTCTCCCCAACCTTCAGCTTCAGCTGAAAGCTGCGATCCGTCGGGTTGTGCAGTACCAGGTCGATGTAGTTGTAGAAGATCGCCGCGCCGGAGCCGAATGGCAGGACGCGGCCGTCGTCCGGGAAGGGGTCGAAGCTGTGGTTGGCGCGTTCGATGACGACCAGGGGTGAGTGAATGGCCATCCAGTGGATGAGGTTGCTGAGTTGGCAGATGCCGCCGCCGATGCCGGTGCGGGCTTCGCCGAATGAGAGTTCCATGCCTTCGACGTAGCCGCGTTGGCGGGTCGGGCGGCCGACGAGGCGGCAGAAGGAGAAATATTCGCCGGGGGCGATGGTGACGCCGTCGATGGCGGCGACGGCGAGTTTGAGGTTGATGACTTTGTTGTGTTGCAGCGCGAGGTCGGAGTCGCCGAGTTTGCGGATCAGTTTTGAGGTGTGTTTGAGGTAGCGGTAAGGCAGGCGCTCGGACGTCGTGGCAGGACGCGCGTAGCGTTTGCTCGAGCAGTGCCAGGCGATGTGGCGGAACAGTCTTTTTTGCCACACGCGCAGCCAGTAAAGGGCCGGGTGGTAGAGGGAAAGTGGTTTCATCCTTGGCGAACGGCGCGGGCCGTTGTCTTCCTTGAGCTTGAAATGGCGGCGCATCTTACCGTGGAACCGCGCTTGATCGCCAAGCGCCTCGCCAGTGTCGCAAGCCGTAACAAGTCGCCCGGCCCGGGCGCTCGGAAATTAAGCTTGAACTAAGGTTGCGTCCCTACCATCCGGGCCACAAAGCAGCGGTTCTGTGTGCTGATTGCCGTCAGCAGAACCCTTCAACTTGAAGTGAGCCCAGACCATGAGTGCGATCGATTCCACCTCAAAACAACTGCCCGCCTTCAGTCTTGTATTGGTCAATTACAAGACGCCGGAAATAACCCGGATGTGCCTGGAGTTTCTCCAGCAATACGTCAAGGAGCATCAAATTCCGGTGTGGGTGGTGGACAACGATTCCGCCGATGAAAGCCTGATTTACTTGCGGTCCCTGGACTGGATCAACTTGATCGAGCGCCCTTCTCCCGGCAAGGAAGCGGGGCATATTGCTCATGGCAAGGCACTTGATCTGGCACTTGCGAAAGTTGAAACCGATTACCTGTTTTTGCTGCACACCGATACTTTCGTTTTTGACAGTACTGTCTTTTCGATGATGATGAATGAGTGCATGCAATCTTTGGATACAGCGGCGGTTGGTTGCGTCGAACAATTGGATCGAGGCGTCCTTAGAGACACCTGGCGTTTGTCTTCGCGTTATTTCAAACACTATTTCCGCCGGGCAAAACAGCATTTCGGGTTGCCGTCCCGAGATCCAAAACCCTACCGGGAAACTCACCTGAAAAGCTTCTGCACCTTGTGGAATGCACGGCTGATCAAGGCTCACGGGCTGCATTTTTCGATGGACGACCGGGTCCCGGGATACACGCTGCAGGATCGTTTAAGCAGCCTTGGCTACGGCATCAAATGCCTCTCGCCGCGGACGATCTTCCGCTACCTGGATCACATCCAGGCCGGCACCGTGGCTGCTGTCGGTGGATACGGCAAACAGCACCGCCGCACCACCATGTATCAGGAAACGCTCAAGCGCCTTCAGTTACAACAGGGCATGCGTCCCGCCAAATCGTAAGACAATAAAAAAGGGCGACTTCAAAGTCGCCCTTTTTGCATCTGAATTCTTTGGCCTCCACTCCGAGGAGGTGTTCGCCCAGTGTAATGGCCTGGCAATCCATGCACCGGTAAAGAGCCCTGACACTGGGCGAACGCGAAGGATTTTAATGGAAATTGGCGGATATGTCGTCCTGCTTCAACATGAAATTTATGTACTGAAAAGTTAAAGAAAATATTCGTCGATATTTCCCGACAAACTTTCTGACATCACCACCTCGAATACTTCATATGACTGTTCTCATACAATTACTTGTACAAGAACAGCCATTCTGTAGAGTCAATACTCAACTTTCATGCTGACTGGTCACTTTTAATACATCGGTGTAAGTGACCACGACGCTTTGCCCGACTTTCAAATCTTTCAGTTTGGCCTGAATCTCAGGCTTTTCGACGTTGAGGGTTTTCGACTGGCCCGAAGGGTTTTCCAGGGTGACCTGGTTTGCCGCCAAATCAATTTTGGTGATTTTCAGTTGCACCTGAACCTGGCGGAAGGCCTCGCCACCGGGGTTGTTGCTGCCCACGGCGTTGCGCAGTTCACCCGTGCGCTCGGTGGAGCCTGGCAGACCTTTATCCACGTCGGTGTCCAGATAAGCGGCGACCGAACGTGTCACCTCGATCTGGACCAGATCCCCCACCTTGAGATTTCCGAGGTTTTTCGCCTTGTCGCTGAGCTGAATGTGCACCTGGCGACCTTCCGCGCCTTCCAGGACCACTTGATGATTGGCCGGGTCAACCGCCAGCACTTTGGTGGTGACCCGGTCGGCCTCGACAGCGGCCGACAGCGGGATATCGGCGGCCATCGCCGAAAAGCTGGCCGTAGAAAGGACGGTGGCAAGTGCTATGGCGTGCGTCAGTGCTTGGAGCTTCATAAGCGATACATTCCCTGTGATGGATGGCAGCACCCATCGCCAACGTGATCAGCGACGGATGTGCCACTGAGCATAGACGCCCTTCAGGGTTTGTTCCGCGATCGTTGCGCGGTGTCCTGCGCGGTGGACTCGCCACTGGCGGTGCCTTTCCCGGAGCTCTGCCGCTGTTTGGGATCGGTGGGACGCAGTGCGTCGTTGTCGCGCTCGGTTTCACCCGGCGGACGAGGTTCGTCGGGGTGCTCGTTATCAGGGACAGTGTTCATTCCAGGCCTCCTCAGGCTTCGGGGTCGTCGAGTTCCCGCGCGACGTTCATGGCGGGCGAGTCCTTGTGCAGGTCATCGGCCTTGGCTCTGAGAATCTGCCATTGCTCAAGATCGATGGCACCTTGGCCGAGCAAATCGTCAGCGATGCGCTGCAGATCGAAGTAATGGGCATCCGGGGATTGTTGCCAGTACGTCTGATCGTCAAACATTTGCTGCCAGGTCGTCAGGTCTGGAGATTTCAGTTCCTCGCTCATGGATCGGATCCTCGGCCATGTTCCTCGGTAGAGGGGGCATCCTGGACAGAGTTCCAATCGATTCCTTCGCAGGCAGGTGCGCGGAATCAGTACCCGGTCATTTCCAGATAGCCCTGCCCGCCCCGATTGCCGCTCAGGCGCACCGGCCCTTCCCAATACGGAATGCGCAGGTTCATCCAGGCGTCGGGGTTGATTGCATCGAGGGTGATCTGCAGATTCCTCGTCGGGATCTCGATCGACCAGCGCACCGGCATCGAGCGGCCGGCGACCTTCGCAGTGCCTTGCGGGGTCAGCTTGATCTGCTCGGCGTGCAGGGTTTCGGTCTGGCCATCGGCGGCAATCCACGTGCCGGTCAGGTACGGCGCCCCTTCCTTCTGGCGCATGCGGTACAGCATGACGTGTTCGCCGCCGTCCAGATGCAGTGAGAACCAGTCCCAGCCCGTCTGATTGGCGGTCAGCGGCTGGCTGCTCCATTCGCGGTCGAGCCAGGCCGGGCCGTTGACGGTGTAGGTCTGACCGTCGATCTGCAGGGTGCCGCTGGCCTGGAAAAACGGCTGGCTGTAGTAATACGACGCCTGGCCCTGTTCGGATTTCTGGCTGAAACCCTTGTCGCCCTGCAGCACCAGCGGGCGGCTGGAGGTCAGGCGCAGCTGGTAGCTGAAGTTCTTGTCCCGGGCGCTGAGTTGCAGGTCGGCCAGGGGATCGCTCGCCTGACTGACGAAACGCCAGTCATCGATCCACGCCTCGAACGGCGCCGCACGCACCCCGGCCTGCCCGACACCGCCACGGGCATAACGCTCGGCGGCGTGGTGGACGCTGGCGGAGGTCACTGCCGCGTGCCCGAGCCAGATCGTCTGGTTGGCCCAGCCCGGTTGCTGCGGCGAGGCGTTCAGGGCGCTGCGGAATAACGTCCACTGCACGCCGAAATCGTTGCCCTGCGCATCCTTGAGATTGGCCGTCACGTACCACCATTCGATGCGAAAGCCGTCATGGGCGCCGTGATCCGCCGGGAAGCTGAACACCCGCCCCGGCACCACCGGTGTAAACGCCTGCGCCTGAGCGCCCATGCCGGCGAAACCCTTCTGCTCCGCTGTGGGGTTGTCGCAACCACCGAGCAACAACGCCAAAAACACCAGCGCAAACCTAGTCCTCATGAGCAAACGTCCTCAGCAAGTCCGCCGGTTGCGTGCGGTACAGCGAATACAGCGGCCACGCCGAGGCCAGCAAGGTCGCCAGCAGCGCCAGCCCCATCAGTTGCAGCAACTGCCATGGAAACACCCGCAGCGGCAGACGCCAGCCAAAGGCCTGCACGTTGATCACCGCGTCCAGACACCACGCCAGACCGATGCCCAACGGCAACGCCAGCACCAGCGTCAGCAGCGCCAACAGCCACGTTTGCCCGAGATTGAGCAGCATCAACTGCCGCCGCGTCACACCCAGCGCCCACAACGGTGCGAGCTGGCCGAGGCGGCTCTGGCTCTGGGTCAGCAGGCTGATGAACAGCGCCACGCCGGCGACGGCCAACGTCAGGCTGTTCAGCGCGGCGGTCGCGGCGAAGGTGCGTTCGAAGACTTGCACCGACCAGCCCTTGAGTCGCGCCTGATCGACGATCCGGCTGTCATCGAGCTGGAAGCGCGCCTGCAAGGCCGTGAGCAGCGCCGGGATGTTCGGCGGGTCGATGCGCAGGTTGAAGCGGTTCGGCGTCAGCTGCGGCCAGCCGCGCAACAGGTGATTGCTGTTGACCAGCACATGGCCCTTCGGATTGCCGTAGTCGGCGTAGATCCCGACGATACGCGGCGACCATGACCCGCCCGGCGTGGGAATCGTCAGGTGATCGCCCGGCCTGACTTTCAAACGACGCGCCAGTTGTTCGCTGAGCATCACCGCATCGTCCTTGGCCAGCGCCGCCCACGGGTCGTCACCCCGCGCTTCGAGCAATGGCCAGTGCTGGCGATAGTGCGGATGATCGATGATCCCGAACACGTCCGCCGGCCAGCCTTGCAGCGTTACCGAAACCTGCCAGTTGGGCATGATCGCGGTGACGCTCGGTTGCTGTTTGAGCCAGGTGGACAGTTCCCGCGCCTGCGCCGGATTGCTCGGGTTCAGATAAAGCTCGGCGGTGAGCCGTTGTTCGAGCCAGTCGTTGAAGGTCTGGCGGAAACCGGCGGTCATGCTGCCGGCGCCGATGTTCGCCGCCATCGCCAGCAGCAGCGCCATCAATGCCAGGCTCAGCGCCGGCAATTGTTGGCGGCAGTCGGCGAGAAACCATTGCCCGAGCACCGAGCGGCTGCGCCCGAGCAACCCGTTGAGCAGCGCACTGAGCAACACCGGCAGCGCAAGCGCGGCGCCGAGCAACAGCCCCGCCATCAACACAAACCCACTGGCCAGGCTGTTGCCCCATACCAGCGCGGCCAAGGCAATCACTGCACATACGCCGGCCACCCAACCCTGACGCCGCAACCAGCGCGCATGTTGCTGATGCCAGGCCTGCGGATCCGCCACCGCCAGCAACGGCAGTCGCGCCGCCCGCAGCAGACTGTTGGCCCCGGCCAGCAACGCGCCGAGCAGGCTCAAACCGATGCCGCTGAACCACCACCACGGACTCAGACGCAACTGCCCCGCCACTTCCGCGCCGTACAGACCGCGCAGGCTGGCGGCGACATCCGGCAACAGCACGCTCGCCAGCCAATAACCGCTGACCACGCCGAACAGCCCGCCGATCAACGCCAACGCGCCGAGTTCGACGATCAGGCAAGCGATCAGCATCCGCGCACTGACCCCGCAGGCCCTCAAGGTGCGCAGCAATCCCCGGCGTTGTTCAAGCGCCAGACCGATGGCCGCGTGGACGATGAACAAACCGACAATGAACGAGAGAAACCCGAGCGCATCGAGGTTGAGGTGGAAGCTTTCGGTCAGACGCGCAAGGTTGTTTTCCTCGCCACTGCTTTTGAGCTGCAACTGGCCTTTGAACGCGGCCGGGACGTCGGCGTGAAAATCCTTCGGCAGCAGCAGACGCGACAGTTGCTCGGGTTGTTCGAGCACGCGCTGAGCGGCGCCAATGTCCACCAGCAGCACGCCGGGGGCCATGTCGGTTTGCGCCCGCAGCGGCGGCAGCGTCTGGCCGGTTTCGGTGGCCGGGGTCGCGCCCTCGGCGAGGTTCAGCGCCCGCAAGGTCTCGGGAGAAATCCAGGTGCTGCCCGGCGGGGTGAAGAATTCGACGACGCGTTCAATCGGCATCGCCTGCCCGGCCACCGCGCTATCACCGGGCAAGGACACCGGTTCGATGCCTATCAACTGCAGGCGCTGGTTTTCGTGGCCCTTGAGCATCAGGCGCCCTTGCAGCACCGGCGACACCGGCCAGCCCAGGCGCCGCAGGTCAACGAACCATTGTTGCGGAAAGGTCGCGCCGTTCGGCGTGCTGAGGCTGGCCTGGGGCTCGCCGCCGATCATTTGGCTGGCCCGCGCGTAACTGTCCCGCGCCTGACTGTTGAGGGCTTCGACTCCGGTCAACAGACTGGTGGCCAGCCACAACCCGGTCAGCACACTGAAAAACTGCACCGGATGGCGCCGCCAGTGACTGAGCAGCGCCATCAGCGCGTGACGGAAAACCTTCACGTCAACCGACCGCTGGACAGCACCACGCGCTCCGCCAGCCGCGCGGCCACGCGCTGACTGTGGGTGACCATCAGCAAGGTGGTGGGTGTGTCGTCGAGCAATTCCAGCAACAGTCGCAGTACTTCGTCGCTGGTGGCTTCGTCGAGGCTCCCGGTGGGCTCGTCGGCCAGCAGCAATTTCGGTTGCGCGGCCAGCGCCCGACCGAGCGCGACCCGCTGTTGCTGGCCGCCGGAGAGTTGTTCGGGATAGCGCTTGAGCAATTCGCCCAGCCCCAGACGCTGCACCAGATGCTGCTGCCAGCGCGGGTCATGCCGCCCGGCCAGCCGCGCCTGAAACGCCAGGTTGTCTTCGATCCGCAGGCTGCCGATCAGGTTGTACTGCTGGAACACCAGACCGATTTCGGTGCGCCGCCAGTTGGCCAGTTGCGCCTCGTTCATCCGGTCCAGCCGATGTTCGCCGCTGCTGATGCTGCCGCTGTCGACCTTGTCGAGCCCGGCGATCAGGTGCAGCAGCGTGCTCTTGCCGCTGCCCGACTCGCCCATCAGTGCCAGACTGCTGCCGGGCCCGAGCGTCAGGTCGATGCCTTGCAGCACCGGCAACGGGCCTTGCGGGGTGAGGTAGCTTTTGAAGACGTTTTGAACCTGGAGCATGCCGTCATCCGATCGATCCGTGTCGGCCAAGGATAGCGGATACCGACGCGTTACTGACCCACCGCCACACTCGTCGGCGCTTCACCCGGCGTCACGATGCTGTTCAGATCGATGTGCTTCCACTCGGGTTTGGCCCCCAGCCGCGCGTTGAAGCGGTAGTTGAAGGTGAATTCATCCGCCGTCGCCACGCTCAACGGTTTGCCGTACACCGCTTCGATTCCCGGCAGGTCGTAGCCCATCAACTGCAACAGGGTCGGGAAGATGTTGTAGTGACTGGAGCGATCCTTGTTCGCCGCCAGTTGCGCCGACCAGTCGAGTGTCTGCAATTGATCGCCCTGAATCACTACCAGCGGCACCAGCCCTTCTTCCTCCACCGGGTCGCCGCCGCAGTGGGTGTTGAGCCCGGGATTGCCGCGTTCGTGCAGATCCTGGCCGTGGTCCGAGGTGTAGATCAGCAGCGCGTTGTTCAGATTGGCCTGGGCAAACACCCGCGAAAAGAACTCGCCGACATTCCACAGCACCGTGTTTTTGTAGGCATTGCGATACAGCACCCAGTCATCCGGCTGGCCGTTGAAGCCGGTGCGTTCACCGGTGTCGGCCACTTCCGTGAACTGCCCGCGGGGCAAGGTCGGGCGGTAGGCCATGAAGGCGTCCGGGTATTTGTCGTGTACCGGAAAATGCGCGCCGACCTTGTTGATCAGCACCAGCTGCGGTTTACCGTCGTTGAGCAGTTCGATCAGCTTGGCGGCGGCAGCCATGTCGCGGTCGCGCACGCTGGTCTGGTCGAATTGCACGAATTCGTCGATGTCCTTTTTCTCGGCATCGTTCATCAGGTTCTGCAGGTTGCCGCCGGTGCGCTGAGCGTCGATGTAGACCGTGCGCAGGCCGGCCTTTTTCGCGTACTGCCAGATCGACGGCAGCGTGCTGTTGATCCGCATGTAGTCGGCGCGGGTGCCACCGTAGCGCAGGGTGATGTTGGTGTCGGCGCTGCAATTGGCGATGGACGCCGCGTAGCCGTAATTGAAGATCTCGACGCCGGGACGGGCCTGCTTGAGGTTGCTGTGCACGCCGAACGGCGCGTTGATATCCAGGTAATTGCCGGAAATGCTCTCGTCGATGATCAGCACGATGTCGTGGCCGACCGCCGGGCCATTGCGCGCCAGGGTCACCGGCTCACGCGGACCGACGGTGTTGTGCAGCGCTTCGTAGCCGAACAGGTTCAGATAGGCCAGCGGCGTGTACATGATCGGCAACCCGCGCGCGCCCTCCCCGGCGCGCACGAACAGTACGGCGCTGAGCAGCAACACACCGCACAACGGCGCAGCGATCCGCAAGGCGTTGGGCACCGGGATCGTGTGCCGGGGCTTGAGACCGATCCCGAACAACAGCAGCAACCCGTTGAGCAGACCGTGGATGATCGCCCCCCGGTACTGATACGCCGCTTCCTGGATGAAGCCGCCGGAGTACACCAATGAGACAAAACTGCTATAGGTCAGGTAATCGGCGGTGACCCTCGTGTAAACGTCGAAGAACACCGCCGAAACAAACAGGGTTAATGCGAACAAATGCCGAATGAAAGTCTGACGTATATAGGCTGTCAGTATTAATGCGAAAGTCAGCGTCAAAAACATCGCGCCAAAAAGAAGTACTGCCAGACCGATACCCATCGCATTTAAACGGTCAAGGTAATATTCGGAATAAAGCAATAGATAAATAATTAAAAGCAGTTCTTTCAGATATCGAAACATGGCAATTCCGGAGTGCGTCCGACGAGAGGTTGTCAAGCGTTTGTCGGTCAAAATCTGACACTAGCACCGGGCCATTAAAGCGCAAGAAATGTCGGACATAATCAAAAAGCGTCAAAAAAACGTTGACTCAAATCTGACACACCCAAGTCGTTAAAACCCTTGAAATACGTGGCCTACGACCGTTTATCGTTTTCTTCGAACACGTCAAGAACGGGACAAATCCAGCTACAGCAAGCACTTGATGGCCTTTCGCCCCCAAAAATGGGGGTGTTATACCCTTGCAACATGTCATTTTGCTGACACGCTTTTCCCACGCTGCGCTATACCCCTTTTGACAGTTCCATTTTCAATCTTCCATCACCGTCTTACGAGGCACGCCAATATGGACGTGAGCGTATTTGGTACGGGCTATGTTGGCCTGATACAAGCAGCCGCACTTGCCGATGTCGGACATCGCGTATTGTGCGTCGATATTGACCCGAACAAGATTAAACAACTGCAACAGGCGGTACCGCCTATTAGCGAACCGGGTCTTTCGGCAACTTTGGAAGAAAACATCAAGGCCGGGCGTTTGTTATTCAGCACCCAGGCCAGCGATGCAGTGGAACATGCCGCATTGATCTTCATCGCCGTGGGTACGCCGGCCGATGAAGACGGCTCCGCCGACCTCAGCCATGTGCTCAACGTGGCGCGGCAGATCGCAAGCTTCATGGAAGACGATCGCACGTTGATCATCAAATCCACGGTGCCGGTCGGCACGGCCGATCAGGTGCTGCACACCGCCGAAGAAGAACTGCAGCGGCGCGGCAAAAATGGTCTGGCGGTGCGAGTGGTGTCCAACCCGGAATTTCTCAAGGAAGGCAGCGCCCTCGCCGACTGCATGCGGCCGGACCGGATCATCGTCGGCACTCGCGACGACCTGGCCCGCGAGCAGATGAGTGAGCTGTACGCGCCGTTCTGCCGCAACCACGAAAAACTGATGTTCATGGACAACCGCAGCGCCGAGCTGACCAAGTACGCAGCCAACGCCATGCTCGCCACCCGCATCAGCTTCATGAACGAGCTGGCCAACCTCACCGAACTGCTCGGCGCCGACATCGAAGCGGTGCGCAAGGGCATCGGCTCCGACCCACGCATCGGCTATCACTTCATCTACCCGGGCTGCGGCTTCGGTGGCTCGTGCTTTCCCAAGGACCTGCGCGCCCTGCTGCACACCGCCGAACACAACGGCATGCCATTGAAACTGCTGCGCAGCGTCACCGACGTCAATGACGCGCAACGGCACATTCTGTTCAGCAAACTCAGGGCGCAATTCCCTCAAGGTCTGGCCGGCAAGTCGATCGCGATCTGGGGCCTGGCGTTCAAGCCGAACACCGATGACATGCGCGAAGCCCCGAGTCGTTATCTGATGGAAGCGCTGTGGGCCGAAGGCGCCAGCGTGCAGGCCTACGATCCGGAAGCGATGTCCGAGTGCCGGCGCCTTTACGGTTACCGCAATGACCTGCACCTGTGCGCCACCCGCGACGACACCCTCGAGGATGCCGACGCACTGGTGATCTGCACCGAGTGGAAGAATTTCCGCGTCGTGGATTTCGAGCTGCTGGCCAGCAAGCTGCGCTCGAAAGTCATCATCGACGGACGCAACCTCTACAACCCGGAACAAGTCGCAGCTGCCGGCCTGCACTACAGCGGCATCGGTCTGCGCCACATCGCGCCTGACGGGTTGCGGCCATGAAAATCCTCGTCACCGGTGCGGCCGGGTTCATTGGTGCTCATTGCGTGCTGCGGCTGGTGCGCGACGGGCATCAGGTGATCGGCCTGGACAATTTCAACGGCTACTACGATCCCCAGCTCAAGCACGATCGGGTGGACTGGGTGCGCAAGCAGATTGGAGATTTCCAGCTTGCCACGATTGATCTGGCGGATGCTGCGGCGCTGGAAGCGCTGTTCGCGAGCGAACGGCCGCAAGTCGTGGTCCATCTCGCCGCGCAGGCCGGAGTGCGCTATTCGCTGGAAAATCCACGGGCCTATCTGCACAGCAACCTCGACGGTTTCCTGAATATCCTGGAGTGCTGCCGCCAGTACCCGGTCGAGCACCTTATCTACGCCTCGTCCAGTTCGGTGTACGGCGCCAACCAGCGCACACCGTATTCGGTGCAGGACGGCGTCAATCACCCGCTGTCGCTGTACGCCGCGACCAAGAAAGCCAATGAATTGATGGCCCACAGCTACAGCCATCTGTTCGGCATCGCTTGCACCGGGCTGCGCTTTTTCACGGTCTACGGGCCGTGGGGCCGGCCGGACATGTCGCCGATCCAGTTCGCCAAGGCCATCAGCGAAGGCTCGCCACTGAAGCTGTTCAACTACGGCGAGCATCAGCGCGATTTCACCTACATCGACGACATCATCGAAAGCATCGCACGCCTGATCGAGCTGGCACCCCGGGCCAATCCCGAGTGGAACCGCGAACAACCCGACCCGGCCAGCAGCATGGCGCCGTGGCGCTTGTTCAACATCGGCGGCCAGCACCCGGTGGCGCTGAAAACCTACCTCGCCCTGCTGGAAAAACACCTCGGCCAGAAAGCCGTGGTCGAGCTGCTGCCGCTGCAGCCGGGCGACGTACTCAATACCTGCGCCGAGGCCAGCGACCTGGCCCAGGCCACCGGGTTTCAGCCCCGGATAGAGCTGGATGAGGGACTGGGACGGTTTGTCGCCTGGTTCCGCGATTACTACCCCACTGCCTATCGCCCACGCGCCGTTCGCGGCTGAACATCAGCGGAGGACTCCATGACTGGACTTGAGAAAGGTATACCGATCCAACAACTGGTGCGTGACAAACGCATGGATCCGGAACAGCGAATGCGCCTCGACGCGGCAATCCACCGCCAGGGCCAGGGCTGGATGACCGGTCGAGAAGGTGGCCGGCCGTGGCAACTGTCGCGCACCAATCGGGTGGTGGCCTGTTTCGGCGCCCTGATGATTCTGCTGATGATTTCGCCGCTGCTGATCGGTCTGGCGCTGGCCATCAAGTTCACCAGCAAAGGCCCGGTGATGTTCGTGCAGAAACGCACCGGCTATCGCGGCCGCAAGTTCGGCATGTACAAGTTCCGGACCATGGTCGCCAACGCCGAAGAGCTTAAAGAGTCGCTGCGCCACCTGAACAAGCACGGTGCCGACGCCATCGACTTCAAGATCGACCAGGACCCGCGCATCACCGGGATTGGCGGCTTCCTGCGGCGCACCAGCCTCGACGAGCTGCCCAACCTGATCAACGTAGTGACCGGCGACATGCGCCTGGTCGGCCCTCGCCCGACCTCGTTCAACACCTACCGCTACAAGGACAGTCACCTCGCGCGTCTGGCGATCTACCCCGGCATGACCGGCCTGTGGCAGATCTCCGGACGCAGCAATATCGACTTCGACCAGCGCGTTGAGTTGGACCTCAGCTACATCGCCGAGCAGAGCCTACTGCTTGATCTGAAGATTCTGTTGAAAACCCCCTTCAAAGTATTCAGCGGCCACGGAGCAAGCTAATGGACGGTTCAACCAACAAAAGCCTGAGCATTGCCAGCCCCAGCGAGTCGAACCTGACCTCGACCGTGCTGGACCTGGATCTGCGGATCCTGTTTCTGACCGCCGCCAACCCCGGCGCCGGCACCACCACCAGCGCCCTGGCCATGGCCAGCCAACTGGCACAGATGAGCAGCGGCCAGGTGCTGTACGTCGACGCCAGCCAGTCGGCGAGCAACCTGACCCAGCAACTGAACCTGAGCAAGGAGCGCGGCCTGCGCGACCTGTTGTTCAACCCGGACAACCCGCCGCTGTTGCAGGACTGCGTGGTGCAGGTGTCGAGCCTGCCATTCCATGTGCTGCCCAACGGCCGGCCGATCCGCACCCTGGAGCACCTGACCGCCGAGCGTCTGAGCCCGTTGCTCGATCAACTGGGCAGCCAGTACCGCTTTGTAGTGATCGACGGCGACGCGGTGTATTCGGCGGCCGACACGCTGGTCATCAGCACCCAGGTCGACGGCGTGGTGTTTGTGGTACGCGCCGAAGACACTCGCTGGGAAGTTGCCCAGGCGGCGGTCCAGCGCTTGACCCAGGCCGGGGCGAAAGTGGTCGGCAGCGTGTTCAACCGACGCAAGTACTACATGCCTAAATGGCTCTACAAAAACCTGTAAGCAACCGCAAAGGATGACGCCATGAACGCCAGGATTCTTGTGCTGCTGATGCTGCCGCTTGCAGGCTGCTCGAGCACCTCCGAAACCCAGAACATGCCGGTGAATATTCTCACCGCCACCCCGGCCAACGCCCAGGCCACCGACATGCCGAAGGTCGAGCAGACCCTGCGCCCGCAGGATGTGCTGGACGTGATCTTCCACATCAGCACCAGCGGCTCGGACGCTTATCGCGTGCAGTCGGGGGACCAGATCGGCCTTAACTTCACCGCTGCCAGCCAGCTCAATGGCAACCAGTTGGTGCTGCCGGACGGCACCATCGAACTGCCGGGCGCCAACACCTCGGTGAAAATCGCCGGGCTGACCAGCGAAGAAGCGCGCCAGGAAATCCAGCGCGCCTATCAACGCAAACAGTTGTTCCAGCCCAACCGCAATCAGTTGACGGTGCAGATCATCAGCCCGCTGACCAACGAGCAGAACCTGAAAAGCGCCCTCAACCACCCGGCCACCGGCATGAGCCGCGAGATCACCGTTGGTACCGACGGCTACGCGAGCTTCCCGGAAATCGGCGCGGTGCCGCTGCAAGGCATGACCGTCAACCAGCTCGAAGCCTTCCTCAACAAAAAGTACGCGCAACTGCCGGGCCGCATGACCGTGGACGTGCTGCTCAAGTCCACCGCCGGCAACGAAATCTATGTGCTGGGTGAAGTCGGCCAGCCGGGTTCCTACCCGATCCGTCGGCCGGTGTCGGTGCTTGAGGCACTGACCCTGGCCCGCGGCACCAACGTCAAGGCGCGGCTCGACTCGGTGGTGATCATGCGGCGCAACGGCAATCAGGTGCAGGCGGTGCGGTACGACGTCGAGAAAGCGTTGTCGGGCGAGGCGCCGCAAATCGCCTACCTGCAACCGGATGACATGCTGTACGTGCCGAAAACCAAACTGGCCAGCGCCGGCGAACTCGCCCGGCAACTGGCCGACGTGGTGCTGTTCCAGGGTGTGGGCTTCAGCTTCGGCTACCGCGTCGACAACAAAGACAGCAACAACAACTGACTCTCAGGTGACCGATCATGAATCCAAAGGAAAATTACCTGCATGAGTTCTTCAGGATCTTCTTCGCCAACAAGCAACTGGTGAAACGGGTCTTCCTGATCTTTGCAGTGATCGCGCTGGTGCTGCCGCTGCTGCTCAAGCAGACCTTCGATATCACCGCTCAGGTGATCGTGCAGTCGAAAAAACTTTCACAGGGCGACGCCACCACGTCGCTGACCGTGGACAACGCCACCTTCATCCCGCCGTCGCTGGCGGACATGGAAACCGAGAGCAACATCCTGCGTTCGCCGGCGCTGATCCGTCAGACCATCAGCGAGTTGCGCGACAAGGGCGAATACACGCCTTCACCGGGCATGTTCAGCAAATTGGTGAGCGAGCCGTTCAAGCGCTACATCAGTTCGCCGCTGCGCCAGTACGTGATCAACCCCGTGCGCAACACCTTGGGGCTTGAGACCGATCCGGTGCGCGACACCGCGCTCGATGCGCTGACCCAGGATGCGATAGACAGCCTGAAAATCGAGACCCTGCCTGGCTCCAACGTGATCTCGATCATCTACAGCTTCCCCGATCCGCATCAAGGCACGACCTTCGTCTCTGCCCTGTTGCAGAACTATCTGGTGAGCCGCCAGGCGCTGCAGTCGATCGACCTGCCGCAATCGTTCTACGAAACCAAGAAACACCTGTATCAGGTGCGCCTCGATGGACTGGAAGGCAATCGCCAGGCGTTGCTGGAAAGTGTCGGCGCGTCGGATCCGAAGGAGGAAATCACCTTCCGCCTCAACGCGATCAACACCGAAGAGCAGGCGCTGAACCTGTATCGCGACCGCCTGCTGCAAAGCCAGCGCTGGCTCGAGTACCTGAAGACTGCGCTGGCCGCCGCCAGTAACAGCAAACTCAACGACTACACCTTCCCCTACACCTTCACCACCACGGTCGACAACGTCGCGTTCGAGGATCGTGAAATCAAACAGATGGGCGAGCAACTGACCACCCAGGTCAGCCGCTACATGAACGATCTGGCAGTGTTCCAGCCCAGCAGTGAACCGATGTTGCTGACCCGCGAGCAGATTGCCCGCACCCGTCAGCAGTTCCTCAAGGTGGTGAGCAACCGTATCCAGGAACGCACCAACGATCTGGCGGTGGTCCAGCAGGTGATCGATCAGAAAACCGCGCGCATCGCCGAGTTCAAGAACCGCATCCATGAACTGCAGCAAACCCAGAGCAAGCTGCGGCAGATGGACACCGAGATCGATGCCCTGCACGCCGCGTTCTCGACCTACGCCCAGCGTTTTGCCGAAAGCAGCACCACCCGTTCGCTGAGCGATGACCTGTCCAACGCCCGGGTGTTGAGCCCGCCGTTCGAACCGACCGAACCGGCGTTCCCCAAGCCGATGCTGATCATTCCGTTCGGGCTGTTCACCGGTTTGCTGCTGGCGATTGCACTGGTCTACGTGCGTGAGTTCTTCGACCACCGCTTCAAACACCCGGCGCAAATCAGCCACGAGCTGGGCCTGCCGGTGCTGCTGGTGATCAACGACCAGAACGCGCAGCCGAGCAACCCGCACAAGAACTGGACCGTGCCGAGCTTCGTGCACTGGGTGCGCAATTGAACACGTCCCCTACCCAGAACGCCGCGCTGCCGATCATGCATTTGCTCAGCAGCGGCGGGTTCTATGGTGCCGAGCGGATGTTGCTCGATCATTGCCTGGCGACGCCGGGGCAGCACCAGGTGCTGTTCCTCGATGCGCCGCCGGAACTGATCGCGCGCTTTCGCGAGGCTGGCGTTGATGCGCAAGGCTGCGCGGGGCTGGGTGCCCTGCTGCGGCACCTGCGTCAGCGCCGGGGCGAGCGTCCGTTGATCAATACCCACAATTTCAAGGGACTGTTGTTCGGCTGGGTCGGCGCCACGCTGTTGCGCCTGCCGCTGGTCATCACCCAACACGGCTTCACCCCGCGCAGCCGCAAGCAGAAGTTCTACACCTGGCTGAGCCTGCAACTGTGCCGCACGGCGTCGGTGGATCGGGTGGTGTGCGTCGCCGAAAGCATCGCGGTGTTGCACCGTCAGGCCAGCGTGAGCGCTGAGAAGTTGCAAGTGATCCCCAACGGATTGCCGGCAGCGGCCGCCCTGCCTTGCGATTCCCCAGGACCACGCTGGCTCGCCGGTTACGTCGGGCGCTTGAGCAGTGAGAAAGGCCCGGACCTGTTTCTCGACGCGCTGATCCCGCTGTGTCACCAGCACCCGCAACTCGACGCGGTGATGCTCGGCGACGGCCCGGAACACGAAGAATTGCAATCGCGGATCGACGCCGCCGGTTTGCAGCAGCGCATCCGCCTGCCGGGTTACCAGACCGACATGCGCCCCTGGTGGCAACAACTCGATGCGCTGGTGATCAGCTCGCGCACCGAAGGCACGCCGATGATTCTGCTGGAAGCGATGCAGGCCGGGGTGCCGGTGGTGGCGTTCGGCGTCGGCGGGATTCCCGACGTGCTGGAGCATCGCCACAACGGTTTGCTTGCGGCCCCCACCGACAGCGCCGCCCTCGCCCGCCAGCTCGACACGTTGCTGTCCGAGCCTGGCCTCGCGCGGCAACTGCGCGACAACGCAAAACGCACGCAACAGGACCGCTACGACCTCAAGGCCCTGGCCGAACGCTGGTCGCAGCTGTACATCCGCACGGCACGGGAGGCACGCGCATGATTTTCCCGCTCTCGATCGTCAGTCTGTTGGGTCTGGCCTGCATCGCTCTGCTGGCCAGTCCCTGGCCCTATCTGGCGCCAGGCGCAGTCATCGGCCTGGTCGGATTCGCAGTGCTGTACCGCAAACCGACCTGGGGCCTGCTCGGTATCGCCGCCCTGGTGCCGTTCGAGGGTTTCTTCAAGGACAGTTCACTGTCGGGCAGCAAGCTGATCGGCGCTTCGCTGGCGGTGATCCTGATGCTGCAACTGGCGATGCACCAGATTCCCTCGGATCGTCTGCGCAGCAATATCTGGCGCTTCCTGATCGCCTTCATGGTTCTGTACTTTCTGAGCCTGCTCAACACCGATGACATGGGCATGTCGCTCGGTCATCTGCGGGAAATCAGCGTCGGCCTGATTCTGTTTGTCATCACCCTGCTGATCGGCCGCGAGCTGAACCTCGACCTGTTCGCCCGGCTGGTGACCCTGGCCGTCAGCACGACCTGCGCCATGGCCATGTTCTCCAGCAAATTCCAGGATCAGGGCCGCGCCGCCGGCCTGCTCGAAGACCCCAACGCTTTCGCCCTGCTCATCGCCTTCGCCATTCCGCTGGGGCTGCTGCTGGTGATCCGCAGCCCGAACCTGTTGCATCGCCTGTTCTGGGGCGGTTGCTGCCTGCTGTTGCTCGGCGGCATGACCAAGACCGAATCGCGCTCCGGGCTGGTGGTGCTGGCCTTGAGTCTGGTGATCGGTTGCTGGCACTACCGCGCGCAACTGGCGCGGATTCGCCCGCGTCATCTGGGGTTTGCCATGCTCGGTGCGGCGATCGTGATTCCGCTGGCGATCTACGCGATGCCCGCCGGTTACATCGCGCGCATCCAGTCCCTCAGCGTGTTGAGCGCCGGCGCCAAGGGCCACAACGACGAATCCCTCGGTCGCCGTGCCTCATACATCGTGGTCGGTGGCCAGATGATCCGCGAGAACCCGCTGCTCGGTTCCGGCCCCGGCACCTTTCCGCTGCACTACGCCACCACCGGCTACGCCAAGGCGTTTTCCGCCAACCGCAAGATCGGCGACCTGTACCGCCGGGCGCATAACACCTACCTGGAAATCTTCAGCGAACTGGGGGTTCCTGCCGGTTTGATGTTCGTCGGCATGCTTGGGTTGGGCCTGTACAACCTGATGCGGGCGCGTAAGGCGTGGATGTTGCGGCGTGACTGGCAACAGGCGGATCTGATGACCCATCTGGGGGTGAGTTTTCTGTCGCTGACGCTGTTCCTGATGTTCCTCAGCGCGCCGAATCAGAAATACGTGTGGATCATGCTCGCCATGACCAGCGTCTTGCGCCTCAAAGCCGAACAAGCGCCGCTGACGGAGAGCAGGACATGAGCCGGATCAGTATCGTCATTCCGATGTACAACGAGGCCCGGCACATTGGCCGCACCTTGCTGGCCGCGCAAAAAGCGGCGCACGCGGCGGATGTCGAGTGTGAACTGATCGTCGTCGACAATGGTTCGAGTGACGAAGGGCCGCAGATCGCCCGGCAGTTCGGCGCCCACGTACTGGTGATGCCAGGCCTGCTGATCGGCGCGTTGCGCAATCGTGGGACCGCCATCGCCACCGGGGAATGGCTGGCGTTCATCGATGCCGACATCGAAATGCCGGAAGACTGGCTGCGCCCATTGTTCGACATCGAAGCCAGTGGCCAGGCCGATGTCTTCGGTCTCGACCTGCACACCCCCGCCGCCGCGCCGTGGTACGCCACTGCCTGGCAGCGCCGGACCTTGCGCCCGACCACACATACCAGCCATGTCGTCGACTGGCTGCCCAGCGCCAACCTGTTGATGCGCCGGCGCTGGTTCGACAAGGTCGGCGGTTTCAACGAATCCCTGCGCACCGGCGAAGACAAGGAATTCACCCTGCGCCTGCGCGAGCACGGCGCCCGACTGCTGTCGATCAATGAGAACGTCGCGCTGCACTGGGGTTACGAAATGAACTGGCGCGAGTGGATGGGCAAGGAACTGTGGCGCCAGGGCAGTCACCTGCAACTGCTGCGCAGCCATGGTTTCAGCCTGCGCCTGTTGCGGTTTCCGATGCTGTCGATCCTGGTCTGGATTCTCGATTTCCTGGCGATCTCCGCGCTGCTCGACGGCTTTCCCCATCACGCCGCGATCATGGTGATGCTGACGCTGGTGCCGGGGCTGGTGCTCAGCGTGCGCCAGAGCGCCAAGCACCACAACGTCTGCCTGACCCTGCAACTGTGGGGCCTGCACTGGCTGCGCCTGCACCTGGCGGGCGCCGCGTTCATTCTCAGTCTGTGTCATTGGAACGCCAGGAGGCCTGCCCGTGGCTGAATTCATTTTCTGGATGTGCCTGCTGCTGCCGGCCTACGCCTATGTCGGCTACCCGCTGCTGCTGACGCTGCTCGCGCCGCTGTTTCCGGCGTGGCGCCACAGCCCGGCACCGCCGCTGAACATCAGCATCGTGATCGCCGCCCACAACGAAGCGCGGCACATCGAACACAAGCTGCGCTCGCTGCTGTCCCAGGATTATCAGCCGGCGACCCTGCAAATCATCCTGGCCAGCGACGGTTCCACTGACGACACCGTGGCTTGTGCACACAAGGTCGTCGACCCGCGAATCACCGTGCTCGACCTGCCCCGCCAGGGCAAGGCCGCCACGCTGAATGCCGGCGCGGCGCTGGCTACGGGCGACATTCTGGTGTTTACCGACGCTGACAACCAATGGTCGCGGGAAACCCTCGGCTACCTGCTGGCGCCCCTGAGCGATCCGCAGGTCGGCGCCTGCGCCGGGCACATGGTGATTCCGGTCACCGGCGGCGGTTTGAGCATCGGCGACAGCCTTTATCGGCACTACGAGGGCTGGTTGCGCCGGGTCGAGAACCGTACCGGCTGCATGGTCTCCGCCGACGGCGCCCTGCTCGCCCTGCGCCGCGAACTGTTCGAGAACGTGCCGGCCGAGGTCAACGACGACTTCTTCATCAGCACCTGCGCACCGGTGAAATTCAAACGCATCGTCTACGTGCCCGAAGCGCAAGTGATCGACCACGGCGTGGACGAAGCCGACAAGCAATTCCGCCGGCGCCAGCGGGTCACCGTCGGCGGCCTGCAAAGCCTGGCGCAACGCAGCGAGCTGCTCAATCCGTTCAAGCATGGGCTGTATTCGATTGCGTTGATCAGCCACAAGTTGATCCGGCGCCTGGCGCCGATCCTGTTGCTGCCGCTGCTGCTGAGCAATTTCTGGCTGTGGCAAGAGCACGGTTTCTATCGCCTGAGCCTGATCGCGCAAGTGGTCGGCTATGCCATCGCGATTGCCGGCCTGCTGGATTCGCAACACCGCTTGCCCAAGCCGTTCCGCCTTGCGGCATTCCTGCTGGTGACACTGGCGGGCATGAGCATCGGCCTGTGGCAGTTCCTGCGCGGCCAGCGTTATGCCCAGTGGAACCCTGACCAAAACCGTTGAGAGGGATCGAGCCATGGCGATCAAGCAACTGATTAAACGCACCAGCGGCTGGCTCTATCTCAACTCGTCCGTGGGGCGCAACCAGCTGCACGGCGCCGGCGTGATCCTGATGCTCCACCGGGTGCTGTCCAACGACCGCGCCGCCGACCTGCCGCACCGCAACGAACTGTGCGTCGGGCCCAAGGCCTTCGAACACTTGCTGGTGTGGTTGCGCAAGCATTTCGATTGCGTGCCGCTGATGGAGATCCTGCAACCCAATGCCTTGCGCACCGAGCGTCCGCAAGTGGCATTGACCTTCGACGACGGCTGGCGCGACAACGCCGCCAACGCCTTCCCGCTGCTGCAGAAACATCAGGTGCCGGCGAGCATTTTTCTCTCCACCGATTTCATCGGCAGCCGCCAGCGCTTCTGGTGGGAAAGCATCGGCGAAACCCTGTGGGGCAGTCATGGTGAAAAAGCCCGCACGCACCTGATCGAATGCCTGCGTGCCGCCGGCCAGCCGTTGCCAGTGCTGCTGGACGACATTGATGTGGATCGCCGCAGTCTGACCCTGTTGCATTATCTGCAAAGCCTCAAGGCGCTCGATCCGAAGAGACTCGAACGCCTGACCGACGAGTGTCCGCAGGAGTCGTTGCCACAAGCGCTGGACTGGCATCAGGTGCGGGCAATGGAAGCGTCGGGGCTGGTGCGTTTCGGCCCCCACGGCGCCAGTCACGCGATCCTCACCGGCCTTGACGATGTGCGCCTGGGCGAAGAAATCAGCCGCAGCCGCGATGCCCTGCTCAATGGCTGCAACCGGCCGCTGCCGGTGTATTGCTACCCCAACGGCGACAACGATGAGCGGGTCCGCGAACAGATCGCCCATCACGATTACCCGTTCGCCCTCGGTACCGGCAGCGGCCTCTATCGCGGCACCGGTGATCCGCTGAACCTGCCACGCTTCGGCGTCAGCCAGCGCACCGCGCGCAATCCGCAACTGCTGTCGTGGCGGATCTATCGCGGGGCGCGACCATGAGTCGAAGCAGTTACCTCAAGCATCTGGCGCTGAGCATGGGCACCAAACTGGCGATGATCGCCCTGCGCCTGCTGAGGAATGTGCTGCTGGCGCGGATTCTCGGCCCCAGCGAACGGGGCCTGTTCGCCCTGCTCAGCACCCTGCCCGATCTGATCAGCGCCGCCACCAGCGGCGGGTTGAATTCCGCCGTCGGTTATCAGGCGGCCAAGCAGCGGCCGATGGGTGTGTTGCTCGCGCAGGTGTTGGTGTTCGGCTGCTTGCTCGCGGGTCTGTTGACCTTGCTGGTGGTGGCGCTGGTACGCGAGTTCGGCAGTGAACTGGACGTGACCCTGCAACTCGGTCTGCTGGCGTGGCTGTTGCTGCTGGCGGTGCCGTTGACCGTGCTCAAAAGCGGTCTGCTGACCTTGCACAATGCGTCCGGCGGTGTGGTCGCGTTCAATGCCTTGCGACTGGTGGAATCCTTGGCGCCGCTGTTGCTGTTTCTCGCGCTGTTCTGGATGTGGAAAGAAGCGGCCCTCGAAGCCGCGCTGATCAGTTGGCTGGCCGGCATCAGCCTCGTAGTGCTGGTCGGCTGGCTGTGGCTCAAACGCGCGCAGCCGTTGCAACTGCAATGGGATCGCGCCAGCCAGAACGAACTGCTGCGTTTCAGTGCCCGCAGCCACCCGGATCTGCTGTTCCAGCAAGTGATCCTGCGTTCCGATTACCTGTTCATCGGCGCCCTGCTCGGCAGCACCGCCCTCGGGCATTACGCGATGGCCAGCGCCGCCGCCGAACTGCTGCTGATCGTCCCGGAAGCGGTGACCACGCCGCTGATGAAACGCCTGCTGCAACAGGACGAAGGCATGGACAAGGTCACCCCGCTGGCCCTGCGCCTGACCGCCACGGTAATGCTCGGCGCCTGCCTGACCATGGCCGTGATCGGCGAATGGCTGATCGTCACCCTGTTCGGCGTCGCCTACCAGCCGGCGTATCCGGCGCTGCTCGCGTTGCTGCCGGGGCTGCTGGGCCTGTGCTACGCCAGCATCCTGCGCCTGGACCTGATCGGCAAGAACCGTCCCGGCACGGTGTCGTTGATGATGGGGCTTGGCGCGCTGCTCAACCTTGCGCTGAATCTGCTGCTGATTCCGGCCTACGGCATCGTCGGCGCGGCGGCGGCTTCGTCGATTGCCTATCTGGCGGTGACCGTGGCGATGCTGGTGTTGTACTGCCGGCTGAGCGGCGTGGCGTTTTGGCAAACCCTGATCATTCTGCCCAGCGACCTCACGCCGATGTGGCTGATGTTGCAGCGTCGCTTCTTACAACGGAAATCGGCATGAAAGGCCTGGCCCTGCTGCTCGGTCTCGGCCTGTCGCTGGACGCCTTCGCGGCGTCTATGCGTTGGGGCGACATTCGCGACGGCAGTCTGTACCTGCAAGCGGATCGCCCCGACACGGTGACCGTGCGCTGGGCGCCGGCGTGGCAGGCGGAGGCCAACGAAGAGCACATTTACCTGCTCGACGGCCGGGGCCAATTGCAGGGCGAGCGCTTCATCAAGGCCAGTGAAACCCGTGGCAGTCAGAGCTGGCCATTGGCGCCGGGCGCCGCGAGTTATCAGCTGGAGATCCCCGGCTACAGCTTCCGCAGTTACCGGGTCGAGCACGACGCAACCACCGTGGCGCTGTTTGCCCCGGCCAAGGTGCATTTCAGTGCAGAAACCCGTAATGGCGATGAACTGTATTTCAAGGTCGCCGCCGGTGAGCACGCGATATTGGCGGGCAAGTTTCACGGCGGGGTCAGCGCCCTGCAAGCGCAGCGGGTCGGCGACGGGCAGCCCCTGACACTGTCGCTCAAACCCTATCGCGCCTATTGGCAGTTCGATCAGCTCGCGCTGCCCGTCAGTCAGCGCGAGCAGGTCTGGCGCCTGCGTCTGCAAGGCAGCGGCAAAGCGGCATTCTGGCTCGACGGCACGGCCAATCTGTTCGCTCAGACCCCGCAACAGCTCAAACCGCTGCGCGAAGACGACGGCCAGACGCGCCTGACCCTGCACGACAAAGTCCTCGGCCGCACGCCGGACCTGGGCATCGCCCTGCCCTACGTGATGCCGCCGCCCGCCAGTCATCCGGTGCTCGATGCACTGAAACCGACGGCCGCCAGTTACTACACGTTCGTCGACGTGACGGCAAAAAATCCGCACTTCGAAGATGCGTTTCGTCAGGTCTATCAGGACCGGTTCGGCATTCGTCAGGACATCACCTTGCTTGCCGGCAGTCAGCGTCAGGCCGATCTGCGCGCCGACGTGCAAAGCAACAGCGGCCTCGACGCGTGGCTCGCCGGCACCCGTGCGCTGGGCGGCAAAGGTACGCACTACATCGGGTTCGCCGACGAGCCCAACCTGAATTATTCGAGCTACGAGCAATACCGTTCGATCTTCACCAGCATGGCCCGGCAGGTGCGCAGCGATCCGGCCAATGCCAGGGCCGGCGTGCGCATCGCGATGCCGGCCAGTTCACGGCTGATCAACGGACCGTTCGCCGATAACGCGGCGAACAAGCGTGGCATCGACTGGGCCCGGCGCCTGCTCGGTGAATCCGCCGATCAGGTCGATGCGCTGGCCTGGCACGAATGGATGATTCGCGACCTGCTCGCCACCCGCGTGTACCGCGACAGCGTGCGCCGCGCGGCGGATCTGGTTGGCCTCGATGCCAAGGGCCAGCCGCTCAAGGCCTTGCTGCTGGATCAGACCAACCTGTCCAGCGGCTCGAGCCTGAGCCCCTACGATCAGGAAACCCATTTCACCTCGCTGTGGTGGGCCTCGGTGGTGATCAACGCCTCCCAGGACGGTTTGCTGACCATGCTCAACTGGTTCCAGGCCGCCGATGAGCCGCAATACCCCAAAGGCATGTTGCGGGTGCTGGGCGATGACCGCTTCGAGTTGAAACCGGTGGGCCTGGCCCAGCAGTTCATTCAGCAGCACTGGCTGCACAACGTGCTGTGGCTGGAGAACGATGCGTTCGAAGTCGATGTGCTGGCGATGGCCGGCGACGATCAGCGCGGGCTGCTCGGCGTGAACAAGGGCACGCGCTTGCAGCGTGTCGACCTGGCGGGCGCCAAATGCCCGTTGAACAACGGCGCGCTGCGCTACTTCGGCGCCGACAACCGCAGTCGCGACGCGCCGTTTCGCTGTCAGGACGGCCGCGTGCGCTTCGAGCTGCCGGGACAGACCCTGTTTGCCCTGCGCTGGAGCGCCTCATGACCGCCCCGTTGATGTCCGGCCGCGCTGGCCTGTGCCGCGCGATGACTCGTCATCAGGAGCCACGACCATGAATGTTCTGCAAAAAATCCGCGATCACATCAAACACAAAGGCCTGCGGGCCACCTTGGCCAAGGTGTGGAAGCACTACGTCTTTTCTCATCAGGAACTGCTGTGGATGGAGCGCGACCTGGTCAGTCCGGTGCCGCCCCACAGCCTCAAACCCTACCCGCCCCTGCGGGTAGTGAAGATCACCCCGGACAACGTCAGCGCCTTCGCCCGCCACTTCGGTGACCGGGTCGGCACCATGGCCGAACTGGCCCGGGAACATCACACCGGGCACATGCACCTGGACGATCAGGGCCATGCGGTGGCTTTCATCTGGGGCACCGCTCAAGACTATTTCGACCGGCACTACTACGGCTGCCTGTTCCCGGTGAAACCCGGCGAGTTCTTCGAATTCGGCGGCGAACTGACCCGCGCTTATTGGGGCACCGAACTGTCGGTGGACCTGCAACTGGAACTGTGGAAAGCCATGGCCGCCCAGGGCTGCGACAAGGTGGTCGACGTCTGCGAATTCCACAACATCCCGGCGCTCAAGCTGCACCTGCGCATGGGCTATACCGAACAGGGCCGGATCATGAACATCTACAAACTGTTCGGCCGCTGGCGCTTCTACCGCGAAACCCGCTACAGCGGCTCGCGCCTGGAGGCACTGCGCAAACCTTCCCGTCCACCTGTCACAGCAACGGTGACCTGAACCTATGGCGCGACTCGAATGGCGCACTTCGTTGTGCGCACCCGACTTCCCGGCGGCGGCCTATGAAGCGCTGCGCCTGCGGGTGACGGACCACACACCGTTCAACAGCCTCGACTGGCTGTGTGCGGCAGAGCAGGCGCTCGACACGCACGAGCGCCTGCACGTATTGCTGGGTTGGGAAGCGGACGAGTTGCGCCTGTGCCTGCCGCTGGTGGCGAGCCGTGAGCGGTTGTTCGGCGTGCCGTTTCGGGTGGTGCATCATCTGGGTTATCCACTGGCCGATCGCCTTGCGTTGTTATCACGGCTGGACACCGAAGACATGCGCCAGGCCCTGCGACTGATTCGCCAGCGCGTGCCCCACGCCCTGCTGCAACTCAATGAAATCACCGAGCCGGTCGGCGCCGAAAGCGTGCTCACCGAATGGATGGCCCACAGCTCCACCGGCGAACGTCGCTTGAGCTGCCGGGTGCCGGTGCACCTGATCAGCGACGCCGACCGCCAGGAAGTCTCGGGCGATCCGCGCTACAAACTGCGCCGGGCGCGCAAGCGGATTGCCGCGTGCGGCGCCGAAGTCCGACGGATCACGCCCGACGCGACCAGCATGGGCCCGTTGTTGCAGGCCATCAGCGAAGTCGAAGCGGTCAGTTGGAAAGGTGACGAAGGCGTCGGAATCTTTGCCAGCGACCGCAACCGCCGCTACATGGAAAACGCCTTCACCGCCCTCGCCGCTTCGGATCGGGTGCGCGTGGTGATGCTGGAACTGGACGGACGTTGCATCAGCTATCGGCTCGGTCTGTTCGAACAAGGCCGGCTCTACGATTACAACCTCGCCTTCCTGCCGCAATACGCCGATCTGGGCAGCGGCCGGGTGTTGCTGGAGGAATGGATTCGCTGGGGGCTGGACGACAACTGGCGCTGGATCGATGCCTCGCGGGTCAGCCTGGAAAACTCCAGCCATCAATTGCACGAACGCATGACCGGACAACTGGAGCACTGGCGCTGGAGCTTCTACTCCTGGCGCCCGAGCGGTCTGTTGCTGGGGCTGGGGCTGCGCGCCTGGCACCGGCTCAAACCTGCGTTGCAACAATGGCGGGCGAAGCGTGCGGCGGCCAAAGCGGCGGTCATTGCGACACCTGTGATCAACCCCACCAAGGAGGGCGAACATGCCTCGCCAAGTCATAGTCAACGCTGACGATTTCGGCCTGAGCCCGAACGAAAACGCGGTGATCCTCGGTGCGTTCCAGGCCGGGGTCATCAGTTCCGCCACCGCCATGGCCAACATGCCGGCGTTCGAAGCGGCCTGCGCCATGGCCCGGCTGCCGCTGCTGGAGGGCCGGATCGGCCTGCATTTCAACCTGACCTACGGCCGTCCCTTGAGCCGGGCCATTGTCGAGCGCCGCACCTTCTGCGACAGCCACGGCGTGTTCGACCTCAACCTGCCTCGCCACAGCCTGTGGCTGGGCCGCGAAGACCGCGAGGCGGTGCAGGAAGAATTGCAGGCGCAGTGGCAGCGCTGCGTCGATCACGGCGTGCGTCCCAGCCACCTCGATTCGCATCAGCACGTGCACAACATCTGGCCGATCGGCGAGATCGTCGCGCGCTTCGCCGCCCATCAAGGTGTGCCGGTGCGCCTGGCGCGCAACCTGGGGCAAAACCTCAGCCTGCCCAAGCGCCTGTTCAAGGGTTTGCTCAACCGCCGATTGCAGGGATTGGCCGGGGTCACGGCCGATTACGTCTGCACCCCGGTGGACCTGCGCAACGCGCCTGCGCCGACCGACGGCGTGCTGGAAATCGTCGCCCATCCGAACCAGCTCGGGGCGGATTTCGGCGACGCCTATCTGCCACCCGAAGAGTCCCTGAGCCGCTTGCTAGAGCAGCGGCTGACGGGGGTTCCACGGGTTTCCTATGCCGATCTGAACAAGGATTTTTTGCGGGGTGCCGAGGCGATCTGAGCCGTTACACAACTTGCAATACTTTCAAAGCTGGCGCTTTGACATGCATTTGCCGGCTTGATCTATACCCACAACAGCGTCATCCACAACACCCGGGCTCCGGCCTCGGAGGGCATCATGAGCGTCATTGAAAAGCTGCGTGAACGTATCAAGCAAAAAGGCCTGGGCCGTACTTTCGGCACGTTGTGGAAACGCTACGTGTTCTTCCATTGGGAACTGTTGTGGATGGAGCGCGACCTGGTCAGCCCGGTACCGCCGCACAAGCTGCGCCCCTACGACGGCCTGCGCAAGGTCGACATCACCGCACAGAATGCCGGCGCGTTCGCCAAACACTTCGGTGACCGCGTGCAGACCATGGCCGAGCTGGCCAACGAGGGCCACACCGGGCACATGTACCTGGACGCCGACGGCCATGCGGTCGGATTTATCTGGGGCAGCACTCGTGACTACCACGACCGCCACTATTACGGCTGCACCTTCCCGGTCAAACCCGGCGAGTTCTTCGAGTTCGGCGGTGAAATGATTCGCGCCTACTTCGGCAGCAGCCTGTCGGTGGACGTGCAGGTCGCCCTCTGGGAAGCCATGGCCGCCCAGGGTTGCAACAAGGTGGTGGACGTCTGCGAAACCCACAACATCCCGGCCCTGAAACTGCACATCCGCATGGGCTACCACGAACAGGGTCGCGTCATGCACGTCTATTGCCTGTTCGGCAAATGGCGCTTCTTCCGCGAAACGCGCTATGAGGGCTCACGCCTCGATCCGCTGCGCAAACCGGGACGGCCGGTGGTGACGGCGGCTGCGCAGGCTTGAAACAACGAAGGCGGCCATTCGGCCGCCTTCGTAATGCTCCATTCGCGCTTCAGCGCTTCACCCCCACCCACGTAAAACACATCGGCATCTGCGCCTCGCGGTTCTGGTACTGGTCATACACTTCTTCCCGGTTCGAGTGCGGGTATTCCTTGAAGTGCGTGATGTTCAGGCCGGCCTCGAGGGCGGCGGTGAAGATCGCGCCCAGGGTGTGAGCGAACCAGTAAGACTTCGCCGCCGGCTGTTCGACCTTGCCGACGTAGACGATCGGCTCCTCCTGCACGAACGGTTCTTCGCGGAAATACGAGCTGGCAAGACGAAACGGGTCTTCGGCCTCGGGGTCGACCATTTCCAGGAACGGGTGGGTTTCGTAGATCACCAGTTGTCCGCCCGGTTTGAGGGTCGAGGCGACGTGGCGGAAGAATTCGCCGATGTCGGGCATCCAGTTGAGGACGCCGATGGTGATCAGTGCAACGTCAAAACGGCCGCGCAGCGATTCAGGCAAATGATGAATATCGGCTTCGATGAATTCGGCGTTGTGCGGCGAACGCTTGTTCAGTTCGCGGGCCTGTTCGAGAAACGCGCTGGACTGATCGATGCCGACCACGCTCCGTGCGCCGAGGGCGAACAGTGACAGGCTTTCGCGGCCGTTGTTGCAACCCGGTTGCACGACGTCTTTGCCATCGACACCGACCTGCTCGAGCAAACCGCGCAGGGTGTCGTCGAGGCAGGAAAAATCCGCCTGCGTAACCTCGGTCAGCAAGGCCTGCCAATCGGGCGAGTCCTGATGATGACGGGCGGAATCATTCCACGCCTGACGATTGCTCTCGACGGCGTTTTTATTGTTTGGCACTTCCATGGCGCACTCCGGGCGATGCTCACAATTGAGCGGCCCGAGTCTAGATCAGCCACGCGCAACAGGTTGTTGCGAACTTGTAAGCCGCCGACGCCTGCAACAACGCCTGCTTCGATGGACAGCTATAGTTAATAGCCTTGGGGAAATCCGCTTCCACAGGTGCTGCCATGGGAATGTTCAATCGACTGCTGTTGTCCGTTTGTCTGCTCGCCGCCACCCAGGCGCAGGCGCTGGACAGCGACTTCAACTACTACGGGGCTGACCAGCCCTTTGCCCACCCTGCTCCACCGTCGCTGTCGGCCCAGCCGCCCCGGCCGTTCGATGACACGCCGCCACAGGATTTCATCGTCATCCCGGATCGCCACGTGTTCCATGACTCGCAGTTGCCGACCGTAGCCGACGCGACGGTGCGGGTATTCATCCGCACCTACGATGCCGAACGCGGCATTTACGTCAACGACGAAGTGCTGGACCCGACGTGCGTGCTCGAATGCCTGAGCCCGCCGAATCCAAGCAGCACCGCCGTTTACCACTGACGCTTGTCCGGGCGCGCCAGGCCGAGTTTTTCGATGCGGTAGCGCAGCATGTCGCGGCTCAGGCCCAACAGGCGCGCCGATTTGGTGACGTTCCAGTCGGTCTTGTCGAGCATCTTGCGCACCATGTCGCGCTCGACTTCCGGCAGGTTCATCGATTCGGTGTTGCTCGCCGGGCGCGGTTCGAAGTGCGGGTGCTGCACCTCGTGCTGATGTTGCGGTGGCAGCTCATCGCACAGGCTCATGCACACGTTCAGTTGATGCGCGGCGATGGTGTCGTTCGGCGCCAGCAGCACGGTCTGTTCGAGCATGTTGCGCAGTTCGCGCACGTTGCCCGGCCAGGTGTAACTGAGCAGCAGCTCTTCGGCCTGGTCGCTGAAGTGCAGGTTCGGTTTGCCATAGCGTTTGCCGTGGCTGGCAAGGAAGTGCCGGGCCAGCAGCAGGATGTCTTCGCCCCGGGCGTACAGGCGCGGGACCTTGATCGAAATGATCCGCAGCCGGAAAAACAGATCACGGCGGAACTTGCCCTGCTGGACCATCTGCTCAAGGTTGCAATTGGTGGCGCTGATCACCCGCAGGTTCACCTTGCGCTCCTTCACCGAACCGACCCGGCGAATGGTGCGATCCTCCAGCAGTTTCAGCAGTTTGGCCTGCAACAGCAGGTCCATTTCGCCGATCTCGTCGAGAAACAGCGTACCGCCGTCCGCCGCTTCCACCAGTCCGACCCGGCGATCCTTGGCATCGGTGAACGCGCCTTTCTCGTGGCCGAACAGCTCCGATTCCACCAGGTTGGCCGGAATCGACGCGCAGTTGAATTCAATGAACGGGCCTTTGCTGCGCGCGCCGTCGAAATGCAGCGCGCGGGCCACCAGCTCCTTGCCGGTACCGGTTTCGCCCTCCACCAGCACCGGCGGCAGATCGCCGTTGGCCATGCGCCGCTCGGCGTCGAGCAACTGAGCGATGGTGTTCTTCAGATGCAGCATCGGCGCTGACTCGCCGATCAGCGCCTGCACCCCGGATTTCTGCGCCTCGCGCTCCTGATAGAACGACAGCGTGCGCTCCATCCGTTCGGTGGCCAGGGCCTTGTCCAGCAGCAGTTTGAGTTCCGGCAGCGCAACCGGTTTGGTGACGTAATGAAAGGCGCCCTCCTTCATTGCGACCACCGCGTCTTCGACGTTGCCGTAGCCGGTCATCATGATCACTTTCAGGTCCGGCGCGCTGATGCGCAGCTTCTGGATCAGATCGTGACCGCTCATGCCCGGCAGCGAGTTGTCGGTCAGGACGATGTCCGGCATGAAGCTTTCCAGTTGCCCCAGCGCGTCCTCGGCCGAGTGGCAGACCGTCACCTCGAAGTCTTTGCGCTCCAGGTAGGTCTGAATATTTTCGGCCAACAGTTCGTCATCCTCGACCAGCAGAATGCTGTGTTCCATATTCCCCTCCCGATGCCACTCTAAAGTTGAGACTGACGCGGGTTCCTTCCTGCTCGCGGCTGGTCAGCACGACCGAACCCTGAAACCGCTCCATGATTCGCTTGACCAGCGCCAGGCCGACCCCGAGGCCGCCCTGTTTGGTGGTGAAAAACGGTTTGAACACCTGTTGTTGCTGCTGCGCGCTCATGCCTTTGCCGGTGTCGCTCAGGGTCATGCGCACCTGACCGGACTGCGTCGTTTCAATCTCGACACTGAGCACGCCGCCTCTGGGCATCGCTTCCAGGGCGTTGGCAAACAGGCTATTGAGTATTTGCGTGAGCAGCACCTTTTGACTGACGACCGGCGGGCAACTTTGTGGCGTGAATCGCACTTCGACGCCATTGCGCCGGATCAGCGCGTCAAATGCTCCCAGGGTGTCCTCGACCGCCGCCAGCAGGTCCACCGCCTCGCCGTCATCACTCATCGGGCGCAATGACACCAGCAGCTCGCGCACCCAGCGCGACATGCGGTCGACCTGGCTGATGATGTCGCCGATATTGCGCTGCGCGCCGGGGCTGGCGATTTCCTGGGCCAGTTCGGCGCTGGAGCGAATGGTCGCCAGCGGGTTGCGCAGGCTGTGGGCCACCGCCGAAGACATCTCGCCCAAAGCGACAAAGGTCTCGTTGCTGATCAGTTGCTGTTGCTGACTCTGCAACAGGCTCGAGGCGCGCCGCACGATCCAGAACAACCCGAGGTAAATCACCGCACCGCCGAAGATGGTCGCGGCCCAGATCGAGGCGAATCCACGGTCGATGCGGTCCACCAGATCCGCCGGTTCCTTGTAGATCTCGACCATGGCGATGACTTTGCTTTTGTCGGCGTTGAACATCGGGATGTAGTTTTCGATGAACAGGTATTTGGGTTCGCGGGACAGCCGCTGCTCGGGTTTTTCGTCGTCGATCTTGTGATAGCTGGAAGACACCGGGACTTTCATTTCGAACGACTCGTCCAGTTCGTCGTCATCTTCGATCCTGACGTTGATCAGCTCAGGATTGGTCGACCAGATGATCGTGCGGTCCAGGGCATACACCGTGGCCAGCAAAACGTCGGGCAGGTGTTCGACATGATCGAGAAACTCGGCACGGGCCATTGCATGAGCCAGCAGATCAACGTCGGGGTAGCTGTGATCCTGGCGCGGGTCGAGCATCTCGCCCATGGTCCGCTGCGGCGTGATGTTGGCGTGGCGCATTTCCGCATCGCCGATGGCCTGCACGAATTGCGCCGTGAGCAGCGCGTCCCGCTCCACGCTTTCGGTGACCACGAAACGCGTGGAGATGTAGCCCAGCCCCAGCGCCACGGCCGCGATGATGAAAAAACTCGCCAGCGAAAACCAGCGCAGCAGATTGAACTGCCCGCCCCAGCTCTTGATGGCCGCCAGCGCGAGGTTCGGTGCCGATGTTTTCTGTTCTTCCAGTCGTTGCATGGGGATGCCCTGGCGTTCTGGTATCGAGCCGGTTACAGCCGCCCTCTCGAATGAGTGTAGGTGGCAATGACCGTGACACACGGTTCAATGATGCTATTTAGCCGCTACTGCATACGACTTACCGTTTCGCTGGCAGAACCCGGTTTTACTGGCGTCAATGCCCCGTCGGCCAAGGGCTGCACCGACGGATGCTGACGCTCGGTTTCGGCACTCAGAAAGTCGATGATCGACTGCGCCGAGGCCTCGTCCAGGCGCAGATTGGGCATCGGGATGCGCTCGTATTGCTCGAACAGTTGCAGCGCGATCGGGTCTTTCTCCGCCAGCACGCGATCCGGTTCGCGGATCCAGCGATTGAGCCAGGCCGGGTCACGCTGGCGGGTCACGCCGATCAGGTCCGGGCCGATGTTGCGCATGCCGATGCCTTCGCCATCCTGTGGGCCGAGGCTGTGGCACGAAGCGCAGCGGGTGCGGAACAGCTCTTCGCCATTGCTCGGCGGACGAATCTGCGGAGCGTCGGCGTAGCTTTCTTCGCTGCTGGCCTGTTTCCAGTTCTGCAAGGTGTTGGCGAGCTGGTCGGCGAGGATCCACGGGTTCTCGAACGGCGAGGCTTTCATCCAGCGCCCGGTGCTCTGGTTACCGACGATCAGGCTCAGGTTGTGATCCTTGGTCCGGCCGTTGTCGACGCCTTCGATGAACAGCCCGAGCTTCTTGCGCAGCTCGGTGACGTCTTCGAACTCGCCGGTGAGGAATTTCCAGCCAGGGCCGACCTTGAAGCGTTGCGCATAGGCCTTGAGCACCTCGGGGGTGTCGCTCAGCGGATCGATGGTGATCGAGTAGAAAAAGATGTCTTTCCCGACCCGGTCCCCCAGCAGTTTCTGCACCTGGCGCAAGCGCGCGGTTTCCAGCGGGCAGGAGTCGCTGCACGAGGTGAAGATGAAGTTGATCACCACCACCTTGTCTTTGATCAGATCATCGAAAAAGCGCACCTGCCGACCGTCCTGGTCGGTCAGCAGGGTGTTGGGGAAATAGTCGCCACCCCACGGGGTGGCGGATTCACTGGCGCCTTCGGGCTGTGCCTGATGGGCGATGAGCACCTGACTGCCGAGCAGGCAGGTGACCAGCACCAGCATCAAATGCATGCCCAGGGCGCGGGAGCGCGGCGTTGGCTGGGTCATGTCGGCTCCCTCCCTGCTCATGGTTTCACGGTCACTTGCGGGCCGAAGCCGTCGCCAGTGCGGAAGGTTGGCAGCGCGGCGGAGTTGACGTAGCGCACGCCATCCCAGCTCGGCAGCGGTGTCGGCATCAACTGCAGTTGCCCGGGTTTCTCGAGGTCCCAACGCAGCAGCATCGAGTTGTCCTCATGCTGGGTGTTGTGACAGTGCTCCATGTAGGTCCCGGCGAACTCGCGGAAGTTGATCGCCATCTCGACGCTGTCCAGCCCGTCGGCTTCGGAGCCGATCCGATAGACGTCCTTGCGCGCCCATTTTTCCCACTCAGGCGGGGCCTTGCCGCCACGGCTGAGGATGATCCCCTCCTCGAAGTGCACGTGTACCGGATGGCTCCAGCCCGTGCCGCCGGCCTTGATGTTCCACACTTCCAGGGTGCCGATGCCACTGACTCCGGCGTCGGTCGGGCCGCTGGCCAGCTTGGTCGACGCATTCAACCGGCGCGGGTCCATATGGAAGCCGAAACCGCCATCGGTCTTGATCGTCCACGGCGCTTCATCGGTGCCGTCGGAGCGGCCGAAGATGAAGGTCCGGTGCAGGGCCTTGGCCAGCAGCGCCTTGTCGGCAGCGTTGTCGCGGTGAATCTTCAGCGGAATCATCACCATGCCTTCGGCCTTGCCCGGTTTGGCCGGTTCGTAGGCCGCCGGGTTCATCGACAGATCCTGGCCGGTATAAGCCTTGACGTTGAGTTGCAGGACCTTGCCCACTACCGGGTCGCCCCGGTCCCATTGCGGGCCTTTGCTGGTCTGCTTGATGACCGCCAGGTATTTCTCCGAAAGCACATCGGCCAGCGGGATCACTTCTTTCGGGCCCTTGCCGTCGTCCTGGGCTTGCAGGTTGACGAAGAACAGCTTGTCGCCCGGTTTGATGCCGTTTTTCGCGAAGTTGACGATGATGTCGAACCGCTCGGCGATGCCCTGGGTCGGCAGAATCGCGTTGTGGTTCTGTTTGTCGCCATCGGCATCGAGGTCCATCGAGCCGTCGAACGGCACGCTGTGTTCCATGATGTTGCCGTCGTTGGCAATCATGTGGAACGGCACGCGGCTGTACGACACGCCGGAGTTTCTCGGTCCCTGGAACTCACCACTGGTGCCTTTGACTTCACGCACCAGCGCAAGCTTGAAGTAGCGTGACACCGAACCGTTGAGAATGCGGAAGCGATAACTGCGGGCCCGCACGTCGAGGGTCGGTTTCCATTGCCAGTTGACCAGCACCTGATCGCCGATGAAGCCATCGGTGTTGAACGGGTTGAACCACAACTGGCCCTGCTGATCCCAGGCCTTGTCGGCGAACACCAGGTTGACGTCGTAGTCGCGGTTGCCCCACGGCAAGGCGCTGCCGCTGGGGAAACGCAGGTTGACGCCGTCGTTCACCGATTCGTTGCCACGGTCCAGGGCGCTGTAGTAGTTCATCATCGCCGCGTTGCCCTTGTAGACGTTCTGCGCGGTGAAATCGAGCATGTGGTCGTGGAACCAGTGAGTGCTCATGGTTTCGCGCCAGTCGCCACGAATCTTGATGGTGCCGTGGTCGCAGGTCTTTTTCGCAGGCTGCAGGTCGTTGACCCACAGGGTTTCCCCCGGTGCGCACGGGAATGCGGCGCGTGGATCTTCAGCCTTGGTGTTGATGCTGTCGTAACCGGCGAGCTGGATCGGCCAGCGATAGTCGTAAAACTGGCCGGGGAAGAAGAACGCGTTGGCATAACCGTCGCTTTCCGCTGGCGCGTGGCCGTTGTGCTCGTGGGTGGTGATGGTGTGCAGGCCGAAACCGCGGTTGGCCGATGGGTCGATCGGCAAACCGTTGTAGTGCCGCATCAGCACCGGTTGGCCGTAGCGCACCATCAACAGTTTCGGCGGCAGCGTGCCGTCGAAAGTCCACACCGAGTTATGGTCCTGCACCGGCATCGCCGGGTGGAACCGTGGGTCGACACCCTTGGCTGTGCCATCCGTCGCCGGCACGCCTGCGACGTTGTGGTACAGACCGCCGGGGCCGAACTCGCCCACCGCATAACCGTGCATCTGCCGACTGTCACGCAGGCCGCCGTTCAGACGCGCACCGGTCTGCACGGTCTTGTAGGCGACTTGCGGGTAGAACTCGTTCCAGCGCTGATGAGCCCAGCCTTTTCCCGGTGGCCGGCCTTCGGCGGAGGAACCGATGTGACGATTGAGGAACAGTTCGATCTGCGCCTGCCACGGGTTGCGGTCAACCACGTTGGCGAACTGACTCGGAAATGGCGTGAGCCCCGGTTGACGCAAAAACGCATCCAGCGCCGTGCCGGGAGGCGCGCTGCGGGCGATGTTGTTCGGGTCTTGCGCCGGCGCCGGGCCAATGGCGGCCGGTGGAAAACTCAACGGCGCGGCCGGTGTGGTCGGGTCGAGTTTTTCCGGGCCGAACTCTTCGAACAGCACCAGTTGCTGAGTGAACGGCTGGGCACCGTACAGCGGGCTCGGCTTGCCGTTGGTGGGGTAATTGAAACTGGTCTGGACGGTGGGCGGCAGGATGTTTTCCGTGCGCGTCGTGTCCCGCGTGCCTTTGACCCCGTCGGGCAGATCGAAGGAGTCTTCGTTAGCCTCGGGCATCGTCAGGATGGCGTTGAGGGCGCCGGCGCGGTCTGCGGGCTCGTCGTAATAGGCCGACGGGTCGGACGCTTCCGGCTGATTCTCGTCGTCGATCGGGCTCGCTCGAACCCCGGTCATCTGGCCGAGGGCCAACATCAGGAAGACGCTCAGTGGCGTCAACAGGAAGAGTTTTTTGGGGTCACGCATTGCTCTGTCCATCATCAGCCGCCTCATCTAAGGAAGGGGTGATGGTGTTTTGCAATTACCTCGCCAAAAAATCATTTCCAGTTGTAACAGGGACTTGGACGCGCTGTTGCATTCCCCACTCCCCGGTGACCGGGGCCTGACACCCACTGCTGGGGGAAAGTTCACCCCAATTTACTGAATGAGCTGAAACGCCAGACGAACGGTGGTGCCCTCGCCTTCGCGGCTGTCCAGGCTCACCCCGCCGCCGAAGCGCTCCATGATCCGTTTGACCAGCACCAGCCCCACGCCGAGGCCGCCCTGTTTGGTGGTGAAGAACGGCCGGAACGCCATGCTGCGCTGCTCCTCGTTCATGCCTTTGCCGGTGTCGCTGAGCATGACGCTCACGCCACGGCTGTCGCTCGGTTCGAGGGTGATGGTCAGCGTGCCGCCCTTGTCCATCGCCTCCAGCGCATTGGCCAGCAGGCTGTTGAGGATTTGCGTGAGTTGTACCGGCTGGCTCAGCACCATCGGCGTCTGCTGAGGTTGAAACACCACCTGCACGCCGGCCCTGGCGATCTGCTGCTCGAACGCCGTCAGGCTGTCGTGCAGCGCCGCCACCAGGTTCACCGGTTCCGGGTCGTCATTGAGCGGTCGCAACGATTGCAGCAGTTCGCGCACCCACTTCGACATGCGGTCGACCTGGCCGATGATGTCGTTGATGTTCTTCTGTGCCGGCCCCGCGTCGAACTCCAGCGCCAGCTCGGCGCTGGAGCGAATGGTCGCCAGCGGATTGCGCAGACTGTGGGCCACCGCCGAAGACATCTCGCCCAGCGCGACAAAGGTTTCGTTGGCGATCAGTTGTTTTTGCTGGGCCGCCAGCAGAATCGCCGCCCGCCGCACGATCCAGTACAGCCCCAGGTAAATCAGCCCGCCGCCCAGCGCGGTGGCCAGCCAGATCAGCGTCAGCCCACGCTCCATGCGGGCGATCAGATCCTTGGGCTCTTTATAGATTTCAACCATCGCCGTGACATTCCTGCCCTCGGCGTCGAACAGCGGGATGTAGTTTTCGATAAAGATGTATTCCGGCGGCACCACGAACTTTTGTTCTTCACGGGCCTTGTCGACGTCGTGATAGCTGGCCGAGACCGGGATCTTTTCATCGAAGGCCCGGTCGAGGTCTTCGTCGGCATGAATCCGGGTGTTGATCAGCGCCGGGTTGGTCGACCAGATCACGGTACGGTCCGGCGCATAAATGTTGGCGAGGATCACATCCGGCAAATGCTCGATGTGATCAAGAAACTCACCTCTGGCGCTGGCTCGGGCCTGCGGGTCGACATCGGGAAAATCGTTGTCCTGACGAGGGTCGAGCAACTCCCCCATGGTGCGGATATTGGGAATCGAGACGTGGCGCACTTCCGCCGACGCAATCGCCTGAATGAACTGCGCGGTCAGCAAGGCATCGCGCTGCACGCTTTCTTCGATCACGAACCGTGTCGACACCGCCCCGAGCGCCACCGCCACGGTGCCGATCACCGCCATGCTGATCAATGAAAACCAGCGCAACAGGTTGAACGGCTGCTTGCGCGAGTTCAGCCGCTGGCTGCCCTCCTCGACCGGTAGCGATTGTGACTGCATGTTCATGGCGGCGACTTCCCGAAACGTCCCTATAGGGTTATAGCCCACGGTTGGGTGTTTGCCCGGATGCGGGGGGTGAACGGCCCCACACTCAGCCGATTTCCCGGTCAGGGAAAAACCGCCAGGCGTTCATGCCCCCACAATCCCCAATCCTGGGGACAGTCGCCCTATCCGGGCATGCGTCCTTTTCCCCCACGACGAGCCTCGAACCCTTGCGCCACGGGCCTTTGCCGCCGGTTGGCCAATCGTTGGTATGGAAGTTGTAAAGCCCTCAGCAACTGACCCAACCCCACGGGGCAGGTACTTCGATAGAGGGATTAACTCATGCACCCTTTACTGTCCAAAACCGCGACCGTCCTGGTCGTGAGCGCCTTGGCCCAGGGCATTGCCCAGGCCGCTCTGTTCGCCGTCGATCCGGGTCCCTACACACCGGCCAATGGCGGTTTCGCCAGCTGGTATCAGGACAGCCACGGTCGCACCCTGGATCTGTGCCTGTCCAAAGCACTCAGCTCCCGCGTACCGAGCACACCCGGCGCCCCGTCGTACATGTGCTCGCTGCTGCCGACCCCCGGCGTGTTCGATGACGCGCAGCCGATCGTGTTCCCCACCAACTTCCCCGATGAAGCGTTCTGGTTCACCGGCGAAACCACCGTCGTCGATGCAGCACGCGGCATCGACCTGACTTACGTCAGCGCCGTCGAAGCCGCGTTCGGCGGCGGCGACCCCGCAGAGGGCGACCAGATCAGCTTCGCCCGAATCCGCATCCGGGTCGACGTGCCCACCGCCGGCACCTACGTCATCACCCACCCGTACGGCGTCGATGTGTTCACTGTCGACACCCCCGGCCGGCGCGCGATCAACATGACCCGCGACATCGGCATCGGCACCCCGCAAACCTACGACGGCGCCCTCAAGGGTGACATCGGCCCGTTCCTGCGCAGCGTCAACGGGCCGTACACCGAGACCAATCCGCTGACCGGCGCGGCCGAACAGTTTGTCGGCGACCCGAACCTCAACGAAGCCGTGACCGGCAGCCCGTTCAACACCAACTACGTGCGCATCGAAGGCCCGGGCGGTATTGACCTGCGCAGCACGACCTTCGCCGTGTCCGGCAAGTTGTCGACAGTGGTGCGGCCAACGCCTCTGATCACCGAGCGCAGCACCTACTCGCGCAAGCCCGGCGAAAGCGCACCAGTGGCCCAACAAGACGTGTTCGTCAAAGCCCCGCCAGCACCGGGCACCGCGGCCATCACCAGCAGCACGCCCGTGGTGAACATGAAAGAAGCCGACAGCACCGGCAGCTGGTACGCGCAATCGGCGGTCAACCCGACCTTGCCGGCCGTGTTGCAAGTGACCGCCGACAACCACTTGGCGATCGCCACCAGTTCGCCGACCACCCTGCCCATGACCCTGACCGACCTGGTGGTGATCCAGCGCGCCGAGTACAGCCTTACTTCCGGGCAATTGACCGTGGTGGCCTCGACCAGTGACGAAACCTCGCCACCGGTGCTCACCGCCACCTCCGGCACCGGCGCCACCATCGGTGCGCTGGGCGGTGATGGCGCGGTGAAAACCCTGGCCACCGGGATCACGCCGATTCCACCGGCCAAGGTTCGGGTGACGTCGTCCAACGGCGGCAGCGATACCGAAGAAGTGGTCATCGTGCAATGAACGCTCACATGCCCAGATCCGCATCAGGAGGCATCATGAACAAGTGGCCACGCTTCGCGCTCAACGCGCTCGGGCTGACAATCTCGCTGACCGGCAGTGCGTTCGCGCAACTGGCCGCCGTCGATCCCGGCCCCTACACCTTCGCCACCGGGAAATTCCCGATGTGGTACCAGGACAACAATCAGCTGTCGATGGAGCTTTGCCAGTCGCGCGCCGCCAGTTCGCGGGTGCCGGCCAGCACCCCGCCGGCCTACATGTGCACCTTGCTGCCGGAACCTGGCGTGTTCGATGACAGCCTGCCGATGGTGTTCCCCGACAACTGGCCACCGGAAGCTTTCTGGTTCCTGGCTGAAACCGCGATCCCCAACAACGGTGCCGGTTTCGGTGTGGACGCCTACGTCGCAGGCATCGAAGCGGCGTTCGCCTCGGAAAATCCGGTCGATGGCGATCAGCAAAGCTTCGCGCGGATCCGCATCCGGGTGAACGTCCCGGTGGCCGGCACCTACACCATCACCCACCCGTACGGCGTTGAAACCGTCAACGTCACCACACCGGGCCGGCGGGCGATCAACATCACCAGAGACATCGGCATCGGCGCGCCGGGCGACTTCAGCGGTGCGCTCAACGGCGCTCTCGGCCCGTTCCTGCGCAGCATCAACGGGCCGTATACCGAAGTGAACCCGGACACCGGCGGCGTCGAAACCTTCGTCGGCGACCCGAATCTCACCGAAGCGGTGACCGGCAGCCCGTTCAACACCAACTTCCTGCGGATCGATGGTCCGTCGGGTGCCGGCTCGATTCAGACCAACCTGTTCACCGTTGCCGGCAAGGTCCTCGACAATCGTCAGCAAACCCAAGTCGCCATCGACCGCGCCACCTATCGCCGGACCTCGGCCGGTGTGCGCGCCGAGGTGTTCGCCAAGGCTGACAGCAGCTCGACCCTGTGCTTCCGCGAAACCGTGGCGTTGCTGCCCGGCCCACCACCGACGCCTTGCCAGACCAGTCTGCTGGGCGACAACAACGGACTGTTCTTCGGCCAGCGTCTGGGTACCGGCACCCTGCCGTCGGTGGTGGTCGTGACCGCCACCAACCCGGCCGGTACGACCCGTCCGACTGCCGTCTCGGCCAAACTCACCGACGTGGTGAAAATCCAGACCGCCCGCTACAGCTGGGCCAGCCACAGCCTGCTGATCGAAGCCACTTCGACCGATGAAGTCGCGGTGCCGGACATGGTCGCGCAAGGTTACGGACGCCTGTCGAAAACCGGCACGCTGCAAAAAATCACCGTGGCCGACCTGACCCAGCCTCCGGCCACCGTCACGGTCAAATCCGCCGCCGGCGGCAGCGACACCGAGCCAGTCGTGGTGGTCGGTGCAGCACCGGACACCGGTGAGAACCAGGCGCCGCTGGCCAACGCCGACACCGGCAGCACCAGCTTCGGCGTGCCGATCACCCTCAGCCTGTTGACCAACGACAGCGACCCGGACAACAACGTGCCGCTGACCATCACCGCGCTGACTCAACCGGCCGCAGGCCAAGGCACCGTCGCGCTGAGCGGCACCACCTCGGTGGTCTACACCCCGCCAGCCGTGGTGACGACACCGTTGACCACGACCTTCACCTACAAGGCGCAAGACAGCAAAGGCCTGGCCTCGGCCAACCCGGCGACCGTGACGGTGACCGTCGCGCCGAACCGGCCACCGACCGCCGTCGCCGACAGCGTCGCCACGCTGGGTGTCGCGATCCCGATCAACGTCCTGGCCAACGACACCGATCCGGAAGGCAACACACCGCTGGGCGTCGCCAGCCTGACCCAACCGCCGGCAGGACGCGGCACGGTCAGCACTGACGGCACGGTGATCACCTACACCCCACCGGCCACCGTGACCACGGCCTTCACCACGACCTTCACCTACATCGCCCGGGACAGCTTCAACGCCCAGTCGACGCCGGCGACCGTCACGGTGCAAGTGTCGCCACGGCCAGCAGCGGAAACCTTCACGATCACCACTTCGACCGTGCAGGCCCGTTCCGGCGGCCGCTTCAACTGGGACTTCGCCGGCACCTCGTCGGTGACCACCGGCAACACCATCACCGTGCAGGTCACCACCCCGACCGGGCTGGTAACGCTGGGCACCACCACGGTACCGGTGACCGGACGCTGGCGGCTGACGCTGAACAACACGCTGGTCGTGCCATCAGCCAACCCGACCGCCACCATCCGCTCGTCCCAGGGCACCGTTCGCACCGTCTCGGTGAACACGCTCTGAGCCCACGCCCCACCCAACCCACACCGCTTGGCGCGGGGTGGGTGGGGCTGACTCAGCCACGATTTCGGATTCGGGCAGCACACAACACAGGACAACGCCATGAACACGCCGACCGCCGCCCTGCTTTGCCTGCTCGCCCTGTGCGTCAGTGCGGGCGTGCGCGCCGACGACCTGATGGAAAACGATGACCTGGCGCCCAACAGCGCCGATCTCGGCGAACTGCCACCCCCCGTGGGCCAGCAAGCCCTGATCGACCAGAACGGCCAGGTCAACTTGGCGCTGCTCTCACAGAACGGTCAGTCGCTGCTGGGCAGGATCGTGCAGTCGGGCAGCAATCAGGAGGCGTACATCCTGCAACAAGGCAGCGACCTGATGGCCCTGATTACGCAAAACGGTTCCGGCAACGCCGCGTCCATCACGCAAACCGGCAGCCACAACCGTGCGCAGATTTCGCAAAACGGCAACAACAACGACGCCAGCATCGAGCAGGCCGGCACGGGGCTGCAAAGCGCCGTGACCCAGTCGGGCAACGGCATGAGCGTTTCGGTCAAGCAATATCGCTAAGCACTGCAATCATCGGAGAGTTCATCATGTTCAAACTGACGCCCCTCACCGCCGCCATCCTGGTCATGATCAGTGCCCAGGCCATGGCCGACGACAGCCTTTCCACCCAGAGCCAGTTCGGTACGGCCAACATCGCTGATGTGAAGCAGACCCAGGCCCCGTTCAGCACCGCGACCCAGACCCAACTGGGCCAGGGCAACAACGCCGCCGCCGTGCAGGACACCGCCACCAGCGTCATCACCCAGGACGCGGTCGGAGACTACAACGCCGGTTACGCCGAACAGCTTTTCGAAGACAACAGCACCATCACCCAACAACAGACCGGTGCCTTCAACACCGCCCACGCCAGCCAGTCCCTGGGTTTCGGCGCCGGCAACCAGGCGCTGCAACAACAGCAAGGCACCGGCAACTTCTCGTTCGTCTATCAGGACTCGCAGAACGGCAGCGAAGGCAAGACCTTCCAGTTCGGCGACAGCAACGAAGCCAACATCGAGCAACTGTACGAAGGCACCGGCAACAGCTCGGTGATCACCCAGTACGGCACCGCCAACTACGGCACCGCCGAACAAGTGCTGCACAACGGCGGCCAGATCGGCATCAACCAGGCCGGCGAAAGCAACTACGCCTATGGCGACCAGCGCAACGGCACCGGCGGCAACATCACCATCAACCAGTTCGGCAACCTCAACGGCACCGAAATCTGGCAAGACTCGCAACTGGCAAGCCAAGCCACCGTCAACCAGTACGGCGACAGCAACGAAACCGTGGTCGACCAAAGCTTCGGCGAAAACAACACCGCCGCCGTCACTCAGGTCGGTAACACCAACGCGATCTATGCCGACCAGTTCGAATCGGTCAACTCGACGCTGGCGCTGTATCAGGTCGGCAACGGCAACGTGCACTTCACCTACCAGAACGGCGACAGCCACACCCTCAACGCCACGTCGGTGGGCAACGACAACAAGGTCTACGCCAGCAACTGGAAAGGCCCGCAACTGGGCGGACAGTTCGGCAGCAGCCAGCGCGCCACCGTCACCCAGGCCGGTAACGGCAACATCGCCAGCTTCAAACAGGACGGCATCGGCCAGGTCATGACCACCCACCAGACCGGCACCGGCAACAAGACCACGGTCAGCCAGGCTGATTCCTACAACGAGCTGTACTTCGATCAGAACGGCAGCGACAACATCCTCATCGCCGACCAGCGCGGCACCACCAACCTGGTTCAGGGCTCATCGAACGGTTCGGGCAACAGCGCCGAATTCGATCAATCCGGCACCGGCAACCAGGCGTACACCGCGCAGCTGTATGGCAGCGACAACATGATCAGCGTGAAACAGGCTGACACCATGAACGTGGCGTACGTGACCCAGGGCGGCACCGGGAACATTGCCAATGTGGATCAGAGCGGGATGACGCAGACCGCGACCATTCAGCAGTTTGGGTCGGCTAACCAGGCGACGGTTTTGCAGCAGTAAGTGTTGGGTAAAAAAAAACCGCGGTCCCCGGGTGAGGGGATCGCGGCTTCTTTATGCCAGCAGGACGATTCAGCCTTCGCTGCTCTTTGTGATGCCGAACATCATGCCGGTGTACCGAGTGGTCGTCGCTGAGTAGTGGAGGTCGCCTACCTTACGCTCGACACTTTTCTCAGAGTCGATTTTCGCGACGGACTCATTAAAGATTTCCATCACGATTTTTTTGTTCTTCTCCAATGAAACGTCAGGATTGAGAGCCTCAGTGGCGGCGAGCAGAACAGCTAACGGTTGCAGCAAATTCTCCTGCCCCATGGAAACATTAATGATCACCATATCCACGTTGCCGTCACTCTTATCAATGGTCCCCATCATCGACAGGTTTTGATTGAAAACATGCGAGAACGTATCAGTGGCCCCACCACCCTGGACGTCGAAATCCGCAGTCTTGAACTCCTCCTTGTATTGACCGATTGCGTCGTTGAACGCGTTATGGAACTCGTTGACTGTCAAACCCATGGAGTTCATTGAACGTGCGGTGTTGTTCTCGGCGCTAATGGCACTGGTCGTAGCTTCGACAGCAGCCACTGGCTCAAGATCTTCAGATTTCGGGTTGAGGTAATCAACCAGGGCAGAAGCAAGAAACATAAAACCCAACCCGCCCATGAATAAAGTCCATCGAGTCGGGACCTTGCCGGTCTTCTTGCTCTTGAAGACCGTCGGCGCAATCAAGCCAACCACCGCCACCACCAAAGACAGCAATCCAAACAACGACACCAACCCTATCAGTGCAACCACTAGCTCATTCCTTTTGTTTAGATATACGACTTGAAACTGATGGCATTCTAACCTCACAGCTTTGGAGAAACACACGGCTGCGTCCTACGGAAAACGGAACGTTTTCAGAAATTCGAGGAGTTTTCTGACGAATTCTGGCGGTTGGCCGTCGGAAGTGCAGGCTCTAGGATTTGCCGGGACAACTTGATCCCCATGGAGCTTGGCCTACATGCAATTCATCCAGACAGCGATACCGTTACCGAATAGACTTCCCGGCACCACACCCGGAGGTTCCATGATCGACCCGTCTTTGATCGACCCACTGTGCCCGGTTGTTTCGGATCTTGGTCCTGAGGAGCAGGCTGCGAGTTATGACCGTTGGTTGATCGCCAAAATACAAGCTTCCATGAATGACCCACGTCCGAGCATTCCTAATGATCAGGTGATGGCCGAAATGCATGCCCTGATGGAAGCAAAGCGTAAAAAATACGATGCAGGTTGAGTGGCAGCCCGAAGCTCGGGCTGAACTCCTGCACATTCTTGACTACATCAGTGACCGTAATTTCAAAGCGGCTAACAAGCTCTCAAACGCTATCGAAGCCGCCACGGTTACCCTTACCAAACATCCACACCTCTATCGAGTGGGGCGAACTCCCGGCACTCGCGAGATGGTCGTGCATCCCAACTACTTGCTCATTTACCAAGCGGTGGGCCGGATACATATTCTGGGCGTTGTGCACGCACGTCAGGAATATCCGTGATGTGGCGCTCGGTCACAGAATGAATAACCCCACTGAAGCAAAAAATGCGCTCCCTTTTGGGGGCGTTTTTTTCGCTGGTGCTTGAGTCGTTGATCGTTCCCACGTCGAACCGACTCGGGAAATGCCTCAAGGGACGCACCGCGTTCCAGCTCGCGAATTTGACGCGGAGCGTCCGGGCTGCATTCCCACGCAGAGCGTGGGAATGATCAAACCATGAATGTGGCGTATGTGGCCCGGGGCGGGATGACGCAAACTGCGAATATTCATCAGTGCGGGTCGGCTAACCAGGCGACGGTGTTACAGCAGAAAGTCTGAGGCATAAAAAACCGCGATCCTCTGGTGAGAGGACGCGCGGTCTTTATACCCCTGTGTAACGTCGGTCAATCTGGCATAGAACGAATAATGTCGGCCAGATCATCCTTGGTTATTCCATTGGCCTTAATAGCAGCGGCAATGTCATTTTTTGAAAGCGGGAAACGCTTGAAAATTTCTTTCAAGGTGTCCGCATCAACGTTGGCCAACCAGAGAGGATCGATAAATGAACCGCCATATTCAGGCTTCATGGGTACTTCTTCGTGGGCAATGGCGCCTTTATGGTTGAGATACACCACATAACGATCATGCCCTTCAGGAAAGCTTTTATCGTGATATAGCGTAGTCCCCAGAGGCAGGACATAGTAATTCTCGTCGCCATTTGGACCTTCGATCAGCAACGGTTCTTTAGTTTTGATCATTTTCATATCGTGCCCCTTCGCAATATCGTCAAAAATCAGAAACGCCAAAAAAATTGCATTTACGGATAAAACAGCCACCAGCCACAGGCCCAATCGCCTATTTGTAAACATTTTTCTTATCATAGGGGGCCTCTGTATTCGCTTCGAGCATGGCTTGTAAATCCGCTGGCATGAAAATCCCATCCTTCGGACTACTCTGCGTACGTGCGGCTTGTCTTTCGATAAAAGAAAGACCTCGCATCTCGTTATATTTCGCCGGGTTCTGCACAATTGACTTACCCGAAACCTTTGCCCCTGCGATTGTCACAGTTGTGCAGTTATTTGTCGTCGGATGATAGTTGGATGGCAAGACATACCTTGCTGATGACGCAGTCTTTTTTCTCTGCTCTTTTTGCAGAGCAACAATAGCGTCGAAATGAGCGATCACAGCCTCAGCCTTTGTATTATCCAAAAAATAAACAAAGCCTGTTGTTGTACGCCCCAGACTGTTCTCACCAGAGATATACGCTCTGAAGGAAGTCCAAACGTTCAGCACACCTTCACCCTCGCTATCGAATGTGCCCCACGTCTTTCCATAGCGACCAAAGTCATAGGTAATGTCTTTACTACCGACTACGACATGTAAAGCTGCGTGTCCGAAAGGATGTTCTTCTTTATCGCGAGTATAGGGACCACCCACCAGTATTTCCATATAGGCTCCGGACACGACTACCTGGTTGGTCTTCGTAGTTTTCCCTGATGTGCCTGCATTTTTTGCCGTCTGGGTTGTGCTGGTAGTTTTAGTAGGCTGAACCATTAAAGATGTTCCGTATCTTCAAGTTTCGGAAATTTTATGCTGCAACTCCCTCTGGGAATATTTTCCACACGCATGAAACCATTATCGTCAAGGGTGCCTGTCATTAAGGTTCCATCGGGAAGTGTCAGTTCATACGCCTCGTTGGCGATAGGCTCATCTCTTTCGTTAAGCAGATGAAACTCGACAAAAGTCTTTTCTTTCAGAAACTGCGACAGAAAGCTGGTGGGAGCACCGCCACCAGACTCACCAACGAAGGTATCCGGTGAGCCAGCCGTGATCGTCGCTCCACATGCTGTTTGCGAGCCAACATGTGCAACATCCTTCCCCAATCCGAAAACATGGGGCGCGCCTGTCGTTATGGGGTTACTGCCGTGAACAGGGCAAGCATAGGTATCACCTACCAAGGCCACTGGCATTGAGTTAACAAAAATGGGGCTTGATCCAGTGATGATATTTCCGCCGTGACTACCTGGATCTCCGAGCCTTGCGACTGGCTTTCCTGCCATCAATTCTCTCCTTTGAATATCACGATCTACGGATCTTACCTGAACTTTTATGCATCCTGAACGAACGATATTTGAATTGAATTCTTGCTCGCTGCCTCAAGATTTTCGTATTTGCGTTCCATTTCCTCCATCAATAACCGAATCTCGGCCATTGCCTGCTCATGAGAAATGTTTGGACGCGGGTCGTCGATTGACGCTTGGACTTCGGCACGGAACCACCGGTCGTAGCTGGCGGCCTGCTCTTCGCTTTCGAAGTCTGAAACGATTGTGGATATTAGGGGATCCATGGTGGCTCCGGATTGAAAGTGAAGAACGCGACCTTGTTCTTGGATCGCGTTCTTTTTTGTTTCTGATGGCTCTCAAGCTATTGGGGACTATCTAATGGTTTCTCCGGACAGATCAGAGAGTCGGCCCAGTCCAGCACTGCTTGATGGTCAATCACCCGATCAGCATCCACATCGTCCATCGCCTCCAAGGTAAGTCGACTATGTTCTGATTCGAAGGGACTTGGTTTCTGTACCGAGCTATTCATCGTTCAGCTCGACGTGATCCAAGGCCTGATTTACGGCCAATTCACCCAGCATGAGGATCTGCGCGATGCCCAGGGCGGTCTTGCGATGGGCCGGGTCGAGGGTGGCGGCGAAGTTGTTGAGCATTTCGCTGGCCGAGCCCAGGGATTCACTGGCGTTGGCGAGCAGGGATTCGGTGTTGTAGGCCGGGTTGGCGAGGTACATCGGGGCGGGTTCGTTGACGCTGCCCATGATGTGGGCGCCGGGGCAGAGGTAATGATCGAGGGCGCGTTCGGCGGCTTCGTGGAGTTTTCTGGAGTGGGCGGAGGTGTATGGGGAGGTTGGGTCGGTTTCGGGGTTGGCTTGGGTTTCGGGTGGGTTGGGTGTTGGTTTCTTCATGATTTTTACCCTGTATGACGGTTATAGCTGGCCCTATTCGGTTTCCAAGCGAATAGGTGGCAGCTGTACGCAGGCTGGAAACCCGGGACAGAGCAACCCGGCAGACACGAGGTCTCCTACGCACAGCCGCCATAACAAAGCGCACACCATGAGGGTGCGCAGGATACGTTATGAATGGCGCTTGTGCGCTCTGTTGTTACGCGGGTTTCCATGCCCGATCACTGAATTGGCAGCGACCGAAACAGGCTAGAGCCCGCGCTTCCGACGGACAACCTGAAAACCTTGTGGGAAGGATCGCTGAAACAGACACAACTTTTAAACATTCGAGAATGGGACGCGGAGCGTCCCCGGCTGCATTCCCACGCGGAGCGTGGGAACGATCAAACACGATGAGCGTTAGCTCGAGTACCGCTCTTGACGTGCCGGCCCCTTCGGAAGGCTGAGTGGAGGGATTCATCCGGGGGTGGGAGCGCAGCGACCGTGCGGCGAAGCCGCATGCATCGAGAGGAGGTGCAGCGAAGCAAACCGGAGGCGATGCCCCCGGATGAATCCCGGAGCGAAGGAACCCCGAGCCCCAGCGAGGGGCCGAACGCCGGGGCCCAGACCTTTGCTTCCTTTGGGGCGTTTGCCAAAGGGAGTCGCCGTAAGGGCGAAACCATAAGAAGCCGTTACCGCAGCAACGGATATGTACCCAAAACAACCAAAGAACCTGGTCGGCCCAAAGGCCGCCACGTTCACTCGGCATCCGGGTCAATCTTGTTCTGAGTCAAATACCGATTCAAAACATCATCCTGCGAAGGCGTAGAAGCATCCCCCGCCACCTGCCACAACCGCCGCTCAATCCCCTGCGCCACCATATGCCCCACCGCCGCCTCAATCGCCGACAACACACACAACTGCGCCGGCTCATTGGTCGTATACCCGACCTCAGCCTCAAGCAACTTCTTGAACTCGATAAACTTGAAAATCCCCGCACTGCGCGCCACCGAATAAATCGTCTTGCTGGTCATCACATTCGCCAACACCTGCCCGCTGCGAACATCCACCGCGCGCAAGTTGACGGTGACCTGATCGACCCGATACTCACGGGACAGATCGATCCCCAGATACCGCGCCCCTTCCCCACCGCTGCGCACGTTGGTGTCATAAGCGATGATCCCGCCCTCAAGCATCATGTTCGCCGCCTGCAACGGTGGCAGCTCACCCTGAATGTTCACCGGCGTATTCGGCTTTTTCTGCGACGCGCGAATGATCTTGCGTTCAGTCAGCAGGTTCTGCAGCCCCTCGCGTTCGAGCACCACAAACCAGCCGCTGGCCTGCATCGCGTCCATCAACATCGACGCCGCGCCCTGGGTGACGCTGGTGGAAAAGGAACTCGCCGGCGTCGGTTTGTACTGCCCCGTCTGGTCACGGAAGCCGTACACCACCGCCATCAGCCGGCCCTTGGGTCGCGGCATTTTCAGCAAGTCGTAATAAGTGGAGGCCCTGGGGGTCAGGGTCGGGGTATCGGTGTCCTGCTCGGCCGGCATCGGCTCGCGCAGACTGCACCCTTGTAATGCTGCCAACATCAGCCCTAGCGCAATTATTTTTTTCATGTCCATCGCTCCCCGGAACCGTCATCCCGTCATGGGTTGAGGCCGTTCACCTGAATTTCGGAAACTTCGCCGCTCGCCCGGTCGGTCACTTCAATCGTCAGTGCCCCCGAGTCATCAACGACGTTGACGATAAAAGCGTCGGTGGACAGGCTCCCCGTGTTGCCGGTGGAGATGTTGTCCAGCAGTTGCCCCAGCAACCGTGACTGCAATTGACTGGTGAAGCGCTCGAGTGCCGAGGTGCCGGCCACCGTCGAGCGTTTCTTGAGATCCGGATCGTCGTGGTCGTTTTGCGCCTGGGCGTTGTTGAGCAGCCAGGTGCCGTTGAGCGGGTTGCCGCCGAACGACGGGTTGACCGGCGTGTAGACCAGTTCGGTGGCCTGGACGGCAGCGGCGCTGGCAAGCCCGATCAACAACCCCGAGATCCAGAATCCGCTGCGCCGTGAGAACGTTGTCGTGTTCATAGTTCGTCCTTCTCAAGGTCGGTGGTGTCCTGCAACAGGGCTTCCAGCTTGCGCCGGACGACCTCCAGTCGAACCGAGTCGGCGGCCGCGTAGGCCTCGTCCTTCAGTTCCACGGTGTTCGGCGGCAGGAAGCGCCGATACACCAGGCGTTGTTGATATTCGACGGTCACAAGGCTCCCCCAGCGTGCGTCGGGGCGCTCGCGCACCACCAGGTTGAAATCCATGCGGCTGGTGTCGCGCAGGCGCTCGCTGAACGAGTAGTAAAAGTCGTGGCCGATGTGCGAGATCGTGTCGTCGACGATGAAGCCCATCATTTCGTCTTCTTCGCTGGCGCTGGCGAAAGACGCCACGGCCGCGAGGATCAACGCGCACCACACGTGACGGCTCATGGCTGCAACGCCTGTGGCAGGGCCGACTGGCCTTTGGCAGGGCCGTTTGTGCCATCAAGGAAGGCTTTCTCGGCCACAAACTGCCAGTCCGAATAACGCTGCATGCCTTCGAAATCCGACCACTGCGACGGGAAGTCCGCCTGCTTCAACGGCACCTCGGTGGAGGCACTGTTGATGCCGGTGATGCGTCCGTCGAAACCCCGTTGCAGTGCCCATTCGCCACCGCCGATCGGGTCCGGATAGAGCTGACGCAGGTGGTGGCGGGCTTCCGGAAAACGTTCGTCCTGCAGCAGGTCGACCAGCTCTTTCGGGTACTGCGCCAGGCCCGGCGAACTGCGGTAGTAGCTGCGCAGCGCCTGGGCGTACTGGGTGCCAACCCACAGCAGTTGCTTCTCGCGATCGCGGCGCGACACGGTCGACCACAACTCGCCGGCACTGGCCAGGCCCATGCCCATGATCACGATCAGGAACAGCACGCCCAGGTAGGTGAACCCACCCTGCTCCACGTGCTTACCACTCGGAATACTGGCTGCCATCACGCGCCCTCCCGGTAGCTCCGCTCTTGATGTCGGCGACGCCGCCCGCCACACCGTCCGGCGGTGCGATCAGCACCCATTGGTCATTGCGTTCGGTGATCGGGTCCAGCGGCGCGTTGCGCAGGTAACGCATCTCCACCAGTTGCTCGATGGAATCGGGATAGCGCCCGGTGTCGCCGTAGTAGTGATCCAGCGCCTCGCGCATGGCCGACAGGCTCTGGTGCAACGTGGTCTCTTTCGAGGCCTCGAGGCTGTTGAAGTAGCGCGGCAAGGCGATGGTCATCAGGGTCGCGATGATCGCCATCACCACCATCAGCTCGAGCAAGGTAAAACCCTTTTCCCGGCGCATGAGAATCACCACTCGCGGTAAGCGATGCCGTTGAGGCCATGGCCCCGGGCGAGGGAGTAGACGTCGAACACGTCTTCGCCATCGCGCGGGTTCTGGGCCGAACTGTTGTAGGCCCGCAGGCCCCAACCGCCGTTGTCGTCACGTTTGGCCGGCACCAGCGGATCCCGCGGTATCCGGCGCAGAAAGTAGAACTTCGCCCCCTTGGCACTGCGCACGTCGCGCACGCCTTCGACCAGCACTTTCAGGTTCGGCGGATAGCCGCTGCTGTTGAGGGATTTCTCGATGTAGCCGGCATCGAAGGCACGCTTGTAGGCGTCGATGCCATCGCGAATCTGATACAGCGCGGTGCGCAGTTCCTGCTCCTTGCCACGCCGTACCAGGGTCTCGGTCAGCGGTGCGGCCATGCCGGCCAGCAGCCCGATCAGGGCCAGCGTCACCACGACTTCGATCAAGGTAAAACCGCGTTGGGAGGCGTTCATGATCAAGGCTTCTCGACGGTTACACGGGTGGTGGCCACGGCCGCTTCACCGACTGCACGAGGCTGCGCGGCAGGCGCTGGCATCGAATAGCTTTGCGAGCGATCCGGCGCCTGGATGTGCATGCTGGTTTCGGTGCCGGTGGGGAATTCCATGTCCGACGGGCTCTGGTACGGCAGGTTGCGCACGATCCGTGGGGTGATCGAGAGCACCAGTTCCGATTTGCCGATGGTGTCCTTGTTGCTGCCGAACAACCGGCCCAGACCCGGAATGTCGCCGAGGCCCGGAATCTTGTTGCCGGTGGCGCCGTGGTCGTTGCGCATCAGGCCGGCGAGGATCTGGGTTTCGCCGTCATGCAGACGCAGCGAGGTCTGGGCGTTGCGGGTATCGACCTGCACCGGAATCGTCCCCTGGCGGGTCGGCTCCAGCGGCGTGGCGTTACTCACTTCCAGAGCAATCTTGATCGCCACTTCGTTGTTCAGGTGCACGGTCGGTTGCACTTCGAGCTTCAGACCGACGTCGAGGTAAGTGACGCTTTCGGTGATCACCGGGCCCTGGGTCGACGGCACCGACGTGGCGCTGATGATCGGCACGCGCTGACCGATGTGAATGCGCGCCTGTTCGCGGTTGCTGACGCGGATCACCGGGCTGGCCAGGGTGTTGATGTCGTTGTCCTGGGCATTGATCTTGGCTTGCGGCGAAGGCGCGATCGAGATGCGGCTGGAGTTGATGCCTTTGAGCTGATCAAGAATGCTCACCGCCGAACCGTCGCTGTTGACCACGCCGAAGGTGTTCGGCCATTGCAGGCCGAGGTCGAGAATGCGCTGGGTGGCGACTTCCATCACTTCCACTTCCAGCACCACTTCGGGGTTGGACTGGTCTTGCGATTGCAGGAGTTTCTCGGCCATGCGCACGGCGTCTTCGGTGTCGCGCATGGTCAGGGTGTTCAGGCGTTCGTCGACGAACACGTCGCGAGTCTTGAGCATGGTTTTGATCATGTTCAGCGCGGTGTTGGCGTCGATGCTGGTCAGGTAGAAGGTGCGCATCACCAGCTCTTGATAGTCCTTCAACTTCTGCGGCGAGTCCGGAAAGATCAGCAAGGTGTTTTCGTTCACCACTTTCTGGTGCAGCTGGTTCTGTTGCAGCAGCAGTTGCACGGCGTCTTCGATGCGCACGTCACGCACGAAGATCGTGGCTTTCATGTCGGGGCGCAGGTCCTTGTCGAAGATGAAATTCAGGCCGGCGACCTGCGACAGCACTTCGAAAATGGTCTTGAGGTTGGCGTCGCGAAATTCCAGGGTCACCGGGCGGTCGAGCCGGGTGCGCAATTGCGGGTACTGGATCACGTTGCGGCTCTGCACCAGCCGGATGTTGCCTTGCAGTTCCAGCGCGCCGTCGTTTTTCGGGTCGAGTTCGAGGATCTGTTTGACCTGACGGTCGGCGCCGTAGATGTCTCCCCGGCGCAGGTCGCCACGGGCCAGCTCAAGTTTCTCGTCCATGCTGCGCAGGTAGTCGAGCTGGCGCAGGGCATCCTGGGCGCGGCGGTTGTTCGGCTCGATGGTCAGCACCCGGCTGTAGGCGGTGCGGGCCGAGGCGAAATCGCGGCGGGCGCGGTCGGTGTCACCGGAGGTCAGCAGCGCAGTGATGGCCTTGGCCCGGCCGCTGTTGAGCAGCAGGTGCAGCTCGGTGTCGCGCGGATTTTCCCGCAAGCCTTCCTCGATCCGGGCCAGGCCCGCCTCGTACTGGCCCTGCTCGATCAGGTCGGCGGCTTCCTTGTTGGCGACCTGCGCGGAACTGCACGCGGCCAGCCCGGCACACAGGCCAAGGCTCATCAGCAAACGGGATCTGTTCATTGCGTACTCCCCACAGACAAGGTCTGCGACAAATGCAAAGGCAGGTAGACCAGGCTTAGTTCCACATCGGAAATCGCCGCAATCTTCCAGGTGTCGTCGATCACATCCCCGCTGCGCACGACGTAGATTTTCTCGCCGTCCTGCAAGAACACCTGCAGGTCGCTGCGGTCATGCAGCCTGCCGACGAACTGAAACGGCACCGGTGGCAGGCTCGGGGCTTGCACCACCGGGGTCGGGTTGATCGCTTGTTCGGTGACCGTCGCCAGGGTCGGCGCGGCCTTCCAGGATTTGCTCGCAAACAGGTCGCCGGCCGGGCTCAGGTCCTTGATCGGCGCCGCATTCGCCTTGGCGCTGCTGGCGGGCAAGGCGCCACGGGCGGTGGATTTTGCCGGGCTGGCCACGGCGACTTCGGTCGAATCCGCTTCGTCGCTCGGCAAGAAATATTCCGGCAACCAGGCCAGTGCCGCTGCCACGCCGAAGAACGCCACCCAGCCGCTTATGCGTTTGCTGTCCATCACGACCTCGACAGGTAGAGGGTCATACGGATCCGGCCGCTGAGGTCGGTGTCGGCAATCTTCTTGCGTTGAAACTCGACGTCTTCCACCACCACCGCCGGCAACTGGCCGAGCAAGGCGTGCAGGAAGCGGCGCAGTTGCGGGTAGCTGCCACGCACCGGCAACAGGATCTGGTAGCGCGCCAGATGGGTCTTGGGATCGACGCCGAGGGCGTATTCGCCGCGCGCCAAAGTGATGTGTTCCTGCGCGGCCAGGGCGTAGATGCGGTCGATGGCGACGGTGGCCTGCGGCTGGGCCGGCAGCTTGTTACGGAAATCATCGAGCTGACGTTGCGGCACCACCGGCGGCGCGATGCTGCCGTCCTCGACCTTGGCAAGGTATTCGGTGGCTTCCCGGGTTTGCTGGCTGAGCTGTTGCAGCGACTGCCAGCCCGGCAGCAAACCGCCGAGTGCCCAGGCCAGCGTGACCAGCAGCAGCGCCAGACCGGCCAGGCCCGGAACGCAGAGGCCTTGCAGGTATTCGTGAACGATCAGTCTAGGGATTCGCATCGCCTATCTCCCAGGTCGCCGACAGGTTGAATTGCACCGGTTGCTCCGGCGATTTGACGACGATTTCGTGGCTCAGCAGCGACACGTCGGACAGCTCGTCACTGGCCTCCAGCCGTTTGTGGAAATCCAGCATCGCTTGCAGATCCCGCGCTTCGGCGCTGATCCGCACCTGGCCCTTGCGGGCATCCGGGGTCAGGGTCAACAAGGCGATGTCGTCGCGCGGCATGGCTTCGAGCATGGCGAACAGGCGTTCCCAGGGCCGGCGCAGTTGCTGCGAGACCTTGCGCATTTCAGCGAGGTTCTGCGCCTGCTCGCGGGTTTCCGCCGGGCTCAGTGTTGTCTTGCTGCCGCTGTCACCGGTGAGCTGGCGCTGGGTGTGTTGCAAGTGACCTTGCTGTTGTTCGGCCTGATCGCCGAGGTGCTGCTGGAGGCCGAAGCACACCAGCGCGAGCAACACACCACCGCCGAGCAGGCTCCAGCCCAACGGGCCGGAACGCGGACGTGGCTGGAAGTCGAGGTTCAAGGCGCGCATGTCAGGCCACCGCCCGGGACATGACGTACAAGGCGTCACGCACGGTCATCGAGTCGTCTTCGAGGGTGCGCAGGTGCACCCCCGCCACCTCCGGTTGCGCATCGAGGCGCGCCGGGGCATGCAGATAAACGTTGAAGGCGCGTTCGCTGGTGGAGGCTTGCAGTTGCCGTTCGCGCCCGATCAGCGCGCTGAGTGCCGCGTCACTGTCGCTGCCGCCCACCGAACGCACCGACGACCAGCGCCCTTCCCTTGCCAGCAGCAACACGCTGCGTTGCGGTTCGGCGACGATGAACAGGAAGTCACCGGCGTCGAGGCTTTTGTCGAAACGGTTGAACGCGGTCATCAGGTACGGCTGCACCGAGCGCAGGCGCAGACCGCGACCCGTGACCAGCGTGCGCAGGCGTTCCAGCAAATCCTGCGGCAAGGCACTGGCGATGCGGTCATGCCCGGCTGGCTCGGCGGACAGCACCAAACTCCACGGTTGGGTCGGGGCGCCGAACAGGTCTTCGAAGCACAGTTGGGCGAAGCCGCGCAGTTCGTCAGGGCTGCTGATCTGCTCGCTCCATGGCACCAGGCAGAAGCGGCTGAAGTGGCCTGAGATCACCACGCTCAGCTCGGCACCGGCGCGGGTGTGTTCGCCGAGCAGACGGTCGAGGGTGTCCAGCGCCACCGCGTAGCTCTGGAAGCCTTCGTCGATGTAACCGACGCTGCCCAGCCACAGGGTGTCGCTGCCCCGGCGCTGGCCGAGGCCGACACCGCTGGCGCCGAGCACGGCGATAAATTGATCACGCGATAAAAGTGACACGATTGATCTCCTCCAGCGTGGTCCGACCGTGCTCCACCAGCTCCAGCGCCGATTCGCGCAACAGGCGCAAACCACGGGCGCAGGCCAGGGCTTTGATCTGGGTGATGGGTTGGCGCTCGACGATCATCTGGCGCAGTTCGTCGTCCAGGTGCAGCAGCTCGGCAATCGCCGTGCGGCCGCGATAACCGCTGCCCCGGCAGTGGCCGCAGCCCTTGCCGTGGACGAAGTGGTAGTGATCGACTTTCTGTGGGTCGAGGCCCGAAGCGCGCAGCTCTTCATCGCTCGGGTTGACCGGCGTGCTGCAACTGCTGCACACCAGCCGGATCAGGCGCTGGGCGAGAATCGCGTTGAGCGCCGAGACCAGGCTGTAGGGGTCGATTTCCATTTGGGTAAAACGACCGATCACGTCGAACACGTTGTTGGCGTGAATGGTGGTGAACACCAGGTGACCGGTGAGCGCCGATTGCACGGCGATCTGTGCGGTGTCCGGGTCGCGGATCTCGCCGACCATGATCTTGTCCGGGTCGTGACGCAGGATCGAGCGCAGGCCACGGGCGAAGGTCAGGCCCTTTTTCTCGTTGACCGGGATCTGCAGCACGCCGGGCAGCTGATATTCCACCGGGTCTTCGATGGTGATGATCTTGTCCACGCCGTGGTTGATCTCGGTGATCATCGCGTACAGCGTGGTGGTCTTGCCGCTGCCGGTGGGGCCGGTCACCAGCACCATGCCGTAGGGTTCGGCGGCGAGGCGACGCAGTTGGCGCAGGGTTTCGTCTTCAAAGCCCAGCGCTTGCAGTTGCACGCCGCAGACCTTGTCGGCCAGGTCCTGTTTGTCCAGCACCCGCAGCACCGCGTCTTCGCCGAAGATGCTTGGCATGATCGAAACGCGGAAGTCGATCTGCCGGCCGCTGATGCCGATCTTGAAGCGACCGTCCTGGGGCACGCGTTTTTCGCCGATGTCCAGTTCGGCCATGACCTTGACCCGCGAGATCACCTGTTCGGCGAACTCGCTGCCCTGGATCTTGCCGATGTTGTTCAGCACGCCGTCGATCCGGTACTTGATCACCAGGCCCTGGCCGGTGGTGCCGAGGTGGATGTCGCTGGCGTGCATTTTCAGCGCGTCGTACAGGGTCGAGTTGACCAGTTTCACCACCACGCTCGAGTCTTCGCTGATGCTGGTCAGCGACAGGCTTTGCAGGGTGTCGGTCTCGCTGCCGGCGTCAGCCTGAGCATTGAGCGATTCGACGGCGTGGAAGCTTTCTTCGTGGCGGGCCAGATAGGCCTTGAGGTCATCGGCGTGCACCAGATACAGCGGCGCGCCGTGCAGGCATTCGTCGATCCAGGCCAGGCGCGCGGTGTCGAAGGGGTCGGCGAACACGCCGATGACTTCGTCGTTATGGCGCAGCAGGATGAATTCACGTTTGAGGCATTGCGCGAGAGTGACCCGGTCGAACACCGGGGTCGCCAGAAACAGCGTGTCGGTGTCGAGCACCGGGTAATGCAGGGTGGCGCCGAGGCTGGCAATGAACGGCATCGGCGCCAGCTCACAGAGCACGGCCAGTGCATCGAGCACCCGTTCCCCGGAAGTGCTGGCCCGTGCCCGGGCCTGGGCCAGTTGCTCACTGGAAAAGCGTGGCGGGGTCTGGGCCTCCAGCGGAGGATTGACCGACAGCGGTTCGACGACAACGGACAGACGATCCATGGCTTGCTCTCCAACACCCGGGGCTTGAGGCCCTGACGGCGCGGGAGGCGAGTTCGGCGAGTGCCGGAACGTCTATCGCGCCATTACTCCCCGGTGAGCATTTGATCGTCGTCCGGTGCCATGGCCTCCGACCGGTTTCGTCGGCGGTCCGCCAGCACCCAACTGCCATCGTACAACTGCAACGGGAAGCTCTCGGTCCTGCTCTGGCGTCGTTCGACAAAGCCTTCGGATGGGCTCGCACCGGGTTTCGCTTCGCGCTGGATCCCCAGAAGGTCGCAGACAGCTCGGGCAAGTTCCGCCAAGGGAAACGGTTTGAACAGGATGTGGCTGACCCCCAGTTGCCGCGCCCGCTCACAGACTTCAGCGGTCGGGTGACCCGTTATCAGCACGAAATGACACGTCCTGTTCTGGCGGACCGCGTCGAGCACCTCGAACCCTTCCATATCGGGCAAGCGGTAATCGAACACCAGCACGTCGGGGGCGAAAGTCTCGGCAAGGCCGATTCCCTCTGCGCCGTCATGTGCAATCCGGACTTCCAGCCCTTGCGCCGACAGATAATCCTGAAGGTTCTGTGCAAGCAGCTGTTCGTCTTCGACAACCAGTACTTTGTTAACCAAGGTGGACTCCCTGAAACCTCAAGTGCCGGCAATTGAAATTCAATGACCCGAACCTGCTGGAGTGCGCCTCGCAAGAGGTAACGCACACTTCATGCCAGGCTGAATGCCGGTAATTTTTTGTCTTCATGTCCTTGAATTGAATGGAAATGCCCGCTCGTCCCGGTACCCCGTTCCCCAGAAACGGGGAAGCACCTGAATGGGCATCGAAGCCATTCCCCACTATTGGGGGGGAACCTTCAGTCGTCGTCAATTCGTTCGATCCTGTTCTCTGCCCGCAACTGCGCGAGCACCTGACGACGAGCCTGGGTCTGTTGCTGTCGGGCGAGGTACGCCCTGACTGTTTCCAGCCCTTGCTCCTCTGGGACATCGGCCGCCTCCCTGTGGTTCTCGACAAAAATCAAATGCCAGCCGAACGGTGTGCGCACCGCCTCGCTGAGTTCGCCAGGCTTGAGGGCAAACGCCGCCGCTTCGAAGGCCGGCACCATCTGCCCACGGGCGAAATACCCCAGGTCCCCGCCCTGGCTGGCGGTGACATCTTCCGATCCCGATTGCGCGACGCTAGCAAAGGTTTGCCCCCCTGCGATAGCCGCACGCATCTGCATCAAGCGTAGTCGCGCCGCTTCAACCGTGGCGGCATCGGCATCGCCGGCAACCTTGATCAGGATGTGCCGGGCCTGCACCTGCTCCGGCGCGCCCATTTCAGCGCGGTGTTCTGCAAAAAAAGCCCGCACGGTCTGTTCATCCGGGGCCTGGACTTGGGTCAGCTCGGCAAACATCCGCTGCGCCGCCAGCTCACGATGGGTGTACTCGGTGAACGAGGCCTCGTCGAAACCGGCGTCCTGCAAACGCTGCAGGAATTTGTCGGTGCCACCGATGGCGGTGCGGGTCTGTTCGACCTGTTCGCGCACGGCTTGCTCATCGATCTTCACCCCGCGCTTGCGCGATTCCTGCCAGAGCAGTTCCTTGTCGATCAGCGTGTCCAGCGCGGCCTGACGCAGTTGTTTATAGGCCTTGGGATTGCGGATGCTCGCCACGGCGCGGCCCTGATCTTCCAGGTACTCGGCGAAAAAACGTTCCAGGCGAAACTCGGAAATCGCCTCGCCGTTGACCCGGGCGGCCACCGGTTCATTGTTCGCCATTCCCACCGACAACCAGCCTGTCAGCAGCCAACACAGGGTTTTGAGCTTCATGATCAGGGCCTCCGGTCAGGGCGTGGCAATAATCGGTTTGTAGGGAGCGACCAGATAAAAACGCTGGTCGGGCAAGTCCACGGTGACCACGTGCGCCCCGCTCAGGCCCAATCGTCGGCCGGGGCCGAAGCTCAGGCGCGGGGTCAGGCCGGTGTCGAAGTCGTGCAGGCCTTCAAGCGCCGCCACCAGTTTTTCGCGGCTGGCGTCGCGGCCGGCCTGCTTCATGCCTTCGCTGAACAACAGCATCGAGGCGTAGGCGCCGACTTGCAGCACCGCGTGCTGGGCGCCGAGGCCTTGATGCTCACGCAACAGCGTCAGCGCCATGCGCCCGGCCTGGGTCCAGTCGCTGGGCACGAACGGATACGCCAGAAACACCCGCCGGGAAAAACCCTCCGGCACTTGCAGCAGATCCCCCGCCACCTGGCTCGACGCAGCAAACAGGTACGGCACCTGCCCGGCATTCTGCAACCCGGCCGCCAGCCGGCTGAAACCACCGCCGTTGCCCAGGTAGAACACCGAGCGTGAGCCCAGCGGCAAGCTGTCCGCCGCCGGGTCGTAGGCCTGCAGATGGACTTTTTCCCAGCCGTGCTCCTGCAGATAGCGACCGAGGGTCTGCGCCGCCAGCATCTGGGCCGGGTCGTCGGGATAGGCAATCAGCGTCGGCCCTTGCAGCACTCGCAGACTGGCGGTGGCGTAGTCGGCCAGTGCGATCAGTTGCTCACGCAGGCCCGGCAACGGTTCGAAAATCTGCGGGCTGGCCTGCACCGGGCCGAGCAGCGACATGGCCCCGATCAGCGGCACGCCGGACTGCTCCAGACGCGGCGCCAGCTCGCTGTCCAGCGCCGGGGCCAACGGCGCGATCAGGGCGAAAACTTGCTCTTCCTCGATCAACCGTTGCAGGGCCTGTTCGGCGCTGGCGCGATCCGGACCGGGATCGGCCACGGTCAGGCGCAACTGCCGGCCGTGAATGCCACCGGCCTGATTGATCCGCGCGACGCTGCCGTTGAGCACCGCCGCGATGGTGGCGCCCTCCTCGGCCAGCGGCCCTTGGCTGGGCAGCAAGGTGCCCAGGTGCAAGGTCTGGTCATCGAGCCCCGGATCGCGGTCATCGGCCAGGCGTTTGAGGTACGCCGTGAGGTTGCGCTGATCCTTCATCGACAGCAGGAAACGCGGCATGCTCGGGTCAAGGCGATTGTTGCCAGGGTCGCGGCCCTGCTGGATCACCCGCGCCAGACTGCTGTCGGTGTAGGCCGGGTAGTTGCGGCCGTTGACCTGTTGCTGACCGTGGATGCTGGTCAGCCGCGACCAGTTCAGTTCCGGCGGGCGCACCCCGCCTTCGGGCCGGCCGAGGCCGTCGGCACCGTGGCAGTTGGCACACGGCAGGCTGGTGGCCGGCAGCAACACATCCGCCGCGCCGACCCGCGCCATGATCGGCTCGCCGCTGGCGGACAAGCCTTCGCGGTACAGGCGCTTGCCGGCGCTTTCTTCATCGGTCAGCGGCAACGCGGCCGCGCCGAGGCTGACGCCAGCGAGCAGGATCAGGGCGAGGACGCGGCCGAGGTTCATGGCGCGGACTCAGCGGCCGGCCACAGGCATTGTCAGCAGTTGCAAGCGCTGGGCAATGGCGGCGGCCGGGGCGTCGGGACGGATTTTGCTCCAGCGTTTGTTGGCCACATCGCCGACGATCAACTGGGTCGAGTGCTGCTCGGGCGTCGGCACGATCTGGCCGATGCGGCCCAGCACCAGGTCCATCTGCGCCTTGTCGCCGGTAAGGAAAAGCCAGTGAGGGTCATCGGCGCCCTGCTTCAAGGTGTAAGCCTTGAGCACCGCCGGCGTGTCGCGCAGCGGATCACTGGTAAGGGAAATGAAGGTGATGCCGTCGGCCTTGTCGCCCAGCAGCTCACGGACTTCCTTGAGCTTGCGGGTGATCAGCGGGCAGGCGTCATTGCAACTGGTGAAGATCACGTTGAGCAGCACCACGCGGTTGTGCAGCGCATCGCTGTAGAAACGCTGGACGTCGCCGTTCTGATCCAGCAGCGGCGTGTCGGTGAACCAGGTTTTCGCATCATGGGTGCCTTTCGCCGGTGCGGGCGCAGCGCTGGTCGTTGTCGTTGCCGGTGCCGGTTGTTCGTGGCCTTCGTGAGCCAGGGCCATGGCGCTGAAAATCCAGAAACACACCGTCAGGGTGATCCAGTCCAGGGTTCTCATGGTTGTTGCTCCATGGCAATCGCGGTGTGTTTGGCGTGGGTGCGCAGGCCGCTGAGTTTCTCGACTTCTTTGGCCAGCAATGCCGGGTCGGTGAAGCCGTAATAGCGCGTCCAGTGGCGGCTGTTGCCGTCACCGACGAGGATCAGCGGCTGATGATTCTTGAAGTCGCCGCTGAAACTGCCCAGCCCCTTGAGCGTGGCGCTGATCGATTGCGGCGAACCGGTGAGCCAGCTCCAGCCCGGGCCTTTCTGGAAGGTGCGGGCGTAATCCTGCAGACGTTTCGGGTCGTCGCGCTGCGGGTCGATGCTGATCGACACCAGCTGCACCTCGGTGCCGACCCGGGCACCGAGCTGTTTCTGCACCTTGCCCATGATCGACGAGACCACCGGGCACACCGTGGTGCAACTGGTGTAGATGAAACTCATGACCACGATTTTGTTGTGCACCAGATCCTGTTCCAGGTGCACGGTCTTGCCGTTCTGGTCGAGCAGCGGCACGTCGGCGAACTTGACCTGGGCGTGTTCCTGGCTGTTGGCGGCCGGTGCGGTGTGCCCGGCATGTTCGTCCGCCGAGTGGGCGCTGGCCTGCTGGATACCGACGGCCAACAGGCACAGGGTCAGCAGGCCACGGGATGCAAATCGGTTCATGGTCGTTTCCTCGTCACTGAGTCTGGCCGGGCAGCACCCGGACACTGGCAAAGGTCTTGTCATCGAAACCGGCGCCCAGCGATGCCGCGCGCACATGCAGGTACCAGGCGCCGCTGCGGTCGAGGGTCACCGGCGCTTCGTACACGCCGTCGGCGACTTCCCGTGCGGCCACTTCACGGGGCCGGGAAGTCGGCGCGAGGAAGTAGCGCAACTGCACGTCGGTCACGCCGCTGCGCTGGATCTTCTGTTTGCCCTGGACGATGCGAAAGCGCACCACGTACGGGTCGTTGAGGGCCACGGCGGTCTTGTCCAGCAGGAACTCGACTTTTGCTGCGCCCAGGTGTTTTTCCGGCGCGCCGTCGGACGCCACCTGGGCGGTGAAGCAATGAATGATGTTCGGCTGGTTGAGCAGGAACGCCACGTCGAAGCGCCCCGCCGCCGGCAGTTTCACCCGGGCGCTATAGAGCCCCGGCGAGACTTCGCGCAGGCTGCGATCGATCACCAGCGCGGCGCGGGCGATTTGCCCCCGGTTGGGGTAACCGGACATCGGCGCGTTCATGCCTTCGGCGTAGAAATAGGTGGTGTTGTCCACCGGGTTGACCACGAACACCGCGTTGTCATCGCGCGATACCGCGAGGCTCGACGCCAGCGGCAGATCCCCGGCCAGCCGTGGCGGCTGCGGCCCGGCTTCGAAACCCTGAGTAATCGGCTGACGCCCTTCGCCCAGCGAAGACAGGTTGATCATGGTGACTTTCGGCGAGGCCAGTCCGCGCACGTAGGCATAGGCCTGGGTGAACACCACTTGATAGGGTTCGGCCGATACTTCCAGATCATGGATCGCCGAATCGTTGGCCGCATCGATCACCGTGGCGCGGTTTTCCACTGTGTTCAGCACCACGCCAAACCGGCCGTCGGCGCTGAAGCCCATCGGGCCGAGGCCTTGTTGCAACTTGATCACCCGGCGGACGGCGCGGCTATTGCTGTCGATCACCGTGACGGTGCCGTCCTTGCCATCGGCCACGTACACCGCGCCGGACAGCGGCGAGTACGCCACCGACAACGGGCTGGAGCCGGTCTTGACCTGTTGCAGCAGGCTCAGGCTGGCGATGTCGATAACGCTGAGGGTGCCGTCGTCGCGGTTGCTGACGAAGGCGAAACGGCTGTCCTTGCTGAAACTGATTTCGTGGTGGCCGCGCCCGGTCGCCAGGTGTTTCAGCGGTTTGAGGCTCTGGGTGTCGATCACGGTGACCCCGGACTCTTCAGCCTTGCTCGCGTTGTTGCCGACCCACAGCAGACGCTCGTCCGGTTGCAGCGCGACCCGCACCGGTTGGCTGCCGGCGGCCACCGAGTCGATGACCTTGAATTGCTCGCTGTCGATCACCGCCACTTCCCCCGCCGTCGGCATCGACACGAAGACCCTTTTATTGTCCTTGGGCGTGACCCAGTCCATCGGCGATTGCTTGAGTTCGATCCGCGCCAGGGTGCTGGTGATGCCGCCCACCGACACTGACGGATCGACCACCGAAACGCTGGCATCGCGGTTCATCACCAGCAGGAAATAGCTGTTGAGGTCGAGCAGCGGCCGCGCGCCGATGTTGGACTTGAGGAACGTGCCGACCCGCGACTTGCAGCTCTGGTCACGGCCCTGGGCCTGGTCGGCGGCGACGGCTTGCGGATCGATCCACGCCCCCGGTGCCACACCGGACAACGGCTGGCCGGAGGCGCCGTCGGTGACGCGAAATTGCACGTCGGCAAACTCGCCCTCACGCAACTCGCCGTCGCTGGCCAGCGGCTTCAGATCGAAGGCGATCGACACACCGTCGCGGGTCAGCACCTGCCCGGCACCGGTCTGCGCCAGGGCAATCTCGCTCAGCGTCAGCAACGCGCCGGCCATCGCCAGCAGGCAGACGCCGATGATGTTGATGATCCTGTTCATGTCGCTCTCCCCTACAAATCCTGTCCCCACCTGTGGGAGCGGGTTCACCGGTTCCCACAGGTCGCGCATTGGCACCTACTGAGCAGGCGGCGCCGGCTCCGGCTCATTGGTCACCCGCAGCAATCCCCACAGCCCCGAGGTGTTGCCATAGGCGCCGTAATCGCGGAACAGGTAGTCCCCCGGTATCGCGTTGCTGCCCCCGGCGCTCGGGATCATGAAGCTGAAGTGCGCCGCCGGCAGGATGCTTTCGTGAGCGCCGATGTACATCGACATCGGGTTGTAGCCGAAGCGCACCGAACCCACGCCCGGCGTGCCCATCGGGTAGCCGCCGGTGTCGCTCTTCTCGGCCTGGAACGGGTTGAGCGACCAGACGTGTCCGTCGAGCTGGAACGTCGTGCCGCGACTACCGCCGCTCGGCATCAGGATGTGCGTGCGCAACGGCTGACCGGGTTTGGCATACAGCACCGGCGTCTGCGGATCGCCCCCCACCAGCGCATTGCTATAGGCCATGTGCGCGTTGGTCATGTCGCCGTAACCCGCGCCATCGGCATGACCGAACGGCGCATCCGGGGCGAGGCCGAAGCGATACCACAGCGGTTCGGTCCTGTAGTTGATCGCCATGCTCGAGTTGTCCTGCGGATCGGTCGGCACACCGAAGCCCTCGGCTGCGATGCCTTCGACCGGCCGGCCATTGGCCCAGCGGGTGTTCAGCGCCTTGTGCCACACCATCGCGAAGTCGCGGTAAGTCGTCTGCCCCGGTGCGGTGACCGTGGCGTTGACCTTGCGCGCATCGTCGACCCAGGTCGCGCCGATCGGCAGGATGCTCATCGCACCACCCAGGCCTTTTTGCGGTTGCTTGATCACATCCGCCGGGGTGATGTTCAGGCCACCGAACTCCACGGCCGTGGCGTTGATGTTGTCGACACTGCGGCCCAGTTGCGTGACCGGTTTGCCTTCACGCTCCAGGTGCCCGGCGTAGTACTGATAGGTCCGGGTCGGGTAGGCGCCGCTGCTGCCCACCCGCGGCGGGACGGTCTGGACCGGGTTGGCGCCGACGTTGGCACCGTCGGATTTGGTGATGTCATAGGCCAGCAGTTGCGCGTGCAGACCCACATGGCTGGACGGCCGCATCAGGTTGTTGCTGAAAGTGGTCGAGCCCAGGCCACTGTTGCGGTCGCGCTTGACGATGCCTTGCATCACCGCGGTCTGGGTCAGGTCCGGCATTACGCTCGGCAGACGGTTTTCCAGGGTGATATTGATGCAGTCCCCGGCCGCTGCGCGCAGCACCAGCGGTTCGACCGGAATGCCGGGTTTGAGTTTGCCGCTGACCGGATCGAGGTCGGATTTGCGCACGTACAGGATCGCCGTCGGATCATGCAGCGGCCCGCTCTGGCCACCGATGGTGATGGTCTCGCCGTCCTCCGGATCGGTCACCGTGACCTGCGGGATGCTCACCGTGCGCGAGTTCAGCACCAGGGTGCCGCCCGCCGGATTCAGCGGCCCGCCGACATGCTGACCGAGCCCGGCCGAATCGCCGATGCTCAGGCCCAGCGAATTGCCGAGGATGTCGTTGGCCAGCGCCGCCACCACTTCATAGTTGCGCTGCACCGTCGGCCGGGTACCGATGCCGTTGGGGTTGGCGCTGATCCGTGGGCAGCTGCCTTCGAACGCCACGGTGTTGCGCATGCCCGCCGGACTCGGGTTGTTGGGGATGGCGAACAGGTCATTGCGTTTGGCCGTGTAGTTGCGCATCACGCCCCAGATCCCGCTCCAGTAGCCTTCGATCGAAGCGTCCATCGAGTAGAGATAGTCACCGGTGGTCGCCGCAGAGCTGGAGAGCATCGACACAGGTGCGATGAAGCCCATCTGTTCGGAGATGCCGATCATCTGCGAGGCGCGCCAGCCAGAGTTGGAGCTGTTGCCGAAACCGGAACCGCTCTGCAGCCATTTCACGCCGTGCAGGGTGACGTTGTGCTCTTCCTCGTGGCCGCCGGCATGCACCCGCAGACGCACGTTGTCGCCGGTGTAGGTGCGCAGCATCGGGGTGAACGGATCGCCCGGCTCGCTGCCGCCCTTGTTGATGTGCGGCGGGAACAGCGTGGTGCCGCCGGTCGGGCCGGTGGCAGCCGTCACCAGGTTCGGTGCCAGGTTCATCGCCGGGATCGCCCGGTCGGTACGGCTTTGCATGGCATAGGCCAGATCGCCGCCGAGGCCGTCGGCCTGCATGCCGCGCTTGCCGTCCGGGCCGACCTTGTTCGGATCGTAGACCCGCAGGGCCAGCGGCTCGTTGCGATAGTTGACGACGAACATGCCCGGATCATCCACGGAGATCGCTTGCGGGCAAGGCCGGCTCGGGCAGCCCGGCACCTGACCGCCCTGCACTTCCAGCACGCCCTCGAGCAGGGTGCTGGCGTTGTTGCGCACCGGCGGGTTGATCGCGTAGCGGAAGCTGTCGGCGGTGGCCGGGAACGCTTGCGCGTTAGGCACACCGTTGGGGCCGGCGCCCACGTACACACCGGCTTCATAGGCGTGCTGGAAGTCGCTGTATTCGAGGAAGAACTCACGGAAGCTGTCGTTCTTGCCGTCGCCGTCGAGGTCGCCGGTGTTGATCACCGCCTGCCACGAGGTCGGCCCGCCGTCCTGGCGCGCGCCGCTGTACAGAGGCTCGCCGGTTTCGGCGTGGAACCAGGTGGAACCGGCCGGTTCCGCCAGCACCGTGGCATACAGTCCGATCTGCTGGTGAGTCGATGGGCCGAGGTGGTCGTGGGTGAAGATGGTGCCGAGCCCACGATCCACGCCCTTGGCGTTGACCACCGGGTCGACGAACCAGCGCTGCATGGCCGTGCGCGCGCCCATCCAGTCACTGCGCCCGAACTGGCCGAAGAACGGATGTGCCTTGGCTTTCGGGCAGGCTTGGGTGCCGTCGCGCGGGTCGCTGCTCTCGCACTGGTTGAATTCGCGGATCGCGTGAATGCGTTCCTGAACAGCGCCTGGGGAGAGCACGCCGTCCTCGTAGTTCCAGCCGTTGGAGGAACCGTCGGCGGCCGTCAGGTCCCATTTCGGCAGGTGAATGTGCTGGCCGATCACGTCGGTCGGCGTGCGGACCTGATAGTCATCCATCTCGTAGGTGGCAGGCACCAGGTTGGTCTGCTGGTATTGCACGCAGTCGAAGGTGTTCATGCGCATCACCAGCGGCTCTGGCGGCCGCTGCTTGGTGATCACCGGCCAGGCGTCTTCCCACAGCGCCAGAATCCGCGCTTGCGGGAAGTGATAGCCGACTTTGTTGTAGACCGCATCGAACTGGATGTTGGCGGCCTTGTAGATCCGTGGCCGGTCGGCGGTGAAGGTCGAGGCGCCAACGAAGGACATACCGTCCAGCCGATCGCCACTGGCGAATTCACCGGTGCCGGCGCTGCTGGTCAGGCGTTTTTGCCGGTCGTCCATGCACGGTTCGTAGTACGGCGCGCCGGCCATCGGCAAGGCGCCGTTGGTGCGGAAGGCCTTGGCCACGATCTGGTTGCCGGGCAGCAAGGCAAAGCTTGGGTGATCCTTTTTCGCGTGGAACGCCATCGCGGCCTGTTCCACTTCAGTGCCCTCTTCGGGCAGGTAAATCGGTTTGGCGCGGGTGACTTCCTTGGAGAAGTCCAGCGAGGTGGTGACGGTGTGCGCCTCGCCTCCGGCCGACACCCCGTCGAGGGTGTGACGCTGCAAGCCGCCGTCCCAGCCGCCGGACTGATTCGGATCGAGGTTGGCCCACAGCGCTTTGCCGCTGGCTTTCAACGATTGCGCGGTGGCGGCGTCGAGCATGTCCAGCGGTGGAGTGGGCGGACGTTGGCCGACCGAACTTTCCATGCCGCCGATCCAGAACGGATAGCCTGGGTTTTTCAGGCTGCCGTCGGCGTTGCGGTTGGCTTCGCTGCGATCGACCAGTGCCAGCGAGCCAATGGCTTGCGAACCACCGTTACCGCCTTGGTGTTCGCCGTCGTCATCGCCCTCGTCTTCCTCATCGTCGTCATCGTTACCGGCGACCAGGGTTTCGCCGATTTTCGGCACCACCACCACTTTGCCCGGCATCGGGGCCATGGCTTTGCCGGGCAGCGGCACCACGGCAGGAATCGGCGTGCCGGCGATGATCTCACCATCCGGCAAGGCGCGGGCACCGGCGGCCGGTTTACCGCTGCGCAGGGCATAAGGTTCGCTGTGATAACCATCGGCGCCCTGTTGCGAGACTTCCAGCCGGGTGCCTTCCTCGAATACATCGTGCACCCGCCACATCGACCACATGCCCTGGGCGAAATGCGGGTAGAAGTGGCAGTGATAGATCGCATCGCCGGCCACCCGGTTGCGGTTGCCGGAGCCGCCGTTGGCAATTTCGTAGGTATAGCCGGCGCCCGGACCGATGCCTTGAGCGTCGACGTAATCGGAGTTGTCGTCGTTGGGGTTGAACAGCCACTGATGGCCGTGCAGGTGGAAGATGTGCTGTTCGTGGCCATTGTGGGTGTTACGGAATTTGACGAAGTCACCGATGTAGCTGTGGTTGACGTTCGACGGCTCCGACGGATACAGGGCCATGGTGGCCTTGACGCCAACCTGATCGGCGCTCGGTGTCTGGCCAGGGGCGATGCTCTCAAGCCCGGTGTTGGCCGGCACGTCCACCAGCATCGCCACGTCACCGACGGTGTGCGAGCTGAGGAAGAATTCTTCGTAGGCGCACGACAGGCAATCGTGCATCGGCCCCACGCCGAGGCGGTTGGCGACCACTTCGGCGCCCATGCCGCCGGAACCGTAGTTGATCATGAACGAGTCGCGGGTCGGCTCCAGCACATGGGCCATGACCGGGTCAGCCCAGTAAGCGGGGAATGCCTGGGTGGCGGCGGTTTCGTCCTGGAACTGCGAAGCGAAATCGCGAAACGGCTCGAGGCGGTTGGGGATCGCCGGGTTGCGTTTGCCCACCGATTCCAGCGGATAGGTGCTGGGCGCAAAACTGCCATCGGCATTGCTGCCCATGACGATCGCGTCGCTTTCGCTGGAGATGATTTCGTTGCCGTCGACCATGCTGATGATCGGCGTGCCGGCCTTGCCTTCACGCAACCACGGTTCGCGCTGCGGGTAGCGGGCCTGGTAATCGACGATGGGGTGACCGGCCGGTGTGCGGCCGGTGGTGGCCAGACGCATTTCTTCTTCGGTGAGGGTGTTGCGATAGGTGCGTCCCGACTTCGGCACCACCACGACTTGGCCGAACAGGCCATTGGCAGTGTTGCCGGCCGCGCCTTCCCCACCGAATGTCGCGCCACGGCTGCTGACGGCAAACGCCCCTTCGCGCTCGGCGTACAGCACGTACGAGCGGCTCGCGCCCGGCGACACCAGGGTGTTGGCGTTGCGCCCGGTGTAGGAAGAAATGTCATCGATGCTGTTCACCGCTTGCAGGCCGTTGACCTGGAAACCGACATGGCGGTCGGCGACCTGCTCGTCGACCTTGAAGGCATCGGCGCCACCGGGGTTCACGGTGCCCTCCTCGCCTTCAGGCCCTTCGAAATGCTTGTTCGGGTTGGCCTGATAATCGAGCAGGTTCTGCAGGTTGATCGTCAGGCAATCACCGGCGGCGACCCGCAGCACCAACGGCCGTGGACGCTTGTCCGCACGCAGCGAGACCTTGCCCGGCACCGCGCTGCCGCCATAGGCCAGCGAGACGTCATGGTCATCGACCACATCGCGGCGCAGGGCGTACATCATGCCGTTGGCATTCTGCGCACCAAGGCGGTTGAACATCAGCGGTTGATCGAAGGCGACCACATTGGCCACCAGATTGCGCTCGCAGCGCACGGCGGCGCTGGCCAGTTCGACACTGAGCATCGAGACCAGCAACAGCAGCCAGTTCAACAGGGGCGGAGCGTGGTGAATGCCAACCATGATCGGAAACCTCGTAGTGGGTGCTCACAGGGAACGATTCTCGTTAAAGCCCTGAGAGCAATCCGCATGCCACAAAAAATTGCCTTCCATCTCAATCAGTTACACAGGTCACTTGAGAATGCGGGGGATATTCCCCACCCGTTTCCCCACTTTTCCGGGCCCCTTGGGTTTGCCCCGATAGTGGGGAAAGCCGGGGCTGGATTTAGAAAAAAAGGCTTTACAACGGTGCATCCACCGCCAGCCCCTGCAGGCGCCGGTACTGACGCAGCACGCTTGGGACATAGCGCTGGGTTTCGGCGAACGGCGGAATCACCCGGCCGCGGCTGAGCACCGCGTCCGGCCCGGCGTTGTAAGCCGCCACGGCCAGGGCGATGTCGTTGTCGAACAGGGTCATCAGGCGCTTGAGGTATTTGGCCCCGCCCTGGATGTTGGCCTTGGGGTCGTAGACGTCTTTCACCCCCAGCTCGCGGGCGGTGTCGGGCATCAATTGCATCAGTCCGCCGGCGCCCTTGGGCGAGGTGGCGCCGGGGTTGTAGTTGGATTCGGACTTGATCACCGCGTGCAGCAAGGCTTCGGGCAGGTGATTGGCGCTGGCCGCCGCTGACACCAGCTCGGCGTAGGGCTGGTTGGCGATCAATTGCGGTTGCCGGTCAAGGCTGACCAGTGGCGCATCGGCTTCGCGGATCACCCGCTCGTAAGTGCGTCCGGGACGGTGGACGTTCGACAGCACGTAGCTGCCCTTGGCGTCCATGGAAACGAAGACATCGGCTTGCGCGGCACCGACCGACAGCACGCAGCCGAGCAGTCCTGCAGTGAATGAATGGATCATTGGGCCTCCCCTGACAGGCCCCGAAAAATTGGGGGAAATGCCCCACTGACCCGTCGTTGATCAGCCGTACGCAAGCACTGTGCCGACTCTTGAAAAGCCCGTAATACAAGGGCTCCAGCCCGACAGCCGAATTTATCGGGGGCTGAGCATGGCAATTGCATAAGCCCTTTCGGCGACACGGCTGCCACTCACGGGAGGTCATCATGAAGCTGCATTTTCGTCCGCGTGCCCAACGCGGTTTCACCCTGCTCGAATTGCTCGTGGTGCTGGTGGTGCTCGGCCTGTTGGCCGGGATCGTCGCGCCCAAATATTTCGCCCAGCTGGGGCGCTCCGAGGTGAAGGTTGCCAAGGCGCAGATCGAAGGCCTGAGCAAGGCGCTGGATCTGTACCGGCTGGAGGTCGGCCACTACCCGTCCACCGAACAGGGCTTGCAGGCGCTGGTGACCGCACCGAGCGACGAAGCCAAATGGACCGGCCCGTACTTGCAGAAAAAACTGCCGCAGGATCCGTGGGGGCGTAATTACACCTACCGCTATCCCGGCGAAAACAGCGAGTACGACCTGCTCTCGATGGGCAAGGACGGCCAGCCCGGCGGCGAAGGCGAAAATGCCGAAGTCACCAACTGGCAATAAGCGGAGCACACGGCATGCGATTTCAACTCAAAGCAGTGGGCAAGGCCGGGGTGGTGTCGCTGAGCGTCGAGGCGCCCGGCCAGAGCGAAGCACGGCGCATCGCCGAGGATCAGGGCTTGCGCGTGGTCAGCCTGGACGCCGAGCGCCACTGGCGTTCGTTGCGCCTGAGCAAGCGTGAGACCTTCAACCTGGTGCTGTTCAGCCAGGAGCTGACCACCCTGCTCAATGCCGGCCTGCCGCTGATCGATGCGCTGGAAAGCCTGGCCGAAAAAGAAACCGCCCCCGCCGCCCGCAAAACCTTGAGCGAGCTGGTGCGGCTGCTGTACGAGGGCAAATCGTTCTCCCAGGCACTGGGCCAGTTGTCGGCGGTGTTCCCGCCCTTGTACGTGGCGTTGGTACAGTCCAGCGAGAAGACCGGCGCGGTCGGCGATGCGCTGGGCCGTTACGTGAGCTATCGCCAGCGCATGGACGAGGTGCGGCAGAAGATCGTCAGCGCGTCGATCTACCCGCTGCTGTTGCTGGTGGTCGGCGGTGGTGTGGTGCTGTTTTTGATGGGCTACGTGGTGCCGCGCTTCAGCCTGGTGTTCGAAGGACTGGGCTCGAACCTGCCGTGGCTGTCGCAGATTCTGATGAGCAGCGGCATGTTTCTACACGCCCATCAGGGCGAGTTTTTCGGCCTGTTGGCGACGATCGTCATCGCCCTCGCCGTGCTGCAGAAACAACCGGCGTTTCGCCGTGGGCTGGATCGGCTGGTGGAGAAACTGCCCGCCGTGCATCAGCGGATTTTCATGTACGAGCTGGCGCGGTTTTACCGGTCGCTGGGGATTCTGCTGCAAGGCGGGATTCCGCTGGTGACCGCCATGGGCATGGTGCGCGGCCTGCTCACCGTGGCCTCGCGAGCGCGGCTGGACCAGGCCTGCGAGCGGGTGCGCGAGGGGCAGTCATTGTCCACTGCCCTTGAGCTCAACCGTCTTGTGACGCCCGTGTCCCTGCGCCTGCTGCGCGCTGGCGAGCAGTCCGGCAACCTGGGGCAAATGATGGAACGCAGCGCCGATTTCTACGACGAGGAAATCAGCCGCTGGATCGAGTGGTTCGTGCGGCTGTTCGAACCACTGCTCATGACCTTCATCGGCCTGTTGATCGGGGTGATCGTGATCCTGATGTACATCCCGATCTTCGAACTGGCTTCGAGTATCCACTGACCTCGGGAACGGGTCGGATCACACGCAAAAACAAGGCACATCCACGTTCCCAATCAAGACAACAAAGTCGGAGAACGCTATGCACATTCAAAAGCTCGTGCTCGCAATGGCCATCGGCGCCGTCCTGTCGGCGTCTACCGTACTGATTCCGGACAACCTGTCCGGGGTGTCGACTGTTCTGGCCAAGGATGGGGGAAGTGGTGGTGGCGGAAGCGGCGGCGTTCGGTGCGTTCCTGGTGGTGTATCGGCTGGGGTTAGCGGCGGGCGTACGC
>NZ_NEKA01000022.1:0-72139 GCF_002113205.1 Pseudomonas sp. B16(2017)
CCATCCCGAACTCAGAAGTGAAACGATGCATCGCCGATGGTAGTGTGGGGTTTCCCCATGTGAGAGTAGGTCATCGTCAAGATTAAATTCCGAAACCCCAATTGCGAAAGCAGTTGGGGTTTTGTTTTGCCTGCAGGAAAAGGCTCGGCCATTTCTCGATTTAGATTCTTGAGGAAGCGACGCTGCAGGTGTTTATCCAGGAGGGCGTTTGCCTGATCACTTTCCTCTTGTGATACGCCATGGCTACCCCGTATAAGAGCGACTTTCACTTCCGATATAAGAAAAAGGATGCACGCATGAGCAATGCCTGGAACGAGGGATATTTCACGGACGAAGGCTACACCTATAGTTATAGCCGGGAAATCAATCCGGTTTTCCAGCGTTATTGTCTGCTGTTGCGCGGCTTCGCCACGCTGGAGAGTAGCGATGGCTACCACTGTGAGCTGGGTTTTGGTCAGGGTGTTTCGATCAACATCCATGCGGCGGGTAATCCGGGCTCTTATGTCGGCACCGACTTTCACCCAGGTCAGGCGTCCCATGCCATTGCTCTGGCCAGCGACTGGGGCAGCGATGCGCGACTGTATGACGACAGCTTCGAGCAGTTGCTGGCCCGTCATGATTTGCCTCAGTTCGACAGTATCAGCCTGCATGGCATCTGGACTTGGGTCAGCCGCGATAACCACAAGTTGATCGTCGAATTCGCCCGTCGTCATCTCAAGCCTGGTGGCCTGCTGTACGTCAGCTACAACTGCTTCCCGGGCTGGTCGCCTCAGGCACCCTTGCGCCAACTGTTCAGTCTGCACGACCGTTTCGCCAGCCAGGCCTCTGCACGTCCTGATCAACGTATCGAGGCTGCGCTGCAGTTTTCCGAAGCGCTGCTGGCTGCAAATCCTAAATATGCCAACTCGGCGCCAGGGTTGGACGCCAAGCTGCAGAGCATCAAGGGCCAGGATCGCCAGTATGTCGCCCATGAGTATTTCAACCGCGACTGGAACTGCATGTATTTCACCGACGTGGTGGATGCCCTGGCCCCCGCCAAGCTTGATTACGTTACGACAGCCGTGCCGCTGGACTCCGTCGATCCGCTCAACCTGACCGCCGAAGGCATGGACTTTCTGGAAGGCATTGAGCACCCGGTCATGCGTGAGCAGGCGCGCGACTATTTTGTGAACCAGAGTTTCCGCCGGGACCTTTATGTGCGCGGCGCCAACAGACTATCTGCTACCGAGCACCGCGAGCGTATGCTCAGCACGCGCTTCGTCCTGTTGCAGGCAGCCGACAGCGTGCCGGCCAACGTCACCGGTCCGGCAGGCGCAGCGACGCTGCAGGCAGAGATTTATGGCCCGGTACTCGCAGCACTGGCGGATGACGCCTATGTGCCGAAGACCTTGCGGCATTTGCTGGATCTTTTGCCCTCGCTGGCTTATGGCGATGTGGAACAGGCTCTCAACGTATTGATCGGCATGGGGGCCGTGGCGCCGTGTCAGAGCGAAGCAGCCGAAAAACTGGTGCAGGCCCGCTGCAATACCCTCAACCTGCAGCTGTGCAAGCGTTCGTTGTATGGCCACAAGATTCAGACCTTGGCGAGTCCGGTGACCGGAGGTGGGGTGACGGTCAGTCGCTTCCAGCAGCTGTTTCTGATATCGATCAAGCAGGGCAAAAAGCACCCGGCTGAATGGGCGCAGTTGGCATGGGGCATCATTGGCGGCCAGGGCGAAGGTCTCCTCAAGGACGGCAGGGCCCTGACCACCGCGGAAGAAAACCTTGCCGAATTGACCGCGCAGGCTCAAGCGTTTGCCGAGAGTACGCTGGTGATTCTCAAGGCTTTGAAAATCGTCTAGTCGAGACGAGGGACGGCAAGACACCCTCGCGTTGCCTGCCGTCGTCCGGGGCATTTCGGATTCTTGCGCAAAACCAGAGCGACAGCACCGCAGCTGACGTGCTGACAAGGACGCGCGGTCGATGTAATGCCCCGATCAAATAATAGCGGTGACGGAAACTGGACTTTCCATAGGTACTGAAGTGAAGCGTGATACTCACCTTGTAATGCTCTTGCTGTTGGTAATCGGCTGTTCCCTGGCATCGCTGACCATCTGGAAGATACTGGGCTCTCGGGATCGAGCACTGGATGAAGTCAATGTCCACGGGTTGAACCTGACGCAGGCACTTGCGACGTATTCCGAGGGCATTGTCCGGCAGAGCTCGCTGCTTCTGCTCGGACTCGTCGAACGTCTGGAAACCGAAGGCAGTGGCCCAGCGCAAATCGAACGGCTCAAGACTTTGATCAACCGGCAGCGACCGCTGATGCCGCAGCTCAGTGGCATCACTATTTACGACAACAAAGGTCACTGGTTGATGTCATCCAACCGGCCGATTCCTGTCGGTGCCAACAGCAGTGACCGAGCCTATTTCATTCATCACCGTGACGATCCATCTCGCGAGCCCTTCATCGGCCCGCCCATCCGCAGTCGTTCGAATCAGGAGTGGGTGATCACGATCAGCCGGCGTTTCAATGACGATCGCGGAGAGTTTGCCGGTGTGGTGTCGGTCACCCTTGGGGTGGAAAACTTTCTGCGTCTGTTCGGCCAGCTCGATATAGGGCAGGAGGGCGCCATTGGCTTGTCCTACACCGATGGCACGCTGCTGGTCCGTTACCCTTTCCGTGAACAGGACATGGGGCGCAACTTCTCCAATTCGCCGATCTATGCGAAGTACCTGGTGGACAAATCGGTTGGCACTGCATCCTTCACGTCCAGTCTCGACGGCGTGGAACGGCTCTATGCCTTTCGCAAGAGTGAAACGCTGCCGCTGATCACTACGGTTGCGCTCGGTAAGCGCGAAGCCCTGGCGGCGTGGCGATTTGAAGCGCTGTTGTCGATCGGTGTGGTTACCACATTGCTGGGTCTCACCGGTGTTATCGGCTGGTTTTTGATTCTGGATATTCGTCGCCGGACGCAGGTGGAAGGTGAGTTGCGCGATACTCAACAACAGCTGCTCGGCACGAACCGGCAACTTGAGCTGTTGGCAATGAAGGATGCGCTGACAGGCCTGGCCAATCGGCGATGTTTCGATCAGACCCTGGCGATGGAAGCGCGCCGGGCGAAGCGTGACGCAACTTCGTTGGCGTTGCTGATGATTGATCTCGACTATTTCAAACTGTTCAACGACGCCGAAGGGCACATTGCCGGCGATGCCTGTCTGCAGCAGGTGGCCAAGGTGCTTGAGACCTGCGTGCGCAGACCATCGGACCTGGTGGCGCGTTACGGGGGGGAAGAAATGGCGGTGATCATGCCCGATACCGATAGTGACGGCGCAGCGGTCGTGGCGCAAATGATCCTGAAACGCTTGGCGCAAGAGCCTATCGCTCACCGGACCAGTCCATTCGGCCGAGTGAGTGTGAGTATCGGCATCGCGGCCGCCACCGGATCGCAACTGGACACGGTACAAGGCCTGATCGCTGCGGCAGATCAGGCGCTGTATCAAGCCAAAGGGGCGGGCCGCAATCAGCTCGCCAAAAGTGTCGCCAGCGAAAGCTACTCTCCGTACACCGGGTAATCCACATAGCCTTCGGCATGGCCGCCATACACCGTGGCCGGGTTCAGCGAGTTCAGCGGCCAGTCATTGGCGATGCGCGCGGGCAGGTCCGGGTTGGCCATGAACGGGCGACCGAAAGCCACGAGGTCCGCCAGTCCGGATTCAAGCAACCGCGCACCGCTTTCGGCGTTGTAGCGGCCCGCGTAGATGATCGCGCTGCTGAAGGTGTCGCGTACTGCTCGACGGAAGGTTTCCGGCATCACTGGCGCGTCGTCCCAGTCGGCTTCGGCGATGGACAGGTAGGCGATGCCGACGTCTTGCAGCACCTTGATCGCTTCGATGTAGGTGGTGTGAGGATCTTCCTCGACCATACCCAGATAAGTCCGCGCTTCATCGGTGGTGGTGAACAGCGGCGCAAAGCGCACGCCGACCTTTTCCTTGCCGATGCATTCGGCGACGCCGCCCACCACTTCGCGCAGAAAGCGCAGACGGTTATGCAGCGAACCGCCGTATTGATCGGTGCGCAGGTTGCTGTGGGCGGAGATGAACTGGTTCACCAGATAACCATTGGCACAATGCAGTTCGATACCGTCGAAACCGGCGTCCATGGCATTGCGCGCCGCCTGGATGTACAGCTGAACCAGTTCCTGGACTTCCTCGGTGGTCAGCGCTCGAGGCGCGGACGGCGGAATCAGAGCGCCCACACCGGGCGCCGTTTCGATGAACACACTGACCCGGTCGGTGGCGATGGCGGAGGCCGACACCGGTGCGTCGCCATTGGGTTGCAGGGCAGTATGGGATACGCGACCGACATGCCATAGCTGCGCGAAAATCACGCCGTCACTGGCGTGGACAGCCTCGGTGACCTTGCGCCACCCGGCGATTTGTTCGGGAGTATGAATGCCTGGAGTCCAGGCGTAACCCTGGCCACGGGGTTCGATCTGGGTGCCTTCAGTCACCAGCAAGCCCGCACTGGCCCGCTGCTGGTAATACTCGGCCATCAATTCATTGGCGACATTGCCCGGTTGAGTGCTGCGCTGGCGGGTGAGGGGCGGCAGGACTATGCGGTTTTTCAGAGTGTGGTGGCCGAGGGTGGCCGGGGTGAAGAAACGGCTGTTGTTCATGGATGCATCCTGTCCAAAGGGTTTATTAGACCAGTCGACTATTTAATGGGCGAAAAGAAGAACACCGTGCAACACGCACACGGTGTTCGGATCAAGTTGAAGGAGCGGAGTGACGCCTCAGCCGAGCAGTTTCAACAGTTGTTCGGCGACAGCCGCCGAGCTGGCGGGATTTTGGCCGGTGACCAGTTTTCCATCAGTCACCACATGAACCTGCCAATCCGCAACTTTGGAATAGCGACCGCCAAGACGCTGGAACTCGTCTTCGATCAGGAACGGCACTACGTCCGTCAAACCGACGGCTGCTTCTTCGGAATTGGTGAAACCGGTCACTTCGCGGTGCTGGATCAGCGGTTTACCTTCTGCGTCGACGACATGACGCAGCACCCCCGGCGCATGGCAGACGAAGCCATGGGGCTTGTTGCTGCGCGCGAAGGCTTCGATCAGGGCAATCGAATGCTTGTCTTCGGCCAGGTCCCAGAGCGGGCCATGGCCACCTGGATAAAACACGGCATCGAAATCTTCGGCGCGGACATCGGCCAAGCGGCCGGTGTTCGCCAGTGCCTGCTGGGCCGCAGGATCCTGGCGGAAGCGATCGGTTTCAGCCGTCTGAGCATCGGGCTCGTCGCTCTTCGGATCCAGCGGTGGCTGACCGCCGGCGGGCGAAACCAGGGTGACGTCGGCGCCGGCGTCCTTGAAGGCGTAGTAGGGGGCGGCGAACTCTTCGAGCCAGAAGCCGGTTTTCTTGCCGGTGTTGCCGAGTTGATCGTGGGAAGTCAAAACCATCAAGATTTTCATAGAGCACCCTGGGTAGGTCTGGCGGCGTTCATGAGCAAGGGGTTCGCGCAGGATCGACACCGGGAAAAGGTTTGTCGGGGCGCAGCATAGTTTCCAATTAGACCAGTCGTCTAGTAATTTTTTCTCTAAAGCTTTTTCATGGACAGGTGTGGCAAACTCGCGTTCCTTTGAGATAAACGACTGGTCTATTGCCTGGTAATTCGTGCCCCATGAAACCGACCTACGACGACACCCGCCAACATTTGCTCGACACCGGCCACCGGATGATGGCCGAGAAAGGCTTCACCAGTGTTGGCCTGAACGAGATCCTGCAGACCGCCGGCGTGCCCAAGGGCTCGTTCTATCACTACTTCAAATCCAAGGAACTGTACGGCCAGGCCTTGCTCGAGGATTACTTCGTCGACTATCTGGCCGACATGGAGCGACGCCTGACGCTGCCCGGCCTGAGCGCCCACGAACGGCTGATGGATTACTGGCAGGGTTGGCAGGATCGCTGCACCCTGGAAGGCCATGGCGACGAATGCCTGGTGGTGAAACTCAGTGCCGAGGTGGCTGACCTTTCCGAAACCATGCGCCTGACCTTGCGTGATGGTGCCGAGCGAGTGGTGGCGCGCATCACCGAGTGCATCGAACAGGGCCAGGTCGAAAAAAGCCTGCCACAGGGCGATGCCCGACAACTGGCCGAAACGCTGTATCAGCTGTGGCTGGGGGCCAGTTTGCTGAACAAACTGCAACGCACAGGACAGTCGTTGAGTACGTCGATGGCGACTACGAAACGCCTGTTGAGCGTGTGAGAAAGCAATAGACGCAAGCGGTCGAGAGTCAGTTGCGCAAACGAATGGGAATGCCTATCAATTGCGCGGCGGGTGGTATACCATCCGCCGCGTTTTGCTGGCAGTTATCCCCTTCGTTCTGGCCTATCTGTAAGGTTCTCCCCCATGCGTCGAACTCTGCTGTCCATCTGTGTGTTGCAAACGTTGTCTCCCTTTGCGTGGGCCGAGCCATCCGATTCAACGGCGTCAGCGCTGGAGCTGGAGGCAACCGATGTGGTCGGTACCGCGGATTACGAAAGAGCGGACGGTCCGGTACACGGATATCGCGCGACCCGTTCGGCCAGTGCCACGCGGACCGATACCTCTATCCATGAAACCCCGCAGTCGATCAGTGTCGTCACCAAAGATGCGGTCGAAGACATCGGCGCCACTCGGCTGCAGGACGCACTGGATTACGCGGGCGGAGTAGGGCGAGCCAACAATTTCGGCGGCCAGGGACTGACCACGTTCACCGTGCGCGGATTCACCACCGGCGAGTTCTACCGCAATGGTTTCCCGATCAACCGGGGTTATCCGAACATGCCGGATGCCAACACCATCGAGCGTCTTGAGGTCCTGCGCGGGCCGGCGACCATGCTCTACGGTCGTGGCGATCCGGGCGGGACCTTCAATGTCGTTTCCAAACAACCGTTGCCCGAGCGCACGGTCACACTCGGCAGCCAGTTGAATGACCAAGGCATGCGCCGCGGTACCCTGGATGCTTCCGGCCCGCTTGATGAAGAGGGGCGTCTGGCCTATCGCCTGAACGTGGTGGGCGAGGGCGGCGATACCTTCCGCGATCACGTCGAAACCGAACGCTACGGCGTGACCCCGGTACTGACCTGGCAAGCCAGCGATGACACCCGAGTGATCTTCGAGGGTGACTTCATGCGCAACAACCATCCGCTGGACCGGGGCGCGACGCGTTATCCACGGCAGATCGGCACCGCCTCCCGCGACACCTTTTTCGGTGAACCGGACGCTGGCAAGTTGCACAACGACAACAACATGGCGCAATTGCGCTTCGAGCATGTGCTCAATGAAGACTGGACGCTTGGCGGTGGCTTCCAGTGGCTCGACGGAACCTTGCAGGGCAATGCCATCGAATTCAACGGCATTGCCGCCGACGGCCGGACCCTGGGACGAAATTTCAACTACCGCAAGCTGGAGTGGACGGACAAGGACACCCAACTCAACCTGACCGGTCACTTCTCCACGGGCGGCCTGCAGCACACACTGCTGACCGGTATCGAATACGAGGACTACGACTACCAGTCGATCATCCAGCGCTCCAGCGGCGCGGTAAGTGCGTATCCGATCGACATCTTCAATCCGGTCTATGGGCAGCCCCGTCCGGCACTGACGCGCACCCCGACCCACGACAAGGAAAATCTCAAGACCTACGCCGCGTTCGTACAGGACCAAGTGGCCCTGACCGATCGGCTGAAAGCCCTGGCTGGCGCACGTTTCGAGCGCTTTGAGCACGACTACGAAACCTACGTGCCCGGCGGCAAAAACTGGCAGGCCAGTGACAATGCCGTCACGCCCCGCGTCGGTGTGACCTACGACCTGACCGACACCCTCGCGGTCTACGCGGACACCGCGCGTTCTTTCAAACCCAATACCGGTGCGAGTCGCCAGGGTGGCGGCTTTGAACCGGAGAAAGGCAAATCCTGGGAGATGGGGATCAAATGGGAGGCGCTGGATCATCAGTTGAGCGTCGACGCGGCGATCTATCAGATTGAAAAGCGCAATGTCCTGACCACTGACCCGGTGGACTCGACTTTCAGCGTGGCTGCCGGGGAAGTGCGCAGCCGAGGATTTGACCTCAATGTTGCCGGCAACCTGACCCCCGAGTGGCGTGTCATCGGGGGGTACGCCTACGTCGATGCCGAGGTGACCAAGGACAACGTGATCCGCTCCGGCACGCGACTGATGAACATCCCGAAAAACAGCTTCAGCCTGCTCAATGTCTATGAGTTCCAGGACGGTGCCCTCAGTGGTCTGGGTCTGGGAACAGGCCTCAAATATGTCGATGAGCGCGCGGGGCAAACGGCGAACACCGCGTTCTCGATGGGGAGCTATACCGTTGTCGACCTGCTCAGCTACTACAAGGTCAATGACAAGGTACGTGTCAATCTCGACCTGAAGAACCTGTTTGACCGGGACTACGACGAGGGCGCATTCGGTAACGTCTACGCCTATCCGGGGGCACCGAGAACGGTGCAGGTCGGCATTTCTTACACGTTGTAGTTGGGGGCTGGAATCTGTCATCGGGGGCTGCGGCCCCCGATGACTGTGAGGCTCAGCCGGTCACACACCCTTGCGGAGTCTTTCCGGCAAAACTGTCCACCAGGCTCGCCACGACCATCTCGCCCATGCGGGTGCGGGTCTGCAGGGTCGCGCTGGCGCGGTGTGGTTGCAGCACCACCTGTTCCTGGGCAAACAAGGCTTCAGGCACGTTGGGCTCATCGACGAAAACATCCAGTGCCGCACCCGCGATCTCACCGGCCGTCAGGGCCGCCACCAGATCGGTTTCGTTGACCAGTTTGCCGCGCGCCACGTTGATCAGGTAGCCGCCCTTGCCCAGGGCCTGCAGCACGGAGGCATCGATGATGGCTTCGGCCTTGTCGGCGGCCGCCGCGAGAACCAGCGCATCACTGTTGCGGGCCAGTTGCTTGAGGTCGGCGATGAAGGTGTGGCTGACATCGCTCATCGGTTGCAGATCGGTGTAGCTGATCGGACAGCCAAACGCGGCCGCCCGGGTGGCGACCGCTCGGCCGACCCGACCCATGCCCACGATGCCGATCCGCATGCCGGACACCTGCCGCGCCAAAGGCAGCGGGGCCAGTGGCGTCGGGCTCTGCGGCCACTGGCCCGAGCGCACGTAACGGTCACTGGTACACAGCCCACGGCACACAGCGATCAGCAAGCCGATGGCCAGGTCGGCCACGTCTTCGGTCAGTGCGCCGATGGTCGCGGTCACGCGGATTCCGCGATCCCTGGCGTAGGCCAGATCAACCGCATCGGTGCCGACACCGTTGACCGCCACCACTTCCAGTTTGGGTAATTGCGCCATCAACGCCTGGCTGATGCCCGTGTGCCCACCCGTGATGACGCCGCGAATGTTGGCGCCGTGTTCCTGCAAATACGCCGCTTTGTCGGCCTGCTCGAAATAACGCCTGATCGTGAACAGTTCGCCGAGACGGGCATTGATTTGCGGAATCAGGATCGGGCTCAGCTGCAAGACTTCTGGCTTCATGTAAACCTCACTTACGCAATAAAAAAGCCGGCTTAACCGCGGCCGGCAAACGGCATGGCAGTGGCCATGACGGTCATGTTCAGGACGTTGGCCGACAGGGGCAGCCCGGCGATGTAGCGCACGGCGTCGGCGACATGCTTGACGTCGACCATCGGCTCCACGGCGATGCTGCCATTGGCCTGGCGCACGCCTTTGGTCATGCGCACCGACATTTCGGTCAAGGCATTGCCGATATCGATCTGGCTGCAGGCGATATTGAATTCCCGACCATCCAGCGCCAGTGATTTGGTCAATCCCAATACCGCGTGTTTGCTGGCGGTGTATGCGCTGCTGAAAGGACGCGGGGTGTGTGCCGAAATCGAACCGTTGTTGATGATGCGTCCGCCTTGGGGCTGTTGCCGGCGCATGAGCCCGAACGCGCCACGGGCGCAGAGAAAAACCCCGTTGAGGTTGGTGTCGATCACGTTTCGCCACTGCTCGAACGTCAGTTCATCCAGCGGCACGGCGGGGGCATTGACCCCGGCGTTGTTGAAGACCACGTCCAGGCGTCCGTAGACTTCGGCAATGGTTGCAAACAGCTGATCGACACTGGCGGGGTCGCGTACATCGGTGGGAACCGCCAGCGCTTCGCGGCCTTCGCTGGCCGCCAGATCAACCAAGGCCTGCAAGGGTTCGGGCCGGCGCCCGGCCAGCACCAGGGTGTATCCGTCGGCCAGCAGGCCCAGGGCTACGGAACGGCCGATCCCGCTGCCGGCGCCGGTCACCAGGGCAACTTTCAAGGATTGAGTGTCAGACATCTTGTTGTTCTCCTTTTTTCCAATCACTTAAGGACAGACTCAAGGCCGTGGGCCGACGCGCATTTCGAGTTGGCCAATGCCGTCGATCCCGGCGCTGATGACGTCGCCGGGTTGCAAGACATCGACGCCGGCGGGGCTGCCGGTCATGATCAGGTCGCCGGCCTTGAGTGTTACGGATTGCGAGATACGGCTGATGACTTCACTCACCGACCAGATCTGGCTGTCGAGACGATCGCGCTGGCGTTCTTCACTGTTCACGCTCAACCATAATTCCCCTTCGAGCCGACCGGTCCGGGTGACCGGCACAATGGCGGTCATCGGTGCGGCGCCGTCAAACACCTTGGCACCTTCCCATGGCAAGCCGTCGCGCTTGGCCAGGCGCTGTACGTCACGACGGGTCAGGTCCAGTCCGGCGGCGTAGCCCCAGACATAGGCCAGCGCCTGGCTCTCTGGGATCTGCGCGCCGCCTTCGCCGATGGCCACGACCAGCTCGATTTCATGGGCAAACTCTTCGGTCAGTGACGGGAAGATCACTTCGCCGGCAGCGTCCACCACGCTGCTTGCCGGTTTCATGAAGAACACCGGTGGCTGGCGCGGCTGGCCCAGGGTGTCCGGCCACGGGTAGTTGCGGCCGACGCAGAACACGCGTCCGACGGGAAAGCGTTGCTCGCTGCCGACAACCGGCAAGGTCACTGGCAGATCCGGGGTAAAGACGTATTCGGTCATGTTCATCCTGCTGAAAGTCCTGTGTGAGAGTGCAGCGTACGGCGGCAATCGCTGGCGAAGTTGGACGAAAGCCGCCTCCAATTGGAGAAAACAGTTGTTCTGGCTTCAGCGCGTTTTCAACTCGATGCGGTACAGGCGACCGAGCAGCAATGAGTAGGAGAGAGTGCCGATCAGCGCCACGGCACCGATGAACCAGAACGCCCAGGCGAACGAGCCGGTGGCGTGGACGATGGCGCCGATCACGATCGGGGTCACAATGCCGCCGATGTTGGCGGCCAGGCTGGTGATCCCGCCGGTCAGCCCGATCAGTTCCTTGGGCGCCACCTCCGACACCGCCGCCCACGAGGACGACGCGATGCCCTGAGCGAAAAAGGCAATGGTCAGCACGGCGATGCAGATGACGTTCGAGTCGGTGAAGTTCACCAGCACGATCGACATGCCCAGCATCGACCCGACCACCAGCGGCAATTTCCGGGCGAAGGACATTGAGTAGCCACGACGGATCAGCAGGTCGGAGACGATGCCGGCGAGCAGGATGCCGACCGTTGCGCCCACGAAAGGCATCACGGCAAAGATCCCGGCCTTGATCGTGGTCAGATGGCGTTCTTCAATCAGATAGGTCGGGAACCAGGTGAGGAAGAAGTACAGCGCCGAGGTGCTGGCGAACTTGCCGATGCAAATGGCCCAGACCTGACGGTAGCTGAACAGCTCGGCGATCTGCCGCCAGTTGAAACGAGTGCGTTCCTGGCTGCTCTTGACCAGTCCGCCGCCGGCCTCGATGTATTTCAACTCTTCCTTGCTGACTTTCTTGCAGTTCAGCGGATCGCGATACAGATACAGCCACAGCACACCGAAGACGATGCCCAGCGCGCCGGTGCTGTAGAAGACATGGCGCCAGTCAAAGGTTGTGGCCAGCCACAGCAGGGCGCCGGTAAACAGTGCCGTTCCCAGGTACTGCCCGCAGACGTAAATGCTGCTGGCCAGGCCCCGTTCCCGCGCCGGGAACCACACGGTTACCGCACGGCTGTTGGCCGGAAATGCCGGCGCTTCCATCGCCCCGACGGCCAGGCGCAGGCCGAACAGCGAAGCGAATCCCGTGGCGAAGCCTTGAAACACCGTGACGGTCGACCAACTGATCAGTGAAACCCCATAGGTGAAGCGTGAGCCGAAGCGGTCGGCGATAAATCCGGCCGGCACCAGAGCGAGTGCGTAGGTCCAGGCAAAGGCAGAGAAGATCAGCCCCATTTCAATCTTGTCCAGGCCCAGGTCCTTGGCCATGAACGGGGCGGCGATCGAGATGTTCACCCGGTCGATGTAATTGATGATCGTCGCAATCAGCAGCAGCGAGAGCATGAACCAGCGTCGCCGCGTCGGCAGTCGCCGGGATGACACGGCGTCCCTGTCGGCGGCAATCAAGGGGGGCGCGGTGGTTTGAGAGGTGTGCGAATTCGACATGAGTGGACCTCGTTATTGTTAGAAGTGTCGAGTTGTTTGCGGACAGCCGACGCCGTTGCCCGCTGTCCGCAGGCAAGGCAATCGAAAGTTGAAACGAATGGCACAAACGGCCAGGGTCAGACGTTCAGGGACGTCTTCCGGCTGGCATCGTCGGTAAAGGCTGGGGAGGGGCGGCGGGGAGCAATAGCGGATTCATGACGTGCGCACCTTCTGTTGTTTTTGAAAGAGGTTGGGCGTGGGAAATACAGTGGTCGTACAACCTCTCGAAATCAATCAAGGTGTTAGATCATTTTTTCCGGAGAAGGGCGCGTCGGATAAACCTGTCCAAAAAAATCCACACAGTGAATTTTCCAGATGCTCTCTGGTTTGTCTTCTATCCGACTGTTTTTAAACGGAAAAAACAATGACTTTGCGGTCGCGTTTTTTGGACAGTGATCATTGGCAGTGGCGGTGTAGAAAAAACACTGAGTCTGGTGTCATCGTATGACTGCTTGAAGGGTCGGCGACGAACCTTCAAGATGAACCACGCCGATTACTCGGCAACGCCAGGAAAACCTGCCCAAGTACCTGTCGAGGATGCTCAACAAATGACGTCACAATGCCGTGTGCCCACCTACGTCATGCAGCAACGCAGCGAGATGATGGATTTCTACATTCGTGACAAAAAAGGTCGCCGCGCCGAGACTGGCCCGCACCGACACGAATACTTCCAGATCCAGATCAACCTCGGCGGCGACACGGTGCAGCACATTGGCAACGCGGTTCGACCATTTCCGCGTAACGCACTGGCATTCATCCTGCCGCACCGTGTGCACGTGATTCCGCATCCGGCGGACAGCAATTTCATGGTGATCAACTTTTCCCAGACCTTTCTGTTGCCGCATTTGCAGTGCGACCCGATGGATCTGGAGGAGGTATCGATTCTCCTGGCTCCCGAACTGTCGCCGTTCCGCTTTCAGGAACATCTGGATTTCATTCTGGGGAATGAGGATTTCAACGAGGTCTGTGGCTTGATCGAACAGATGCGCAGACTGGACGAGAATCGTCAGTTCGGTACACGCGAAGTGCTCAAGGGATTGCTGCTGCAACTGGTGGGCAAGGTGTGCGTCCTGTATGCCGAACCGCTCAAGCGCCTGGCGGAAGAAAACGCAGCACAGGCCAGTCGACGGGATGCACTGAGCCGGATGTTCGAGTACCTGCGCAAGAACATTGCCGACCCCGATCTCAATCTGATCAAGGTCGCAGCGGCGACCTATCTGTCACCGACCTATCTCACGCACTGGCTGCGCAAGGAAATCGGCAAGACCTTCACCGAGCTGGTGCTGGAGCGCAGAATGCACGCGGCACGCAATTACCTGCTCAATGGAACCCGGCCAGTGGGCGAGGTGGCGAGGCTGTGCGGCTTTGCGGATGAAGCTTATTTCTCCCGACGTTTTCGCCAGATTCACGGCCAGCCACCTGGACAGTTCCGCCGTCGGCAACTGGACCCCGACAGCCCGCAGTCACCTGTAGAGGCTTGATCGGCTAATGCGACGAAACATAATCCGAGGCCGACGTCGGCGCAGGCAACGCATACGTTGCCTTCATCCACTCGATCTCTGCTTGCGGCGTTCGGCCGAAAAAACGTTTGAACTCGCGGCTGAACTGCGAAGCGCTTTCATAGCCGACACTGAACGCCGCCGCTGACGCAGTCATGGCGTGGCGCAACATCAGCAGTCGCGCCTGATGCAGACGTGTCGACTTCAGGTATTGCATGGGCGAGGCGTCCGTCACGCTGCGAAAATGCAGGTGAAAACTGGGCACGCTCATGCTCGCTTCGCGCGCCAGTTGCTCGACGTCAAGACGCTCCTGATAGCTGCTGTGGATCTTGCGGATCGCCCGCGTCACCTTGCCGAAGTGGCCCTGTCGATTGAGTGCGGCGCGCATCGAGCCGCCTTGTTCGCCGGTCAGGATGCGGTAGTAGATTTCCCGCAACAGCGACGGCCCCAATATCTGCGCCTCACCCGCAATGTTCATGGCTTCGAGAAAGCGCAGTGTCGATAGGCGCAGGCGGTCGTCCATCGGCGAGGCGAACATGCCTTTTGGTTGAGCATCGCTCGGGCCGTGAACCTCATCCACTTGCTGCATCAACTCGCTGGCCACCTGGAAATCGAGTTGCATATAGATCGCGAGCATTGGCTCGTCTTCAGAGGCGTCGGTCTCCATGGTGAAGGGGATCGGAACCGATACCACCAGGTAATGCTGGGCGTCATAGACGTAAACGTCATCGCCCAGATACCCGCGTTTCTGTCCCTGACAGAGAATCACGATGCCGGGGTCGTACAGCACCGGCGTGCGGGTCAGTGGTCGGTTCGAGCGCAGGAAGCGCACGCCCTCCAACGCACTGAGGTTATAGCCCTCGACCGGTGCCAGCGTCTCCATGAGCTGCACCATGCGCGACGTGCCTGGGTCGGCCTGTTTCATCGGGTTCTCTCTGTGGGCCGTTCAATGGTCGGTGGAGCGGCTCAGCGTTTCCCATTGATCGATCTCGCTGGCGGCGCGTTTCAACTTGTCGCGCACCAGGTTCAATGCATCGCTGCCCAGCAACAGATGCGCTGGCGGAGCAGGGCTGGCGATGATCTGCAACATCGCCAGCGCCGCTTTGCGCGGATCACCGAGTTGCTTGCCGCTTTTGTCTTCGCGGGCCTTGCGCACCGGATCGAAACTGGCGTCATAGTCGGCGATGCTGCGCGGCGTGCGCTGCATCGAACGACCGGCCCAGTCGGTCCGAAATGAACCCGGTGCGACGGAGGTCACGAAGATATTGAACGGCGCCAGTTCCTTGCTCAGGGTATCGGAGATGCCTTCGAGCGCAAACTTGCTGCCGCAGTAGTACGCGATACCCGGCATGGTGATTGTGCCGCCCATCGACGTGATATTGAGAATATGGCCCGCCCGCCGCTGGCGAAAGAACGGCACAAACGCCTTGGTCACGGCGACGGCGCCGAACACATTCACGTCGAACTGGCGGCGCATGTCCTCCAGTGGCGACTCCTCGAAAATGCCTTCGTGGCCGTAGCCGGCGTTGTTGATCAGCACATCGACCGGACCGTGGGTCGCTTCCACAGTCGCCACGACACCCTCAATCCGGTCGAAGTCCGTGACATCCAGCAGCACGCCGTACGCGTTGCCGCTGGACAGCGCCTGAAAGGCTTGCAGGTCGGCTTCGTTGCGCACGGTGCCGATGACGCGGTGGCCGGCAGCCAGCGCTTCCTTGGCCAGCGCGTGGCCGAAGCCGCTGCTGACGCCGGTGATGAAGAGGGTTTTGGTGGTGGTCATGACGGGCTCCAGTGAATGCGGTTTCAGCTCATGGTATCCATCGAAGAAACACTCACCTATGTCGGTTTGTCTTTGATCATTGCCTATTCCTATCAACGGGGCGAGATGACGGCCGATGAACTTTTTGCGTAGCTCCAGGCATCCAGGCTGGAACAGACTGCAACCGCTGATATCCTGCGCAACAACCGCCGATGAGCCAGGACGAAATGAAGACATCAACCCGTTGGCCCGCAGACGATAACGAGTTGGCGCAATTGCGCGCGTTCAACCGCAAACTTGCCCGGCTGCCGCGATTTCGCATCCGCAATCGCATCACGCCACGGGCGATTCAGTTGCTGTTGCGGCTAAGCCAATTGGGCGGCGCAAGAAAGTTGCTCAAGCACGGGCTCGAGGCCGAACGAAAAGTGGTGGGTGTCGGCGGCGCATCAGTGCCGGTGCGGATTATTCGGCCAAAGACAAAGGCCAAAGGCGTAGTGCTGGATTTCCATGGCGGCGGCTGGGTCATCGGCAACGCGCAGATGAACGACCCCCTCAATATCGCCATGGTGAAATCCTGCGACGTAGCAGTGATCTCGGTCGACTATCGGCTTGTGGTCTCGACTCCGATCGAGGGCGTCATGCAGGACTGCCTCACGGCGGCCCGCTGGCTGCTGAGCGATGACTGCCGCGAGTTTGCGAACCTGCCCGTCATCGTCGTGGGCGAGTCGGCAGGCGGCCACCTCGCCGCCGCGACCCTGCTGCAACTCAAACAGTGGCCGGACCTGCTCGAACGGGTGAGCGGGGCGCTGCTGTATTACGGCGTCTACGACCTGAGCGGAACCCCCAGCGTACGCAACGCCGGGCCCGATACCTTGCTGCTGGACGGGCCGGGGATGGTTGAAGCGCTGCAAATGCTCACTCCGGGATTGAACGATGAAGAACGCCGGCAGGCGCCGTTGTCACCGCTGTACGGTGACTTCACCGGTTTTCCGCCAGCGTTGATGTTTGCTGCGCAACTGGATCCGCTCAGGGATGACACGCTTGAGTTGGCTGAGCGTTGGGGCAGGGCGGCGGAAGTGGAGGTGCATCTGTTGCCGGAAACCGCACATGGGGTGATTCATTTTCCGCTGGGGTTGGCGGGGAAAGTGCTTGGGTATAGTCGTGCGTGGGTTGCGGGGCGGGTTGTTGAGGGGTAAGCCATCGACCCTCACTCAGCCGCCACCTTGAATTGCTCGAGAATAAGTTCAGCCAATGTCCTGACAGGCTCGGTGAAGCTTCGCCGAGGCCTGTGCACCAGTCCGATATCACGATGGAAGGTGTGTTGGCCGAGATCAAGCGCCCGCACACCTGACGGCCATTGCTGATGGGTGGCCGTCTGCGGCACGAGCGCGACCCCTACGCCATTTTCCACCAGCCTGATGATGGCCTCCAGCTCATCCAGCTCAGAGACTTCACGCAAAGTGAAATGCATCTGTCGCAGGAAACGATCGACCTGCCTGCCGCCGAAGGAGGAGCGGTCATAGCGAATGAACGGCAGGCTTGAGAGCAGTTCGATCCAGTCTTCTCCCGGTACGTCCTTGGGCACGATCAGACGGTAGGGCTCAAGCGCCAGCGTGGTCCAGCGCAGATCGCTTTGAAGCGAGAAGGGCGGCCGAATGATCGCCGCCATGTCGATTTCGCCAGTATCCACCAGGTTCACCAGCTCCATGGAAAGACCGGGCACGACACGCGTTCGGCATTCCGGGCACTGCTGGTGAAACCTGGCGAGTGCGTCCGGGAGAAACGATCGCTGGACTGAGGCGATTGCGCCGACGTTGACCAGAATGCTGGTGGAAAGACCGACGGTGGTCGATCCCAGGTTGTCGTAAAGACGAAGCAGCTCCTGCGCCTGAAGCAGGACTTGCTGGCCCATCCTGTTGAGGTGGGCCGAGCGTCCTTTTCTGTCGAATATTTCAAAGCCGAGCTCGGCTTCCAGACGTTGAATCTGGGCGCTCACCGCCGCCTGGGTGAGGCCTATCCGGTTGCCGGCAGCCGCGAAAGTGCCTTCCCGCGCGACGGCAATGAGGGTCTTGAGTTCTTTTATCATTCACAAATATTAGTTGTGTTTCTGAGAAATATATATTGATTTTTTTGCTGTCAGTGTCGCCCTACGATGTGCTCACCAACCACAAAAACCGTATCGGAGTCCTGATGAGCCTTTCGCCATTCCACCTCGCCATCCCCGTTTACAACCTGGCTGCAGCCCGCACTTTTTACGGTGAGGTCTTCGGCCTGGAAGAGGGTCGCTCCAGCAATCAATGGGTCGACTTCAACTTTTACGGGCATCAGCTGGTGATTCACGAACACCCGAAAACCGCGTCTCAGGAAAGCGTTCACAGCAACCCGGTCGACGGGCACGACGTTCCTGTTCCTCACTTCGGCATCATCCTGGGATGGGAAGAGTGGGAAGCGCTGGCAGAGCGCCTCAAGTCTTTCGGTACCGAATTTGTGATCGAACCTTACATTCGATTCAAAGGACAGGTTGGCGAGCAAGCCACCATGTTCCTGTTCGACCCTTGCGGCAATGCCCTCGAATTCAAGGCCTTCAAGGATATGAGCCAGCTCTTCGCCAAGTAAAAAGCGCAGTGGCACAACGGCGTTGTGCCATTTGATCTCAAGTGAGCTGGAAGCTCATGACTCTAGCAACTGCCGATTGATGCAGTCCTTTCATTCCAACAAGAAGGCTAGACATGAAACGTATTCCCCTGGTGTGGCAAATCGTTGCCGGGCTGTTGCTTGGCGTGCTCGTTGGTTGGTACTTCAATACCCATCCGCAGTATCAGTCGTGGGTCAGCACGGAGATCCTGAAACCGCTTGGCGATATCTTCATCAAGATGATGAAGATGGTGGTCGTGCCTATCGTGTTCTGTTGCATGATCCTGGGTATCGCCGGAGGCGGGGATAACAAGTCGTTCGGCCGGATGGGCATCAAGTCGCTGGGCTATTTCTTTGCGATCACCGGTCTGGCCATCGTGATCGGCCTGTGTTTCGCGAACCTTTTCGAACCCGGTACGGGCACCGATATTTCGGGCATCGCACACGGTGCTGCCGCCATCACGATGGAGCCTTCGAAGGGCGCGCTCGTGATTATGCAAAACATCGTTCCGGATAACGTTCTGGTGGCGATGTCCGAGGCGAAGTTGCTTTCTGTGCTGTTCTTCGCGGTGTTGTTCGGTGTCGCGCTCAACGCATTGCCCAGGGAGAAAAGTGCACCTGTGGTTGCGCTGGTCCAAGGCATTTCAGATGCGATGTTCAGGATCGTCTCGATCGTCATGGCCTATGCCCCGATTGGGGTGTTCGGCATGATCGGTGCGACTGTCGCGACCTTCGGTTTTGCCTCATTGTTGCCCCTGCTCAAGTTGATTGGAGTGGTTTATCTGGCGCTCATCGTCTTCGCATTGGTAGTGCTCGGAGGAATCAGTTACCTGATCGGCGAGAACATCTTCAAGTTGATCAGGTATTTCCGCGACGAGTTGATTCTTGCCTTCTCCAGTGCTGCCTCCGCAGCGGTCATGCCGCAGTTGATGAGCAAGCTGGAGAACTATGGCGTGCCACGGCGAATTGTCAGTTTTGTGGTGCCAGTGGGGTACGCGTTCAACCTCGATGGCGCGTCGATCTTCCTCGGCGTGGCGACAATTTTCATCGCCCAGCTTTATGGAATCGATCTGTCGCTTTCTCAGGAAATCCTGCTGGTGGTGACCATGGTGCTGACCTCCAAAGGTGCTGCCGGGGTGCCTGGATTCGCCATCGTCATCCTGTCGGCCACATTGGCGTCTGCCGGTCTTCCGCTGGAGGGCGTGGCACTGATCGCCGGTATCTTCAGGATTATCGACAGCGGCACCACCACCCTGAATGTGTTGGGCAATGCGATTGCGCCCCTGGTGATCGCCAAATGGGAGAGGGCGACCCTTGAGCCTTCGCGCACCCGCCCGGACGCACAAAAGGCCTGACGATCACAAGGAGCACTGACGGCGCTGCACGAGTAAACGCCTGCTGATGTACAGGCGATTTTTTTCATCAAGTTACTAGACGACCGGTCTGATATTGAAGGTATGCAACATGAGTGATAACAGTCGCAACACGGATCTTTTTTCTCCCATGCAAATGGGCGCCCTGCAATTGGCCAACCGGATTGTCATGGCGCCCGTGACCCGCAGCCGGATGGCTGAAAACGGTGTTCCGAACGAACTGCACGCTACTTACTACGCACAGCGCGCGAGTGCCGGCTTGATCATTGCCGAAGCGACAAACATTTCGGCGCAGGGGCGCGGCTACGCCATGACGCCGGGGATCTGGTCGGACGCGCAGGTGGCGGGCTGGAGAAAAGTCACGGACGCCGTCCATGCCGCAGGTGGCAGGATTGTCAGCCAGTTGTGGCACGTGGGGCGTTTTTCCAGCGTCGAGTTACAGCCCGACGGTGCCGCTCCCGTTGCGCCCTCGGCAATCAAGGCAGAAGGCAGCACCTACACCGAGAACGGCTTTGTCGAAGTGTCGACGCCCCGGGCGCTGGAGACTTCGGAGATTCCCGGCATCATTGAGCAATACAAGCGCGCCGCTGAAAATGCCAGGCGTGCCGGTTTCGATGGCGTGGAGGTTCATTCGGCGAACAGCTATCTGCTCGACCAGTTTCTGCGTGACTCGACCAATCAGCGCACTGACCGGTACGGCGGCACCATTGAGAACCGCGCCCGACTGACCCTTGAAGTCACTGAAGCGGTGATTTCGATCTGGGGCAGCGACCGCGTCGGCATTCGTCTTTCGCCGGTCACGCCCGATGCCGGAAACACGCCTCCCGACAGCAATGTCATGGCGACTTACGGATATCTGATTCAGCAGCTCAACCGACTCAATCTGGCCTATCTGCACTTCGTCGAAGGCGCCACCGCGACCTCGCGCACGGTTCCTGATGGCGTTGATCTGGATGCATTGAGCGCGCAGTTCGAAGGCCCCTTCATAGGCAATAACAACTACGACCTCGAGATGGCATTGAAGCGCCGGGCGCAGGGCCGGATTGACGCGGTGGCGTTCGGGCGCCTGTTCATTTCCAACCCCGACCTCGTGGAGCGCCTGCGTCGGGGCACCGAACTGACCATCGCGCCACGCGAGAGCTACTACGGCGGCGGCGCCAAGGGCTACACCGACTGGCCAACGGCTGACCATTGATTTGTGCGCCCTGAACCGGATCGGCGCAGGGCGGATTGATTGAAAAAACATTCACAGCAAACAGGAGTTCATCATGAGTCATCCAACTTACGTGCAGGAATACAACGCAATCGTCGAAGTGCTCAGCCAGTACAACGAAGGTGGAGCAAAGGCTGACAGCGCCTTGATGAAGCCCGCGTTCAATGCGCAGGCGACCATGTTCGGGGTTGACGACGGCAAGCTCGTCGGCGGCGCGATCCAGAATCTGTATGACGTCATCGACAGCGCGTTCCGTCCATCCCCCGAAGCCGAAGCCGCCATCGTTCGCATCGATATCGTCGGCACGGCTGCGAGTGCCCGGGTCGATACCGACAACGTGTCGGGGTTCCGTTTCACCGACTTCTTCAACCTGCTGAAGGTAGACGGCAAGTGGACGATCGTCAGCAAGATCTACCACACCCACCCGAGCGCCTGAGCCCTCGTCTTCTGCCCCGGCAGTACCGGGGCAGCACCGTTTACGCCTGATCCATCGCCTCGGTCAGCCCCTGATCCTCACCCAGAAACCCGCCACTCTGATGCTGCCAAAGTCGCGCATAGGTGCCGTTCTTGGCCAGCAGTTCGGTGTGGGTGCCTTGCTCGATGATGCGCCCTTCATCCATGACAATCAGTCGATCCATCGCCGCAATCGTCGACAGTCGATGGGCGATGGCGATGACAGTCTTGCCCTGCATCATTTCATCGAGGCTTTCCTGAATGGCGACTTCGACTTCGGAATCCAGGGCGCTTGTCGCTTCGTCCAGTAGAAGGATCGGCGCGTTTTTGAGCATCACCCGGGCGATGGCGATGCGTTGGCGCTGGCCACCGGAAAGCTTGATGCCGCGTTCGCCCACCAGCGTGTCATAGCCGGTGTGGCCCTGGCGGTCGCTGAGCTGGTTGATGAAGCCGGCGGCCTGGGCGTTCGACGCAGCACGCTGGATCTGTTCGTCGGTGGCGTCCGGTCGGCCGTAGGCAATGTTGTCGCGAATGGAGCGGTGCAGCAGGGAGGTGTCCTGAGTGACCATGCCGATCGCGCTGCGCAGACTGTCCTGGGTTACTTGCGCGATGTTCTGGCCGTCGATGCGAATCTCGCCGCGATCCACGTCATAGAAGCGCAGCAGCAGGTTGATCAGTGTGGATTTGCCGGCGCCGGAGCGGCCCACCAGACCGATTTTTTCCCCCGGTCGGATGCTCAGGCTCAAGCCGTCGAGCACCTGGCGTTCGCCGTTGTAGTTGAAGCTCACGTTGTCGAATTCCACGGCGCCGCCGGAAGGCACCAATACGCCGGCGTCCGGCGCATCCTGCACCTTGGGGCCACGGGTCAGGGTGCCCATGCCGTCCTGCACCGTGCCGATGTTTTCGAACAGCGACGTCATCTGCCACATGATCCAGTGCGACATGCCATTGATGCGCAGCGCCATGGCCGTGATCGCCGCCACGGCCCCGGTGCCGACTTCGCCCTGATGCCACAGCCACAAGGCGTAGCCGCCGGCGCCCATGATCAGCCCGACCACCAGCGCCTGATTGACGATCTCGAACTGGCTGACCAGACGCATCTGGCGGAAACCGGTCTGCTTGAAATCCTCCATCGCCGCGCGCGCAAAGTGCGCTTCACGTTTGGAGTGGGAGAACAGTTTGACGGTGGTGATGTTGGTGTAGGCGTCCGAAACCCGGCCCGTCATCGACGACCGCGCATGGGCCTGCTCTTGTCCGACCTGGCCCAGGCGCGGTACGAAATACAGCATCGCCAGCCCGAACAGCGCGACCCAGGCAATGAACGGCAGCATGAGTTTCAGGGCGAAACCGCCGGCCAGGGCGATGATCGCAATGAAATAGACGCCAATGCCCGGTGCGATCTCGATGACGGTGAACAGCACTTCGCGCACCGCCAGTGCGGTCTGCATCACCTTGGTCGTGACCCGGCCGGAAAACTCGTCGGAAAAGAATGAAAGGCTCTGCCGCAGCATCAGCCGATGAAAATCCCAGCGCAGACGCAACGGCAAATTGATCGCCAAGACCTGATGCTGAACCATGGTGCGCAGCGCCACCAGCCCGACACTGGTCAGCAGCACGAGGCCGATGCCCCACAGCACGCGGCTCTCCTGGCCATTTGCATCACCGCCGGCCTGCCAGGTCGAGAGCAGATCCACGACCTGACCCAGAAAGGAAAACAACCAGGCTTCGTAGATCGACACACCGGCACTGAGCAGCGCCAGCGCGAGGATATAACCGCGAGCGCCGCGGGTGCAGGCCCACAGGAACCGTGCCAGACCGACCGGCGGTGGCGGCGCTTCGTCGGGCGGGAAGGGGTCGAGCCGTTGTTCAAACAGGCGAAGCATTGGGGGTCTCCGAATTCATCAGTTGCGGGGATTCTGCCACTTATCGATCACATTGAGGGGCTGCAGGTTCAGGTCAATCACCGAGCGCCGCTCATCGCGCTTGAACGACCATGCAAAACTCCTATCATGCAAAGGGCCTGCGTCGGTGGCTTGTAACCGGCGGCGCCCCCTACGTTTTTAGAGAGATCGATCCTCGTGGAGTCTTTTCCGGACGCATTGCACGAATCCCTCACGACCCAATTCATTTTCGGTCCGTTCTGTGTCGTTCCAGGCAAACGGCTGCTGACCCGCAACGGGGTGGCGGTCGAGATCGGCGGGCGGGCGCTGGATCTGTTGATCGCCTTGCTCGAGCAACCGGGACGGGTGCTGTCCAAGTACGACCTGATCGACAAGGTGTGGCCCGACAGCGTGGTGGCCGAAGGCAGCCTGCGCTTTCATATGACCGGCCTGCGGCGGATTCTCGGGGATGGCGAGGAACAGGCGCGTTACATCGCGACCCAGGTGGGCGTGGGTTATGCCTTCGTCGCGCCGCTGGAAAGAAAACAGGCCGCTGTGCAACCGGCGCCCATCGCGACCCGAACTGCCGAGGGCGTCTGCAGTCTGCCGCCCCGGGCGAAACTGATCGGCCGCGAGACCGACCTGCAACTGGTCATCGACCATATGCAGCAACCGAGGCTGTTCACCATCGTCGGCCCCGGCGGCGTCGGCAAGACCAGCCTGGCCATCGAAGTGGCGCACCGCATCGCCGCCCAGGGCTATGAGCGCGTCAGCTTCGTCGATCTGGCGCAAGTGGAAGACTGCGCGCTGGTGCCGTCGGCACTGGCCCGATCGCTGGACATCCCGGTGCAGGCGGAAGACCCGCTGTTTGTCCTGCTCGCGCATTTGCGTGAGCAGCGGCTGATGCTGGTGATCGACAACTGCGAACACCTGATCGACGCGGTGTCGACCCTCCTGGAACAGATCAGCGATACCGCGCCGGATGTTGGTGTTCTGGCGACCAGTCGCGAACCGCTGCGGGTGCGTGGCGAATACGTGCACTGGCTCAATCCGCTGGAATTTCCCCGTGAGCCGCAACACCTCTCGGTTGCGGAGTTGCTGGCATTTCCGGCCATCAAGCTGTTTGTCGAACGCGCGTCGTCGAGCAATGCCGCGCTGTTGCTGGAAGCGGGCGGAGGGCAAATGATTGCGGACATTTGCCAGCGGCTGGAGGGCATGGCGCTGCCGATCGAACTGGCGGCGATGCGGGTCGCGAGCCACGGATTGAAGGCCACCCACGCGCTGCTCGGCGAGCGCTTCTCCCTGGGCTGGTCGGGGCGCAGGACCGCCGTTCCCCGCCATCAGACCCTGCGCGCCATGCTCGACTGGAGCTATGACCTGCTGTCGCCGCAGGAGCGTCTGGCGCTGGAGCGGTTTTCGGTCTTCGTCGGGCCGTTCTCCCAGGAAGCCGCCGCTCAGGTGGTGGCCGAATCGCAACACGAGAGCGCAGCGGCGGCTGCGATTCTCGACGACCTGGTGTGCAAGGGGCTGGTCACGGTCGATCACAGCGACTCGACGGATTCGTATCGCTTGCTGGAGATGACGCGTGCCTACGCCCGGGAAAAACTGGCGGCGCGGGGAGAAGCCGAGGTCAATGCGCTGGCGTTCCGGCACGCGGCGTTTTACATGGATTTGCTCGGCCATCTGGGGACTGCGCCCGACGAAATTTTCCGTCATTCGGCGCGTCTGGCCAGCCAGTTGGGCAACGTTCGCGGTGCGCTGGAATGGAGCTTCGGGCCCCACGGCGATCCGGGACTGGCGTTGCCGCTGGCGGCCGCGAGTGCGCCGTTGTTCCTGCATTTTTCCTTGCTGGTCGAGTGCCGTACCTGGTGTTCCCGGGCGGTGGAACTGCTGGAACTGGGGTACTACGGCACGCCCACCGAAATGGAACTGCAAGCCGCACTCGGCCTGGTCCTGATGTTCACCCGTGGCAACAGTGAGGCCGCCGAAAAAGCCTTGCTCCGAGCGCAGGACATTGCCGTTGCGCTGAACGACTACGGCTCACAATTGCGGCTGCTGGGCCGCTTGCAGATTTTCTATGAGCGCATCGGTGATTTCCCTTCGTCGCTGGCCTGGGCGGAGCAGGCCGCGGCGGTCGGCAACATCCTCAACGAGCCCGCCGCCATCGCGATTGCCGCATCGCTGACCGGCATCTCCCATCATCTGCTCGGCAATCAGCGTCTGGCTCGCCAGGAACTGGAAAGTTCGTTGCGCAACAGTTTGCCGTCCCATCCCAGCAACACGATTTACTACGGCTTCGATCACCGCAATCGCACGGGGCTGGCGCTGGCGCGGTCACTCTGGCTGCAGGGCTATCCCGATCAGGCCCGGCGCTTGGCCGAGCAGATCGAGGCCGAAGCCTCGGCGCTGCAGCATCCGGTTACCTACTGCATCGCCATGGTCTGGATTCTGTGCATCTATATCTGGACCGGCGATCTTGCCAAGGCAACTGCCAGTCTCGAACGGTTCAGTGCTGTCGCCGAAACCAACGCACTGGGCCCCTACATTGCCGCCTGCCACGGGTTGCGCGCGGCGATCGCCATCCGCGCCGAGGAACCCGGCGAAGCAGTTGCCATGCTGGAGGAAAGTCTGGCGCGGTTGCGTGGCATGCGTTACGAACTGCTGACGACCTCATTCGAAATCGCACTGGCCGAAGGCCTGATGCTGGTGGGCCAACATTCAAAGGCAATGACCCTGGTCAACGGCACTATCGATTACTGCCGCCGAAGCGGTGATGCCTTCGCATTGCCGGAGTTGCTGCGCATCAAGGCCGGTATTCTCAAGGTCATCCAGGCCGATGATGTTCAGGCCATGCTGGCGGTTCTTGAGGATTCCATTGCGCTGAGTCGCGAGCAGGGCGCGTGGGCGTGGGAGTTGCGGTCATCGATGGATCTGGCCCGGTTCTGGCTGGAACAGGGGCAACCGGATCAGGCCCGGGCGTTGCTCGGTGCCTGCCGCGAGCGGGCGTCGGAAGGCTTCGACAGCCTTGATTTGCGTCGGCTGGAAAGCTTCTGGCAGAGCCTGCCTGCTACTCCGGCGTAATCAGGGCGGCCATTTTCACCAGGTCCGCCAGCGAGCGGGCCTTCATCTTGCGCATCACCTTGCCGCGATGGGCCTTGACGGTGATTTCGCTGATGTTGAGATCGGCGGCAATCAGTTTGTTCAGCCGCCCGCTGACCACAGAAGCCATGATCTCCTGCTCGCGCGGCGTCAGGGTCTTGTAGGCCGCGAGCAGTGCGCGCAGATTCTTTTCCCCCTCAAGCGCCACGCGACTGCTCTGCAGCGCATCGGCCATGGCGCTGAGGATCACCTCGTCGTTGAACGGCTTGGTCAGAAACTCCACCGCACCGGCCTTCAGGGCCCGCACCGTGCGCGGAATATCGCCGTAGCCGGTGATGAAGATGATCGGCATGTTGTGGCGCTCATCGGCCAGCGCGGTCTGCAGGTCCAGGCCGTTCAGGTCGGGCAGGTTGATGTCCAGCACCAGACAACTGGGCACCAGCGCCCGGGGCGCGTCGAGAAAATCCTGCGCGGACTCGAACAGCCGTGGCTGCCATCCGGCGAAGCGGATCATCAGCTCCAGCGACTCGCGCACGGAAATGTCGTCATCGACAACGAATACGACGGGCGTGACATCACTCATCGGTAATGCTCCACGGGAAGGGGCGATTGAGTTGTTCGCGTTCAACATGTCGATTCCTTGTTCTGTTCGGCTTCACGCTCAGTCGAGGGGCAGGGCGGCGCTCAGGGCCTTGAGCAATTGGGCTTCGCTGAACGGTTTGAACAGGCACTCCACCGCGCCACTGTTCAACAGCTTCGCCTGTTCGCTGGCGTCGCCGTGCGCGGTGATGAAAATCACCGGAATGCGATAGTCACGGCGCAGCAGCTCCCGTTGCAGATCAGGTCCCGACATGCCGGGCATGGCCACGTCGAGAATCAGGCAATGGGTCAGGTCCAGATAGGGCGATGCCAGAAACGCCTGCGCCGAGGCAAACGCCTGGACGGCGAAGCCGAACTCCTTGATCAGGTCAGGCAGTGATTCACGAACCGATTCGTCGTCATCGACCACCGATACGAGCAAATGCGTACCCATCAATCATTCTCCACGGTGCGATCGGCGAGGTCGCGGTTATCGGTTTGCGGCAAGTCCGTCGAATGCGGGATGGCAAAGGTAAACGTCGTACCCGGGCCGTCGTTGGCGCTGGCCCAGAGTTTGCCGTCGTGGCGCTCGATGATCGAGCGACTGATGGACAGACCGACCCCCATGCCCGAACTTTTGGTGGTGTAGAACGCATTGAAAATGCGTTCGATGTCCTGCGGATCGACGCCGTTGCCGCTGTCCTTCACCGCCAGGTAAACGCTCTCGTCCGAGCCCAGACCGGTGCTGACGATCAATTGCCGGGGCCGGCCGTGGATCGCACTCATGGCCTCGGCGGCATTCATGATCAGGTTAAGGATCACCTGTTGAAGCTGAACCCGATCACCTCTGACCAGCGGCAGGGACTCGGCAAATTGCGGATGCAGCACCACGCCGTTGCGTTGCAGCTCGCCCAGCAGCATGGCGATGACTTCCCGTGCCGCGTCATTCAGATTGACGTTTTCAAGGGTGATGCTTTTTTTCGAGAACAACGCCCGCAGTCGATTGATCACATCGGCCGCACGGTTGCCGTCGCGAATGGTGCGGCGCGCGGTTTCCCTGGCGCCATCGACATTCGGCGGGTCGGCGCCGAGCATGCGCAGGCAGGTGCTGGCGTTGGTGATGATGCCGGCCAGCGGTTGATTGACCTCGTGGGCAATCGACGCCGTGACCGCGCCAAGGCTGGCGACCCTGGCCAGGTGCGTCAGTTCCGAGCGCGCCTTGCTCAGGACCTCTTCGGCGAGCCGGCGCTGGGTGATGTCCTGCAGGGCGGCGATGTATTCGAAGCCGTCCGGCGCATGAGCGATCGAGTGCGCCACCAGCCGAACGTATTTCACCGTGCCGTCGGACATCAGCAGCCGATGTTCGTGTTCGAAGTCACGCCCCTTGCGGCGCTGGCGCTTGATCATTTCCCGATGGCTGGAGATGTCGTCCGGATGCACGCGGCGATAGATCGCCTCGAAGCCGGGCGGCGTGTCCGGGTCCAGTTCGAGGATGCGGTAGACCTCGTCCGACCAGGTGATCTCGTCGGTGCTCACCCGCCAGGAAAACGTACCGGTGGCGCTCAGGCGTTGGGCCTTGGCCAAAAAGACTTCCGCCCGTTTGCGGTCTTCGATGTCGGTGTTTTCGCCATACCAGCGCACGATCCGCCCCGTGTCATCACGCTGGGGCACGGCGCGGATCAGGAACCAGCGGTAAACGCCATCGAAGCGCTTCAGTCGGGCCTCGTACTCGCCAGCGCTGCCCGATTGCAGAATCCCTTGCCAATAAACCGCCAGGCCCGGCGCGTCGTCGGGGTGGATGGACGCCGTCCAGCCGTCACCGCAGGCTTGTTCGACGGACATGCCGGTGTAGTCGCACCAGCGCTGATTGACGAAGCCGACGTTGCCTTCCGGCGAGGCGCTCCAGACAAAACCGGGAACGGCGTCGATGATCCCGCGCAGACGTTCTTCCGACGCGCTGACTTCGGCCAGGGCACTGGCGATCAAGGCCTTGTCCCGCCGGCGCTCATCGATATCGACCTGCAGCACGCACCAACGGGTGATGGTGCCTTCGCTGTCTCTGATCGGCAGGCCGCGCACATGGAACCAGCGATAGACACCGTCGGCGCGGCGAATCCGGTGCTCGTTTTCATAGGGCGTGCCGGTACTGACCGAGTGCATCCAGGCAGCGATGACCGAGGGCAGGTCTTCCGGGTGCACGGTCTCGCTGGCCTGCCAGTTTTTCAGTTCATGCAGCGGGGCGCCGATGTACTCCATGATTTGCCGGTTCACCTGTTCCAGCTCACCGGACGGCGTCATGAAGGCGACCATGGCCGGGATGCTGTCGATGATCGAGTCGATCCCCGGCGCCGGCATGACCGCGTCACCCGCGCGGCCTGGACCGTCCTCGATGACGCGCTCCTGCTCGTTCGTCATACCGATTCTCATTGTGTGCAGTCACCGTTGAACAAAGATGCGCCTTCGGATGGCACTCGCCCATCATACTTTGGTGTCGCCCGTGGCGAATATCGGCCGACATTGCACACTGCGATGGGCACCACAGTGGCGCTTTTGTAAGCCACTGTATCTACGCCCACTCTAGCCATACAAGCATGCACAGCGCCGGGTTGGCGAAACCGCCGGGATACATCCGCCGCGCAGCCTTGGCCCTGGTTTCAACGTCCTTCGACGTTGAGTGAAAGCAACGTGACGTCCGCGCTCCTGCCACCCGAAAGGCAGCAGGACCGGTCGTCCCGATGACAGGGCAGAACATTATGAAAGCAGTGGTTATCCAGGCCTTTGGCGGGCCCGAAGTGTTGACGGTGCAGGACATTCAACTGGCAGAACCGGGGCCCGGACAAGTCCTGGTCAAGGTCATGGCGGCGGGTATCAATTTCATGGACACCGGTGCCCGACGCGGGCTCGGCGCTGCCTGGGAGCTGCCGCTGACGCTGGGTGCAGAAGGCGCCGGCGTCGTCCTGGCCAGTGGCCCGCAGGTGACGGAGTTCGCTGTCGGTGACCGCGTGGCCTGGCATTACGTGCCGGGCAGCTACGCCGAACAGCTGATCGCCCCGGTCAGCCAGTTGGTGCCGCTGCCGGACGATATCGACTTCGCCACCGCCGCCAGCCTGATGATGCAGGGCCTGACCGCCAGCAATCTGGTGGACAAGGTGCATACGATCCAGCCGGGCGACGTAGCCTTGGTGCATGCGGCGGCCGGGGGCGTGGGGCTGATGCTGACCCAGTTGATCAAGCTGCTGGGCGGCAAGGTCATAGGCCGGGTTTCTCATGCCGACAAGGTCGAGGCGGTGCTCGCGGCGGGGGCGGACTATGTGGTGATCGGGCGGGCGCAAAACATTGCCGCCCAGGTCATGCGCCTGACCGACGGGCAGCGGGTGAATGTGGTGTACGACGGCACGGGCGCGGAGGGGTTTGCCGACTCGCTGGAGCTGCTGGATTATTTCGGCACCCTGGCCTTGTACGGACCGTTCATGAACCCGACCCCGCCGATCGATATCTTCAGCATGCCGCGCAGCATCAAGCTGACGTATCCCTCGGTCATGCACTACGTGCGCAACCGCGAGGTGCTGCTGGAAAAATCCCGGCAACTGTTCGCATGGGTCAGTGCCGGCAAACTGAAAGCCGTGATTGGCAAGCGTTATTCACTGGATGATGCGCAACAGGCCCATCGCGATATCGAGTCGCGCAACACGACGGGCAAGCTGATCATCGTCCCTTGACGCCACGCCAGATCAGCAGGGCCGCCAACACCTGGCTACCGGCGAAAAACGTGAACAGGTGTTGTGCGGTCCATCCGGCATCCAGCAGAAACCCGGCGACCACCGGCGAAATGATCGCCCCCAGACGCCCCGTCGCCAGCACCACGCCGACGCCGGTCGTACGGACCGATGTGCAGAACGCTTGAGGGGCCAGGACATACAGAGCCGCGACTGCACCATTGAGCATCAGCCCCAGCGTGACCGCCACGAGCGTCGCCAGACCGGGGACGCGAGTGGCCGGCAGCATCAATGGCAGCAGGGCGGCGTTGAGCAGCAGAAAAGCCGATAGCAAACGTCGGCAGCCGTAACGATTGGCCGCCAGACCCAGAAGCAGGGCGCCGAGCATGCCCCCCAGCGCCAACAGCATCCCGATCCGGGCGCCTTGTTGGTCGGTAAAGCCATTGTCGACCAACAGGGCCGGCGTCCAGCTCATCACGAAGTAAAAGCAGAACATCAACAGAAAGAGTGCCAGTGCCAGCGATAGAGTCTGTTGCCATTGACCGGGCGAAAACGGCCGGCTGACGTCGTCAGGCGACAAGGGAGGAATAGGCGCGCGGTGTTCAAGTGCCAGAAATGACGGCGATTCTCGCAGCCAGAAGACACCGACCAATGCCGCCGCCAGCGTGATGCAACCCCCCGCCAGAAAGACATACCGCCAGCCCATCAAATCATTCAATACATGCGCCAGCACCCCGCCCAGGCTGGCGCCCATGGCGAAGGCGAGGGATTGCAGGGCGATGGCCAGATTGCGCCGCTGCGGGCTAGCGTGTTCGAACGTCAGCACGTTTGCCCCCACCAGCACCGCCCCCGTGCCGATACCGGTCAGCAGTCGCAAAAGCATCAACACGTGATGATCCGGGCTCCAGAACGACAGCAACATGCTCAGGCCGCTGAGCAGCAGGCCAGCGAGCAATAAAGGCCTGCGCCCGAAGCGGTCGGCCCTGGGCGCGGCCAGCAGCGAACCGAGCGCCATCCCGACCAGGCTTGCGCTCAACAACAGGCCCAGTTGCGCGCCGCTCAACGCCCATTCGGCCGCAACCCGGCTGGCGGTGAAGGCCATGGCCATCACGTCGAGTCCGTCAATCACGTTGAACAGCATGCACAGCCCGATCACCCACCACGGCGAAGTGGTCGATGGCGTACTGCTCAGGCGTTCGAGCGCTGTTTCCCCACGCATCCGCAATCCTTGTTCAGGTCTGTCATTCAATTGGGCCGTTTCCCCGCCGCATTCTGCCCGTTAACCGCTGCTGAATTCGAGCGCGATTTTGTGCGCCAGGCCTGCGCGTCATACCAAGGTATCGACCGACACCATCGTGTAATCGCCCCGGTGCCAACGCAGTGGTCTGATCCGATTGGCGATGCCTTTCGAATAATGACTACAAGGAGATCCATCATGGTTGCGGTTTCGTCCGGTCTTACCTGGCGCCATTGCCTGGCGTCATCCATCAGGGGCGGCGTGCTCGGCCTTGCCGTACTCGCGGGCAGTAGCGGCGTCTGGGCCGCGGATCCGTCGCAAACCATCCGCCCGTACACCATCCATGTGGACGAAGCGAAGTTGAGCGATCTGCGCAAACGCATCGCCGACACTCGCTGGCCGGACAAGGAAACGGTCGGCGACGTGTCCCAGGGAGTGCAACTGGCGCAGGTCCAGGCGTTGGTGAAGTATTGGGGCGACGGTTATGACTGGCGCAAGGCCGAAGCGAGGCTCAACGCCCTGCCGGAGTTCGTGACCACCATCGACGGCGTCGACATCCAGTTCATCCATGTGCGTTCGCGCAACCCCAATGCGATGCCATTGATCCTCACCCACGGCTGGCCGGGTTCGCAGTTCGAATTCCTCAAGACCATCGGCCCGCTGACCGATCCCGTGGCCTATGGCGGCAAGGTCGAGGACTCGTTCGATGTGGTGATCCCGTCGATTCCCGGCCATGGTTTCTCCGGCAAACCGACCGAGCTCGGCTGGGGCCCTGACCGGGTGGCGAAGGCCTGGGATGTGTTGATGAAACGTCTGGGCTACAGCCATTACGTGTCCCAGGGCGGCGATCACGGCTCGGTGATTTCCGATGCGCTGGGTCGCCTGGCACCGCCCGGTTTGTTGGGCATCCACCTGAACATGCCGGCCACCGTGCCGCCGGAACTGGTCAAGCCGATCAACAGCGGCGACCCGGCCCCGGCGGGGCTGACCGCGCCGGAGGTGACGGCTTTCAACTCGCTCAGCCAGTTCTTCGGTCGCAACGCCGCTTATGGCGCAATGATGGTGACCCGGCCGCAGACCATCGGTTATCTGCTGGCCGACTCGCCCGCCGGCACGGCCGCGTGGATGTATGAAAAATTCGCCGCGTGGACCGACAGCGACGGTCAGCCCGAGAAGGTCCTGAGCCGCGATGAAATGCTCGACGACATCAGCCTGTACTGGCTGACCGACAGCGGGGCGTCGTCCTCCCGTTTCTACTGGGAGAACAACAACAATAACTTCAGCGCCGCCGCGCAGAAGACTGCCGACATCAAGGTGCCGGTGGCGATCACCGTGTTCCCCCACGAAATCTACCGGGCGCCGAAAGTCTGGTCGCAGCGCGCCTATCCGTCGCTGGCCTACTTCAGTGAAGTCAGCAAGGGCGGTCACTTCGCGGCATGGGAGCAACCGCAACTGTTCAGCGAAGAACTGCGCGAAGCCTTCCGGCCACTGCGCGCCGCCGCGCAGAAAACCGCTGCGCAGGCAGCCCGCTAGCCCTGCAATCCGCAAGCCCTTCAATCCAAAGCCCGGAACCGCCGCCCGGCGGTTCACGAGGGAGACCCGGCATGACTGACTCTAACGCTGTAACCCCATCCCGGCGCGTGCTCGCCGGTTCGATCCTGGCGCTTGCGCTGGGCATCGCTTCGGCATACGCCAGCGCCGCCGAAGTGCCCGCCGGCAAGATTGACGCCATTACCGCCGGCACGAATGTTTCGTTCGGCGCGCTGAAACACGTCAAGGCCGGACTGCTGGACGTGTCCTACGCCGAAGTCGGTCCGGCCGACGGTCCGGTGGTCATCCTGCTGCACGGCTGGCCCTACGACATTCACAGCTACACCGACGTCGCCCCGGCGCTGGCGCAGAAGGGCTATCGGGTGCTGATCCCCTACGCGCGCGGTTATGGCGACACGCGTTTCCTGTCCGCCAAAACCGTGCGCAACGGCCAGCCGGCGGCGCTGGCCAAAGACCTGATCGACTTCATGGACGCCCTGAAGATCAAACAGGCCGTGCTTGGCGGCTATGACTGGGGCGCGCGCACCGCCGACATCGTTGCAGCGCTCTGGCCCGAGCGGGTGAAAGCGCTGGTGGCGGTGAGCGGTTACCTGATCGGCAGCCAGGAGGCGGGCAAGACGCCGCTGCCGCCGGCGGCGGAGTTGCAGTGGTGGTATCAGTTCTACTTTGCGACCGAGCGTGGCCGTCTGGGCTATGAAAAGAACACCCACGACTTCGCCAAACTGATCTGGCAGCTGGCCTCGCCGAAGTGGACCTTCGACGACGCGACTTACGAGCGCAGCGCCGCCGCGTTGCAGAATCCGGATCACGTCGCGGTGTCGATCTTCAACTACCGCTGGCGCCTGGGGCTGATCAAAGGGGAAGCGCAATACGATTCGCTGGAGAAAAAACTCGCGGCATTCCCCTCGATCAGCGTGCCGACCATCACTCTGGAGGGCGACGCCAATGGTGCGCCGCACCCACCGGCCGAGGCCTACGCCAAACGCTTTACCGGCAAGTACGAGTACCGGCTGATCAGCGGCGGCATCGGCCACAACCTGCCGCAGGAAGCGCCGCAAGCGTTCGCTCAGGCGGTGATCGATGCCGATCATCTCTGATTGCCGGCCGAAGGGGATCCGACCATGAAATTCAACCATTGGGCCGTGTTGCCAGCGGCCATTGCGCTCGCGGCACTGGCGGCCACCGGTATCGCGTTGGGCGAGGCCGATGACGGCGACGCCTCGCCGATCTACGGCGTGAAGCTGCCGAAAAACTATCGGCAGTGGGCGCTGATTGCCCCGGCCCAGGAAGCCGCGCCGCTGGATGAACTGCGCGCGGTGTTGGGCAATGACCGGGCGATCAAGGCTTACCAGAGCAAGACGCTGCCGTTTCCCGACGGCACGGTGCTGGTGAAGCTGGCGTGGAAACACGTGCAGTCGCCGGAGTTCGAGCCGGCCTCGATTCCGGGAGCGGCCACCACCGTTCAGGTGATGGTCAAGGACTCGCGCAAATACGCCTCGACCGGTGGCTGGGGATTCGGCCGTTTCATCAACGGCAAACCCGCCGACGAAGCCCAGCACCAGACCTGCTTTGCCTGCCATCAGGCGCGGGTGCAGAACCACGATTTTGTCTTCACTCGATACGCTCCCTGAATCCGTCATACGAGGAACATCCCGATGAAAAAAACACTGATTGCACTGAGCATCGCTGCGGGCCTGTGCCTGGGCGCCAATGCCTTCGCCCAAACCGCCAAACCCACGGTGGTGCTGGTGCACGGCGCATTTGCCGACGCGTCGAGCTGGAACGGCGTGGCGAAGATTCTCGAGAAGGATGGCTACACGGTGATCGCCGCCGCCAATCCGCTGCGCGGCGTCAAGAGCGATGGCGCAGCGGTATCGGCGTTGCTCAGCAGCATCCAGTCGCCGGTGGTGCTGGTCGGTCACTCCTATGGCGGCAACGTCATCAGTGATGCGGCCAACGATCATGCCAATGTCAAAGCGCTGGTCTACGTCAGCGCCTTTGCCCCCGAGGCCGGTGAAACCGTTGCCGGGCTGGCCGGCAAGTTTCCCGGCAGCACCCTCGGACCAACGCTTGCGCCACCGGTTGCGCTGGCCGACGGCGGCAAGGACCTGTACATCCAGCAGAGCAAGTTCCACGATCAATTCGCCGCCGACGTCCCGGCTGCACAAGCGGCGCTGATGGCGGCTACTCAACGTCCGGTCACCGAAGCGGCGCTGAACGAGCAGGCCGGAACGCCGGCCTGGAAGCACATTCCGTCGTGGTACATCTACGGCGACAAGGACAAGAACATCCCGCCCCAGGCGATGGCGTTCATGGCCAAGCGTGCAGATGCCAGGGCGGTTGAGGTGGTCAAGGGCGCGTCGCACGTGGTGATGGTGTCGAATCCGGCACCGGTGGCCCGGCTGATTGAAAAAGCCGCGGCGGCCAACTGAAACCCTGCGACGTGCCGAGGCGCGTCGCAGGTCTGTCACCCCCCGCTCAGGCAACGGACACCTGCGGCGAAGTTGCCGGTGCCAGTCTGAGCAGGGGGGTGATGCCGAGCATCAACAGCAGTACCGCGAACAGCAAGGTGTACGCCGGGCCATAGTGTCCGGTGTATTCGCGCAGGGCACCGAACAGCAGCGGCCCGAGCGCGGCGATCAGGTAACCGATGAACAACATGAACACCGTCCACAATCCGGCCTGTTCGCTGGTGCGGGCGTGATCCAGCGGCAAGGTCATGGCCACGGTAAAGCCCATGCCCAGCCCGATGGCCGCGAGCACCACATACAGCATCGGCCAGTACGCCGGCAGGAACGCCATGCCGCCCACCCCGAGCAGGGCCAGCAACGCCGACAGCCCAAGCAAACCGCGCCGGTCGTGGGCCTTGCCCGGAATCAGGCCCGCACCCACGCTGGCCACGGCGAACACTGCAGTAAAAATGCCCAGCAGGACGCCCGGGGAAACACTGGATGTGGCCGCTTCCACCGACGCTGGTGCCATCCAGGCGAAGAGGGCGTAGACCACGAATTGCCCGGCCCCGAAATTCAACGCGATCAGCCACGCCTGCGGATTGCGCCAGGGCAGGCGTTTGCTCGGGCTCGATGGCGATTTCACGGTGGGCGCCGGTGTCGCAAAACGGCGTGCCATCCACACCCAACTGGCGATGGCGGTGAGGCACAGCACGCTCCAGACTCCGGCGCTGACTCGCCAGTCTTGCGCCAGCTCGGCAATCGGTGCGCTGAGCACCGCCGCGAGGGTCGCGCCCAGACTCAAGCCGCCGGCATAGATGCCCATGAACAGCGCCGGGCGTTGCGCAAAGTGAGTCTTGATCCACGCGCCGGTCATCGCGCCGGCAACCGCGATGCCGATGCTGGCAAAGAACGTACTGCCGAGCAGGAAGAATGCATTCGGCGAGATTGCCCGCAACAAGGTCGAGGCACCCAACAACGTCAGGGCGACAACCACGCTGCGATCGATCCCGAAGCGTCTGGCCAGGCTCGGAACCACCAGCGCGAAAACGCCCATGCAGATGTCGGGAATCGAAGTCAGCAGCGCGGCCTGGGTGTAGCTCAACTGAAAGTGCTGCTGGATCAACAGCAGAATCGGCCCCACCGAAATGATCGGCGGCCGCAGGGCGATGGACAGGATCAGCAGGCCGATCACCGCCGTGACGCTCTGCTGGTGGCCGGAGAGATTGCGGGTGATTGCCATGGGAAAGGCCTCATTGATGAACAATGAGCGCAAGGCTAACAATGGGCCGGCCATGGCAAATGCCAGGGTTTGTCGCCAAAGTGACAATCGCCGCTTTAACACGATCAAGGTCTGTTTTCAGGAGACTCCAGCGATGAAACAGGAGGTGCGCAAGATCATCGCCCAGCGTGATTCCGCGCCGCGCAGCGAACGTTATCCCGATTATCAGGACGTGCCGCGAGTGATGACCGTGCTGGTCCGCGATCAGGCCACCGGCGAATACAACGAGCCGCACGTGCATCGGCACGGGCAGTTGCTGTATGCCTCGAACGGCGTGATGCGGGTAGCCACCGAGCGCGGTTTGTGGATCCTGCCGCCGAAGCGCGCGCTGTGGATTCCGCCCGGAATGATCCACGACCAGTTGATGCTCAGCGCGGTCAAGATGCGCTCGATCTACATCGAGCCGCAGGTCTGCGCAGGGCTGGGCCATCACTGCAAAGTACTGGAGATCCCCGGACTGCTGCGCGAGTTGATTCTGGCCCTGGCCGAGCAGCCGATCGAATACCCGCAGGAAGGCCGCAACGCGCACATCGTGGCATTGATACTCAGTGAGTTGCAGGCGGCGCGGACGTTGCCGATCGAAGTGCCATGGCCGGTCGACCGGCGACTGGTCACGGTGTGCGAGGCGATTCTGCAAGACCCCGGACAAGACCATTCGATCGGCTATTGGGCAGACCGGGTCGGTGCCAGTTCGCGCACGCTGATACGTCTGTTCGTCAATGAAACCGGCCTGAATTTCCGCCACTGGCTGCAGCAGGTGCGGCTGGCGACCGCCATCGACCGGCTCGACAAGGGGCAATCCGTCGGGGTGATTGCCCGGGATCTGGGCTACGCCAGCCAGAGTGCCTTCAGTGCCATGTTCAGACGGGTGATGGGCGAATCGCCCCGTGAATTTCTCGTCCGCGATTAGCGCGTTCCGGCGATTCCGATACCTTCGTATTCTGTCGTCGAAGGGAGGCGGGTGGTATCAATGACACTGCTGTTGCAGGTGCACTGAACACCCAGCCTCGTTCCGCGAGGAACCTTCGAAGAGTGAGAATCCTGATGCTTTTATACCTATCGACCTGGTCCGAAATCGCCCAATTCCTCGAACGCAGCCGCACCATCGTCATCCCGATCGGTTCCAACGAACAGCACGGGCCGACCGGCCTGCTGGGCACCGACTGGATGTGCCCGGAAATCATCGCCCATGAAGCGCAGAAAAACGCCGACATCCTGATTGCCCCGACCTTCAACATCGGCATGGCGCAACATCACCTCGGCTTCCCCGGCACCATCTCGCTCAGGCCCTCGACGTTCATCGCCGCCATCGCCGACTGGACCCGTTCGCTGGCCGCCCACGGCTTTGAAAAGATCTTTTTCCTCAATGGCCACGGCGGCAACATCGCGTCAATCGAAGCGGCGTTTTCGGAGCTGTACGCCGAAGCGAGTTTCGCCCGACGCAAGGCCGGGTTCGCCCTGAAGCTGTGCAACTGGTGGGACCTGGAAGGGGTGAACGAGCTGGCGCGCGAGCAGTTCCCGACCGGCCACGGCATTCATGCCACGCCTTCGGAAATCGCCGTGACCCAATGGGCCTACCCCGATTCCATCAAGTCGGCCGACTACTCGCCGCAGATCGCCAATTGGGGGCCGATCCGGGAAGCGGCGGATTTCCGTGCCCGTCATCCGGACGGCCGCATGGGCTCGGACCCGGCCCAGGCTTCGCCGGAAAAGGGTCGGCAACTGGTGGAAATGGCCGCTCGTGGTCTGGTGCAGGAGGTGCAAGCCTTCAGCCGCGAATCACTACCTGACTGAGCCGTCGCCCTGACCAACGCCCGGATGTTCCGGGCGTTGCTGTTTCAACCCTTGGGAAAATCGCCATGTGGACTATCAAGCACAGCTACATCGATGGTGCGTTCGTGCCCGTTCAGGGCCGCGAAACGATCGAATGCATCAACCCGGCGACGGAGTCCGTCATCGGAACGGTCACCCTGGCCAATCGCGACGATGCCAGGCAAGCCATCGCCGCCGCCCAGCGTGCGCAAGTCACGATGGGCCGCACCTCGAAAGCCGAGCGCATCGACATGCTCAAGCGCCTGCAGGCGGCGGTGCTGGAGAGCACCGAGGAGATACGCGACACCGCCATCGAGGAATACGGCGCACCGTTGGCCCGTGCGCAATGGGTCAGCCAGTACGCCTCGCAATCCTTCGCCAACGCGGCGCAGATTCTCGAAAACTACGAGCTGGTGCGGCCTGTGGGTCGTGCAAGCGTCGTGATGGAACCGGTTGGGGTATCGGCATTGTTCGCGCCCTGGAACAGCACCGCCGGTACGGTGTGCAGCAAACTGGCGGCGGCGATTGCCGGCGGCTGCGCCTCGGTCATCAAGCCGAGCGAACTCAGCCCGTTACAGACCCAGGTGCTCGCGCTCGCCTTGCACCGTGCGGAACTGCCAAACGGGGTGATCAATATTGTCTCGGGCCGTGGCGGCGAAGTGGGCGACGAGATCAGCACCAGCCCGCACATCGCGAAGATTTCGTTCACCGGTTCCACCGCCACCGGAAAACTCATTGCCCGCGCGGGTATCGAGACCATGAAGCGGTTGAGCCTGTCGCTCACCGGCAAGTCGGCGTCCATCGTGCTCGACGACGCGGATCTCGAAGCGGCCATCCCCATGGCCCTGAATGCCGCCTTCATGAATAACGGTCAGGCCTGTGTCGCCGGCACGCGGCTGTTGGTGCCGCGCGCGTTCTTGCCGCAGGTGATCGAGCGGGTAAGAGCCTTGGTCGACGCCATAGTGGTCGGTAATCCCCATGATCCGGCGACCGCCATCGGCCCGTTGTTCAACCAGGCGCAGTTTGATCGCGTGCAGGGTTTTATCCGGCGCGGGCTGGAGCAGGGCGCGCGATTGATCGTCGGCGGGGAGGGCCGGCCTGTCGGGCTGAGCCAGGGCTATTTCGTCAAGCCCACGGTGTTTGCCGACGTCAGCAATGACATGGACATTGCCCGGGAAGAGATCTTCGGCCCGGTGCTGTCGATCATCGCCTATGACGATGAAGAACACGCCATCCGCATCGCCAATGCCAGCGTCTACGGTTTGCAGGCGTATGTGTTCACCCGCGAGGCGGGACGGGGCCGACGCATCGCTGCGCGCCTGGAGGCCGGTTCGGTGTTGATCAACCGGATCGCACCGGAGCTGCTGGCACCGTTTGGCGGGGTCAAGCAGTCGGGGATCGGCAGGGAATTCGGGGTGTCGGGGCTGGAAGCGTTTCTTGAGGCGAAAAGCATCGTCGAGGACTGACCACGGCAGCAGGGCAAACAGGATCAATCCTGCTTGCCCTGCTTACGTCATTGCGGATCAGCCCAGTGCTTCGATGGCCTGTGCAACACCCGCACCGTACGCCGGATCAGCCTGGGTGCAGTTATCGATGTGGCGTTGCCGGGTCTGGGCGCTGGCGCCATGGATCGAGCGCGCGGTGTTCTCGAACAAAACCTGTTGCTGGGCGGGCGACATGGCCCGGAACAGCGTGCCAGGTTGCGAGAAGTAGTCGTCGTCCTCGCGGTGGTTCCAGTGCCCGGCGCTGCCTTTCAGGGCCAGCGGTGGTTCGCTGAAATCCGGTTGCTCGGCCCACTCGCCATAGCTGTTGGGCTCGTAGCCGATTGTGCTGCCCGCATTCGCATCGGTGCGCATCTGGCCGTCCCGGTGATAGCTGTTGACCGGGCAGCGCGGCGCGTTCACCGGAATCTGGTGATGATTGACGCCAACGCGATAGCGCTGGGCATCGCCATAGGAGAACAGCCGGGCCTGGAGCATTTTGTCCGGTGAGAAGCTGATGCCGGGCACCACGTTGGCCGGGTTGAAGGCCGCCTGTTCGACGTCGGCGAAGTAGTTGTCCGGGTTGCGGTTGAGTTCGAGCACGCCGACTTCGATCAGCGGGTAATCCGCGTGAGGCCAGACTTTGGTCAGGTCGAACGGATTGATCGGGTAGGTCTCGGCGTCCAGCTCCGGCATCACTTGTACGTAGAGCTTCCATTGCGGGAAGTGGCCTTCTTCGATGGCGTTGTACAGGTCGCGCTGGGCGCTTTCGCGGTCATCGCCGATCAGTGTCGCGGCTTGTTGATCGGTCAGGTTCTCGATGCCTTGTTGGGTTTTCCAGGTGAACTTCACCCAGAAACGTTCGTTCGCCGGGCTGATGAAACTGAAGGTGTGGCTGCCGAAACCGTGCATGTGGCGGTAGGTGCGCGGCAGGCCACGATCGCTCATGACAATCGTGACCTGATGCAGCGCTTCCGGCAGTAACGTCCAGAAATCCCAGTTGTTGCGGGCGCTGCGCATATTGGTGCGCGGGTCGCGTTTGACCGCATGGTTGAGGTCGGGGAATTTCAACGGGTCGCGCAGAAAGAACACCGGCGTGTTGTTGCCCACCAGATCCCAGTTGCCTTGTTCGGTGTAGAACTTGATGGCGAATCCACGGATATCGCGCTCGGCATCTGCCGCGCCACGCTCACCGGCCACGGTCGAGAAGCGGACGAACACATCGGTGGTCTTGCCCACGCTGGAAAACAGTCTGGCCTTGGTGAAATGGCTGATGTCGTGGGTGACGGTGAAGGTGCCAAACGCACCGGAACCCTTGGCGTGCATGCGCCGCTCCGGAATGACCTCCCGATCGAAGTGCGCCAGTTTTTCCAGCAACCATACGTCCTGCAACAGCATCGGGCCTCTGGGGCCGGCGGTCTGTACGTTGTTGTTATCAACCACGGGCGCGCCCGCGGCAGTCGTCAGCTTGTTCATGCGCAACTCCTGGCTTTTGTCGGTTTCCCGCCATCACATCAAAAGCCCCGGGCGCGATCTATTGCACCATGGTGTCGCCGGATAGTACGAAGGTGTGGTTGGAAGACGGTGCGTTCTGGTGTCGGCGGGGGACAGATCAGGCGAGGGTGATGCTGACCTTGATGTTGTTGCGCGTGGCCTTGGAGTAGGGGCAGTTCTGGTGTGCCGCGTCGATCAGTTGCTGCGCCACTTGCGGTTCGATCTCCGGCAGTGACACCGCCAGTTTCGCTTGCAGGAAGAACCCGTGCTCGCCGTGGACCAGGTCGATTTGAGCATCCACCCCGGCCATGGCCGGAAAAACGATCTTGCGCGCATTGCAGGCGTGGCGCAGCGAGCCGAGGAAACAGGCTGACCAGCACACGGCGAACAATTGCTCGGGGTTGGTTCCGGAGCCGGGCGCACCCGGGGGCGACAGCTTGAGATCCAGTCGGCCATCGTCACTGCGTCCTGTGCCCTCGCGGCCGCCTGTGGTGCAGGTATGCGCGGAGTAGAGGGTTTTTTCGATATCGATCATGGGCATTCCCTGAAAAGCATTTCACAGCGTGGAGGGCGGTTCATGTGGCCCGCGTGGGTTCATGACATTCGCGTGCAGATGCACCCGCCAGCCCGTCGGCCGTGGGCACGACTTCAGCGCCGCGATGGCCAAGATTGTCGAGCAGGGTCGAGCGGGCGATCTCGATCAGCCAGGCGCGAAACGGAAAGCTCGGGTCATGGGCGGCCTGTTCCTGATAGAGCGCCCTGAAGGCTTGCTGAACGAGGCTGCCGGTGTCTTCGCGACGGATCCGCCCGGCCTGCACCTGACCTTCGTAGAAGGCGATAAGCAACGGTGTCACCGTCGCGAACAGCTGTTGCGCCTCACCCCGGCCATGCCGGACGGCGCCCGCGACCAAGGCATACAATTCGTCGTTGCCGAGCCGGTCTGACTCGCACAGGCAAGTGTGGCGATAACCTTCAGCCATGGTCGAATCCCTCGCAAAACCATCGTTCGACTGAGCGCGGCTGCCGGAAAGATTTGCGGGTGGGCCGGCGTTCAGCGGTGAGGTTCAAGCCTGCCTTCACAGCCGAATGACTGCCAGTTATGCGTTGTTAGCGCTTGTTAGCGCCCGTCTGTTGCAGTGCTTGAAAGGGTGGTTTTTCCGCTGGCCGATCAAGGCTCTGCGCGGGTTTTTCATGCCCTTTGCCTGTAAGAAATGGCGGGGCGGTGTACGAGCATTTTTGACATCCCTGTCTCTTTGCCACCGTCACAATGACGTAGGAAACAGCTGATATTTATTTCACCGAATTCCTACATTTTGTTTGCCTCCCTAACAAAAAACGTGGTTATTATCCGCCGGCGCTTCGGGTCACAAACCCGGCGCCAGAAGATTGCCGTGTGTCTACAGACCCGGCAGTCGCAGCCGATCGGGACCACCCTGGCGCTGTCATCCCCGCGCAGGTTGTTCCTCGTCGTTGACCCTCAAATGGAAGTCGAGGTTTCAATTGGTCACGCGGTTTGCAATCGTCGATGCAATGAACGGGGCGACGTCTGTCGCCAACGATCCGGCCCACTTTCCAGTTGCCTGCGCCGACCGCGCGGTGGCGTTTTTCTCCAGCCTGTCTCCCCCCGAATTTCTCCGTGTGCCCGCGTTCAACGCGAGTCTGCACGCGCGCGCCGCGCCATCCTCCTGAATTCGAATGACCGTGCCGGCATCTGATGCCGGGGCCTGACTGGCGGGGCATTTCTGTCCCGGCCTGATCACAAAAATAAAGTAGTCATGGACGGTAGCCTCCGATGCTCGATAACACTTCCTTGCGTGGGACGAATTCCGCGCAGCCCGACGTTTGCTCCTTGAAATCGTTCCATGCAGACCTGTGCGTGCACGGCCTGTTTGAGGCGCAGGTGCTGCGCAACCCCGAGGCCATCGCCGCACGCTGGCAGCAGAAGGCGCTCAGTTATCGTGAACTGAACACCCGCGCCAATCGGTTGGCCCATCAGCTGCGCAAACTCGGGGTCGGGCCAGACGTGCGGGTCGGGCTGTGTCTGGAGCGTTCGCTGGAGATGCTCATCGGCGTACTCGCGGTGCTCAAGGCCGGCGGCGCCTATGTGCCGCTGGACCCGGCCTATCCGCAGGCGCGGCTGGCGCACATGCTGGCCGACAGCGCACCGCCGGTGGTGCTGACCCACGGCCAGGCGCGCGGTGTTTTGCGGGCAGCGCTCGAACAGTCGGCGACCACCCCGACGCTGCTGGATCTGGCCGACGCCCGCGATTGGGCTGCGCTGTCGGCTGACAACCCCGACGCGCATGCGATCGGCCTGACACCCCGTCACCTGGCTTACGTGATCTACACCTCCGGTTCCACCGGCACCCCGAAAGGCGTGATGGTCGAGCATCGCGGGCTGGTTGCGGTGAGCGCTGACTGGGCGCAACTCTATGAGTTGGGCGAGCCGATCAACCACCTGCAAATGGCCGGTTTTTCCTTCGACGTGTTCAGCGCCGACCTGATCCGTGCACTGGGTTTTGGCGGCACGCTGGTGCTCTGCCCACGGGACACCCTGATGGACCCGCCGGCCCTCTATCGCCTGATGCGTGACGCGCGCATCGGCTTTGCCGACTTCGTCCCGGCGCTGCTCAATCCACTGTTGGCGTGGGTCGAAGAGACCGGCCACGACCTGTCGTTCCTGCGCACCGTGGTCTGCGGCTCCGACATCTGGACCGCCCACAGCGCCCGGCAATTGCGCAGGCTTTGCGGTGATCGCGTGCAGATCGTCCAGGCCTACGGCGTGACCGAAGCGAGCATCGACAGCACCTGTTTCGAGCTCACCGAAAACAGCCAGATCGACCCAGTGCTGCCCATCGGCCGGGCACTGCCCAACACCCGGATTTACCTGCTCGACGTTGACGGCGCACCAGTTGCCGAGGGTGTCGCCGGTGAGCTGTACATCGGTGGCGTCGGCGTGGCGCGCGGTTATCTGAACCTGCCGCAACTGACCGCCGAGCGTTTCATCGACAGCCCGTTCGTGGCGGGCGAGCGTCTGTATCGCACCGGCGATCTGGCGCGTTACCGGACCGACGGCCAACTGGAATTCCTTGGCCGCAACGATTCCCAGGCCAAATTGCGCGGCCTGCGTCTGGAACTGGGGGAAATCGAAACCCGGTTGGCGGACATTCCGGGCGTGCGCGAAAGCGTGGTGTCGCTGCGCCAGGACAGTCCCGGTGAACCGCGATTGGTCGCTTACTACTGCGAAAAACCAGACTCAACGCTGAGCCCGCGCTCACTGCGCGAACAACTGCAAATCAGCCTGCCGGACTACATGGTGCCGACCGCGTTTGTGCGTCTCGATGCACTGCCGCTGACCGCCAACGGCAAGGTCGATCGGCCAAATCTGCCGGCGCCGGACGTCGAGGCGTTCGATCAGCAGGAGTACCAGGCACCACAAGGCCCGCTGGAAACCGCGCTCGCCGCAATCTGGGCCGACGTGCTCGGCGTGGAGCGGGTAGGGCGTGAGGATCAGTTCTTCGCCCTCGGCGGTCACTCGCTGCTGGTGATGCGCGTGCTGGCGCAGGTTCGTCATGCGCTGGGGCTGGAAGTGGCGCCCTCGGCGCTGTTTGCCGCACCGGTTCTGGCGGCGTTCGCCGAACGGCTGCAAGCCAGTCAGGCGGCGGCTCGCCCGGCCATCACGGCCCTTGAACGCGCGGGCGCGCAAACGTTGTCGTCTGCTCAGCAGCGCCTGTGGTTTCTGGCACAAATGGAGGGTGGCAACGCTGCCTATCACATGCCGTTGAACCTGCGTTTGCGCGGTTCGCTGGACGTGCCGGCACTGGAACGCAGCTTCAATCAACTGGTGGCGCGCCATGCGGCGTTACGCACGACGTTCATCGCCGTTGAAGGGGAAGGGCGGCAGTTGGTTTCGCCGCCTGCGCACAGTGTCCGGCTGACGGTGACTGACGTGCAGGGGCTCGATGCGCAAGAACGCCTGAGCCGCTTGATCGACGAGGAAGGCGCCAGACCCTTCGACCTGAGCCGGGGCCCGCTGATGCGGGTCAGCCTGCTGCGGCTGGCGGCGGATGACCATGTCTTGCTGCTGACCCAGCATCACATCATTTCTGACGGCTGGTCGATGGGTGTGCTCACCCGCGAGCTCGGTCAGCTGTACGCAGCGGCGTTGCAGGATCGCGACGATCCGCTGCCGCCCTTGCCGGTGCAGTACGTGGATTACGCGGTGTGGCAAAAGCAATGGCTGTCCGGCGACGTGCTGGAGCAGCAAAGCCGTTACTGGCGCGAAACCCTCAGCGGCGCGCCGGTGCTGCTGGAGTTGCCGACCGATCACAAGCGCCCGCCCGTGCAGGATTACCTCGGCGGCTTTGTTCCGTTGGTCTTCGATGCCGCCCTGACCGCACGCCTGAAAGCCCTGGGCATGCAGCAAGGCACCACGTTGTTCATGAATTTGCTGGCCGGTTTTTCACTGCTGCTGTCGCGTCTTTCCGGGCAAAGCGACGTGGTGATCGGCGTGCCATCGGCCAACCGCCCGCAGCAGGAACTGGAAGGGCTGATCGGTTTCTTCGTCAACACCCTCGCGCTGCGCATGACTCAGTCCGGGACGCCGTCCGTGGCGCAATGGCTGCAACAGGCACGGCGAGTGGCGCTGGAGGCTCAGGAACATCAGGACCTGCCGTTCGAGCAAGTGGTGGAATTGCTCAACCCGCCGCGCAGCCTGGCCCACAGTCCTTTGTTCCAGGTGCTGTTTGCCTGGGAGCAGGATCAGGATTCCGACCTGCTGCTGTCCGGGCTCGACATTACGCCGGTCGAGAGCAGCCACCACGTGGCCAAGTTCGATCTGCAACTGGCGCTCAGTGAGCGTGACGGGCAGATCGTCGGCGGTCTGGAATATGCCTCGGGGCTGTTCGAGCGCGGCACCGTCGAGCAGTTCGGCGAGTACCTGCGCCGGGTGCTGACGCAGATGGTCGAGGGCAGCGAGCAGTCGCTGGCCGCGATCAAGCTGCTGAACGCCGAGCAACACCAGCAGATCGTTCACGACTGGAACCGCACCGCGCGGGATACCGTGTCGTTGCCCGGTTGCGTGGCGCGTTTTGAAACCCTTGCCCGGCAAACGCCCCACGCCGTGGCGCTGCTCGCCGATCGTGAGCAAATTAGTTACGGCGAACTGAATCGCGCGGCCAACCGCCTAGCGCATTACCTGATCGACCAAGGTGTAGGCCCAGAGCATCGCGTCGGCCTGTGCCTGGAACGCTCGCCACAAATGGTCATCGGCCTGCTGGCGATCCTCAAGGCCGGCGCGGCGTACGTACCGTTCGACCCGGCTTACCCGAGCGAGCGTCTGGCGTTCATGTTCAGCGATGCGGCGCCGACCTTGCTGCTGACGCAATCGAGCCTGATGGCCGGGCTGCCGGCCAACGAGGCGAAAATCTGCTGCCTGGACACCGACGCAGCGCAATGGGCACAACACCCGACGGATGATCCGCAGGTCACGGTGAGCCCGGACCACCTCGGCTACGTGCTCTACACCTCCGGCTCCACCGGACGCCCGAAAGGCGTGGCCCACAACCGTCGCGCGTTGGACAACCTGATCGCCTGGCAACTCGATCAGGGCATCGCACCGCAGCGCGTCCTGCAATTCGCCTCGCTGAACTTCGACGTCTCGTTCCAGGAAATCTGCAGCACGCTGTGTCAGGGCGGCAGCCTGTTGCTGATGACCGAAGACAGCCGCAAGGACCTCGCCGCGTTGTGCCCGACCCTGGTGGCCGAAGGCGTGCAGCGGGCATTCCTGCCGTTCGCCGTGTTGCAGCAACTCGCCGGCCTGACCGAGGCCGATGCACCGATGCCGGCCGGTGGTTGCGAAATCATCACCGCCGGTGAAGCCCTGCAAATCAATGACGAGCTGCGTGGTTTTGTCCGTGGGCTCGGTGGCGCGCAACTGCACAATCAGTACGGGCCGACCGAAACCCATGTGGTCAGCCAGTTCAGCCTCGATTGCAACGAGGCCGAATCCTGGCCGGACGCGCCGCCCATCGGCCGTCCCATCGCCAACGCGCGGCTGTATGTGCTGGACCAATATCTGAATCCGGTGCCGGTCGGCGTGGCGGGTGAGTTGTACATCGCCGGCGCCTGCCTGGCCCGGGGCTACCTGAACCGCCCGGACCTGACCGCCGAACGCTTCCTGCCGGACCCGTTCAGTGCCGAGCCGGGCGCACGGATGTACCGCAGCGGCGACCTCGCGAAATTCCAGGCCGACGGCAACGTGCAGTACCTGGGACGCATCGACCAACAGGTGAAAGTGCGCGGCTTCCGCATCGAACTCGGTGAGATCGACAGCCTGTTGCACCAACAACCCGGCGTGCAGGAAGCCGCCGTGTTGCTGCGCGAAGACGTGGCCGGGGACAAGCGTCTGGTGGCCTATGTGGTCGGCACCGCGACCCCTGAATGCCTGCGTGCCGAACTGCAACGCCAGTTGCCCGAACACATGATCCCGAGTGCCTGGGTTCGCCTGTCGCAATTGCCGCTGACCCGCAACGGCAAGCTCGACCGCCAGGCGCTGCCGGCACCGGAACGCAGCGCCGGCGCGACTTACGAAGCGCCGCGCAACGACATTGAACGGCAAATGGCCGAGATCTGGGCCGAAGTGCTCAAGTGCGAGCGGGTTGGCATCCACGACAACTTCTTCGACCTCGGCGGCCATTCGCTGCTGGCGACGCGGATGATCTACGCGATCAACCAGCGCATGGGCGCGCAACTGTCCCTGAGCAGTCTGTTCCAGACTCCGGTGTTGCTGGATCTGGCGGCGCAGGTCTCGCGTGAAGATCAGAGCGTTGAACCGGCGTTCATTCAGATCGAACCGGATCGCGCTAATCGACATGAACCGTTCCCCCTGACCGATATCCAGCAAGCCTACTGGTTCGGGCGCGAGGCCACGGTCAGCCTCGGTGGCGTCAGCGCTCACGGCTACGAAGAACTGCGCATTCCCGAGTTCGACGCCGAACGTTTCGAACACGCCTTGAATCGCATGATCCAGCGCCACGACATGCTGCGCGTGGTGTTCCTCAGCGACGGCACGCAACAAGTGCTGGCGCAGGTGCCGACCTATCGCATGCCTCGCAGCGATCTGCGCGGTTTACCCGCCGAAGAGGCGCAGCGCACGCTGGAAGCGACCCGCGAACGCCAGTCCCATCAGGTGCTGGATGCCAGTCGCTGGCCGCTGTTCGAGTTCAGCCTGTCGTTGCTCGATGACGGCATCACCCATTTGCACATCAGCCTCGACGCGCTGATCGTCGACGCCGCGAGCACGCAGATTCTCGCCCGCGAACTGATGGCGTTCTACGTCGATCCGAACCTGGAACTGGCGGCACCTGGCCTGACTTTCCGCGACTATGTGCTGGCCGAACAACAGCTGCGCAATGGCCGCCGTTACGAGCAGGCGCTGGGCTACTGGCGTGAGCGGGTGACCACTCTGGCCCCGGCGCCGGACCTGCCGCTGGTACGCCAGCCGGAAAGCATCGCCAACCCGCACTTCACCCGCCGCGACCGCGACATGTCGGCGGCGCAGTGGACGCGGCTCAAAGCCGTGGCCAAACAGTTTGCCGTGACGCCATCGGTGATGCTGCTGACCGCGTTCAGCGAAGTGCTGGCGCTGTGGAGCCGCACCCCACGTTTCACCCTGAGCCTGCCGCTGTTCAACCGCATGCCGCTGCACCCGGATGTCGATGAAATCATTGGCGACTTCACCTCGCTGGTGCTGCTGGAGGTCGGTATCGACGGTTCGCAGAGTTTCACCGACAAGGCCCGCGCGGTGCAGGCGCAACTGTGGCGCGACATCGACCATTCGGTGGTCAGCGGTGTGCGGGTACTGCGCGAATTGTCCCAGGCCCGGGGCGTGCAGCAGACGGCGATGCCGATCGTGTTCAACAGCACGCTGTCGGAAGCGGCGCCGGAACTGGCCGAATTCAACCTGGCCGACGCATTGAATGCCAAGCACATGCACAGCATCACCCAGACCCCGCAAGTGTGGCTCGACCACACGTTGCTGGAGCTGGAAGGGCGCCTGCTGTTCAACTGGGACAGCATCGACGAACTGTTCCCGCAAGGCATGATCGAGCAGATGTTCGTCGCCTATAACACCCTGCTCGACAGCCTCTGCGAGCCGGCAGCCTGGGGCGCAAACACGCCGCAACTGCTGCCGCAGGCACGCTTGCCGGCACCGGTCGACAATCAGCAAACCCTGCCGCTGATGCACGAACTGTTCGAACGTCAGGCCCTCGCCACACCGGATGCACTGGCGGTGATTGGTACGCGGCAACTGACGTACGCCCAGCTTCGTTTTGAGGCCCGACAACTCGGCGCCCGACTGCAAGCGCAGGGCGTGCTGCCGAACCGCTTGGTCGCGGTGGTGATGGAGCGCGGCTGGGAGCAGGTGGTCGCAACGCTGGCGATTCTGTATGCCGGCGGCGCTTACCTGCCTATCGAGCCGACGCAACCGGCGGAACGGCTGCGGCATATTCTGGAACGGGCCGAGGCGAGTCTGGCCCTGACCCAACCGGCGCTGCTCGAAAAAATCGAATGGCCGGCGCAAGTCACGACCATTGCCGTGACCGATGAAGTTTCAAACGATGGACTGCTGCAACCGGTGCAGGTGAGCGAAAGCGACCTCGCTTACGTGATCTACACCTCGGGCTCCACCGGCCAGCCGAAAGGCGTGGTGATCGACCATCGCGGTGCGGTCAACACTTTGCTCGACATCAATCGGCGCTTTGCCGTAGGCCCGACTGACCGGGTATTGGCGATCTCGTCGCTGAGTTTCGACCTGTCGGTCTACGACTTCTTCGGCACGTTGGCGGTGGGCGCGGCGGTGGTCATCCTCGAACCGCAACTGTCACTCGATCCGGCGCACTGGCTCGAATTGATCAAGCGTCATCAGGTCAGCCTGTGGAACTCGGTGCCGGCGCTGCTCGGCATGCTGGTCGAGTACGTAGAGGGCGAGGGCGGCACGTTGCCCGCCAGCCTGCGGGTGGTGATGCTGTCCGGTGACTGGATTCCATTGACCCTGCCCGAGCGGGCCTGGGCCTTGCAGCCGGATTTGCAACTGATCAGCTTGGGCGGTGCCACCGAAGCGTCGATCTGGTCGATCTGTTACCCGGTACAGCACGTCGACCCGGCGTGGCGCAGCATTCCCTACGGCAAGGCCCTCGATCATCAGCGTTTCTATGTGCTGGACGAAGCGCTGCAAGTGCGCCCGACCTGGGTCGCGGGGCAGCTGTACATCGGCGGTATCGGCCTGGCGAAAGGTTACTGGCGCGATGAAAAACTCAGCGCCGGCAGTTTCTTCGATCATCCACTGACCGGCGAGCGGCTGTATCGCACGGGCGACCTGGGACGCTTGCTGCCGGACGGCAACATCGAATTCCTCGGTCGCGAAGACAATCAGGTCAAGGTCCAGGGTTATCGCATCGAGCTGGGTGAGATCGAGGCCGCGCTCAATCGCCATCCCGGCGTGCAGAGCGCGGTGGTGCGGATTCTGGGCAGCACGCTGGGCGAGAAGCGCCTGGCGGGTTATGTGCTCAAGGCCGATCCGGCGTTGCAGGCCAGCGATTTCAGCGCGTACCTGAGCGACAAACTGCCGGCCTACATGATTCCGCCGTCGTTCACCTTTGTTGAAGCGTGGCCGTTGTCGTCCAACGGCAAGGTCGACAAGAAACGCCTGCCGGAACCGGAGCAGATCGAGGAACAAGGGCCGGCGCTCGAAGTCGAGGGCCCGCAGGAGCAACGGCTGGTGGAAATCGTGCAGGACGTGCTCAAGCGCGATTCCATTGCCGCCAACGCCAATCTGCTGAACCTCGGCGCAACGTCGATCGATATCGTCAGGATCAGCAACGCGTTGTCCGGCGCCTTGAAGTTCCGCCCGCACGTGGCGCAATTGCTGGCCCAACCGACGTTGCTGCATCTGCTTGGCATGTACCGCCAGAACCGGGCGCGTCAGGATCTGCTCGGCAACGTGCAGCAGGCTCCGGAGCCCGCGCAGGACATGATCGAAGATCCCCAGCAGCGGGCGCAGTTCAAGGCTGAACAGCGCGGACGCCGCGACTTCGCTCAGACCCTGCCGGCGCTGGCGCTGGACCTGCCGCAAGACCCGGCCTTCGCCCGACGTTTGAGCGATTACCGCTCGGTGCGTCAATACGATCGGCAACCGATCGCCACCCAGGCCTTCGCGCACGTACTGGCAGCGCTGGCCCAGGGGCAACTCGACGGCGAAGTGAAATACCAGTTCCCGTCGGCGGGCGGGCTGTACCCGATTCAGGCCTACCTCTACATCAAAGCGGATCGCGTGCTCGGCGTGCCCGGCGGCGCGTATTACTACGATCCCCGCCAGCATCGTCTGCTGGCGCTCCAGAGCGGAGCGCTCGACCCGGACACCTACGACTATTTCGTCAACCGTCCGGTGTATGAGAACGCCGCGTTCTCGCTGTTTTTCATCGCCGACATGGCGGCGATTCGTCCGTTGTACGGCGAGCGCAGCCGCGACTTCTGCCACATCGAAAGCGGCGCCATGGCCCAGTTGCTGAGCATGACCGCCGTCGAGCACGGCCTGGGCCTGTGCGGCATCGGTTCGGTCGAGGAACAACAACTGAAGACGCTGTTCGATCTCGGGCCGAGCCATGAATTGATCTACTCGATGATCGGCGGCCTGCGCACGGCCGATGAACAACACCGCGCGCCAGTCGAGGTGTTTGCCAGCGAGCCTGCGACCGCCAGCCTGGACGATGAAGACATGGAGGAGTTCGAAGTATGAATGCCGATCAATTGCTGGCGTTGTTCGCTCGCCATGGCGTGGTGCTCGAGGTGGACGGTGACAGGCTGCGCTGCAAGGCGCCGCGCGGGTTTCTCACCGAAGAACTGACCCTGGCGCTCAAACGTCACAAACAGGAACTGATCGCCTTGCTCGGCGGGCACGATGACGCGGCGATTCCCCGCCGATCCGGCACGCACACGTCCTGGCCGTTGTCCTTCTCGCAGCGGCAACTGTGGTTTCTCGATCAACTGGAACCCGGCAGCCCGTTCTACAACGTGCCGACGGCGGTAACGCTGAAAGGGCAGTTGGACGTCGTGCAGCTGGAGCGGGCGCTGAACCAACTGGTGGCCCGCCACGAAGTCCTGCGCACGACGTTTTGCCGCGTCGACGGTGAACCGCGTCAGGTGGTGCACCCGTCGATGCCGCTGTCGTTGTCGGTGACGGATCTGCGCCAATTGCCTGCCGACGAGCGTGAGCAACAGGTGCGATTCGCCGTCGAACAGGATGCCCGGGCGCCGTTCGATCTGGCCAGCGGGCCGCTGCTGCGGGCGTCGTTACTGCGCGTGGCCGACGATGAATACCTGTGGCTTTACAGCGTGCATCACATCATCGCCGACGGCTGGTCGATGGGCGTGATCCTGCACGAAGTCGCCACGCTGTACGGCGATTATCTGCGTGGCGAAACCCCGACGCTTGCGCCGTTGCCGGTGCAATACGCTGACTACGCCTGTTGGCAGCAACAGCGCGTCGGCGGTGCGGCGCTGGACGCTCAGCTCGATTACTGGCGGCGCACCCTGGACGACGCGCCGCTGTTGTCGACGTTGCCCGCCGACCGGCCACGACCGCTGGTGCAGCGTTATGTCGGCGCCACGTTCAGTTCCTCGGTCGATGGCGGCACCTTGCGCGAACTCACGGCGCTGAGCCGGCAGACCCAGGGCACGCTGTTCAACGTGCTGCTGGGCGCATTGGCGGTGCTGCTGTGGCGCCACAGCGGTCAGCAGGATCTGTGCATCGGCACGCCGTTCGCCAACCGCAATCGCCCGGAAGTCGAGCCGCTGATCGGCCATTTCGTCAATACGCTGGTGCTACGTCAGCGCCTGAATCCGCAGCAGACCTTCGCCGAGCTGTTGCGTGAAGTCCGGGGCCAGATGCTCGACGTCCACGCCCATCAGGACGTGCCGTTCGACCGCGTGGTCGAGGCAGTCAACCCGCCGCGCGATCCCGGTCATTCGCCGTTGTTCCAGGTGATGCTGGTGCTGCAGAACACCCCGGGCAACGCAGTGCAGATGCCCGGCCTGGAACTGGCGCCGTACGGCACCAGCAGTGCCACGGCCAAGTTCGATCTGGCATTCGAATGGGTCGAGCGGGAAGGGCGGCTGGACTTGCTGGTGGAATACAACACCGACCTCTACGACGTCGCGACCATCCAACGCCTGAGCGGGCACTACCGTCATTTGCTCGAACAGATCGCCGCCGACGCCAAGCAACCGATCAATGCCTTGCCGTTGATGAACGAGGCGGAGCGTCAGCAGGTGCTGGTCGACTTCAACCGCGCCGCGCCGCTGACGCAAACGGCGCCCTGCGTGCATCAACTGGTTGAAGCGCAGGCCGCGAGCAACCCTCAGGCCTGCGCAGTGGTCTTCGAGGGCGAATCCCTGAGCTACGCCGAGCTCAATGCCCAGGCCAATCGGCTGGCGCGGCACTTGCGCACCTTGGGCGTTGGCCCGGACGTGCGCGTGGCGGTGTGCATCGAGCGCTCGCTGGAGTTGCCGGTTGCGTTGCTGGCGGTGCTCAAGGCCGGCGGCGCTTACGTGCCGCTGGATCCGGATTATCCGCTGGGGCGCCTGAGTCATATGCTCGGCGACAGCACGCCGGCGGTGCTGCTGACCCTCGGCCCGGCGCACGGGATTTTGCGCCAAGCCGTGCAAGGCTCGACCTGGGAAGCGCCGATCCTCGACCTCGAACAAGATGCCGCGAGCTGGGCGTCGTTGCCGGCCGACAATCTTGATCCGCGCCATGTCGGCGTCACCCCGGACCATCTCGCCTACGTGATCTACACCTCCGGCACTACCGGGTTGCCCAAGGGCGCGATGGTCGCCCACTGTGGCTTGAGCAATCTGCTGCTGTGGTGTTTGCAGGTCTGCGGCGAAGCAGGGGCGATGCTGCACAAGATCCCGTTCGGTTTCGATGCCTCGGCCTGGGAGACCTTCTGGCCGTTGGCAACCGGCGGGCGATTGGTTATTGCGCGACCCGGCGGGCATTACGAACCAGCCTATCTGGCGCGCGAGGTGCGCGAACGGAAGGTCACGGCGCTGGTGTTCGTGCCGGCGATGTTGCAGCTGTTTCTGGAGGTCGAGGAAGTCAGCCTGTGTACTTCGCTGACGGATGTGTTCAGCGGCGGCGGTGAGCTGCCGCCAGCCCTGGCCCGGCGCTTTCAGGAGCGCCTGCCCCATGCGCGGCTGCACAACGTCTATGGCCCGACCGAAACCACGGTGATCAACAGCATCTGGACCCTGGAGCCCGGCGCCGAGGTGCCGGCCCGGCAACTGCCGATCGGTCGGCCGATTGCCAACAACCGTTTTTACGTGCTCGATGACCACGACCAGCCGGTGCCGGTGGGTGTGAGCGGGCATCTGCACATAGGCGGCGTCGGTGTGGCCCGCGGTTATCTGGGGCTGGCGCAGCTCAGTGCCGAGCGCTTTATCGACAACCCCTTTGTCGTGGGGGATCGGCTCTATCGCAGCGGCGATCTGGCGCGCTACCGCCCGGACGGTCAGCTGGAATTTCTCGGTCGCAACGATTTTCAGGTCAAGTTGCGCGGCGTGCGCCTGGAACTGGGCGAGATCGAAGCCCGGCTCGAAGCATTTCCCGGCATCCGCAGCGCCGTGGTGCTGATGGTCGGCGAAGCGGCGCAGGATCAACGATTGGTGGCCTGTTGCGTGCTGGCCGAACCCGTGGACGAAGCAGCGGTGCACGCCCATCTGGCGACAACCTTGCCCAGAGCGGTGATCCCCGGCAGCTATCTGTGGCTCGACGTGTTGCCGCTGACTGCCAACGGCAAGGTCGATCGCACTGCGCTGACGGCATTGGCGGACGAGGAATTGGTCAATCGTCAGGTCAACCTGAGCAGCCCGCGCGATCACATCGAACTGGCGCTGTACCAGATCTGGAAAAGCCTGTTGCTGGCGCCGCAGATCGGCATTCGTGACAACTTCTTCAACGTCGGCGGCACCTCGATCGCCGCGATCAAGATGGCTCATGAAATCAGCCAGCAGTTCGCGGTCGAAGTGCCGGTGCGCGTGGTGCTCAGCTACCCGACCATCGAGGCGCTGGGCGGCTGGCTGCGGGTCGGGGCGAATCCGGCGTTGGCCCAGAGCAACCTGATCGAATTCCGTCGCGGCAGCGGCCAGCACAACGTGGTGTGCATTCACCCGGCGGGCGGCACGGCGTTCTGTTACCTGTCGCTGGCCAAGGTGCTGCCGGATGAAACCGGCGTGTACGGGGTGCAATCGCCGGGGCTGAATCCGGGGGAAAGCACCGAGCCGACGGTCGAAGCGATGGCCGAAGCCTACTTGCGCCAGATCGAACCGCTGACGGAGCAACCGCTGATCCTCACCGGACTGTCGTTCGGCGGCCTGGTGGCCTATGAAATGGCGCGGCGGTTGACGGCGGCGGGACATCGTCAGGTGACGGTGGTGCTGCTCGACACCCAGGGCAGCGACGATCCGGGTTTCCGCGAACAGATCGGCACCGTGGACATGGCCGAGTTTCGCGACAAACTGGTGCGTTTCAATGGCATGTACCCCGGCATCGAGGACGCGCAGGTCGAGCGCTACTTCAACATCTACAACCACAACCGCCTGGCCATGGCCGCCTATGAGTGCGCGCCGCGCGCCGGTCGCGTGGTGCTGATCCAGGCGCGGGAAGATTTCAGCCGCCATCATTTGCATGAACTGCGTGGCTTCTGGCGTCGCCGCGCGGGCAGCGGCTATCTGGCGAAACTGGTCAGCGGCGGGCACTGGGACATGCTTGAAAGCGCGGAAATCCACCGGGTCTCGCAAATCATCCGTCGGGAGCTGCAACGCTTCGACGCGCAGGAGGCGAAATGATGAGTGCGTCCAATGACAGGCCATTGCTCGCGCGTTTTGCCGAGCAAGTGGCGGGTAATCCGCAAGCCTCGGCGGTGATCGATCAATCGGTCACGCTGACTTACGCCGAACTGGCCAGCGCCAGCGAGCGCATCGCCCGAGGGTTGCTGGCGCGCGGCGTCGAGCCCGGCCAGTCGCTGGCGTTGTGCATGCCGCGCTGCTGGCAGTGGCTGGCAGCGATTATCGGCGCCCTGAAAGTCGGCGCGGTGGTGGTGCCGCTGGATCGCGCCAGCCCACGCAAACGCCGGGAACTGATGCTGGCGGATGCGGCGTGTGTCGGTCTGATTACCCTGGGCGAAGAATCGGCGTGGTCGCCTTCACTGTGGCAAACCAGCGTCGAGGCCTTGCTCGATCAGCCGGACGCTCCGCCGCAAACACTGGCCGAAGACTTTGCCGAGGTGATGTTCCTGTTCTACACCTCGGGCACCACCGGCACGCCAAAAGCGGTCGAGGTTGGCGAGCGTGGCTTGTTGCGGTTGGCGCACACCGACGGCTATATCGAGATTCGCCCGACGGACCGCTTCGCCTGCCTGTCCAACCCGGCGTTCGATGCGTGCAGTTTCGAACTGTGGGCGCCGCTGCTCAATGGCGGTTGCTGCGTGATGATCGCCGACGAGGACGTGCTGGACGCGCGTCGACTGGCTGAGGTGCTGGAGCGCACCCAGGTCGACAATCTGTTCATGACCGTGTCGCTGTTCAACACGTTGATTGCCGAGTGGCCGTCGTGCTTTTCCAGCATGCGTCAGGTGCTGATCGGCGGTGAGCAGATCAGCGCTGCCGCCGTGCGCGGCTGGTATCGGGCCAACCCTGAGAGCCGCTGCCGGATCTTCAACGTCTACGGCCCCACCGAATGCACCACGTTTGCCCTGTGCTGGCCGATCAGCCGCGATTTTGCCGGTGACTCGGCGCCTATTGGCCGACCGTTGCCGGATACCGGCGTGCAGGTGCTGGATGAGCAGCAACGCCCGGTGCCGGCGGGCGAGGTCGGCGAGCTGTATTTGAGTGGCAGCGGTGTCGCCCGTGGCTACCGCAACCGGCGCGAAGAAACTGCTCGCCAGTTCGTCCGTTTGCCCGACCTCGACGGTGGCGCTCAGGTGCATTACCGCACCGGCGATCTGGTGCGGCGCAATGCCGAAGGCTTGATCGAGTACCTGGGGCGGGTCGACCGGCAGGTGAAGATTCGCGGCTTCCGGATCGAGCCGGGGGAGGTGGAGCAACGGATCCTGGAGCATCCGGGCGTGGCGCAGGTGTACGTCTGCACCCGGCGTCAGGCGGCTGAAGATCATCAGTTGCTGGCGTTCATCGTGCCGCGCGGGGATCTGGACTATCACGCCTTCGAAAACCATCTGCGGGCACAACTGGCGCCGTATATGCGGCCGCACCAGTTGTTTCTGCTGGAGCGCCTGCCGCTGACGGCCAATAGCAAGATCGATCGTGATGGCTTGCTGGCCCAAGGGTTGAGTCCGTGGCATCCAGTCCTGGCGGCTACGGATAACGAAAACGCTTCACCGGCGCTGGACTGGTTGCTGAGTCAGGCCCGCTCGCTGCTCGGCCAACCGGCTCTGAGCGCGCAGGACGACTGGCTGGGCAGTGGCGGCGATTCGCTCAAGGCGCTGCGCCTGCGTTCGGCGATTCGTGTCCACTGGCAGCGAGAGATCGCCATCAATACGTTGCTCAACGAGCCTTTCTCGTCATTGGCCGCACAACTGAGCGGTGAGACGAACGGCGAGTCGATTTACCCACCCGCGCCTCCGATCAGCAGCGCCAGACGCCTGCCGGCCACCGCCGAACAGCGCCGCCTGTGGCTGTTGCAACAACGCTCGCCGACCTCGACCGCCTACAGCGTGCCGCTGATTCTGCATCTGGCGGCAGGTGTCGAAGTTGCGGCACTGGCCGAGGCTTTGGGGCGTCTGGTGCAGCGTCATCCGGGATTGCGCACGGCATTCGCGGCGGGTGCCGACGGACTCGATCAAGTAATCGCCGAGCAGGGGCCGACCTGTCGCACCTTCGCGGTCGGGCATTTCACCGAGGACAACTGGCAGGCTTTCGCCGAGCTGGTGTTCGCCGCGCCGTTCGACCTGACCACCCCGAATCTGTTTCAAGCCTGGCTGCTGCCGTTCGCCGATGGCAGCTGCCGGCTGTTGCTGAACCTGCATCACATCATCGTCGATGGCTGGTCGGTGAACCTGTTGTTCGATGACCTGACGCAGCTTTACGCCGATGCCCTGCAAGGCTGCGACAGCCTGCAACCGGTCGCCCGATTGACGACGCTGGAGTTTGGCCAGTGGCAGCGTCAGTGGAGCGTCGATCCGCATTATCGCGACCAGCGCCGCGCCCTCGCCGAATTGCATCGCCGTCAGGAAGAACCGTCGCCTGCATTGATGCCAATGCGCGAGGTCAGCCCCGACGCCCGGCTGCACCGCGAACCCTTGGGCACCCTGCGCAGCGCCGCCCTCGAGCGCTTTTGCACCCAACAACGGCTGACCCGTTTCGAAGTGCTGTTCAGTGTCTTCGCCTGGAGCCTGTACGCCCTGACCGGGTGCGAGCGGCCACGGATCGCCAGCCCGGTGGCCAACCGGCCACTGGCGGAGTTCGAAGACACCGTCGGCATGTTTGCCAACACCGTGCTGATCCCGACCGCCGTTGAACACGCATCCACGTTGAGCGAGCAGTTGCGCAAACAGACCGCCACCGTGCGCGAGGTGCTGGCGTTGCAGGACGTGGCGCTGGCGGATCTGGTGGAAGACCTGCGGCTGTCGTCGAGCCCCTCGTTGTTCGACTTCATGTTCGTGCTGGAAAACACTGACTACGCCGCACTGGCCGACTCAAACCTGCGCGCCACGCTGGCATTCAACGAGCAGTTACATGCCAAGTGCCCGTTGACGTTGTTGATGGTTGGGAGCGGGTCGCAGCTGGAATGCTGGTGGGAATATCAGTGCAGCTATTTCGATGCCGAACAGATGCGGGCGTTGAACGCGCTGTTCCGCCGGGGTCTGGATCTGTTGCTGGAAAACCCGGCGGCCAACCTCAACGATTTGCTCGGTCCGTATCGACGCAGCCTGCCACCCGCCAGCGAAGGTCCGCAGATTGCGCTGCCGTTCAACACACTGGCGGACGGGTTCGAGCATCAAGTGCACTGCACACCGGAGGCGGTCGCGCTGGTTCAAGGCCAGCAGCGCCTCAGCTACAGCGAGCTGAATGCGCTGGCCGATGCTCTGGCGGCAAACCTGATCGAGCGCCATCCGTTGCCGGCCGGGAACGCGCCGTTGCATGTCGTGCTGTTCCTCGATGCCTCGGTGGAGCACATTGTCGCCTTGCTGGCGCTGGCCAAACTCAACCTGACCGCCGTGCCGCTGGACCCTGCTTACCCGGTGGCGATTCAGCGTCAGGTGCTGGAGCAGGCGCAGCCGCATTGCGTGCTGTTCAGCGACGCGACCAAGGCTGCACTGGATGACCTGAACGCCGGACGATTCGCCACCCATCGGGTCGATCTGCGCGCCGATGCCGGAACGTTCGAGCGTCCACGCCACGCCGGCGAACGGCCGCTGTACACGCTGTTCACCTCCGGATCGACCGGCACGCCCAAAGGGGTGCAAGTGTCCGAGCGAACCCTGTGCAACCTGCTGCAATGGCAGCGCACCGAGGGGCAGTTGCCGGCGAAAGCGGTAACGCTGCAGTTCTCGATGCTGTCGTTCGATGTGTCGTTCCAGGAGGTTTTCAGCACCCTGTGCGGCGGCGGTTGTTATCACCTGATCACGCCGCGCTGGCGTCAGGATGCCGAGGCGTTGCTGGATTACATGGTCGAGGCGCGAATCGAGCGCCTGTTTCTGCCGTACGTGGCCTTGCAGCATCTGGCGCAAACCGCCATGACTCGGGGCATTTACCCGTCGGCGTTGCGCGAGGTGATCACGGCCGGCGAGCAATTGCTCTGCACCGATGCGCTGCGCAACTGGTTCGACGGCATGCCACAGGCGTCGCTGTTCAACCACTATGGCCCGACCGAAACCCACGTGGTCAGTGCCTTGCGCCTGCCGCCCGTGGCGCGGAACTGGCCACTGCGCGCGCCGATCGGCCATGCCCTCGGCAATGCGCGGTTGCTGCTGGTGGATGAACACGACCGCCCGGTGCCCAACGGCTCTCGCGGCTATCTGCTGGTGGCCGGGCCGATGGTTGCCCGCTGTTATCTGGCCGATCCTGCCCTGAACGCCGCACGGTTTGTCGAGCTGGCAGACGACTGTTTGTACTACCGCACCGGCGATCTGGCGTGGGCCGATGCCCAAGGCTGCCTGCATTACCTGGGGCGTGACGATCAGCAGATCAAACTCAGCGGCCATCGTCTGGAGCTGGGGCAGATCGAGGCGGCACTGATGCAGATGCCGGAAGTGGTCAACGCGGTGGTGGCGGTGCAGGCCGATCCGCCCCGGTTGATCGCCTGGCTGCAACTCGAAGGCGAACCTCCAACGTCGCAAGCGCTGGATCGTCAGGTCGCGCAACTGCTGCCGGCCCATGTGCGAATCGATGAGTACCGGCGGATCGACCGCTGGCCACGCACCCCCAGCGGCAAGATCGACCGCAAGGCCTTGCCGAATCTGGGCGAGGCTTTGGAGCGGCGCAGTGCGCCACAACCGAGTGTTCAATTGAGCGCACTGGAACGGCAACTGAGTGAGTTGTTCCAGGGTGTGATCGGCCGTGACATCGAGCCGGAGCAGACCTTCTTCGAGGCCGGCGCCACCAGCCTCGGCCTCATGCGTTTGCATGGTCGTTACGCCGAAGAACTGCCGCACAAGGTGACGATGGCCGACCTGTTCGAACACGTCACGGTGCGGCGTCTGGCGGCGCATCTGTCGACCGCGCCAGTGGCAGCGGTGCAGCAGGTACGGCAAACCGATGCTGGTCATCAGCCGATGGCGATCATCGGCATGGCGGTCAATGTGGCCGGGGCGCAGAACCTGTCCGAGTTCTGGGCCATGGTGCAAGGCAATGAGCTGGGCATCGAGCACTTTGCTGCCGAAGAAGGCCTGGTCGGTGCCCGCAGCCAACTGGCGGGCCTGCTCGATTTCGATCCCGAGTACTTCGGCATCAGCCGCCAGGAAGCGCGCCTGATGGACCCGCAACAGCGGCATCTGCTGATGGCCTGCGTACAGGCCCTGCAACACGCGGCCATCGTTCCGTCGGCGGACGGTCCGCGCATCGGCCTGATCGCCAGTTGCGGCGAAACCACGTACTTCCAGCAAATGCTGCGCGAAACCGCCGACGACGATCTGCCGGACGGTTTTCAACTGGCGCTGCATCACGACAAGGATTTTCTGGCGACCAAAGCCGCGTATCACCTGGACCTCAACGGTCCGGCCCTGAGCGTGCAGGCCGCTTGCGGCAGTTCGCTGATCGCCGTGCACCTGGCCAGTTCGATGCTGCGGCAGGGCGACAGCGACGTGATGCTCGCGGCCGGGGTGCTGATCGACCCGACCCTGACCGAGGGCTACCGGCATCGCTCGCAGCACATCTTTTCCGCCGACGGTCTGTGCCGTCCGTTCAGCAACGACGCCAGCGGCACCCTTGGCGCCAGTGGTTACGGCGTGGTGGTGCTCAAACCGCTGGCCAGGGCGTGGGCCGATGGTGACCGGATCTATGCGCTGCTCGAAGGCTCGGCGTTGAACAACGATGGCCGGGCCAAGATGAGTTACACCGCGCCGTCGGTGGCGGGGCAGAGCGCGGTCATCCGCGATGCCTTGAACCGGGCCGGATTGACCGGTGCCGACATTGGCTACATCGAGGCCCACGGCACCGGCACCTTGCTGGGCGATCCGATCGAAGTCGCGGCGTTGACCAAGGCTTTCGGCGATGCGCCGGCCGGCCAATGCGCGCTGGCTTCGGTAAAAAGCCAGATCGGTCATCTGGGCGCGGCGGCGGGGGTAGTCGGGCTGATTCGCGCCAGCCTCGCGGTGTTCCATGGCGTGCTGCCGCCGAACCTTGGTTTTGGCCGGATCAACCCGCAGATCGATCTGCAGCATTCGCCGTTCTATGTGCCGACCACGTCCCGGCCATGGCCGCAAGGGCGGCGGCGACTGGCCGGTGTCAGCAGTTTCGGGATTGGCGGGACCAATGCGCATGTCATCGTCGGCGCTGCGCCCACGGCGCAGGAAACGGTCGAGGAAACATTGCCGCTGCTGATGATCTCGGCCCATAGCCGGGCGGAGTTGCTGCGCGATATCGCGGCGATTCGCGAATACCTGCACGCGAACCCGGAACAGCAGACTGCATTGCTGCGGCACTTGCAGTCAGGTCGTCGGCAGCTGCGCTGGCGCTTCGCGATGGTCTGCCGGTCGGGTGATGACATTCCATCGCAGCCGACAGCGATCAAGGAAATCACGGTCTCAAGCGCGCAGGTGATCGCCCGTGATCAATCGCCGCAGGCGCTGCTGGACGCCTGGTACGAAGGCGCGAATATCCAGTGGCCGCAGCGCTCGGCACCGCCGCCCTGGGATTTGCCGCCGTCATCGTTCGATCTTCAGCCGTATCGTTTCCAGACTCCCGTGGCTAACCAACCTGCTGCGCCAGCCCTTGAGCGGCAACCGCTGGCGGACTGGTTCCACCAGCGCCAGTGGGTGCGCACCCGGCGCCTGAGCGCGACAGCGACGGCGGAATCCCGTGAGGTGCTGATTCTGTGCAGCCATGACGCGCCCGAATCGACCTTGCTGGCGAGCCTGAACACTGTCTATCGACGCGTGATTCAAGTGCGCACCGGCAATGGCTTCAAGCGCCTGAGCGCGGACCGTTTCGAACTTGATCCGCTGGACATCGAAGCCCTGAACCGCTTGCTCGCCGAGGTCGCAGAACCTGAACTCGGCGAACTCGACTGGCTGCATGCCTTGCCGCTGGCGGTGTCGGGCGCGGTCAACGAGCAATCGCTGGATCTGGCGCAGTGGGCTTGCCTGGACACGGTCAGTGCGCTGATGCAGGCCTGGGGGCAAACCCCGCGCACGACACGGCTGCGGTTGTGGTTGATGTCATGGCAGGCATGCCCGGTGGACGGCGAGGTGCGACGGCCCGAACTGGCAGCGCTGGCCGGCATCACTGAAGTGGTGCCGCAGGAATACCCGGTGCGTTGCCACTGGCTGGATTTGCCGTCGTCGCGAATCGAAGCGCAGGCCGGCGGGTTGGCAGCGTTGCTTGCCGATCCGGTTTCATTGCCTCGGCGAATGGCAGTGCGCGACGGTTACCTGTGGCAGCCGCGCTTGCTGCCTCAGCCTTTGAACGGCCCGGCAACGACGTCTCTTTTACCGGAAGATGGAACATTCCTCGTGCTGGGCGGCAGCGGCGGCATCGGCCGAACCCTGTGCGAACACCTGCTACAGGCACCCGCGCGCCGTGTGGTGCTGCTCTCGCGTCAGGGGCAACTGCCGGCGTCTCTGGCGGCTTACGCTTCGCGGATCGACTGCATCAAAGCGGACATCGCCGACCTGCCGCGCTGGCCGCAGGTACTCGACCAACTGGCCGTTCGTTATGGTCGCCTGAGCGGGGTGATTCATGCGGCGGGCGTCGGTGCAGGCAGTCTGATTCGCCACCGTGATCCTCGGCAAATGGCCGAGACCATGGCCGCCAAGACTCGCGGCATGCTGGCGGTCGAGGCGTTGATCGAACACCTGACACCGGGTTTTGTCCTGTATTGCTCGTCAATGTCGGCACTGTTCGGCGGCGCGGGGCATCTGGACTACGCGGCGGCCAGCGGAGTGCTCGACGGCTTCACCCACTATCGCCCGAACCCCGCCGACACTTGCTTGCGACTGGGGATCAACTGGGACATCTGGCGCGACATCGGCATGGCCACCACTAGCAACGGTGGAGACGCCGCGCATCTGGAGCATCTGGCGGTTGGCCTGTCGGCGGAAGAGGGCTGTCGGGTGTTCGATCTGGCGATGGCGACGCAGTTGCCGCAGCTGCTGATCTCCACCACCGGCATCGACACGGCGCGGCGGTTTTATCCGGTTCGCCATGGTGCCGTGGCCGCAGCGGTCGAGGCGCCGAAGGGCGTGGATCTGTCGGCGCGCCTGCGTGAGTGCCTGTGCAAGTGGCTCGGTGTGGCCGAGCTGGAAGATGACGATTCGCTGTACGACCTGGGCGCGGACTCGCTGACGCTGCTCGACCTGATCGACGAACTGCAAGCGGCCACCGGTGAGGTATTCCAGCTGTCGCAATTCAGCCACAAGGTCAGCCTGAACGAGGTGCTGGGGCTGGTCTCGACCGCCACGGTTGAAGAGGCGCCCCCTGCTGCACCGTACGGCTGGCACGACGCGGTGCGGATCGATCAATGGCATGCCGGAGCCGGGCGCGACTGGCTGTACCTGATCCACCCGGTGGGCGGCGATGTTCAGGCCTATCGGGAACTGGTCTCGGGGCTGCCGGCGGAGCTGGGCGTGTGCGTGATCGCCGACCCGGCGCTGCGCCTGCCGCAGTTGCCGAACATCAGCGTGGACGAGCGTGCACGCTGGTATCTGGAGGCGATCAAGGAACATCTTCCGCACGGCTGCACTTGGCGTCTGGGAGGCTGGTCGTTCGGTGCGTGGGTGGCGCAGGCCTTGTGTCATCAGGCCCAGGCTGACGGGTTCAGGCAACCGTTGTTGTACCTGATCGACCCGCCCGCGCCGGATGCCGGTGCGCAACTGGCCGGCATCGACGAGCAGACCATCGAGCAGGTGTTCCAGCGCGAGTTCGCCCAGCGCTGGCCGGAGGTCGAAGGGCAGGGCATGGCCGAAGAACGTCAGGCGTATCTGCAACGGCTGACCGTGTGCTGCCGCAATAACATGGCCAGCATGGTCGTCTTCCGACCGCCAGAGCTGGCGACCACAGCGGTGCGGTTGTTCATCGCCGGGCACGCCAATCCTTACGGGCTGGGCAATGCCTGGAATCCGGATGACCTGCAACGCAACTGGCAGGCCTTGCTGCCGCAGTTGCGCAGCTGGCAAACCCTGGACACCGACCACTACGGCATCGTGGCGGGCCGTTGGGCGCGGTTGCTGGCCGAAGTCATCGGTACGGATGAGCCGGCGCCATGAATGAACCGATCTCGATGCCGCGATGGTGGCTGGCCTTGACCAAGGTATTGTGCGAAGCCGAGCCGAACGCGGCCTTGCGCTTGAGGCAACTGCAGGGTCATGTGCCGTTTCAGCTGTTTCATCGCTGGCAGGCCGACGTGGTCCTGCCGATGCTCGGCGAAGCCTTGCCGGAACATCGACAGGCGCTGCTCGCGTTGCAAAGCCTGCATCAGCGGGCGGCACTCGGCGTGCTCGGGCGTCAGGGCGAATGGCGGGCCGCGCTCAAACCGGTATTGCTGGCGCTGTATCGCAAGGCCTACGCCTACGACGCGGCGTACGCCAAGGCCCACGCCAGTGCGCTGACCTACGGCCTCGCACCGGCCAACCGCGCCATGATTGCCGAGCATTTCGGCGATGCCGAGGCGTTCGCCGAGTACTACGCGCAACTCAATACCGAGGCCGCCGCCACCGCGTTTGCCCAGGCTCATGCCAGCGCCAATGCCGAGGTGTCGGCCCGGGCTTTCGCGGCCGACGATGCAGACACCTGCGCTCAGGTCTGCGGGGCGTCGGTGCGGGTTTACGTCGGGGCCTGCGCTTCGAGCGACGAACAGCGGCAGGCCGCACTCAACCATCTCGCCGCCGGGCTCGAGCGAAGCCTGGCCACGCTGCAATCACGTTCAACAGGAGAACGACATGAATGACGCACAACTGCTATTCGATGTGGTGATCAACACTCAGGGCCAGTATTCCCTGTGGCCGGCGGGCAAGCCGATGGCCAGCGGCTGGAGCGAGGCGGGGATGCGTGGCGAGCGTCAGGTCTGCCTGGATTACATCAACGAACACTGGATCGACATGCGCCCGCGTTCGCTACGCGAACAGTCATCGGTGTCGTTCCAATAAAAAAGGTGAGGGAACATGGATCAGTTGGCACTCAAGGCAATCGAGCGCATCGCCGCCGAACGGCGTGCGCCGTATCAACACATCACGGTCGAGCGGATCACGCCGATCATCGGCGCCGAGATCGGCGGCGTCGATCTTTCGCAGCCGCTGAGCGACGAGCAGCTCGCGGAAATCCGCCGGGCCTTTCTGGAGAACCACGTGGTGGTGTTCCGCGATCAGCACCTGACGGTGGACGAACACAAGGCGTTTGGCCGGCTGTTCGGTGAGCTGCGGGCGCTGCCGGTGGAAGACATCGACGGCGATGACCCGGAGCTGGTGGTGATCCGCGCCAATGCGCAATCGCGCTACGTGGCCGGCGAAACCTGGCACACCGACGGTACCGCCGATCTGGCGCCTTCCATGGGCTCGATGCTGTACGTCAAGGAAACCCCGGCCATCGGCACGGGCGGCGATACGCTGTTCGCCAACATGCACCTGGCGCTGGAAATGCTGTCGCCGACGATGCAGCAGTTTCTTGGCGAACTGACGGCGATCCACGACGGCGCGATTCCGTGGAAGGGCTATGAGGCGCCGGCCAATCTGCCGAAAACCGAGCACCCGGTGGTGGTTCGCCACCCGGAAACCGGGCGTAAAACACTGTTCGTCAATTCCGGGTTCACGTCGCACATCGTCCAGTTGTCCGGCGGTGAAAGTCAGGTGCTGTTGAACATGCTGTTCGATCTGGTGGCGCGGGAGCCGGTCCTCAGCTGTCGCGTGCGTTGGGCGCCGAACAGCCTGGTGTTCTGGGATAACCGCTGCACCCAGCACCATGCGGTCTGGGATTATTTCCCGCACTCGCGGTATGGCGAGCGGGTGACGATTCTGGGGACGCAGCCCAAGGCTTGAGTCTAAAAAAACGGTGGGAGCGGGCGCCGTTCCCACCGCTCATTTACAGACCTTGTTTGAGCAACTGCTCGACGATCAACTCGCCAAACGCCAGATTCCCGTGCAGCGGGTCATCCACTTCGCAGTACGCCGGAAGCTGAAAACCCAGCTCATCATTCGCTGCCGCGCGCACATCGATCAGCTCGATGCCGAGCCCCTGCAGGCGCTCGATCAGCAGCGCCTGCGCGGCCATGAACACCCGCGGATCGGACAGCTCTGGCACCCGTTGCGGCGGCAGCACGGCGAACACCTTGAGGTTCATCGCCCGGGCCTGTTCATAGAACGCCAGCGCAGGTTTGGACAAGGTGTCGACGATGGATTCGAACAGGGGCCCGGCGAGAAAACCTTCGTCGAATTCGCCGTCCGGTGTCTGGTAGCAGGTCCAGTTCGGCGCGGTGGCGAGGTAGTGCAGGCTCAGGCCAATGGTACTCACCAGCGGCACCCCGACCTTCGCCAGTTGCGGCACTTCAAAAGGCGCCAGGGCCTGGCGATACAGACGTTCCATCTCGGCCTCGCGAAACAGCACGTCATGGCGGGTCAGGCTGAAAAAATCCACCGCGAAATCCCGGCCGGTGCCCAGCGGGCCGCCGCTGAACGGCAACTCACGGGCCTGCGCGGCCTTGCCGATGACCCCGGCATGGGAGTCGCCCAGCAGCAGAAACCTAGGCGTAGTAATCGAGCACGGCGTCTTCACAGACAAGCTCCTCGCTGGACACGCAGGTGGAGGGAATGCTGGCCGGCGTTTGCAGCGGTTGAACGGCGTCGAGCCCGGCGAAAAACTGCTGCATGACGAACGCCACGCCTTCGGGCGTGACCTCGCGCTGGTTGGGTTGGTAGAACGCGCCCTTGAACGGTGTGCCGGTGATGATTTCGTAAGAGGGGAAATAGTCGACGTCGTGCAGGTCTTCGCACAGCTGCCCGGCGACGGCGCGCAGGACCGATTTGGAATAGGTGGTGGCGCTCAGCACATGTTCGCCCGTGGCCGTCGCCGTCAGGGGCACTGGTGACACGGTGAGCAGCAGGCGCAGCTGCGGGTTGATCGAACGCATCAATTCCAGCGCCCGCACCATGTCGCCATAGGTGTCCATGAAGCCGAAATTGCAGAAACGGTGCAGCTGCGGATCGAAAGTGCCGCGCACGGTGCCGGGGCACACGGGATACACCAGACCGGTCTGGCGGTTTTGCCAGGCTTCGGTCAGGCCGAGGGTGAACACGAACACTTTGGCTCGGCGCAGGGCGCTGCGGATGGCGTCGAGGGTGGCTTCACGCGAGGCGAACAGCGCGTCCTCGCTGGCAAAACCGTCGGGTTCCACGGCGGGGCGGAATGGGTCGAACCATCGCCCGTCATGTGCCCAGGTTTCGTCGGGGGGCAGGCTCACGCCCAAGGCCCATTCGAGCCATTGGCACAGCATCGCCGGGGTGTACAGATTGCCGGTGCGGAACGAGAACACCCCATAGTTGTGGGCCTTCCAGTCGGCTGCGGGCAGTTCGGCCGGGGCCGGTTCCGCGTCCAGCCAGTTCATGCCGCGTTCGCCCAGCGCCCGGCCGATGTGCTGGGCGAAACACGAGCCAGCGGTGACGATGGCGTCCTTGGTGCCGATCTCGAATTGTGGCGTCCACAGTTGATCGATGTTCAGCGCGGGCTTGTCAGCCACGGCGGTGCGCCAGAAAGCGCGGGGTGGCAGGCATTGATAAGGATTCACGACGAGGGCCTCCTTGGCGGTCGCTGATAAAACGGGGTCAACTGATTTGATAGCGGTAGATCAGGTCGTCAAACCACCGATCTCCAATCTGATAGGCCTGCGGCACGCGGCGTTCGAATACAAAACCGCATTTCTCCAACACCTTGCAGGACGCGATATTACCGTCGGTCACGGTCGACTCCAATGAGTCCAGGCCGATGGCGGCGGCATAGTCGATGATCGCCTGCCGCGACTCGGTGCCAAAGCCTTTGCCCTGATGCTCGGGTAACAGCAGGCAACCCACCTCGGCATGCCCCGGCGACAGGATGCGAAAACCGGTCACTCCCAGCTCCTGCCCGCTGGCCCTGTCGGTCACCACCAGACACAACCAGTGATCCGACTGCGGCCCCCAAGCCGGAAGCCGATGCTCGAAGCCTTTGCGCACCTGTTCTTCGGCGATTTCACCGAACACGTACTGCATGGTCTGTGGCTCGGAATGCAGCCTGAGGAACAGCGGCCAGTCGGATTCGACCATCGTGCGCAGGTCCAGGCGTTGCGTGGTGAGTTCGAGCATCCGGTGCACCTTGCAGAGGTGGAAAGGAAAGAGGTTTTTTACTTGGTGCCGGGGCAAAGATCAATGATCTGTACTGCTCGGTGGTTTCAATGTTTTTACTAAACCTGCCGTTTACTTAAGGCTGTTAGGCTTCAACTGCCGTGTGTATTCGATAGAGGGGGCGGCAGAGTAGGCATCCAGTGAGTCCTGCGTTGTTGATTCTGCGATGAAAAGCAGAGAAGGCCCGAAGAGGGCTTTACGTTCTTCCGGCATGCAGGTCGGCAAGTAGGTGCGCAGCACTCGCGGGTCGTAAAAGCGAAAGGCGAGCTCATTGCCTTCGAAGTCCACTACTTTGAGTAAGGTGCGAAAGTGACGGCGTAACTGGCGGAGGGAAACATCGGGTGGTGCAATGACAAAATACCCCCAGCTTGCTCCCCATCCCACATCAAGCAGTGAACCGGTGAACGCTTGATCAGGATCAAGATGCACCAGATAGGGGGCAACGGCAGACAGCGCCGGAGTGAGACTGCCTGCATACAGGCAGGTAAAATCGGAATTGCTCAAACGGATCATGGGTTCGATTCGGTCATCGCGAGCTCCGTCCAGCAATGCATATACCTGCGGTGCCTGCGGACCTTTCCCTGCGCTCCACAGCTCCCGAACAAGCCATGTGACCAGGCTCAGGTCTGATTCATGCGGGGCACTCATTTCGAACAGATCTCACAGAATGGCTTTCCGTCTTCGGCCGCCTGTTTCAGAGATCTGGCTTGGCGATCCTGGCGCTGTATGCGGGCCTTTTTGAGTTCGACAGCAGAAATACGGGGGGCAGTGGCAGCAGTAGCGGCGGTCAGCCGTTGTCCGGCTTTATCGCTGTCGGCTATCCAGGGAATGACGGGCGGCAGAATTGCAATTCCGGAACCCACACCCGGCGCACCGCCGGTATTGGCCTTTACCTCGGCACCACTGATGGTCACACCACCCGCGTCGACCTTGACGAAACTGCCGCCAGCCTTCGCCGTCAGTTCCATGCCGCCCTCGATCACGACCTTGTCGCCGGCGTGGTAGTGAATTTCCGTGCCCGCCTCCACGAACTGCCCGGTGCCGACCTTCACATGCTGGGTCACGCCGACAGTCAGGTGATCGTTGGCGCGCATTTCACTCTTGCGGTCCAGGTGAGTGATGCGGTGTTCCTCGACCTTGAATTCACTTAAAACATTGGCTTCAACGATGTCATGCCGTTCATTGCCGACGCGGATCTTCTGGTCGTGCTCGATGTTTTCGTCCCAGTCGCGCTGGGCGTGGATGTAGATCTGCTCAACGCCTTTCTTGTCTTCGATGCGGAATTCGTTATAGCCCTTGCCGCCCGGTGAGCTCAGGGTCTTGAAGGTGCTGCGGGTCTTGTTCGCCGGCAGGTCGTAGGGGACGACGTTTTCCTTGTGGTACAGGCAGCCGGTCACCAATGGTTGGTCGGGGTCGCCTTCGAGGAAGGTCACCAGCACTTCCATGCCGATGCGTGGGATGGCGATGCCGCCGTACGCTGCGCCGGCCCAGCCGCTGGCGACGCGCAGCCAGCAGGTGGTCTTGTCGTCGGCCTGGCCGTCGCGGTCCCAGTGGAATTGCACTTTCACGCGGCCGTACTGGTCGCAGTGAATCTCTTCGCCAGCGGGGCCGGTGACGATGGCGGTCTGGCTGCCGAGGACTTTCGGTTTCGGGTGTTCGAGGGCAGGGCGGTAGTGGGCGTCCCACGGGGTGGCCACGAATGAGTTGCGGTAGCCCTGGTGGAAATCGGTCTTGTTGTCGGTGACGTCGCTGGTGACGTTTTCGCCCAGTACTTGCGGCTGCTTGCCTTCGTGAAAGACTTCCAGCAACAGCCACAAATCGTTCCACTCGGCGCGCGGGTGTTCGGCCAGGGTCATGAAGTGGCCGCTGGTCAGGGTCGGTTCGTCACCTTTGCCTTCGGCGAGTTTGTAGTCGCTGCGATGGCGTTCCAGCGCGCGGGTCGAGAGGAACTTGCCGCGCTCGCGCGTGGTGAAACGGCCGGGGTAG